>NZ_CAJJWO010000139.1 GCF_905196875.1 uncultured Parabacteroides sp. | reverse complement strand
TTAAAGAATATCGACCCACTGGGTAGGATAACACATTGCGAGCCTCCGTCCATTTATGGAAAGTCAGGTAAATCTTGCCGAGCAATGCCATTGCAGCACCGGAAGTCACTCGTCCCATATCGGCACTTGTATAAGAAGATGGCAACATATTTTCATTAATAACCTGATTCAAATCACCGACAAGAAAATCATAAACCTGTTGATCGGAACTGCGCCCGATTTTAAGAGCTTCAGCCACTGTCACCACTTTATTAGTCATCGGTATCCCTCCCCATAAACGATACATATTAAAATAAGTAAGGGCACGGATGAAAAGAGCTTCGCCTTTATATTGTTTTTTCAGAGTCGCGTCGAAATTGGCTTCATCAATTCTATCTAATACAAGATTGCAACGATAAACTCCATTATTAAAGTTCGCCCAGGCGGCCTCCAGAATTCCATTAGAGGCTTTATCTGCAAACTGATCGATATCATAACGATCTTGTGTTCCGGCAGTGGGCGCACTCAATGTCAAATTATCACTCCGATATTCGCAACACTCTGTAAAATAGGAAACTTGTGTCTGCAATTTGGAGTAACATCCTATCACGGCTACATTAAAATCTTCCGCTGTCTTATATACCTTGTCGGTAGGCACACTGCTACTCGGTTCCAAATCGAAGAAACTATCTGTACAAGCAACTGATAACAAGGCAGTTGATAGGAATAGTATTAGTTTATATTTTTTCATATAACGTGTATTTTAAAGGATGATTAAAGTGTTATGTTCAGCCCGAACAAGAATGTTTTAGCTAATGGATAAGTTCCATAATCCTCACCCGGTGAAAGAGAATTACTCGGACGTGCATTTACTTCCGGATTATATCCGCTATAATTAGTCGAAGTCCATAAATTTTGTCCGGAAACGTAAACTCTTAATTTTTCCACGAAAAAGCGTTGAGTCAGGTTCTTCGGCAAGGTATATCCTAGTGTCACATTCTGCAGTCGCAGATAAGAACCATCTTCCAGATGCCAGGTTGAAGTACGACCATTATACCCCTTTGACTTACGGTTGGCACGATTCACCTGACCGTTTCCCGGATCTTCCGGACTTTTCCAACGATTCAAGGCTATAGTGGTGCCATTGGTATTACCTTCCAGATTATCAATATAACGACGATTCAGATTCAGAATCTCATTACCATATACTCCTTGAAAATTAAAATCAAGGTCAAATCCCTTAAACCAGACTTTACCACCAAACCCATAGGTAAAATCGGGCATATAGTTACCTACGATCGTACGATCTTTATCCAAGTCCATCACTCCATCCCCGTCGACATCCACAAAGCGGAAATCTCCCGGCTGGGTATTGCTGAAATGAGGATACTTTTTTAATTCCTCTTCATTGGAAAAAATTCCATCCTGCACCAACAGATAATAACATCCGATGGGTTCACCGACTTTCGTTATGTAATAAGCATGATCTACGCTACCGGTAGATATGATAGGAGCATTACCCGGACCGAGCGCCTTCACTTCGTTCGTATTAGTGGCATAATTGGCATTAAACGAATAA
>NZ_CAJJWO010000138.1 GCF_905196875.1 uncultured Parabacteroides sp. | reverse complement strand
TGTCCCGTCCTGAAAAAGGTTTACAGTGATTGATAATTAAAGATAAACATTTTGGTTCAAAAAATATTGTCCTGATATAAGTTTACATATGCCTTCCGAACAACCGTCTTTCGGCCCCAATGATGTTTGAGTTTCCCGGTTCTAAGTTCCGCTTCCAAGGGCGTAAGCCAATCGCAGCTGGCATGAGGTCTGAGTGAATTGTAAAGGATAACGATCTGGTCGATGCGTTCTTTTGCTGCCTGAAAACTTTCAAAACATTCCTCGTCGATCCATTCGCTCTTCAGAATACCGTTCACCCGTTCGGCAACGGCATTCTCATACGGATCGCCCTTTTCAGTCATGCTGATGCGAATCCCATTATCGGTCAGCAATTTCACATATTCTTTCGAACAATATTGGCATCCTCTGTCCGAATGATGGATTAACCCTTGCCGTTTTTGCTGCGGAGTCTGGTCTATGGCCATCCTCAGTGCACGGAGCGCTCCGTCCCGTTCCAATGTCGTATTCAGATCATAGCCTACGATCCGTTTGGAATAGGCATCCGTTATCAAAGCCAGATATGCAAATCCTTCTTTCAAAGAAATGTACGTAATATCTCCGACCCATAAACGATGCGGCCGCTCGAGGTCGAAACCCCGGATCAGATTCGGATATTTACGCATCCAGTGCCGCGAGCAGGTCGTAACGCTGTATTTCTTCCGACGTTTGACCAGAAGATTGTTTTCCGAAAGCAGCGTAAATAACCGATCCCGGCTGACCGGAAATCCGTCTTGTTGCAGCAAATGCCACAGTTTACGACCGCCGAGCCTGGGCATCAGTTTCCGGTAGCAACCCACCCGCTCCAAAAGAAGGGTGTCGGACAAGGATCCTTCCCTATTACGCCGTAAATGTTTATAATAGGCCTGACGGGTATAGCCGAACAACCCGCACAGAAACGACAGGCTCATTGCTGTGTGTCTTTCTTTGAGACGCTGGACTGTCCGGCTGCGGATTTTTTTAGCAGGTCGATACCGTATTCTTCTTGGAGGATATCTCCCATGATCTCATAGCCTTCCAGACGTAATAAAGCCTCTTCCAAGCGCCGCCGAAGGGCTTTGTTCTCGGATAATAATTCACTGGCTTCTTCACTCGTAACGCGGGACATGATCGGATAAGGATTAGGGGTACTCACAAAGCTACAACTATTTTTCGCTTTCCAGCGCTGACCCATCTTATGAATCGTAGACATGGGAATACCATGTTCTTCGGAGAGTTGGCGAGCCGTCTTGACTCCGCTCAAATACTCCTGTAAAATCAGATGACGCAACTGACGCGGTAAATAATGACGCGATAAGTCTGAATTCGTTTTTTGCTGCATAAGATTTACTCTTTTTTGTAAACCTTTTTCAGGACGGGACACCCAGTTGTATCTTGCAGCATGAAAGGTCGATTTTCTTATTGCGTTCATTATCCCGATATAAACTGCATGAAATAGAAAACGGTATTTTGAATGGTTTAACCCAATAAACCAGACATACATACTCTATGCTCGTATGGCTGACAATCAATCTCAAAAACGTTGCACCATGGATTCATTAAAGGAAAAA
>NZ_CAJJWO010000137.1 GCF_905196875.1 uncultured Parabacteroides sp. | reverse complement strand
CTGGCGTTGCAGCGATTTTATTTTTTGAAACTGTCAAAAACAGGATTATATCACTCATAATCTATGGTTTATAACGATTATAACATCTCGTCAATTTTTTAAGTTTTTATTGTTGTTTTATTAATATTTTCTTAATTATCATTGTTTTCGCAAAGTTTCTGCCGTGTTTTTTACAAATTAAGCCTTCTCAATACTGTAACTTAGTACAACTTAGGCATCCAAGATCGCTAAATATCATGAGGTGACATTATGGAAAATCACGAAAAAACATTGACAGAATCCATTTCTGATGCAAAGATGGAATTCGAAAGACTGCAGGCCCTTCTTTCAGAGAAGGAGGCAGAAATGAAACGAGAAGAGATTCTCAAAAAACACACAACACCTATCACTTTCCTCGAGGGACGTGGCAGGTGGACAACACGAGTAAATAGCAAACAGAAAACTCTTAAAAGCCGGAAAGAACTCGAAGACTGGATTGTATCTCAATATTCCGAGACAGCAACAGCAAAAACATTAGATGATATCGCAGAAGCATGGTTTTCAATCGATGAAAAAAGAAGTACTGATCGTACTCTGGTAAAGCATAGAGGTTGGTATGAACGTTTTCTAAAGAATTCTCCTTTATTTACGAAAAACATTCAAGATATAACCATTAACGACGGCTATGAGTGGGTATCCTATTGTTTATCCATTTATCCGCACATGACCAGAAAATACTTCACAAATGTAAGAAGCGTATTAAATGGCATTATGCAGTATGCTATCGACAAACGTTTATTGACTTATAATCCGATTGCTAACATGAAACTTAGAAAAGATGTATTCTGTATCCCGGATAAAACACGTGAAGAAGATACCGTTTTCAGCACTGTGGAGAGAACCTCTGTATGTAAGTTCTCCATGAATGAAGCAGAGGCTACCGGTGAAGCGAAATATTATGCGATTGCGCTGCTTTTTGAGCTTCCGCTTAGAGATGGCGAGTTATGCGCCTTAACCTGGGGAAATATCATTAAGGATATTAAAGGCAATTCGAAGCTTGTTATTGAACGTCAGTTAGTGACTGACTGCACAAGCGGAAAAGCAAAGGGGTACCGTATCGTAAATTACGGTAAAACTCGAGCCGCATATCGTGAGATTACACTAAGCGAACGAGCCATTCAGATTCTTGCGCGTGTAAAAGATCTCAATACCCAGAAAGGCTATCCGATTACACAGTCAGACTTTATCTTTATGAGAAGTTATAATGGGATCGTCTGTGGATGTACTCAGAGATGTTTTGATTCATATCTTCGCAGATATTGTAAAAAAAACGGAATGCCAGTAATCAAGAGTCCACATGATGTACGTCGGACGGTCTGCACCAATCTGTATTTAAACGGTATGCCGCCTAAACGTATTCAAACAGTCATGGGACATGAGACATTAGAACAGACATTGGAATATATCCGCTCAACCAATGATGACCTTGAAGACAGCCAGTTCTTCAACCTGCTCAATCAGGCTGCACCGGATAATGTGATTCCGATGAAAACAAAGGTTGGGTAAACATTGTTCACAAGTCCTCTCAAACATAAAAACAGTCCTAAACCCCCAATTTATAAGGATTTAAGACCGTTCCCCGATACGTGCGCGAGAAGATTCGAACTCCCGACACCTTGGTCCGTAGCCAAGTGCTC
>NZ_CAJJWO010000136.1 GCF_905196875.1 uncultured Parabacteroides sp. | reverse complement strand
TTTGTAGAGTTGAAAGCGCGTTTCGATGAAGAAAACAATATGAGTACCGCCGAGCGTATGGAGCAGGCCGGTATACGTATTATATATAGTATCCCCGGTTTGAAGGTACATGCCAAAGTTGCCGTTATCATCCGGAAGGACTCTGAAGACGGGAACAAACGACGTGACTTTGCTTATCTTAGCACGGGTAACTTCAACGAGAAGACGGCCCGCGTCTATTCGGATATGGCTTTGCTGACCTGCAACGACGAGATCATAACCGATATAAACAAAGTCTTTGCCGTATTGGAAGGGAAGATGGCCGAGCCGACCTTCCGCCATCTGTTGGTAGCCCGCTTCAATATGGTACCTGAACTGAAACGTATGATTCAACGTGAAATCGATCACGTAAAGGAGGGACGCAAAGGACGGATCGTTTTGAAGATGAACGGGCTGCATGACCAGAATATGATTAATGAGCTTTATCGGGCCAGCGAGAACGGTGTTGAGATCGATCTGATTGTCCGGGGCATTTGTTGCCTGGTGCCTGGTCAACCGTATAGTGCCAATATCCGGATAACCCGTATCGTCGATATGTTTCTGGAGCATTCCCGTATCTGGTATTTCTATAATGACGGTCGGGAAGATGTTTTCCTGACGTCGGCCGACTGGATGCGCCGTAACCTGAACCGCCGTATCGAGACTGCCTTTCCGATACTGGTGCCCGAGATCAAACAGGAGGTCATCGATATCCTGAAGATACAGATGCGCGATAATGTAAAGGCCTGCCTGATCGATGAACAGTTGCATAACAACTTCAAGCAGGATGATGCACCCGAAAAGGTGCGTTCGCAGCTGGCCATTTATGAATACCTGAAAAACAAATCATGAATGAACTGATATGGACAATCCCTCTTCCCTGACCTTTTTCTTGTTTTGCTTCTGTTGGGTAGCTTTGATAGCCGGTGCGGTATTAGGTTACATTATCGGTATCCGTATGGCACGAAACAAGGAGCGTCACCGGCTGGTGAAGGAAAAGATCAGGAAGAATAAGGTGGCCATTTATCATTACCAGAAAGAGAAATACGAGTACATCGAGCAGATCAACCGCCTGGAAGAAGACCTGCATAACCTGACGGAAGAGTCGGAACTCTATAAGGAGCGCGTTGCCGATCTGGAATATTACCAGCGGAAGGTGCGTGAAAGCGAGCAAATCATCGAACGCCTTTCTTCCGAAACAGCGGAGACAGCAGATGTAGTACCCAATGCCTTTTCCCTGCTGATGCAACTGAAGAAAGACCCGGTACGTACCAACCCGACCCGTCAGGAATGGACGGAACTATTACATACAACCGATCTTCTTTTTAATAACTTCCTCACGGAGCTAAAAGAAAAATCGGGTATCACCCGCCATGAAGAAGAAATTTGTTGCCTGATAAAGTGGAACTTTCCCCGCAAAGATCAGCTGGCCGTCTTCAACAACACGACTGACGCCCTCACCAAATCGAAAAGTCGCCTGAAGAAACGCCTGCAACTGGACGAGAAGACGGATCTCGATCAATATATACGGTTTTATTAGACTTAGTTGACAAAATGATCATTTTGTCATTTTGCTATTTGTGTTGCGGGAAAATCCGCTGAATGCGGAGGGATGGGTGATGGTTTACAAATAACGTACGGAGCAGAAGTTTTGCATTGACATTATGCTTATGATTTGTCTGTTATGGTAAAATAAGTTTCCTTGTTAGGAAAAGATCCGGCAGGTAATCGCGACTAGCTGCCGGGTAATTGCCGGTGAAGTCCGAGGTAATTGGAACTACCCGGCAGGTAATTGGGACCAGGTCGGACTTAATCTCCAAAAAGCCTCCGGAAATCGGTTCACAGCTGGCTTTTAGGACTGTTCCAAAAGAAGGTGCTGTTATAAATATTCCATAAAAACTGTCATTATGTTCATCGTTGTATTCAATTTGCATCTGTGTGATAGTTGTCGTTTTTACTATCACTGACCTGTCACACAACTATCTATAGTAGAAAGGTACGGACATAGAAAATAATGAGTCAATGTGGCAATATGCCAATGTGCCAATTTAGAATGTGAA
>NZ_CAJJWO010000135.1 GCF_905196875.1 uncultured Parabacteroides sp. | reverse complement strand
CCTGGCCGTTCGCGAACAGATTTACGGTTACCTTGTGGAAGCGATGAAAGAACGCGAATCAGTTGTTTTCCCGTTTATGGAGCTATCCGATCGTATGCGCCGTATGGCCTATTTCGGAGAATGGGAGGCTGCATTGGCCTTTTTTGCCGAACAGGTAGATAAGAAAGCTGTCCTTCGCGATGCGATCTATCAGGAAACGACCATTAAGACATTAATGGTGGCTTATATGGGGTTGACGGATTATTTTATCATCTGGCCGGAATTTGAGGCGGGTCGCGGTTTTTCTGATCTTTATTTAATGCCTAATCTGGCAAACTATCCGGATATGCAGTATTCGTACCTGATAGAGTTGAAGTTTCTGAAACGGGACGATACGACAACGAAGGTAGAATCGTTGATAGAAGAGGCAGAGACACAATTACGTAAATATGCCTCTGATGAAAAGGTACTTGCCAGTACCGGAAATACCCGTCTACGTCTGCTGGCTGCAGTTTACAGAGGCTGGCAGCCGGAGGCTTTACGCGAATTTGAATAATTTAAGAATCTTAGGAAATAGTTTATTATGAATGCGGAAATCAGAAAATTACCGATCGGAATACAGAGTTTCGAAGATTTGCGGAATAATGATTATGTATACGTTGATAAAACAGCTTTGTTATATCAATTGGTAACGACAGGTAAACCTTATTTCCTGAGCCGTCCGCGTCGTTTTGGTAAAAGCCTGTTTCTTTCTACTCTCGAAGCTTATTTTCTGGGAAAGAGGGAACTCTTTAAAGGCCTTGCCATTGATAAACTGGAAACCGACTGGTTTGAGTTTCCAGTACTGCATTTGGATCTGAATGCCGAGAAATATGATTCTCCCCAGGCACTCGATGCCATTCTGAGTACTCATTTAACCCGTTGGGAAGAAATCTATGGAAAAGGGACAGATGAACGAACCCTTTCCACTCGTTTTTCCGGTATTATCCGCCGTGCAGTAGAAAAGACCGGCCGCCAGGCGGTAGTTTTGATAGACGAATACGATAAACCATTGTTGCAAGCATTGGGAGATGAAGCGCTTCAGACAGACTATCGCAATACGTTGAAAGCTTTTTACGGCGTATTGAAAACTGCAGATCCTTATCTGAAATTTGTATTCCTTACTGGAGTAACGAAATTTGCGCATGTAAGCGTGTTCAGTGATTTGAATCAATTAGACGATATCAGCATGCGGCAAGATTATACATCCGTATGTGGAATAACGAAGGAAGAGCTGGTGACCAACTTTGTCCCGGAATTGGAAGAAATAGCCGGTGCTAACAACTTATCAGTCGATGCGTCTATTCAAAAAATGGCAGAACAATATGACGGGTATCATTTTTATCACAACTCCGTAGGAATATTTAATCCGTTTAGTGTATTGAATGCTCTTAAATACAGGAGTTTCGATAGCTATTGGTTTCAGACGGGTACACCCACTTTCCTGGTCGAACTGCTAAAGAAAAGCGAGTATGATCTGCGTTTGCTTTTGAATGGAGTGGAAATGCGTGCGTCGGCTTTTTCTGAATATCGTGTGGAAGCTAACAATCCGATCCCATTACTTTATCAAAGTGGATATCTGACAATCAAAGGATATGATAAAGAATTCGGTTTATACACCTTAGGCTTCCCGAATGAAGAAGTAAAATATGGTTTTATAAATTTTATTACCCCTTTCTATACAGCGATCACCGAAGACAAAAGTGGTTTCTATATTGGCAAATTCGTTCGCGAGCTTCGTGCCGGTGATGTAGATGCCTTTATGAATCGCCTGAAAGCGTTTTTTGCCGATTTTCCTTATGAACTGAACGAGAAAACTGAACGTCATTATCAGGTAGTCTTTTATCTTGTATTCAAGTTGATGGGTCAGTTTTGTGATGTCGAGGTACGCAGTGCCCGTGGTCGTGCTGATGCTGTGGTAAAAACAGGTGATTATATCTATGTCTTCGAGTTCAAGTTGAATGGAAGTACAACCGAAGCATTAAAACAGATTGACGATAAAGGTTACCTGATCCCTTATACGGTAGATGGTCGTCAATTGGTAAAAGTAGGAGCCTCTTTTAGTCCCGACGACCGGAATATCGCTGGTTGGGAGGTGGTGTAAGGAGATTATTAATAGCGAATTATATTCGTGTTTAGAAAATATTGAACCTACTTTTGGCTTGATCCAAAAGTAGTCAAAAGATCAAG
>NZ_CAJJWO010000134.1 GCF_905196875.1 uncultured Parabacteroides sp. | reverse complement strand
TTACCGCCAAGTGTAGTGAACCACAAGTCGGTACCAGTAATGGTATGGATGAAGGAAGTGGTGTAACAAAGTTCTTGAGCCTACGTACAGAAACTTGATAAGGCGATTAGGTGGGTAAGGTTGCTAGACAAACCAAAGCCCAAAAGGTAAACGTAAACCGAAGTTGTAAATCAAGAGGTTGTGGAACGAAAGATTAGCGTCTTACCTCGGGAGACCCTACTCACATACTGAAAGGTATGGTCGAAAAAAGGTTTAGAGAGGGAGTCAGATGATGTCATAGTAGGCGAAAGCCGAAGGACTGAAACGATTTATAGTACGAATCGTTATGTTTAAAATAATACATGAGCCAGAAATCGAGTGGACAGGAAAAGTAGGAACGTAACCGAGGAATACTGTTTATACTTAGAGGGGTGTTATGTATGAATTTTAGGATAAGTCAGAGGAGTAACAACAATGGAATTGATTGAAGTGATCTTGTCAAAAGAAAATCTGAACAGAGCCTATAAAAAGGTAGTTGCCAATAAAGGTGCGAGTGGTGTTGATGGAGTTACTGTAGAAGAACTGGGAGATTATATAAGGAAGAACAGAGAGAAAATCGTTACATCTCTTAGAAACAGAACATATATACCGAAACCAGTCCGAAGAGTATACATTCCGAAAGACAATGGTAAGAAAAGACCATTGGGAATACCCACAGCACTTGACAGAACTATCCAGCAGGCAATAGCACAGCCTATATCTGATATTTATGAAGAGATATTCAGTGACTATAGTTATGGATTCAGAGCCGGAAGAAGTTGTCATGATGCCATTCGACAGGCATTGGAATACTTGAATGATGGGTATGAATGGGTAGTGGATATAGATATAGAACAGTTTTTTGACAAGGTAAATCACGACAAATTAATTCAGATACTAAGAGAACAAGTAAATGACAGTACCACATTAAATCTGATTCGGAAATATCTGAAAGCAGGTGTAATGGAAAACGGCTTGGAAAAAGCAACTATTACCGGCGTGCCGCAAGGAGGTCCTCTTTCAGTCGTATGTTCAAATGTCTACTTGGACAAGCTGGACAAAGAACTGGAACATAGAGGACTCCGCTTTACAAGGTATGCAGATGATGTATTAATTTTCACTAAAAGTGAAATGGCGGCTAACCGGGTGATGAACTCCATAAGTGATTGGCTGGAACGGAAACTATTTCTAAAAGTAAATGCAACAAAAACGAAAGTAGTCAGACCGATGCGAAGCAAATACCTAGGATTCACATTTCTGAAAAACGGTGGAGAGTGGAAAGTAAAACCTACCAATGAAAAGAAAAAGAAGCTTAAAAAGAAGCTGTGTGAATATCTGAAGAGAGGGAAAGCAATAGCAAGACCTCTTGTGGTTACAATCAAGCGAGTAAATGAGATTGTGCGAGGATGGATTAATTACTTTAGAATCGGGTTGATGAAGCAATTTGTGGAAGAGCTTGGACAGTGGCTAAGACACAAAATAAGAATGATAGTCATGAAGCAATGGAAGAAGCCGAAAACCATCTACAGAAACCTAAGTTATCTAAACTGGAAGAACCGAAACGGATACAGTCAGGAAGATATTCATAAAGTTGCGAATTCAAGACTTGGGTGGTATAGAAGAAGTGGAATGAACGTGGTGAATTTCATTATCAGTAAAGATTTACTTGAAAATAGGATAAAAGATGGAGCTGGTCTGCTCAATCCCTTATCCTATTACTTAGCAAAAGTTGGAATATAAGTTGTAGAGCCGTATACGAGATCCGTACGTACGGTTCAATGGGAGGGGCGAGATAATTATTCTCCCTCTACCCTATTTTACTCGTTTATCGCGTTAAAGTATAGTAGTGTTAAAATATAAAAATACCAAGGAGGAAAAGTTATGGGAAAAGGTTTTGGACAGCATCGGAACATTGCAGCAGACAGTGAATGAATTTCAGATAAAAATTGTTCGTGAAATAAAAACAACTTAATAAAAACAGAAAATGCGGTCATATTTATGAAAAAAATATTTCATGAATATGACCGCTTTATTGTTTGAAAAACGAAAGATATAAAAGAAAACATACATTATTGTCCGACAATATTATGTAAAACGAACAATAGACAAATTATCAGACAATAGAACGAAAAAAATGATTTACAAGCGGCGGTTATAGGAGTAAAATGAGAATCAGTTAAGAAAAAGCAACTCATGAATGATTTACAACGAAAGGATAGTTCTATGAAAGAGCAATGGAATGAGAGCACAGCAACCGCCAAAGGATTATATGATCCGAGTTTCGAACATGATAACTGCGGAATTGGTGCTGTGGTAAACATCAAAGGTATCAAGACCCACCAGACCGTGGAAAATGCCTTGAAAATTGTTGAGAACTTAAAGCATAGAGCCGGAAAAGATGCCGACGGAAAGACCGG
>NZ_CAJJWO010000133.1 GCF_905196875.1 uncultured Parabacteroides sp. | reverse complement strand
CCCATTCCCTGAAACCTGCCGACCCATTCTGAAAAAGCTGCCGACCATTTGTCGGATTTCCTTATATCCTCTTCGCGAAACGCCCATACCAACAACACAACATTCATATCTAGAAAATATTGAACCTATTGCTATCTCCATTGGCATATTGGCACATTTGCAAATTGGCTCATTATTGACAAATACTGAAACAGTCAACTAAAAAGTTGTAACAGCAACTTTTCCAACGCCTTCGTCATTTCCCCCATACTACAGGAATAGTTGTTGGAGAAAACGGCTACAGCATACGTCTTGCCATCCTTGGTAATATATCCGGCATAACTTCTCACACCAGTGATACCACCACTTTTCAAGCGGGCCTTTCCCTGTAGTTTAGTCCCTTTCAGCAGGTTCCGTACCGAACCTTCCACACCAGCTTCCGGCAACGACGCGATAAAAGCCTCCGACGCGTCTGATTTCGTGGCCATATACACCAGCATATCCGCAATAAAGCCGGCTGAAACCTTATCAGCTGGAGCCAGTCCACTTCCATCATTCATCCGCAACGGGAAAACATCCAGTCCTTTCTTCCGCCAATGATCGGCAACCACCTGCACACCCCGCCCGAATGAAGAGATCACCTCGTTCCGCTGTGGTTGATATTGTAACCCGACCGTCTTAAGCTGCGTATCGGCAAACAGATTATGACTGACATGGTTGGTGACTCTCGCAATCTCCTTCAAGGCCGGCGAATAAGTAGTAACGATTGTTTTCCTTTCACTCTCCTTCCATCTTCCGGCTTCCGACTCGATACGGAAACAGGTAGGTTCACCCGTCACCTCGATGCCTTCCCGTTCGAGTCCGGCGGTCAGGTAGCGCGCCAGGAACAAGGCCGGATCGGGAATATCTCCTTTCAATATATAACTTTCACGGTTGGAAGGGAGAACGCCATACAAATAACGTTCGTCAGACAACGGCGCACCAATAATATAGGCACTATCTGAAGCCGCTGGAACTGCTTTCAGGTAATTGACAAAATGAACGGTCGGTAAAGCCGGATCAGTTCCCCTCAGCACTGGACGAGTACCGGGAGCACCTGTCTTCAGCGCTAACTTATACATATTATCGAATACAGAAAGCCCATAGCTTCCCGGTGCATAATAATTTCCCATATCCTCACGCAGCCATTTAATGGACGAACCTTCGGTATCGAAAATGCTCTCATCGGACACTACAGACCCGTTTATCTTCTGTATGCCGGCCTTTCTTAATGCCGCTATCCATTCAGGCATGAAGGTATTCTGTGCAGGTCGATACGTACCTCTGTCGGATGCAAAATAGGACGAACCCAGCGACGGGTCGCCACCTCCTTTTATATAGAGGTTTCCGTTGAGCACACCTTCTTTTATCGTCCCGTCATACTCCAGGGAAGTTTCGTAGCGAAAATCCTCTCCCAGTATCTCCAGGGCCGTTGCTGTGGCAACCGTCTTCAATACCGAGGCAGGCGACACCAGTCGGTCTGCATCATAACTATACAAAGTCTTCCCGTCCTGCACGTCTTTCACCACAATCGAAAAGGTAGCTCCTTTCATGTAAGGAGCATTCAATAATTGCTTTATTGGCTGGGGAGTTTGTGCCTGGGGTTGCCAGAAGCAGCATAGCAGCAGGGCGGCACATAATATTTTCTTTATCATCTTGTTGTCCTATTCTACTTTATTCTATCTTTGTTGCAGGCAAAGATAAAAATTAAAATATGAACTCATTGTTTGAAAGACCATTTACATTCGACCGGGTAACGCGTATTGTTTTCAGCATCGTTATCATCGGAGCCTTGCTCTATCTGATCGCAGTCTTGCGAAACGCGTTGCTTCCTTTCCTGATCGCGTGGTTGCTAGCCTATCTGATGCAGCCTTTCGTCAAGTTTTTTCAATACAAGCTCAAACTGAAAAGCCGTATTCTTGCTATCGTTGCAGTTATCCTTTCCGCTTCTCTGATCATCGGTCTGGCAGCTTCACTGGTTATTCCATCGGTAGCTCAGGAGGCAGACAGGACACTCAGCCTGATGCGCACGCATAACCCGGGTGAAGGGCATATCCCACTCATTCCCGAATCGTGGATTGAATATCTGGAAAACAACGTCGATATCAACCAGCTGATGGAACTCCTCAGCCGCGAAAACATACAGAATGCAATCAAACAGTTGGCCCCCAAAGTCTGGAACATCCTGTCGAATACGTTCTCCATTCTGTTCAGCATAACGATCGTCTTTGTGATACTTTTATATTTCATATTTATCCTACTCGATTACGAGAAGATAGCAAATGGCTGGATCAACCTGATCCCCGCCCGCCAGCGTACCTTCGTAAAAGGACTGGCCGATGATGTGGAACAGAGCATGAACCGCTATTTCCGAGGGCAGTCACTGATCGCCTTATGCGTAGGTGTCTTGCTGGCTATCGGCTTCAAGATCGTAGGTTTCCCGCTGGCCGTCACATTGGGACTGTTTATCGGCGTCCTCAATCTGATTCCGTACCTACAAGCCATCGGCTTGATACCAATGGTAATCCTCAGCCTACTTAAATCAGCAGAAACGGGACAAAACTTCTGGCTCATTTTCGGATCAGGTTTATTGATACTCGGAATTGTACAGTGCATTCAGGATTTATACCTCACCCCTCGCATCATGGGAAAAGCGATGGGACTAAATCCGGCCATCATCCTTCTTTCTCTCTCCATCTGGGGAACTTTACTGGGATTTATCGGCTTGATCATCGCATTGCCGCTCACAACCCTCTGTCTGTCTTATTATAAGCGTTTTATCTTAATGGAAGAGGACACTACTCCACCTCCTCCTACCGATAATCAACCTTCAGAAGAAAAATAAATGCACTTTTTTCAAAAAAAGTTAGCCCTACTATTGCAAATTCAAAAATAAACCCTACCTTTGCACCCGCAATACAGAAGTAAAGCATACCGCAATACAGAGTATTCAAATGATGATTCGCTAGCTCAGCAGGTAGAGCACATCCCTTTTAAGGATGGGGTCCTGG
>NZ_CAJJWO010000132.1 GCF_905196875.1 uncultured Parabacteroides sp. | reverse complement strand
TATAATAAAAAGATAACGGGGAATCTTAAAAACTCAATCGTCTTTTTCAGATTTATCACAACGTTTTCAGAATACTCCATTATTTTATTCAAAACAGTCTGGAATGAATCAAATTTCAGGGATATGGCTGTCCTGAACCAAATCTCCCAGGAATTACAATTGGGCCGGTTTGCTGAATATACATAACTTCCAGCATTTATTCCCATATTTCCACCACATAAAAAAAAATATGTATATCTTTGTCGTACGCTTTCTGCTCATCAGCGTGATGAAACTAGTAGAAGGCGCTATATATTACTTAATTGAGTATATGTGTATTATCTCTCTCTTCCTAAAATTAGCAACTTTTGTACGGAGAGATGATTCGACAGATACTCCACGTTAACGACTGTATATCAACATATCCGGTAAAGATGTGTTATATATAAACGATTGACGTGGGTGTCTGTTGTTATCATTGTCTAGTACAAGGGTATTGCTAGCCTTAGGAGGTAGATAATGGTGCAACAGCATCCACGTCTTTTTTGTGTCCGGTCGGTTATGATTACCCCAAAAAGTCTAACCTAAACAATTTCCCGTCCGCCCGAAATACAGAAAACGTGAATGCCCGTTGCTCCACATAAACAAAATAATATTCAATCTTTATTGTGGAACACATTAAAACAAAAGCATTATGCCAAAATGGATTAGCGTAGAAGAAGCGGCGGCCAAGTATGGAATCAACAAAGAAGTAATCTGGCTTTGGGCGGATATGAAAAGATTCCCGATGTCGTATGAGAAAGGTATCACCACTGTCGATGAAGAAAGCCTTATCGGATTCCTGCATCAGAATAAGGATCGAGCTACAGCCGAGTATATCGACACATTAGAGGACCTGTGTATTGGAAAGACAAAGATTTGTATTTTATATGCTGAAATCATTGGTTATCAGGATAAAGAACTCCTGAATCAAAGGGAGCAAATCGCTCGAATGAAAGAGATACAAATAGTCATGAAAAGACAAAATAACCGGATTCGGGATTGCGAGAAATTTTTTGCAAAATATGAGAAAAACTTTAGTGTTTGTTGGATGGGAAGGTTGTGTGCTGGCTTGAGGCGCCTGATACGATGACAAAGAATGGAGGCAAGCATCTGATAAAAAGTATATCGGAGTTGTACCGGAAATTTCCAATAGCTATTTTTCAGGTACGGATTACACAGTTTTAGCCAATCAAAAGACCGCATAATCCGTATCTGGTAAATGTTTCATGTTTATCTTACCCGGAACTTAAACCATCTGTACGTGGAAGATGATAAATATTATAGGTGTAACTTATCAGATGTTATTTTATTTTGCTTGGAAACTTTTTGTTTGTACATCACGGGAGTTCGGTCCTACCATAACATCAAATTCTCCGGGTTCGTAAACATAATGTAATTCGGAATTATAGAATTTCAAGTCATCTTCCGTAATAACAAACTTAACATCGCGACTTTCCCCGCTCTTCAGGAAGACGCGTTCAAAACCTTTCAGCTCCTTCACCGGACGGGCGATCTCCGCATAAATATCACGAAGATACAGTTGTACAGTTTCGTAACCATCGTAGTTCCCCTTGTTTGTTACAGTGACAGACACAGTCAACTCACCATTTTTAGGCAAGGTTTCCGAGCTAATCTGCAACTCACCATAAACAAAGTCCGTATAACTCAAACCATATCCGAACGGATACAGAGGTTCATTGCTCTCATCCAGATAATTGCTGGCATAGCGGTTGAATATATGACTGTCGGGATCAGGACGACCTGTATTCAAATGATTGTAGAATAACGGCAGCTGTCCCACCGAACGCGGGAAGGTAGTTGTCAGTTTGCCACTTGGAGTGATCTTGCCAAACAATACATCGGCAACCGCGTCCCCTGTTTCGCTACCGCCAAACCAGACATTCAATATGGAATGAACATTCGCATCCTCCCAGTTTAAGACTAAAGGACGTCCCGTGAACAGAAGAAGTACGACAGGTTTGCCCGTCTTCACTAAAGCCTTCAATAAATCCTGTTGTGCATCGGGTATCTCAAGACTGGTGCGTGAAGCCGATTCACCGCTCATTTCCGCACATTCACCCAAAGCGGCAACAATGATGTCTGAACGGGAAGCCACGCGTAAAGCCTCGTCCAACAGTTCCCGGTTGTCTCCACGTTCCAGCGGGCGAATGCCCGTAGCTGCTTTTTCTGTTTCCGCATCATAATATATGTTGCTGCCTTTCGCATATAGAATTTCAGCCTTGTCACCCGCTGCCGCGCGAATTCCTTCCAACAATGTTCTGTGACGAGACGGCGTACATGTCATGCTCCACATACCGCACATATTATTACGTGCGTCTGCCATTGGACCGATCAGGGCAATCCTGCCTTTTTGTTCAAGTGGAAGCAGGTTGTTGTCATTCTTCAACAGAACAAATGTTTCAGCTGCAATCGCACGTGCAGCAGAACGGTGTTCAGGCGTATAAAGTTTCTCTTTGGCACGTAGGGCATCGCAATATTTATACGGATTGGAGAACAGTCCCAGTTTATATTTGGCTTCCAATACATGGCGACAAGCCATATTAATCTGTTCTTCCGTTACCTTCGCTTCTTTCAGGGATTCCTCCAATGTATTGAGGAACCCGCATGAAACCATATCCATATCCGTTCCTGCCTGTAAAGCGCGAATGGAGGCTTCCTTCAGAGGGGCGACACCATGGGAGGACATTTCGGCTATCGAATTGTAATCTGTTACCAATAGCCCTCCGAAGCCCCATTCATTCCGGAGCAGGTCGGTCAGTAACCATTTGTTGGCTGTGGCTGGAATACCGTCAACGATATTAAACGAGCTCATGATGCTGCCTACACCAGCGTCAACGGCAGCTTTATAAGGAGCCAGATATTCGTTATACATACGTAGTCGGCTCATATCCATTGTATTGTAATCGCGTCCCGATTCGGACGCCCCATAAAGTGCGAAATGTTTCACGCAGGCAAGAATTTCATCGTTGCCTTGCATATTGTTTCCCTGATAACCACGCACATACGCTTTAGCCATTAAAGAACCCA
>NZ_CAJJWO010000131.1 GCF_905196875.1 uncultured Parabacteroides sp. | reverse complement strand
AGAAGAACAATCCCGCTCAATGTGAGCAGGATTGCAATAATCAACTGAACCGTCAACCGTTTCATGACTCACTACTCGATCACCGGTCTGTCGTCTTCTCCACCGCCTTCACCCTCGTTCTTTTTCTCCAACGATATCTTTTCGAAGCTCGTACGGCTTTTGGCTACACGCAAGTCTTTGCCTGGGAAGAAACGAACTTTCGGTTCGCGGATCAAACCCGTTGTAAAACTCTTTTCATGCACCACTCCTTCCGAACCGAAGTTATAGCGAAAATGGCCCAGATCCCCGAAATGTACTCTTCGCCCATGCTGCAAATGGCGAACCAGGATAACCACTGAGCGGTCGATCACCGCCTTCACACCGGCACTACCTACACCGGAGCTATCGGCAATTTCCTCGATAAACTCTTCGAAAGGAACATAATCGCCACACACCATCTGTGCATAGATTTTCTCCGGCACATCTTTCTGATCCGGACCCAGATTCTTTCTTGTCACCAACTTAAACTTCATTGCCATAATAAATAATGTATTAGTTAATACCCGTTATTGAAACACATAACAAATATAGGATAACAGAGAAAGTACCTTTCTGCGATTATAAAGGGAAGCTTGTCTCGCGTCAAGCACGGGAACGGGATACTTATCCCTTTATTATCGAAGTCCTCTTCCCCGATTCTTTATGCTTATTTCACCTGCGGCTCGCGTGTACCCGGCTCATTGGTGACAGGCGTTTTGTCTTTCAGCATATTAAGGTCGGTGGCAGTAAGGATTCTCTTACGGAGCTTATCGCCGAAGTACTCGATGTTATAATCGTAGGAAAAAGAAAGCCGGAGAGAGAAAGCCAGATGGACAAAGGAAGCCTCATGGTTGAACGCCCTCCCTTCCATCAGATCGATAAAACGCTGGATGATATCCGGTTCTTGCAACTCGAACCGTAGCTCACCCAACACGGTATGTTCCAGCAAATAATCGATTGACCGCTGCCAGTCGCGAGTAAGGAAATCAGTCAGGAACGTTTTGTAATCTACTGTCAGATAATCCCATTCTTATAGGCAAGTTGCCGGTAATACAAACGTCTGACAGGGGGTAATTCACTTAGTAAGGTTTCAAACTTACTTACTGATGGCTTCTTTTTGCCGAACAATGCCTTTAATTCATCGTACATAGTAGTATATTGTTACAGGTAGGGTAAATTCCCTGACCTGCCCCGCTACTATGTACGATTACTGCATCATTTCTTTTTATTCAATGCTTCCAGCAAGAGTTTCCCAGGGTGGAATTTGATGCTGATGCGTGGATGGATGGAGACAGATTCCCCTGTCCAGGGGTTACGACCCTGGCGTAATGTCTGATGCCAGGGCTTAAATACACCGAAACCTTGCAGATTGATCGACTGTCCCTGTGACAGTTGTTCTGTTAAGACTTCCATAAACATATCCAGCAATTCGGTGGCTTCGCACTGGGTACAGCCGCGTACTTGCTTGATAGCATGTGCAAGCTCATTCTTATTCATCGCTTATCCGCCATCAGTTCATATACTTCACGATATTGCTCCGTACCCGGACGGTATATCGCCGCGATTCGCAACAATTCTTCCTGCGACAACTTCTTAGGGGCGGTGTATACCCGCGTTGCCAGTTCGTCCAATTCGGTAGAGCCTTGTTCGATGGCCTTTGCTGCCGGCATTTCACCTGTTACGGTTAACTCGATACGGCGCAGACGGGCAAAGAACGTTTTCTCCAAATCTTTATAAACGGCTCCTTTCTCCAGGTTGCGTAATTGCTTGCGACGGTCGTCGGCTTCGGCAGTGTCGTTCAGGATAGCGAGTACCTGACGGGTATAGGTTTTGCCTGATGCGGCCACTTCGCGACGTAACCCTTCCCAGTCTTCACCTGCCCAATCGACCATGACTGTTCCATCGTTGGGTAGTTTATACTGTTTCAACAGATAATTTTTAAACTGGATCGTCCGATTTCCCGCCAGTTGTTCGTTCTCCCGGGTACTGCCGTCGGGCGAAGCATAGCCGGTCAGGTGGATACAAACCCTTTTTGGAGAAGCCAGTAATGGACGAAGCCTGTCATTTAATTTTTCCAGTTCGGCACGGTTATTCCCGTATTTGGAATTTAACGCGACACTACCCGCCGGATAGTCGATAAACGCGGTAAGCCGTTCGGCTACACTTTGCGAAGCATTCTCTTCTGCAGGGTCCGTATAGACCTGCATTTCGCGGTAGACAGCTGCCGCATCTATCCGCATCAACGGGATTTTGACATTCCGAATATCCAGATTTTCCGGTTGGCTTACCTTCGCCATTTCCTGTTCGAGCGGGATAACCACCTGATCGGGTATAATATCCTCAGAAGTCATTTGCCGGGGACTACCGCAAGAAATCAATAGGACGCCGACACTCAGCCATCCTTGTAAGAGTTGTTGTTTGTTCATATTGTTATATTTTTAATCATATCGGATAACTATATCATTATTTATTCTATTTCACACAACGACCAGTTAGAACCTTCCAGAAAAGAATACAGGAATGAACTTGTCCGGATATAATTTTGTTCAATCAGATCCGGTACACAAAGCAGATAAAAGAACACAATCAGTAATGTCGTTTTTCTCATTATTTTTAAATACAGATATCTCTTTTCCATTAACAGCGTCATATTATAATATTCCCCTTTATCGATTATGATATTTAACTTTTCCTTAAATTCTCTACCCTTATTATATAAATAAGGGTAATACTCATCCTCTTATCAGAGATTCTATTTTTTCAGTAACTTGTTTATTTGCTTCTGCCAGTTTATCGAGTTTGAAATCCGATAGATAATTGCGCGTCATCTCTTCCGTAGTGTGTCCCAGCACCTGACTGATAAGACCTATCTCCATGTGATTATGATAAGCCTCCGATGCCCAGGTATGGCGGAAGACGTAGGTAGTCAGTGTCCCATCCCATTCCAAAAGTAAACGGATCTCCTCCAGATATTGGTTTTGCCGGGCCAGGCAATATTTATACTGTTCGTGTGTAGCCCCCTCAGGTAAGAGTGGAAAAAGATACGTTGCATCCGGATGGCTGTACCGGTCTATCAGACATTGCATTCCCGGACTCACCTCCATCCGAATCAGCGTTCCGGTTTTCTGTCGGTGGTAAGATAATACCTTCCCGTTGTCACTGAGATTCTCCCGTGTCAAATGCACCAGATCCACAAAAGGCATTCCGCATGCCATAAAGGAG
>NZ_CAJJWO010000130.1 GCF_905196875.1 uncultured Parabacteroides sp. | reverse complement strand
TGGCTCCGGGGTCGGGGCCGCCATGTCCGCTGACCAGATAAAAGCAACAGCCTCTCAATTCCGAAGAGGTAACCTGATATTGTGCTAATTCCTTACCGAATAAAGGTTCGTAATTCGGTTTCTTTGCCGCCACCGCTGCCGCACCTTTTAAAGGCGGTAATTGGTATTTAACTCCCATTTTCAGCGAATTTCCACTGCCGAGTTTTGTCTTGTTCAGCTTGACAAATTCGTCGTGATATTCTTTTCCTACACGGTTATGACGTTTCAGAAAAAGGGTGATACCTTCTCCTTTTTTAGGAAATGCTTTCTCCTGGGCCGACAAAGAACCATTGAATATAATAGTAGCAACTAATGAAAGTAGTATGACTGTTAATCTTTTTGCGAACATGTTTAAGTAGGATATATGCCGTAAAGATAGATAAATTGGTGTAAAGTTAAAAAGAATCGGTTCGACATTTTGTCAAAATGTCAATCGATCTCTTTCTCTTTGCTTTATTTCCATACGCTCATTGGTATATAATTATTTATGGAAGTCTCCCGGAGTTGAGAAATGACAGAAAAGAAGGGAAGGTAGGGAAAACGATAACTGTTTAAAAGGGGGTAAAGATGATCCGGCAGATCGTTTTTCGTGATGTTGGCAGAATGTGGAAAACAGATACATTTTGTCAGTTCCATACGGAACACTTTTAGAAGCGTTCCAGAGAATATTGTATGAAAATACGGACTCCTTTTGGTCTAAAATGGCAGGTTGTTGAAATTACCTGCCAGCTGATCCCGATTGTCTGCCGGGTGAATGGCATTTACCTGCCGGGTGGTTGGGATTTGTCGCCGGCTGAGCGAAATTATCTGCCGGGTAACTGCCGGCAAGACCGCTGTAAGAGGATAAAGTAAGGGTTTAGGTAGCTCGTAAGGGGAGGATTTAGGCTGAATGCCTGTTTTTTGAGAAAGAGAGTGTTATAGATTAAATAGAAGTATGATCAATAAGGTTTGTTGTTTGATGTATTTAAAACAATATGTCATCATAAGGGCGGGTTTTTACCCCGCCCGATATCAGCGAAACCTAGTCTTCTACTGTTTTAATCCAGACTTGTTTGCCATCGAAGGTGATAGCCATTTTGAGGATATCGGTGACGCCTGCCGCATGAAGGGTGGCTGCATACTGTTTCTCCTCGATCTGTTGAAGAGCCGATACCAGAACATCTTCGACCGACTTATCGAACATCGGATCGTAAAGTTTCAGTTCCATGATAATACCCCGCTTTTGAATATTACGCGGACGCATCAGAATATCGTAGCGTCCCAGGCCCGACTCCCGGTTACTGCTTACCTCGTAAGCTCCGGAGCTTACCAACATGCCCAGCAAAAAGGCCTGGTATACTTTCTCCGGGTCCCGTCCTGAAGTATCATAATAGGAAAGTGTGTTGACCACAAAATCGTTTAACAATCGTTCGAAGATAGGTATGTTGTTTTCATCCAGTGCCTGTAGCATTCGTTCGAGACGGTTATTCTTTACCGGGCCATTATTTATCCAACTACGGATAATAGAGCTAAACACGGTCGAAACTTCCAGGTTAGGAACCTCCAGTTTGTATTCGATCAGATTATTTGGTTGCAAAACAGGATCGGAAGCTTTGAGGTATCCGCTGAAAAGCATGAATGACCAGATATTAACTGTCTCGGTCAACAAATCCGGAAACGCCAGCTTGTCGTTTATCACACTGCGAACAGGATCGCCTTGTATCAATCCCTCTACGCCATCGCGTATCTGCGAAGGACCGTCGGCCAGTAAATGACGTAGTAAGACGTCGGAACCGGTGTTTACCCAGTAAGGGGCAAGAACGCCATCATACATTATATAATTAAGTACCGACCAAGGATTGTAAACCGTTTTACCAGCAAAGAGATACCCGTTATACCATTGTTTTACTTCCTCTTTCTGTTTTTCCAACGAATAATCGTCGAGTATCATATCTGTTTCTTCCTGTGTAAATCCGAAAGCCGTACACATAGGGCGATCCAGTAATGAGAATACGGCAATATTATTCAGTCCGCTGAATATCGACTCTTTGCTCACCCGAAGAATGCCGGTGATTACGCCACGGAATATATTAGTATTGTCTTTGAATACGCTACTCATAAAGTTGCGCATGAAACCGATCATCTTGTCATAATAACCTTTGTCGAAAGCTACATGGATCGGGGTATCGTATTCGTCGAGTAAAACGAGTGGGGGCGTCCCCCAGTACGTGGTGAGCAGTTCTGATAAAATTTTCAATGCCGCCTCCAGCTGGTATTGTGTGGCTTGTCCGTGATAGACAGCTTCAAAAATAGCTTTGGGAACCGGCTTTATTTTCGGTTCGTTAAAAAGATAATCATGGCGTTCGAACTCTGTCGCCAACTCTCCGGCTATTTTTTCCAATACTCCTTCGAACGTATCTGCTTTACAGTCTTTCAATGTAATCAGTATCACCGGATACTTCCCCTGATACTTATCGAAATCTTTCCACCCTTCGATCCTCTTTCCTTTGAAAAGCGGACGAAACACATTCCCTTCCGTCTTCTCAAAGAAATAGCGAAGTGTGGTAAGGTTCAGTGTCTTACCGAAACGACGCGGACGCGGAAGCAGAGTGATCAAACTCCCGTCTTCTACTATCTGGCGGACAAAATCTGTTTTATCCACATAATAATAATCCTCACTGATCAACAACTTATAATCGCTGATGCCTATCGGTAATTTCTTTCTGTCCATACGTTACTGTTTTTAAGCACAAATACAAAGATAAATAATTAATCGATACAATGAGGCGGCAATGGAATAATCTGTCAACATGAAGATCTTCTGCCCGGCTCTGTAGGGGGCGGGTTCCCAACTCGCCCGAGTAACCTTTATCTGTTGTTGAATGTTATAACTTTGTCATTTTTTAAAATATGAGAAGTTATGAAAAACAAAGATTTTTATACACAGATGAAGCTGCAGGGACAGGAGAAACGATCTGCAGGAGATGAAAGTACGGCCGACCTTTACCGGGCGGTTCGCAATCACTTTATATGTTTTAATGGTAAACGGGAGTTTTCGCTGAAGGAGGTGACTCCGCAAATGGTGCAAGCCTTTGTGGAGTGGCTGCGCGAAAAAGGACTGAAGGTGAATAGCGTAAACTGCTATCTGAGTAACCTGCGTGCCATGTATAACCGTGCATGCCTGGGATGGAAAAAACGTCCGCTGGATTCGCCTTTTACCGGACTGCGGTTACGACGGGAAGAGACACGGAAGCGGGCCATGCCTGCCGGAGTGATCAGACAGATTGCCCAGCTGGATTTGAAAAAGGAACCCCGTAAACAGCAGGCTGCCGATCTGGCCCTCTTCTCCTTTATGGCATGCGG
>NZ_CAJJWO010000129.1 GCF_905196875.1 uncultured Parabacteroides sp. | reverse complement strand
CGCTCAGTACGGGGAAGTGAAGACCCTGCCGGCGGTCGACCGCCCGGTTCAACTGCGCCAGCAGGATCACAGGGATCTCCATTTCCTCTGCCATTAATTTCGTTTTGCGGGCAATACTGCCCAGGGCCAGGTCGGTCGTTTCCTGCAGGCTGTTCTTCGATACGACGATATTGATCAGGTTCAGGTAATCGATGAAAAAAGCTCCCAGTTTCCCTAGTTTATGCAACGACTGTGCCTTGGCACGAATGTCGTCGATCGTATCCGATCCGCAATATTCGAGGGTGATCGGTAAACGTTCCAACTCTTTCTGTGCCTGCTCCAACCTGACACGGTCGGAAGCCAAAGTACCCTTAAAACGCAAACGGTCGGCATCGATCCCGCTGATCATCGACAACAGTCGGATCACGTTCTGCTCCTTGCTCATCTCCACACTGAAGAAAGCGACCGGTATACCCTTCCGGGCCATACTAAGTGCCATCCACAAGGCCACAGCCGATTTACCCATCGAAGGACGACCGGCTATTACCGTCAGCTCCCCTTTATACAGCCCTCCGGTCAGCGCATCCAGGTCGTACAGCCCGGAAAGGACGCGAGTCAGTTTACCCGCTTCACGGTCTGCCTGATCCTGATAACTCTTCTCAAGCACACGGGCAGACACCGTTCCGGCATCTTCCATCGATACCGTACGAGCCATTCCGTTACGTAATCTTCCGGCCAGCTCCTCCACTCCCGTCAACAATTCCGGCAGGTCGGCGGAGGGCAGTTGTGCCTCCGTCTCTTTTTCCTTCAACCCATTGACTAACTGTCGCAAAGTATAACAGCGTACCAGCTCGTCGGCATGGATACGGATATGGTTATCCGTACGCACATCCAGTAACATTTCCGTAAGGAACGACAAACCGTTCAATTGCATATAGAAACTGCTATCCAGGCGCAGCATCTCATTCTCTACCGTCAGCATATCGATTCCGGTTCCCGACTCCACCAGCGAAAGGATCGCCTTATAGACAAACTGAAGTCGGTGGTCGCTGAACATGTCTGCTTTCAAACGTCCAGCTACGTCGAATATGGCATCCGGACTGGTCAGTAAACCGGCTATCACGGCTTGTTCCATCGCCAGATTGATGTTCGGGATAATTTCCCGCTTATTTTTCTGTCCTTCACTCATCAGTTCACCCCTCCTTGCTGTTTATCTGTCGGATTATAGAAATTCATTGCTATATCCCAGATGCTACTGCCTGAATCCGTCGGATCGCAGTCGTTTCCTCCATTCACCTTCGTTGCTTCATGGTGTACCTCCAAACACTGTCCGTAATTCACTAAAGCGATACGTTTGTAAAAACCGACATCCGAAAGGATTACAAAATGCTGTTGCCCCAACTTTACCAGGCATTTCTTCACCAATCGACGATCGATCCCGGTCAGTTCTTCAATTTCAGTATAGGAAGTGATCCACTCACCCGGATGGCAGAAATAGACCTGATCGTTCAAACAAACCTGTCCTTCACTGAAATAAGCGAATGTCTCCACGCACAATAATACTTTTGCCAGTTCCTGCAATTCGCGTTCACCCAGGAAAAAAGCCCGCAACACACTCCTGCCCACTTTGATGTAGCCCGACTTCCGGTAATCCGAAGTCATGTTCTCCTTACGTTTTTTCATTTTTCTTACCCTTTTAGTTATTAATTAAAACGTGACAGGTAAAAGCGCGCATTTGTGACAGATTGCAGAATTTGATTTTCAAACAGCAGGACAAGGTTACAAGACATTACTCCGACAGCGGTTTGCACAGCCTCTTTAATATAGAATAAATATTATTTATAATAAATACAAAGAGACACGATCAAAAAATTAAATCCGAACGTTCCCGCCCGTTTACCTGATGCAGTAAATATACAATAGCCTGTCTTTGGGGCGGAGTACACGGAAAATGTAAAAAAACAGGAATAAAGCAAACTCATTCCCAGCGAATTAGTAATTTATTTTTAGTTTTTGTGTGTGGGAATTATATTCTTAAAAGATTTTAAAACCTCTTCATATTCCGGAGGCATTTCGTAAAGCCACCGTCTGATCGTCGAGCGTTCTTTACCCAAACAGAACGCTTCGTAAAGCGCATCTGCCAATTCTTTCTTATTGCATCCGAAAATACCAGATTCAAATAACACCTTCATCACGGCAACAAAAAAACGGGGATAGTTCACCCTTTGAGGCGGTGTAGAATACATTTGCTTTTTGTATCCGTAATATTCCACGATCGTATCTCTGTATTCAGCAAAGAAACGTCTAGAAAATTTACACCATAGCTTGTTATTTACATCATCCGATTCCTGCAGAAAAGCAGCGGTTTCCATCACTGTTCGTATCGGATCCGGTTGTTTCTTTACATTTTGTTTAAAAGTAGGAAAAGATAACGGATATCCTCCCGCAAGCCTACATAAATTTTTTTATCCATTTTTATATGTATTAGGCCGGGAATGAGTTGCTTATATCCTAAAAAAAGACCAGACTTTTGATTTTAAAAGTCCCTTATTTTGAATTCAAAAGTCAGGTCTTAACATTTCAAAACACCCTTATTTTATAAACTTCTTCAAAACCGAACGGATCACACGATTGTTTAATACGATAGTATTGAGCTTCATGTTCCTTTTCTTCTCCCAGACCTTTCCTTCTGCATATATTGGGATATTCCCGTGCATTGTACGCCGGTAGGCCTTTTCTTTCGGCTGATCGAATATATATATGAATATTGAAATCAAAACCTGGCCAGAAATCGGTGAAATAACAACGTATTTGCTTTTTCATATCTTATTCATTTTTTAATCAACTTCATATTTTCACGTACCAGACGAAGGGTTTGCGAAGCAAATTTCTGAAAATAGGTAATAGCGGTTTCTTCATCGCCATCCATCAAAGCCAATACAACCAGATTATTCCAGGCATGCCGGTCACCCTGTGACAAAGCGGCAGCTGCGGCATTCAACTGGACTACGGCGCACACAGAAGTGTAAATAAATATCATTCCGCTCGTCATCCAACATAGACAGAAGGATCTTCAATATATCAAACTAATTGTGAGCGACAATTAAATAGGCATGTTTAGCTTTCATTCCATCATTTTTAAATTCTCACGGCTTAAGCGAGGATTTTGTGCTGTATATTTACGGAAGCAGGCAGCAGCTTTTTCCTTATCACCTTCCATCAAAGCCAATACTCCCAAATTATTCCAAGCACGCTGGTCACCTTCTACCTGATTGAAAAAATAACGGGCAGATTCCTTATCACCCTGTGACAAAGCGGCAGCTGCGGCATTCAACTGGGCTACGGCACATGAAGGATAGGTATAAGCCGCCATTTCATATACTTCGCGATACTGATCCGTACCAGGGCGATATAAAGAAGCAGCACGGAAAAAATCTGTCAAAGAGACTTTTTCCGGTTGACTATAAATCTGTTCTATCAGCAGAGGATTATTGGCTGAAATGACCTGCGATTTCGTTTCTACCACCAACTCCATACGGCGCAAAAGACTGAAGAAACTCTTTTCAATATCTTTATAAACGGCACCGTTATCCATTGCACGGATCTGCTTGCGACGGCTATCGGGATCATCGGTCAGTTGGAAAATTGCTAGTACGCGACTGCTGTATTTCTTATCCGACTTAGCAATCAACTCTTTCAACCCGTCCCAGTCTTCTCCTACCCAATCGACAGTAACCAGGCCATTATCCGGTAGGTTGAATTGTTTCCGCAAATAAGCCTTAAACTGGATAGAACGATTACCGGCTAAACGTTCGTTCTCCTTCGTATTACCGTCGGGAGAGGCATAGCCGGTGATACGGATTTTCGTTACGCCACCGTTATCTGATTGTAAAAGGGGCTTCAGATGCTCTTCCAGTTTTGTCAGTTCAGCCCGGTTATTACCGTATTTGGGATTGACAGATATACTTCCTGCCGGGAAATCGACATAAACGGATATATTCCGGGAAACCACCTCCGGAACCAGTTCCTCATTCGGAGTGATATAATTGATCATCCGGTTATAAACCGATTGGGCATTGATTTGCAACAAAGGTATTTCAATGTTTCTCGTA
>NZ_CAJJWO010000128.1 GCF_905196875.1 uncultured Parabacteroides sp. | reverse complement strand
CAGAGCACGTGATTTGTAATCTCGGGGTCGTTGGTTCGAATCCGACAAGAGGCTCTCCGAAAGAGGAAGTTTATTTAAGTAAACTTCCTCTTTTTTTATATTATCATAATTGCATATTCTTGCAAAAGGATTAATTTTGCTGATATAAACTTTTAAACAGCAATATACGATGGAAGAAAATAAAGGTCTACTATTAAAAAGTGCGATGACTTATGGCTTAGCCATGGGAATTTACTGGGTGATAAAGTATCTATTCTTTATTTTCAGCAATACAATCCCCGCTCTTAATATTGTCTATTTGGTATTAACACTGCTGGTTCCGTTTATCGCCTACTATCTGACTAAACGATACAAACAAGATATCGGAGGTAAAATCAGTTTCTTTCACGCATGGCGATTCGGTACGATGCTCTATTTCTTTGCCGCTCTGATCGTAGCACTGGAACATTTTGTATTTTTCCAGTTTATCGCGCCAGCGGACTTTCTGTCCAACTCGATAAACCAGATGATAGATGTACTGAAAGATTCGCAGGTAAGCACCGAAGTAATGGAGGCTGTAGGAAGAACAAACTTCACTCCCATCCACATGGCGATTCAAGGTATCTTTAACAATATATTTTACGGTATCATACTTTCAATTCCGGTAGCTGCTATTATATGCAGAAATAACGAAACCGGAAATGTCGGACAAGAATAAAAGGAGAAACAAAACAAATAATGGACATATCAGTAGTTATTCCGTTGTATAACGAAGCTGAATCCCTTCCTGAGTTGGAAGCATGGATAGAGCGGGTAATGAAAGAAAACAACTTTACTTACGAAGTTATATTTGTAAACGATGGAAGTACGGACAACTCATGGGAAGTAATCGAAGAGTTACAACAAAAGAATCCATGTGTCAGAGGTGTTAAATTCCGTCGCAACTATGGTAAATCCCCCGGATTGCACTGTGGTTTCCAGCGTGCCAAAGGAGATGTGGTCATAACCATGGATGCCGACCTGCAAGACAGCCCCGACGAGATTCCTGAACTTTACCGTATGATAAAAGACGAAGGATACGATCTCGTTTCCGGATGGAAGAAGAAACGGTACGATCCATTGTCCAAGACTATACCGACAAAGCTGTTCAATGCTACGGCACGTAAATTCTCAGGTATAAACAATCTCCATGATTTTAATTGTGGATTAAAAGCATATAAGAATATTGTAATAAAGAATATAGAGGTGTATAATGATATGCACCGGTATATTCCTTACCTGGCAAAGATAGCAGGTTTTAATAAGATCGCCGAAAAGGTGGTACAACACCAGGCACGCAAATATGGGACAACCAAATTCGGACTGAATCGTTTCGTGAACGGTTATCTCGATTTGATTACGCTATGGTTTACTTCCAAGTTCGGAAAGAAACCGATGCACTTTTTCGGCCTTTGGGGAAGCGTAATGTTCTTTATCGGTTTTATAGCTTTGGTTATCGTTCTGAGCATGAAACTGATCTCAATGTTTTCAGGTGATTTACGTCCGCTTGTGACCAATTCGCCCTATTTCTATATATCACTTACCGCAATGATACTGGGGACCCAGATGTTCCTTGCCGGATTTATCGGAGAGTTGATATCCAGAAATGCCCCCAACCGGAACAATTACAAGATTGAATCGGAAATATAAGATACGGGAAAATTTGTCCGCATTCCGAAGCAAAGCGATCGAAGAGGTTAGCAAAAGGGAAACTTTTTAATATATGTCAATTATAGAAATAGTGTTACTAGCTATCGGTTTATCGATGGATAGTTTAGCCGTGTCTGTTACCGGCGGTGCGATGATTCGTACATGTACCGTTTGTAATATGGTTAAGATAGGCTCTTTTATGGGGATCACACAGGCAGTAATGACCGTTCTTGGCTATCTGGCAGGCGTTGGATTCCAGAAATACATTACAGCATTCGACCACTGGATCGCTTTCATTCTTTTATTATACCTGGGAAGTAAAATGATTTACGACAGCACCCAGGAAGAAGATGAAGACTGTAAATCCAATCCGCTTTGTAACAAGACATTGTTCGGGTTAGCTATTGCTACGAGTATCGACGCCCTGGCAATCGGTATATCGCTGGCTATCCTCAAATCGGATATTATCATTCAGGCCTCCCTGATCGGAATTGTCACCTTCCTGATGTCAGTTTCCGGTGTATATTTCGGAAGCCGCTTCGGACGTAAGGTCGACCTGAAACTCGACTTGATCGGCGGACTGATCCTGATCGGTATCGGGACTAAAATATTAATAGAACATATGTTCTTTAGTTAAAAGAATAATTTATGAAAAGTCAGGAGTTACGTAAGCTGGCCCCGGAAATCGACTCACTCAGGCTCGGCAGCGGATGGAGTATCGAGGACCTCAGCAAACCCCAGATCATTGTCGAAAGCAGTTACGGACACAGCCATCCCGGTAGTGCACATCTGAATAAACTGGTCGAAGAAGCAGGGAAAGGCATTCATGATGCCGGAGGACGGTCTGCCAATTATTACGTAACCGATATCTGCGACGGAGAGGCGCAGGGACATGACGGCATGAATTATTCACTTGTATCCCGCGATATCATGGCTGCCATGATGGAGATACATATCAAAGCTACTCCATTCGACGCAGGCGTATTTATCACGAGTTGCGATAAATCTGTCCCGGCTCACCTAATGGCGATCGCCCGCCTGAATATGCCGGCCATACTTGTTCCCGGAGGCATTATGAAAGCCGGCCCCAACTTGCTGACACTGGAGCAGATAGGCAAATATAACGCACAATACGAACGCAAAGAGATCAGCGAAGAACAATTCCTGGCTTATAAAAAAGACGCTTGTCCCTCCTGTGGCGCCTGTTCTTTTATGGGTACAGCCTCTACTATGCAGGTAATGGCTGAAGCATTAGGTATCGCATTGCCCGGTTCAGCCTTGATCCCAACTCATATACATTATCTGAAAGATATTTCCCGCTACGCAGGTCAGCGGGCTGTCGAATTGGGGAATGAAGAATTGTTTCCCTCCGACATTCTGACTATCGACGCCTTTAAAAATGCCATCATGGTACATGCCGCCATAGCCGGTTCGAGCAACAGTCTGTTGCATTTGCCAGCTATTGCACATGAACTCGGCTTAGAGCTTCCTCCTGAACTATTCGATGAAATCCATCGGCAGATCCCATTCCTGTTAAATATCCGGCCAAGCGGATTCTGGCCGGGCGAATATTTCTGGTATGCAGGAGGTGTACCGGCCATTATGGAAGAGCTAAAAGACGTTCTTAATTTGAATGTTCGAACCGTCACTGGCAAATGCCTGGGAGAAAATCTTGAAACACTCCGCCAGAACGGTTTTTATGAAGGATGTCGGAAATACTTGCCTGCACTTGGAGTAAAAGTAAGCGATATCATCAAGCCCTTTAATAATCCGATCCGTAAACAAGGAGCAATTGCCATATTAAAAGGAAACCTTGCTCCGGAAGGTGCCGTTGTCAAACATGCCGCCATCTCTCCCAACCTGATGCAGGCCACATTGATCGCCCGTGTTTTCAATAAGGAAGAGGAAGCTTTACAGGCTGTATTACAAAAGAAAATTCATCCGGGCGATGCCGTTTTTATCCGCTATGAAGGTCCCAAAGGAAGTGGCATGCCCGAAATGTTCTATACAACAGAAGCTATTGCCTCCGATCCGGAACTGGCAGAAAGTATTGCCCTGATTACCGACGGACGCTTCTCCGGTGCAACCCGTGGACCGGCTATCGGTCATGTCTCACCGGAAGCATACGAAGGCGGCCCTATCGCTTTGGTCGAAAACGGCGACCTGGTTCATATCGATATCCCGGCTCGGATACTGGAAATTACAGGAACAAACGGTGTACAACAGACACCGGAGGAAATAAATCAGATCCTACAGGAGCGCCGGAGACAATGGAACAAACCGGCTCCGCTTCATACTCAAGGCATTCTCGATATTTTCACAAATAACAGTGTATCTCCCATGAAAGGAGCCTACATGGAGAACAGAAATGCTTAAGTCTTGATAATTGTTGAATTACAATAAATTTTTGTAATTCTGGAAGATTTTTATAACCACTTTATTAGCAAGCAGTTCTGAGGATAAGGTAAAAATGAGGTAATGATTTGGCAACCCTGTCTATTTCTACGTTCTGCTGTGAGTTGCTGTCAATGTCTCTCGTCTTGGTACAAAAGTAGCAATAAAAATCGGATACACATCAAAATGTCCCATGATTTTTATCACAGGACGTTTTTTATCTTCGCTGAATAATCCGGTTTAACCGTTACTTCTATTTTCGGCAAGTTGCGGGCTATGATTGCTGAAATTTATACTTTAATCCATACTCTTCCAACTTGCTATACAGCGTTGTACGTCCGATTCCGAGCAATTCGGCGGCAACCTTGCGGTTTCCGTTTGCCTGCTTCAACGCGCGTAAGATGCGTTCCTTGTCCTCCGCATCGTTTCGCAAGGCGAAGCTGACAGGTGAGGTCGGTTTCGTTACGGCAAGTTCCAGATGCTCTTTCATGACAACTCCCGTCTGTGCCTGCAACACCGCGCCCATTATCTTCTGCCGAAGCTCACGGACATTACCCGGCCACGGATGGGTCAGCAATGTCTTACGGGCTTCCGCATCGAACCCAGTCACGCTACATTCCAATTCATTGTTGGCAATCTCACGGAAGAACTCCGCCAACGGCATGATGTCCTCCTGACAGTCACGCAAGGGCGGAACAGTTATCTCGAAGTCGTGCAAACGGTACAGCAAATCCTGTCGGAAACGTTTTTCAATGACCGCTTTCTCCAGATCCTCGTTGGTGGCGGCGATGATGCGGACGTTGAAACTCCTGTCCGA
>NZ_CAJJWO010000127.1 GCF_905196875.1 uncultured Parabacteroides sp. | reverse complement strand
CAACAGCCGGTTCATGTGTGATACCGCCAAACATGATATGGCTCATCTTTTCCAATTGTTTATTGGCTGCGGCATTTAATACCGGATGATTATACCCGTGTACGGCAGCCCACCACGACGACATACCGTCGATTAACCGTCTACCGGCTTTTAATATTATTTCTACTCCTTCCGCTCTGTCTACCGGATATACAGGAAGAGGATCGATTGTTGAAGTATAAGGGTGCCAGATATGCTCTTTGTCGTATTGTAGTAATTCTTCTGTTGTCATTTTGTCTTTTTTTATCCGACCCAGTCGGTTTCTCTTGTTAATGAATAGCCTGCAGTAGTGAATAATTCACGGTCTTCTTCCACACAGCTACCGATCGTAGTAAGCAAGTCGCCGATAATGGCTGCATTTATACCTATATATAAGGCTTTCTGTTGTGCTTCTTTACTCAGCAGTGAACGGCCACCCGAGAAGCGGAGGTAAGCTTCCGGATTAATGAAGCGGAATAAAGCGACTGTTGTCAGGAATTCCTCTTCTGACAGTTTGGGAGTTCCGGCAAGAGGTGTACCCGGAATCGGTTGCAGCAGGTTTAAAGGAATAGAGTGTACCTGTTCTTTTTGGAGCAGTAAAGCCATTTCAATACGTTGTTCCATCGTTTCACCCATGCCGATGATACCACCGGAACAGATGCGGAAACCTTCTTTACGTGCCATGTTGATCGTTTCCAGCTTTTGTTCGATCGTATGTGTGGTGCATAGGGTACGGAAATAGGAGGGAGCTGTTTCTATGTTACAGTGATAATTCTCGACTCCGCTTTCTCGTAATTCCTTTAATTGTTCCCTGTTTAGTAAGCCCAAGGAAGCACAGCATTTTATATCGCTGGCCTGTTTGATATAACGGACCGTTTCAGTTATTTTTTTGATTTCTCGATCAGATAAACGTTTGCCGCTTGTCACCAGACCGAAACGTTCGATCCCTTGTTGCCGGTTGTGTAATGCCTGGTGGACACACTCTTCGGCAGGTAGTAAAGGATATAAGGCTACAACAGTGTTGTAATGTCCTGATTGTGCACACCATTTGCAATTCTCGCTACAATTGCCGCTTTTGGCATTAATGATGGAGCAGGTATCGAACTTGTCTCCCATAAAATGACGTGTGATTTGATGGGCTGCTTCATACAAAGCTTCCTTGTCCCTACATTGTGACAGGGCTATTGCCTGCTCTTCGTTTATCGATCCCTTTTCAATAACAATCTTTTTAAGTGTTTCAATCATATACTTTATCTTTAAGAAATAAAAAAGCGGAAAGCTTCAGCCTATACTGAAACTTTCCGCTTTAGGAAATATAAATTATTGATGTAAGCAGACGAATCCGCTGACGATGTCTGTTTTACCGTCTGTACAGAAAATAAGAGAAATAAGACCTGACTAAGCCAAGGCAAAACGGCAAACGTTCGCTCCGGGAAGAGTTCGCTCGCGTCTTCTTTTTCTTCTTTTACTGTCTGGTCCGCAAACAGGACAGATGAGTGTATCGAGCCGTTCTTTGTCTGGAATCTCTCCGATACATTCGAAGATAGCTGACCGATCGTAACAGCTCGTTGAATACTTATAAAAGCAGCATACTTCTTCCTGCTCCATCTTCTAAAACGGAGTGCAGTTGAATGGAATGTCTGCTGCTTTTTCATTCGTTCTTATTATTTGGCTACTTTTTCCAATCGTTTCATGATAGAGAATATGAACAGTGCCGATAACAGACAGCACACGATCAGTACGCTCCATACCATCCACAACTGCATTCCTCCCCACAAGTAACCGATGATAGCCACCAGATAGTTACCGATAGCCGTAGCTACGAACCATCCTCCCATCATCATACCTTTATATTTAGGAGGTGCAACCTTGGACACGAATGAAATACCCATCGGCGATAATAATAACTCGGCGAAGGTCAATACCAGATAAGTAGAGATCAACCAGTTAGGAGAAACCAATACATCAGCAGAAATACCATTCGCTTCAACAGCAGCCGGTGTAGGTAATCCTAAAGATCCTAATGCCATGATAAGGAAACCGCAAGCAGCGATAACCATACCGATGCCAATCTTACGGGGAGCAGAAGGTTCTTTCTTTTTCTTTGCCAGGTAACCGAATACTGCCAGCGATACAGGAGTCAGCACGATCACGAAGAACGGGTTGAACTGTTGGAAGATCTGCGGCAGGATAGTCACTGTCGAATCCATGGAACTGTAACTCCATCCCAATAACCCCAGCATGATTATCAACACACCGGCTGAGATACCTTTAGCCTTACCTGTCTTTGACTGGAACAAGGAGAATGCTGAATAAACAACAACCAGCAAGAAGGTGAGGTTTACGATATTGAATCCTAAACGATCCAGACCTGTTACAGCCTGTGCGGTATAGTCACGTGCAAAGAATGTCAGTGTTAAACCGTTCTGGTGGAATGCCATCCAGAAGAAAATAACAACGGCAAATACCAGTAATAGAGCCTGGATACGTGCTTTTGTCTGTTCCGGTGTCAGTTCTTCTTCCTGTACGTTGGCAGGTTTAGCCTGTTTTGAGTTGTAATCGGCATGTTTGAATGTGGGGCGGAACACAACGTAGATCAACATGGATACGATCAGGGAGATACAAGCAATAGCGAAGCCGTAGTTGTAAGCCTCGGATAATTTGTCGATATAAGTCGTACAGAAAGTAGCTGTGTCGCCAACGAAATTCTGGGCAGCCTGTAAGCCGCTTAACGTTGTAGCTCCTTCTTCTGTAATCGTTCCGTTCAGAAATTGATGGGCGAGTGAAGGGATCTGCGGCACATAAGTGAATCCGGCTTTTCCCAACATCTTGTTAGTAATCATAGTAGCAGCTGTCGGAGCATACATCGCACCGATGTTGATCGCCATATAGAATATACTGAATGCAGTATCACGTTTTGCTCTGTATTCGGGAGCATCGTATAGGTTACCTACCATTACCTGCAAGTTCCCCTTGAAAAGACCTGTACCACAGGCTATCAGGGCTAAAGCTCCGAACATCAGTACTTTTCCGGTAGAAGAGGGTGTAGGAATAGATAACAATACATATCCGATAAACATCACAATGATACCTGTTGTTACCATTTTTCCATATCCGAATTTATCGGCGAGGATACCTCCGATAAGCGGCATGAAATACACTGCTGCTAAGAAAGAACCGAAGATGGTTGATGTCTCGGCGGCCGTAAAGCCGAACTTAGCTTGTAAGAATAAAGTAAAAATCGCGAGCATCGTGTAATACCCGAAACGCTCGCCGGTATTCGCTAAGGCTAACGCGTATAAACCTTTAGGTTGTCCTTCAAACATAGAAATTTAAATTAGATTATTATTGAATTATTTGTTTTATGGCGCCGGTCTCCGGATAGAAATAGACTTTTACCGGAGCTTTTTTGTCTTCGAACATAACAGGAGCAAGGCCTTCGCGTGAACCGAACTGAGTGATTTGGGCTTCTCCTTTATATAATGTTTTCTTGTTCATGCTGATCTCGATACTAGCTTTTCCCGGTACGTTATAAATAATACCTTTCATAGATTTTTCTTTCTTTTCCGCTTCTTTGGGATCTAGTATCGGAGCTCGTTCGGTTGCTTTCAGGTTCATATATACAGGAACTCCGCCTAAATCGTCAGCATCGACAATCCCCATCAGGTTGGAGAAACGGAATAGAACTTCTTTATCCAGATTATCATAAGGGGTAATGTTTACCTCATAGTGGGTAGTTTCTTTGGTTACAATACCGGTGAACAGATTGGTCAATGCTTTTTCCTGTTCTTCCAACTGCTGGATAACCAGCTTCATAGCTTCACCGTCGGGAGGCAGATTATCCGCATCTCCGGTTAATATATTCAAACGGCTTTCCCGGATACGATAGATCTGTTTGGCTGCAACTTCTGCTTGTCTGGCAGTCGATCCGGCCATAAGTAATTCTTCTGAGAATACGGATGCGTCGGTCACTTTAACCGGTGCTTGTCCACTTTTCTTGATCGTTTCGAGTTCTGACTCTTCAGGAGTGTATTCGGCATTGATGGAACATAATAATCCTTCTTCTGTCAGATAAGCGTACGGAGCTACTGTCCCGCTTTTAAATTCAACGATATAAGTATTGTCAGGATCAGGTATTCCCTTGTTGACAAGTGATACTTTTCCTAACTCATAAAATACTTTATCTTCTGTTATTGCATCTTTTACTCCGAGGTATTTTTCTGCATATTTGTAATAAGGCCCGGCTTTGCAGGTAACCTTTGTTACTTCAGAATCTACGATTAGTTGTGTTTTCGGTAATGAATAGGTTATACCGAAATTATTAGCTTTGACAGCATTTTTCTTTACCACTTTGGTTTGAGCCATAAGTGGCAAGCTAAACAAAAGACATGCTATTGTGATCAGATTTTTCATATCCAAACAAATTATTTTATCTCAATTATGATTGTACAAAACTAGGAAATATTTTGTTAGAAACCAACCGTAAAGCGTTCTTTTAGTCTTTTGTAATGCAGATGATACGTTTGATTTGTAGTATCTTGGTCAAGTAAGAGAGGTTTATATAAAGCATAGTTAAAGTTTTGATTAACCAGAGCAACTTGTGAAAGGAAAAGGAGATCGAGATATGAAGGTTGGTTAAATAATCCTCACAAATTGCTCTAAAAACATAAATTTCAGTACGATGCAAAGTTATTCGATAACAAATGAGCCTGTTAAGGTTCCATAGTTATGGATTAAACTCAATGTATATTCTCCACTCTGAACGCTCAATGGTATTGTATAACTTTGCGGGGTCGATACAGTTATATTTTCTTCATAGACTACCGCGCCTGTATTGTCTGTTACTTTAACGGTTAGATTGCTCAAGGGGTGAATGAATTCGATTGTCAAATCTGTTCCTTCAATGGATGCCGTTGGAGGTGCAGGAATAATAGAGCGAACATCTGTTTGTCCCCATTTCCCTTTAGTCGGAATTCTGTCTGCATATATAGACTGAGCACAGAACATTCCACAAATAACTAAAAATAAAGCTGCGATTAACCGTTTCATAATTTTATAAATTTAATTACCAGTTGATAAAATTGAAATTGCTCTGGCAAAATTATAATTCCTCTTTAAATCACAACTATATTTTTGTTGACAAAATTGTGACAATGTTTAACTTATTGTAAATCAGAAATAAGTGAGTCGAACTTCTCTGCGTTTTCGGCTTCTTGAGTTAACTTTTTGTATAATCTTCTACGGCATTGGGACACTCCGGAGCTTGTAATGTTCATAAGTATGGCTATCTTTTTTACAGGAATATTGACTTTAACGAGATAACAGATACGCAATTCTTCCTGGGATATTCGTGAGCAAAGTTCCAAGAGGCGACTGTTGAAATTGGGATAAGTAGCATCGATCAACATAAAAAGTTCAGACCACTCACTCTCGCTCAGTTTCTCCTCGGTTTGATGGATTTTTGTATATAAGGTCGATCTTTTCAGATCTTGTTCCAGTAGTTGCATCGTATCGTGCTTTAATGAAATTTGTCTGTTTTCCATTTCAAGCATTAATTTCCTGGTTTCAAATAATTGTCTTTTTACTTCGCCGATTGTTTCTTGACCGGATGTAAGCTCTTGTTCTAACAAAGATATTTTCTTTTTGTTATCCTCTATGTATTGTAGACTTTGTTTATACAACTTCTCCTTTAAATCTATTAATCTTTTCTTTTTCTGTTGTTCTCTTTTAAAGAAGAAGAAAAAGGTAATTAATAGAGCTGTGATGATAATTAATATCTGGTAGATTATAATCATCCTTTTTGTTGCTTCTTGTTCGTATTTGTTTTTTTCATCGGCTATGCGCTGATAATTAAACATGCTTTGAGCTATCCTAATATTTTCAAAATGCGAATCGTTCTCAATAGAATCTCTTAATTGTTCATATTTGTTCCAGTATCATTAGTGTCCCGTTAAAATCGGGACGAATTAATAATTAATCAAACCATCCCGG
>NZ_CAJJWO010000126.1 GCF_905196875.1 uncultured Parabacteroides sp. | reverse complement strand
TTAGTTTAAAACTAAGTTGCGTACGGGCGGCAACGGAGAAGTCTGTCAGGTCGACCGGTGTAGTATATGAACCGGCCATAGGCAGCGGTGTCTGCAAGGCATCGTCTTCCGTCGGTTTATCTATTGCCGGGTCTATTAACCGGCTGTGTAACTTCTGGAAGTCTTCCTCTGTCGGTATACCTGGTGTTACTACGTTATCGGGTTGTCCGGGACTCGACTGTTTAAGTGGCTGGAAGTTCGTGAACTTGACGGTTGTTGCTCCTCCATGTCCTTCGGTGATGAATAGTTCGGTGCGGTTCACTACGCAATAGAGTTTGACGAACAGGCCTTTTTGCAACCGGAGCAGAGCAGTCGTAATGTTGTCCTTATCGGTAGCCGTCAGGTTGAAGCTATGTGCCCAATCGCCGTCGCCAGGGATGGTGGCGGCATCATCGCGATAATAGAATAGTTCTTGAAAGGTGAAATTTTTATCTTCTTCTTTCGAACCGAAAACGTAGATATCCAGTGAACGGATATAATTTTCCTCGGCTGTGGCGATGGGATCGTCTGCCTTCGTTTTAGCAGGAACAAGGTTCAACTTGTTTTTGAAACTGAGCAGAACCTCACGTCGGGTGGCGTCGTCCGATTGCCCCTCGTCGGGGCCATTCGGATTTAGCATTTCATTCTCGCTGGTACAGGCTGCCAGTAGACAGCTCAACAGGAGAATCGATAGTTTATTTTTTATGTTCATGATGTTCATCTATTATTGTTTCTTCAAAGTGATTGTTTTATCACCGCCATTTGTAATTGCGTTGGTGACGGTAATTGTTATATCATTCGTAGCATCGGCATTAGCAGCAGTGGCAGCAGAAAGAGTAATTTCAGCTGTACCATCCTCTCCGATAGCTGCCGGAGAATTTGCAACACCCGCCCATGTACTGGTTACGTCAGATATTGTAATAGCAGAACCTTTGTAACCTTTCACTTTTACTTTAATAGTTCCGTATGAGTCTTTAAAGGTCGATCCGATTACATTTATATTATCACCGTCTATCGTTCCGGCATTTGCAGTATCTAATGTTTTCTCAAATGTTATCGCTGGATCTAACCATGTTATCGTTAATATCGCATTACGGCTTTCGGCACCTGTTGCGGTATTTTGAGCGATGACTTCTGTAGTTGCACCAGTGAGTGCGGTAGCATTGTTTACTTCAATCTCGTAATTGCCAGACCCTTTATCGGTGATTGTCAATCCGGAGGTTGTCTGTTCGAGGAAAGTCATTGTTTCCGGGCAAGTCACTTTGATTGCGATCTTACTGCCGTTGGCTTTGTACATGCTGGCTGTAGAGGCATAATCTGCGATGGTCGGTGCTTCGTTGAAATCACTTTTTGCTCCCGCTGTAGCGGCTTCGAATTTCGGTTTGCTTGCTGCCTTGTGCATGGTAACGGTCAGCACTTCACTTGTATTCAGCTTGTTGGTGAATGTGATGTCGAAATCTGTAAAGTCTGTGGCTCCGGCTGTTGCTTTGACTGTATAGGAAGTAACACCATTGCTTACTGTTTCGCCATCTACGGTCAACCATTTGCCGCTGGGGATATTGGCTGTTAGGCCTTCCGGTGCGGTGATCTTCAGGTTGTATGTGTTGGTCGACAGCAAGTCGATGTCTGTTTCTACCTTATAAGTCGTAGCGTCGGAATTGCTGATCGTTGCATACGTGGAGTTGTTTTCTAGTGTTGCAGATAGTCCTGCTGCTACCGCTGTTACCGTCAGGGTTGTTTCGGCAGATGCTTCTTCGTTGTTCTGGAACTTGATTGCATAATCATTACCATCGGTCAAAACTTTTGCTATTTTGATGGTAAAGGTCGAGTAATAACCTTCCGTAACGGTTTCACCTTCCTGTTCAAACTCTCCGTTTTCGGGCAATACCAGCTTGGTACCTTCGATACACATCGCTTTCACTTTGATGTAACTGCCAACAACGTTGTACATGTTAGCTTTAAATGTATCATAATCGACTGTATTTCCTGTGCTGCCGTCTCCGCCTGTTGCCAGTGTCGGTTTAGCTTTCGGACCGTAGAATGTAAGTGTTGTCCAGAGATCAGGGTCGTAGGAGGCTGCTTCGTTGATGAAGACTACATTAACGGGCAGTTCGCCTGTCGCTTTATCTACCGTCATTTCGAAAGTACTATACCATACACCGTCCACCTCTTTATATTCCGGATCAGCTATTTGTAACCATTCGGGAGAGGCTGTTTTTGTCTCGGCTGCCGATTTTTCTGCACGCACTTTACCGGTAGCGGCGATTGTTGTTTTGAATACGCTGCTTTCTTCTACGGTAAATGCTGTTTCTGAGTCGCCGATTGCTACCGGTATATTGCCTGTTGTCGCTTCAAATCCTGTCGCTACGTCAAACACCGGAGCGTCATTGTTCGGTTTTACATTGATACCACCGCCGGAAGTCCAGTCTACTACTTCGAATGAACCATAGATAGATGCTTGGGTGACATCGGTAATGCTCAACTGATAACGGCTGTTCGCTTTGATATCAATATAGGCAGGAGTACCGTCCGCGTTGCTTTTCTGTATGGGCACATTGTAAGTGACAGGTACATCTTCGAGGGTAACCGGACTTTTATAAGTACCTTCGATAATCAGGTAACATTCGTCGCTCGAAAGTGCCGGATATACATAGAGAGCACTTTCTTTTACCCCGTTGTTGGCTGTCGGGCCGCTGAACGGAACCGGTGCATAGGTCATGAGATCCGCATCTTTATCGCCTACGGCACTTAATGTTGTGCTAAGAGGCCATAGCGTTCCGGTTTTACGGGCATGACCGAGGCTGATATTCTTAATTGTCAGACGCGATTTGCTGGTCGTGTTGTCAATATCGAAACGAGCCATTGCACGACGCAGAGTGATGTTTACCTTCGATACGCTTCCGCTGATCTTGGTCTGTCCTTCGCCGGTCATCAGAAGCGGTGTCGAGATGATATCTTTCACACCGGCATCTCCTGCTTCGTTTTTCATTATTTTGGTGTACGTTTTTACGAAATCAGCTTCGGTAGTACCCGGTGTGGTAACTTCTCCGTCTGCATCGGTTACAACTTTTACCAGATTGGCACCGTCGAAAACTTCTGTTGCTCCGTCCACCTGATAGAATTTCCCGTCTGTTGTACTACTGGAACCATTGTTCACTACACAAAAGAGTTTAACATAAGGCAATCCTATCAATTCGTTTGGATAGATAGACGCTTTCCAACCTGTGCCGGAAGCCTGTTTCTGAAAATTGGTGACAGTCGGAGTAACTGGATTATAAGCCGTTCCCTCCGTCCATGTTTCCAGATAGTAATAAGGACCTCCCTGCTTTTTGGCGGCAAATAGATAAACTTGCAGCTTATCTATTTCATTCTCACTTTCGGAAGCGATCGCCTTGGTATATTCCTGGCTTTCGCTGGTTCCGCTCATTTCGATCTGGATTTCGCTGCGCCCCGTGATCGTAGGGGTGTCGTTGTTCTCGATGTCTTCCGAGCAACTGACGGCCAGGCCCGTAAAAGCCAGGAGCAGCATCAAATTTTTTACGTTCATTCTTTGTAAGTTTAAATTAAACATAGTGTGATATATTTTTTAATTCCATTCCTCAGTTTTTGCACAGGGGCGAAGGGATGGTAATCCCAGAGGCGGTAGGATGGTAATCCAATAACCGCGGGGATGGGTATCCCATAAGGGCTGGGACGGTAATTCCAGCGGCCCTGTGCAAACTATTCTATTACCGGACGGTCATCCTCTCCCGGGTTTCCGACTTGCAACTTCTTGTTGTATACGATTGTGCGGGCTTCTTTCAGCAACAGGTTACTCTGGCTGAACTGTGTCACAATCTGTAATTTATAACTACCGTCGGCCAGATCGGGCACGCAGGCTACTACGCACTTCGGATCGTTTTGGATGTAAGGTGTTTCTGCCTTAAACGTTTTACTGCCGTCCTCGGAAATGAAAAAGACACCTGTCACCGCTTCGTCGCCAACAACCTTGATACGTTCGCCCTCGATACGGATATACTTGTTTGTTGTTATCTCGCCATTGGTCTTCTGGGTCATAGTGTCGGTAACCAGACCAATGCGTGCCACGTCGCTTTTTACTCCGAGATTGATTACTTTTACGTTTTTCAAGGCTTCACGTAGCTTTTTAGTCGGGGTGATGTCGAATGTCAATCGGTGGATAGCGGGATCGAACTGGGTTTCCGGACTGGCGAAATTACCCAGGATGCGCGGGGTGAACTGACAAAGGTCGGTTATCACGCTATCGCCGTTCAACAAGGCCTCGAGGATTATATCGCTGTCCTGCGATGTAACCGAAAGGATAGTCGGGTATTTCAACTCGGAACCGGTGCGCTTAATTTCCTTGGCAGTATCTTCTTTGGTCAGGGTTTTCGGGCCGGTTTTTACTTCGGCAATACAGTCTTCCGTATTGTCTTTCGTCAGAGGGTTATCACGTAGATAAAACTCCCAATAATGATCTTTTTCGTAACTTTCCATGATGTCTGTAAGTTTTTATAAATACTAATATTGTTTATTTAATCCGGTATAAAACCGGATGTTGACTATTTACCTCCGGGATAACCGGAGGAACTTGCTGATTAGACAGATGGGATGGTTACATAACTAACAATCCCATCATGTTAAAGAACGCTTTCGTTAGTTCGACATGATGGGATTGATAAAGGGGTGAATTGTTAGAGTAAGCGGCACAAATCGTAATACATTAATCTTGTATGATCGTTTACGTCTTTTTGTGTCAGATATTCGAAACCGTTTTTCTCGTAGAAAGTGAATGCTGTTCGATAAGCGTCTACAGTGATAAAACGGCATCCTGCTAATTGCTGATTGAGCGTAAGGCTTTTAACATAATCCAGGATCAGACGCCCCAATTGATGTTTTTGACTATTTAAGTCAACGCCGAGACGTCCTATTTTCAGTGATGGATAACTTTTAAAGTCCTTACCTTCGTTTATTAACCCTTTGTTACTTTTAAATTCAATGAAAGAAGTCGTATTCTTCGTGTCTTCTTTAGATATTTTATCGAAAAGAAGACTGAAATAAGCTACGATTTTTTCTTTGTCTTTTAGAACGTAGGTTAACGACATCCGGCGGGTCATTGACTGGTATGCATTACTGACCAGGAAATCGTTTAAGTCATCATCACCGCAATCGAATAACTGAAAATCAGTATTGTTGGAAAGAATTTGTAAGTTAAGATGTTTTGGTAGCATAATTGAAACTGTTATTTAGTTGTTATTGAAACCATATATTCATACGCTTTACGGATACGTTGTTTCTCTTTCTCCGTAGCTTTGTGCATTTCATTGTACCTCATTCGTTCATCGAAACGCTTTGCATCGTCACCGTATAATACGGGAGTTTCTTTAATTTGTCTTGCCATAGCTGTACTTGTTTTAATTAAACAGAAGCAAAGATAGACAATACTAATAACATAAACATCATACATTTACAAAATCTCTCCTTCAACTGATGATTTTATTGCTTTCATCAATTATCAATCCCATCATGTCAAAGAACGCTTCAGGTTGTTTGACATGATGGGATGAAAATTTTTTATAGGCTAAAGGTCAATTATAAATGTTGCAGTATCTCTTTTATATCCAATTGCATTTTAGAGAAGGCGAACCATTTCTTGCCTAAATCTTTTAACGAGGCGCCGATATGATAAAGTTCCTTTTCGTCAATAATCAGAAAACGATCATGCGACTGTCGGAACTGCTTGATATCGATCGGCTCGTATTGTGAGTTATGACGCTGTAAATCCAAAGCTAATTGTTTGGAGATCTCGGCGGTATAAATAGTAACTCTTACGCCGTGAATACGCTTGGCAAATAAAGTCAGTACCGTATCATCTATATAATTATCGATCAGGATAAGAGAACTTTTAGCCGTACGGATCAGGTCGGCTACAAACTTGTAGGCATCAAAAAGTTGACCGTCATAGAAAACACCTTCCACCGGCGGCAGGGATGTTTTGATGAAAAAATTGAACTTTTCATCGTATTCGGAAAATTTGGAGTTCATTCGCTGTTCGATAAGCTCTATTCGCTGATTGATTACATAGCCGTTTAAAAGATATCCTCGGATTACATTGGTGGCCCATTGTCTGAACCGTATACCACATGTTGTGTTTACTCTGTATCCAACAGATATAATTACATCTAAATTATAATAATCTAGATTACGGGTTATGTTTCTTGTTCCTTCCAAGCGAACTGTTCGGAATTTCCGAACAGTTAAAGCTGCTGATAATTCGCCTGATTCATATATATTTTTGATATGTTCACTGATGTTGGCTTTACTTGATTGAAACAATTCCACCATCTGCGCCTGAGTAAGCCAAACGGTTTCGTCCTCCATTCTAACCTCCAGTTGTAAGGTGCTTTCCGACTGATAAATGATTATTTCTCCTTTGTCTTTCATAATTAATGAATTTTGGTTCATACTATGAAGGCAAAGGCATTCATTTCAATGAATATACAATCATTTAAGTCTGATTATTTTAATCCCATCATGTCAAAGAACGCTTTACATTTATTATCTATACAGATAATAAACTTTACTTATATCCAACTTAAGATGTCTTTACACATCGAGACCAATAAAGATGTGATTTTTCATCTTCAGAAAGAAACCAGTCTTGTGGTTGAAATATCCAAACTTTTGTACTGGATATTTCTGTACTTGTATTCCAATATCTTTCTCCTTGTGTGAGTCCATTATTTTTCCATTCTGTTTGTCTCCCCGGAGTATTTATCCATCTTTCAACTTCACTTTTAGTTGGTAATCTCC
>NZ_CAJJWO010000125.1 GCF_905196875.1 uncultured Parabacteroides sp. | reverse complement strand
CATCTTCGATTGTAAAACGAAGATATTTTACTTCACGGTCGACCGTCATCGGCTTGAATTCCCAGCCTGTACATTCCCGTTCGTAAAGGAGTTCCCAGCGTTCGCCGTCACGGGAAGTTTCCACCTTATGCTTGTAAGAAGAACTGTCTTTCTGAAAAAGGATACGGCTGGCGGCTACATAAGCCGGGCGATCCAAAGACAAGGTAATCACCTGCGGGAGTTTATCTTCCCCGGCGATCCACCAGCTATGATCGTCGTTGTCGGTTATATTCGAAGCAGGATAGCCGTTCTGGCTGCTACCGACCTGTACGGAGGCGATCTTTAAACGAGGCTTCTCCAATATACGCTTCTGCCAGGAAGAAGGTTTCACTACTACATTCTCTTCTTCATTACCGGTAAATACGGCATGTTCTCCATCCGGCAGACAAGCGATTTCGGCAGGAGCCGTTCTAACTCCGGCCTTCCCGGAAAACAGACCTTCCGCGGTGGCTTCAACCGTTACATTTCCGGCATTCTTCGTCGTCCGTATAAAAGCAAAACCGATACCGCCTTCGACTTTTTGCGGATCGATACCGATACGGCTGATCGTGTCGCCGATCAATGTACCTTCACCGGATACCGTGATTCGTATCTCCTGTTGCGAGTTATAGACCAAAGAGCCATTCTTATCGCAAACCTTTATATAAACAGGGATCATATCCGAACCGTCTGCTACAGGTATAATATCATCGGTTTTGATATCGACAACCAAATGATCCGCTTCTTCCGGTGTCGTCACACTGTGGACAGCCACCACTTTACCATCGATCAGCGCTTCCGCCCTCAATGTTCCGGACTCATACGTTCCGGCATTAAAGATAAAAACAGGGCTACCCCCTTTCTCGACTATCGGACGATAGGACGGGGTTCTTTCCTCCCGCGTCTGCTTTCCAACCGGTTTATCGTTACGGTATAACCGTACCTCATCACAATTGGAGAAGACCGTAATATCTGTCGTGGACGAACTAAAATATTCCGAAGCATTATAAGAAGCTATGAAAACCATCGGCCCGTCATACAACCCCGGCTGGGAAACCGATTTATCGCGCATACTCTGCAACATGAAATAACTGAACTTCGGATAACGGTTAATATCGACCACACCGCTATACATCGTTTCATCCTGGCTTCCGCGGGCATAATCGTTGTAGCTCCAAACGAAATGACCTCCCATGTGCGGATTGGCATCCAGCATGCACCAATCAAAATAGCCGTTTCCATTCAACTGTTCGAAACGGCTACGACACTGGCGCATCTGTTCTTCTTCGTTTTCCTTCAGGCTGACACGCGGCTTCTCTCCCGCCCCGTCTCCCCACTCACGGGTAAACAGGGGTTTGACCGAAATAAAATCTTCAGGATAATTACTCATCACATCCCCGTCTTTCGGAAACCTGGATACCTGCTTATAAAAGACATCATAATAAGGTTCCATATCGGCATGTCCGAAATAATCACCGGCAGTGTACATCTGATCCCCATGATATTCCGCATGGGATAATTCCTGTATCTCTTTCGCCAGGGAAACCGGATAACGCGATTCGTTCAATGCCGTTTCCCAGAGCACGACGGAAGGATGGTTACGGTCACGGCGGATCATCTGCCGTCCGATGTCATAAAGACGCTCGATAAACGTAGAGTCCGGATTATAGAACTGCCAGCCCGGAATACATTCGACGACCAGCAGGCCATATTTGTCGCAAGCATCCAGAAAGGCCGGGTCAGCCGGATAGTGGGCGGCACGAACGGCATTATAACCTCCGCGTTTCAGGTCGATCACATCCCTGACCTGCATCGAGTTGGAGGCCGCATCACCCACATTGGCAAAGGCCTGATGGCGGTTGGCTCCGCGCATATACAATCTCTCTCCGTTGATGAAGAAACCTTCTTCCGCCGTATAACGGATCGTACGAATACCGATCTTTTCATTCGTTTCATCCAGTACGCGACCTCCGGATAGCAATTGTGTTTGCAACGTATAGAGATAGGGTGTATAAGGATACCACAAGTTCGGGCGGTCGACAACCAGATCCTGTTCCACCGTGTCGTCCGACTGTTTTTGCACATGTACCGGAGTCTCCGCTCGCGCAACTACACGGCCTGTGGTATCTTTCAACAGAGAGAGTAGCGTCAATTCCCGATCCTTGTCCGTCAGGTTACGGATATGCGTGGACAGATGAGTCTTCGCCTGTTCTCCGGTGACTTCCGGAAAGGTTACGAACTGTCCGCCGCCGGCTACTTTATCTTCCTGCAAAGGATCTGTTATATAAATCTTATCGGTAATAACCATTTTCACATCCCGGTAAATGCCGCTGTAATAATAGAAGTCCATCCTATCCTGCGGCTTTCCCGGAGGTGTCAGCGGATCGTATCCGGCAGAGACACGGACAGCCAGCACATTGTTGCCGTCCCAGTCGACGCGATCCGTAAGGTCTGCCACAAATCCCATATAACCGCCATGGTGCGTCGTTATCTTTTCTTCATTCAGATAGACATCACAGTTTGTCATGACTCCTTCGAAAGAAACCACGACACGCTTATCCTTGTATTTCGCAGGGAGTTTGAAATAACGACGATACCAGCCAATGCCGTCATAGATGGAGTTACCCCCGCAATGCTTTGTTTCCAGTTGCATGATATGGGGTATGACGGCAGGTATCCAGCCGGAGTCGTTCAGGTCTGTTTTATGTCCTTCTTCCACATCGCCCCGGTAGAAAGCCCAGCCGGTGTTCATATCCAACACCTGCCGTCCGGAAGAAGAAGAGCAGCATCCGTATCCCGAAAGAAGACAGATGATAAACAGGATGAAACGGAATGTTTTATAATACTTCATATACAATCGAGTGTTTTTCTATGCAAAAGAAGGGATATATCAGAAATAATCCGATATATCCCTCCCGATTAATCAATATAATATATCAAATACCTATTAATAACCTGTATTCTGTTTCAGGTTCGGATTCTTATCGATATAATCCTGCTTGATTGGCAGGTAACGGTTATGAACGGCAAATGAACGGTTTTCTATCAGGCTTGTACCGGATATCGTCGCACGTTTATACGGATCTGATTCATTGGTATTCACCGTACCTGATACACGGGTTAACGGGCCGTTCAGCACTGTCTCGGCTACCATCTTACCGCTGTCGTCTTTCCAGCGGAGGATATCGGCGCGGCGAAGGCCTTCCCCTGCCAGTTCGACAGAACGTTCGCGGCGGATCAATTCACGCAGTTTTGCCTGTGTAGCATACTTACCGCGGTCTACTGCCGGCATCCCGACACGGGTACGAATTTGATCCAACATACCGTATATTTCGGCAGACGGGCCATTCAATTCGTTTTCTGCTTCGGCATAACTCAACAATACTTCAGCATAACGGAAAATGATTACTGCGGCATTTGTAGCCCACATATCGGCATATTGCGATTTGTCCGACAGATATTTACCCCATGTCAATCCTGTCTTGGAAGCATTATCGGCGTCATCCGGATTGTTCGGGTTCTTTGCTTCGCCGATGGTTGCATCCAGTGTATTCAGGATACCGCCTTCCCAATCCATACCGGGGAAAAGAACGGTCATTGCCATACGCGGGTCACGATTTGCATACGGATGGGTGGCATCGTAACCGCTTCCGGCTTCTTCACGGGTCAAACCGTTACTCATTTCGTAGGCGTCTACCAGGTTCTGAGTCGGCACCATCGATGACCAACCTCCGTCGGCATTGTTATACATCGTTCCGATCATCCAGTTGTCATACAGGTTCTCGTCGCGCTGAAAAGATGCAATGATTTCTTTTGAACCTTGTCCTGCGATGGTGAAAAGATTGTCGAAGCTGGGATCCAATTCATATTGTCCTAAATCCATGATTGCCTTTGCTGCCTCTTTGGCACGCTGATAGTCGCCATAATACAAGGCTGAACGCATTTTGAGAGCCATAGCCGTTCCTTTAGCGATATATCCTCTTGCTGCAGGTGCAGCATTTAGCAGAGGAATGGCTGCATCGATTTCATCGTAAATAAATTTCTTTACTTCTTCTTCCGAATTACGGGCCACCTTTGCTTCATCTGCTGTTTCGTAAGACTCGATGATAGGCACACCGCCATACCACCAGTTCATGTTGAAATACTGGTAGGCACGGATGGTCTTTACCTGTCCGATCATGTTGTTTTTCTTCGTAGCGTCGGCAAACTCCAGAGGCTCGATATTCGTGAGGAAGTCATTGCAGCGGCGGATCATGGAGAAATCGTAATAATCCGCTACCTGATTACTGGCAGTCATACTTCCGTTACCGATGTTCTTCCAGTTTTCATGGATATGGTAGTTGAAACCGAAATCGGATCCGCAATCCCAATACATGATACCTGTCTCATCACCCCATCCGTCGTAACAGCCGATCAGGAATTTTTCTGCATCGGCTTCCGTCTTCCATGTCGTGGCAGGTGAAAGTGCATCCTTAGGTACAGTGTCCAAAAAGTCTGAACAGGATGTCCCGGCCAATGTCATTCCGGCCAGCATATATATAAATAAGCGTTTCATATTATATTCTTTTATTTTATTCATAACTAATCGTTCCTATTAGAATGTTATATTCACACCGAAAGCATGTGTCTGGGTCAGCGGGAAGCTGGAAGCACGTTCGCTCGATATTTCCGGATCGACACTGACAAGCATGTTATGGATCGTAAACAGATTTTCTACAGAATAATAAACGCGCAGGTTCTCGATACCGACTGGTTTCAGGATATTCTTCGGAATCGTATAACCGAATTGCAAGTTCTTCATACGTAGATAACTTGAATTCTGCAACCAGAAAGTCGACATTACATTGGATGATATACTCGGAGAAGTTGTCGAATAGGCGATGCGCGGCATTTTAGCATCCTGGTTATCCGGCGTCCAGGCGTCCAGCCATACGGTTGCAGGATGAGAGTCGTCACCATTGAAATAGCCTGTTACTTCCTGGTTGATCAAACGATGTACACCGGCTGCACCCGAGAACATCATGGAAAGGTCGAAGCCTTTATAACCGGCAGTCAGATTCAGACCGAACGTAACGGAAGGATCTTTCGATCCGGCCATGATACGGTCGTCTGCCGTTATCTTACCATCGTTGTTCGTATCCTGGTAAATCAGGTCGCCACCTTTGAACTTACGGGTACCGAACGGATAGCCTTCTTGTTTCGAGTACTTATCCATCCAGGCCTGGGCTGCATCGTCGGAGCTAAAGAAACCGTCTGCTTTGTATAAACGGTAAGAGTTCAGACGTTCGCCTACACGGCGGAGGATGTTGCTGTTATCGGGGTCTACCATGTCGGTTACACCACCCAGGTTGAGTATTTCATTCTTGTTGTAAGCAAAGTTTCCGGTCGCACCGAATGACCAGTCGCCCCAGGTATTATTGTAGCTCAATACGATTTCGATACCTTTGTTCACCATTTCGCCTACGTTATCTTTGTATGCTTCCAGACCAAATTCTTGTGGAACCGGAACGTCCATGATGATACCTGTTGTCTTTCTGTCGTAATAGTCGAATGTAAAGTTGATCTTGTTATTGATCGTCGCATCCAGACCCAGCCCCCATGTGCGGGCTTTTTCCCATGAAATGGTAGACAGTTTATAAGATTTCTGATAATAACCTGACTGTAAAGAACCGCCCAGCGGATATTTTGCATCCAGATTATAGGTATTCATCCACGGATAATAATCGGTCAAGGCATCCTGGTTACCCAGCTTACCCCATGAGGCACGTACCTTCAAGTTATTCAACCAACTCTTCGTGTTTTCCATAAAGCCTTCTTCGCTTATACGCCATGCGCCTGAGAAGGAAGGAAAATATCCCCAACGGTTGCCGTCGGCAAAACGGGAGGAAGCATCGGCACGGATATTAGCTTCCACGATGTATTTGCCCATGAAGTCATAGTTGACACGTCCGAACCAGGAGATCATTGCCAGTTCGCGTGAATAACCTTCGTTCTTCTGTGTAGCTGCATCGCCGGCATTCATGTCGGTCAGGTCGTTTGTCGGGAAGTTTTTACGTTCCATCTTGTTCTCGTTGTAGTCGTACTTCTCGGTATGCCAACCAGCCATGGCTTTCAATCCGTGTTTGCCGAATTGTTTGTCGTAATTCAGTAAAGCGTCGAAAGAGGCACGGTGCCAGCCGCGGAATTCTTCATTCAGCTTATTCGGTTCCGTCTTTTTGGTCGGACTGTATTCGATATATTTCTGGAAAGCACGGTAATGTTGCTGGTTGTTGACGTAAGATCCTGTAACAGTTGCCATCAGGCCGTCGATGATCTTATAATCGGCTGCCAATGTTCCTGAGAAGTTCTGATTTTTACGGTCTACTGTCTGATCTGCATCCAGCCAGGCAATCGGGTTACCATCTGAAATCGTGCCATACGTGCCGTCGTCGTAGCGGTTTACGATCCACGGGGCGATACGGTTCAGCTGGCGGATGATCTGATCGGAACTACCGCCGGCATAAGAGGAGTTCGGATCGGAATAGTCGTCGAAAAACTGTAAACCTAAAAAGCGGAAATTAGAAATTGAACGTAATACGCACTGATACAATTATTTGTGTCGTATAGTGGCTTTAGCTGTCTAACCCCTGAAATGCAAGAAAAAGCAGATTTGGGAAAAGGTTCAGTTACTTATCCGTTCCCTGTTTTTGAAATAGAAAAACGAGGTAAAACACTGAATTTCAAACGAAGTCAGCCAATAAAGGCGATTTTCTTTGGTAGTTGTCTTTAGTTAGCCTGTTAAGGCATTGTTAGTCTGTGGCTTCCATTCCTTTAAATAGCTCTGTTAGAAGTAATTTTATCACTTTAAAACAACAGAGT
>NZ_CAJJWO010000124.1 GCF_905196875.1 uncultured Parabacteroides sp. | reverse complement strand
CCCCTCCCCACAAGGCCGGTATCAATACCCGCAGCTGGGAAGAGGCTCTGTTTGAAAATATGCCGGTAGCTGCTGCCGTTACTTTGCTGACCAAATTGCAAAGCGATGTCCGTTATGCGGAAGGCGAAGTGCTGAACAACCTGTTGAGCAGCGTCGATGTAGGCGACTACCGTGTAAACCAGATCAGAGCCCAGGTAATACCTGAAAGCCAGATCGTGATGCGCGGAAGCCAATATAAAGCGAACATCGTCCTGTCGGCCGTCGACTCAACCAAGCGTCCTACCGTTTTTGTCAACGGAAAGGAACTGCCGGAAGACAGCCATGGCCTGTTCACCGCAGTGGCAGGTACCCCGGGCACCTATCCGATCAAAGGATATATCGAAATGCCTAACAACGACGGTAGCGTAATGCGCCAAAACTTCGAAAGCGAATATTTCGTGACCGAACCGAGTGCCACCGTTGCACCGCTGTTGATGAACGTATTATATGCCGGTATCGCCAATGATATGCGTATCGCCGTTCCGGGTGTACCGAGCGGAAACATTACGGCTACCATGACCAACGGAACCCTGACCCGCAAAGGCGATATCTGGGAAGCCCGTCCGTCGAAAGTGGGAACCGACGCCGTCATATCCGTCAACGCACGCATGGCCGACGGCCGCAGTGTGGAAATGGCAAAGAACACCTTCCGTGTACGTGCCCTGCCCGACCCGATGCCATACATCGAGTATAAGGATCAGAACGGCAACGTGCGTAAGTTCCGCGGCGGTAACATGACCAAGCGTAACCTGGTCGAAACAGAAGTCCTGCAGGCTGCTATCGATGACGATATATTGAACATCAAATTTAACGTATTACGTTTCGAACTGCTCTTCTTCGACTCTATGGGAAATGCCATACCTGAAGTATCTCAGGGTGCTAGCTTCTCGGACGGCCAGAAAGACAGGATACGTCGTTTGACAAGAGGCAAACGCTTTTTCATTAGAGGTGTAGTAGCCAAAGGCCCCGATGGTCTGGAACGTACCCTCACACCGATCGAAGTCATTGTAAATTAGTAGGGGCGGTTCGCGAACCGCCCTCATAACAAATATAAAATATGAAACGTTTTTATTACATACTGGCAATTGCAAGCGCTCTGTTCTTCACAGCCACCTCGATTCAGGCTCAGGAAGAAACAGGCAACACCCAGCAACGGGCAAGAAGAAGCCCGCAGGCCACCCGCGGAGAACGGGCTTCTGATAAAAAAGACACCGGTATGCCCGAACTGACCGTACGGGCACAGGATATGAACGAGCGTATGACACAGGAAGTGGGTAACGCCCGCTGGATGCGTGTCATGCTACGTCAGATAGACCTGATGAAGGAAAAGAACGCTCCGCTATATTATCCGGTTACTCCGATGAACGGACAGATGAACCTTTTCTCCATCATCTTCAGTCTGATCAGCGAAGGCAAAATAGATGCATACCAGTATGAAGACGGTTACGAAGATTTCAGCGAAGGCAATAAGATAGACCTGAAAAAGATGCTCGACAGCTTCGGTATCTATTACGAAGAGGTGCCCGGAAGAGGAACCGAAGGAACCACATTCGTCATTAACGAAAGCGACATACCTTCTGAAACCGTTCGTAGTTATTACGTAAAAGAGGCTTGGTATTTCGACCAGAATAACTCCGTCTTCGATGTAAAGACACTGGCCATCTGTCCGATCATGACAAGTTCGGGTGATGTGGGTGAAGTCACCATGCCGATGTTCTGGGTTCCTTACGAAAGTATCCGTCCATATATCAACACCGCATTCATCATGACGTCCAACATCAACAATGCCATGACGTTCACCATCGATGATTATTTCCGCCGCCGTATGTTCGAAGGAGATATCATCAAGACACAAAACCTGATGAACTTGCCGTTGCAGGCTTATTGCCCTACTCCGGACTCATTGAAAAGAGAGCAGGATCGTATCGAAGGACAACTGGTAGCCTTTGAAAAGTCTCTCTGGTTCCAGCCTGACACAACCCAGGTAGAAGACCCGAAAGCAGCTAAGAAGGCAACTAAAGCCTCAGCCCGCGGACAGAAAGGAGCCACTACCGAAAAGGCAGTCAAAGAAAAGACAGTCAAGACAAAAGCTCCGAAAGCCGAGAAGTCCTCTCCGGTTCGCAGCGTACGTCGCAGAAGATAAAATATCGTTCCCGTAAGAACACAAAAGAGGCTGTTAACAGAATTAACAGCCTCTTTCTGTTTCACCCCATCATCTTTAGCAACCAACTCCCGGTTGCATACAACATCAACGCGTATCCGGCTGTGATGGCAAGCTGTTGCCGGAATTCTCCCCGGAACCGTTTCCGCATCCCGAGAGTGTCAGCAACGCTCCGATCGAGGCTAGGACGATTTCGGTATGGTCCGCCCACAAGGCCGTCATTCCCAGTATCACCAGGTACCACACGAACCACTTCCGGCTGATTGTCCGGCATAGCCACTTCTTCTTTTTTCCCATTTGTCTCCTTCTTTTTCAGGTTCAACAAAAAGCCCAGCAGGGCTCTGATAAATTGCAAGATTTGTCTTAGTTTGTTCATTGTCGTAAATGTTTATTGTCAATAATACTATTTAGGGCGGTTCGCCAACCGCCCCTACGCCGCCCTGCCCTGCATCCAATCATGCATGTCTTTTAATGTCACGATCTTTTCGTAAATGGCAACAAGGTTACGGCGATACAGTTCACGGTTGTCACCGTTCTGCTCGCTGATGTAGGGGCTGTAGGCGATCTCTTTCGCATAAGCTTCGGGCTGGCGGCTGAAGCTCCAGGCACGACGGTAGCCGGTACGGATCAGGCGGGCAAAGTCGAGGAAAGAAAACTCAGCCCCGCCATATTCGCGAAAATAATGCTTCCCGTTCACCCCTTCCAGGGTAGCCCTTCCCCCGTGCCAATAACCGTTAGACGCGCCATAGGCCATGATACCGAAATAGTTATGATGTTTCGTCGCCAAATGCGAAGTGCCCCATCCGCTCTCCAACGCACCCTGCGCCAGGATCATCAGCGGGTTCATGTCATACGTCCAACCGGCCTTTTCGGCTGCCGGCAGACAGGCTTGCAAATACTGTACCTGTTTATCCATTTTATCTATCATTTTATGGGTTATTTATTTGTATATCAGCAGTATATTTTGTAAATTCAAGGCATGTAAACCTTCAATAACAAACGATATGGAAAATTCATTCAATCAGAACAGGGTCTGGGGATGGGGTGAGCTCGCCCTGCAATATTTTCCCAATATTTCTCAGAAAAGTGCCACGATGCAGCTACTGAAATGGGTACGCGTAAGCGACAAGCTCGTCGACGAACTGGAAACATCCGGTTGGCACCCCGGAAAGAAATATCTGACACCCAGACAGAAAGATTATATCGTCGGCCACCTAGGAGAGCCTTAAAACGGCTCTCCCCCTTATCTCTCCTGTGCCTACTCGATGACCGGGCGATCGTCTTCGCCACCGCCCCCTCCGCCTTCACCGCCGCCTGTGTTGTCGGACGGTTCAGGGATCTTTTCAAAGGAATAGTTGTTGATCGAATCGCGCAACAGCTTACCGGGACGGAACACGATGCGCTTGCTTTTGATCAATGCCTGGTTGAACTCCTTCTTCGTTGCCGTACCGGTACTACCGAACTGCAACTGGAAATTACCCAGTTCGCCCACCTGTACGACCTCCCCTTTCCCCAGACTACGTTTCATCACCTCGATCAGCGAGTCGAGAATCAACCGCACATCACCCGGTGAGGCGGTAGACGACAGCGAAATCAGGTCGCATAATTCATACATCCCGCAGGTACCCGCCGCTTTCGCATTGGCATAATACAACTTGCTGTCTTCCGCAGCCCCTTTGCGCATGTCCTTGCGCAACACTAATGTGTACTTTGCTGGCATAATCAGTTAGTTTTTTAAGTAAAACATCTTGTTTATTAATCACATAACAAAGATACAACCAGCCCCGCCCGGCTAGCGGAAAGCAGCGGAAGGAGAAGGGGAGAGTGGAAGGATAGGGAAGAAGGAGGAAAAACAAGACAAGAAGCAGCCCCTCTGTCAGACCTTTCGCCTCACCTTCCACCAAGCCTTTCTCCCGACCAATGTGTTCAGCCGAAGCTATTGTATTATAATAACCCTATAACGTATCCCCCACCACCCTATAGGGTATTCCTTCGTAGGTTATAGGGTGTTGCAGGTTTCGTTATAGGGTAGACATCTGATTAATAGATATTTGAAAGAGCAAAGGACACAAAAGGACAAAAAGGACACCGCCACAATTTCAGGCGGCGGGGGTGATCGTTTTACGATAGAGGCCGGGAGACAGACGGGTGATGTAGGCCGGCTCCAGACGCGAAAGATGGCGGCGGACGGTGCGGTCGCTGATCCCTACCGACTGGGTGAGCGCATAGAGGTCGGAGAGATTGAACTCGGCAGGCAGGCGGTCGAAGATCTGGCGGAAATAATCCGGACAGGATAGTTCGGGTGTCTCGTCGGAAGTCCTCAGCTGCGTCATCAAGAGGCGGCTATGTTCGAGGCAGACATCCACGATGGCCAGGGCGGCACGGAAATGCGCGGCACTGCAATATTGCTTATCCACTCCGTAATCGAGCGAGGCTACCGAGAGAGCCGTGAAGATCATACAGAGGCGGTAAGCCATCAGGCCGTGACGCTTCACGGCACCCAGGAAACTCTCGTCGCCAAACACATCCGTTTCGTGCAGCAGACGGCCGAAATGAAGGTTGAGCTCCTGCCATTGCTCCAGGGTGAGCAACACCTGCAAAGGACGCTTGCGCAACGCTAAAGCAATCTCCATGACCCGTTCGGACAACGAGCCGAGATAGCTGTCGAAATGAATCGCTTCGCCTGCCGACGATACGTCTTGCCATACCGCCTGGCCCCGACAGGTGTAGAGCAGCAGACGGCTGGCAAAGCCATTTTCCGCATCCGGTACCAACCGCGAGAACTGTCCCGGCGTACCGGCCAGCAAAACAGCCAGATAGGGACGGTCGATACGGATCATCTCGTTGTCGGTCTTGCGCGACGAGGCGATAGGTTCATGCTGGAAAGCCTTACGCAGCAGATCGTCGAACTGGCCATAGTCCTGCCGGGTGGCGCCGATCAGGGTATCGATCTCGCTATCCGCCATCAGACCGCCCAGCGGCCCGTTCTCGGCCAGATGCACCAGTAGCTTGGCTTTGGTGATCTGGGTGGGGATAAAGAAATAGCAGACGGAAGCTTTCTGCGGGGCGTCGGCCACCTTTACCGGCTGTTTCTTCTGATGGGCAACCGTCTTCTTCAGCTCCCATTCTTCGAGAGCCTGCAGGTATTCGTCCTCCTTACGCTTCGTCTCTATCTCGATCAGCGAAGCATAACGGTCGGCCAGGTGGCGCATATCGTCGATACAACCTTTGCCGGTAGCCGGGGGAGCCACTTCGACCGTGAAAAGATGGGGATAAATACGCCGGCGGTTATACACACCCCACACGCCCGGCAGGCAGGCACTCAAAACGGTACAGGCTGCCAGAAAAGCCATGTCGCGTTCCCGACGGTCGGTATAGAAACGGATGGCGTCGGCCAGCAAAGAGGGCAGGTCGTCGGTGATCGTTTCTGGTAGAAAAGGGGTACGTTCGCGTAGTTCCTCGCCCGAAATTGTGGCGGTGTCCTTTTTGTCCTTTTGTGTCCTTCCGGTATTCGGGCGGGTATCATGTTCGCAGGCATTACCCTGATATGCAGACGATAAGGCCTGCATAATTTCATCTTCGGAAAAGTCGGACACATGCAACAGGGGTACGCAAAAACGGGCTGTTTCCTCCCGACTGAATCCACGGCGGTTGGCTTCGCAGCCGAGCCGGTAGACGGTGTGATTGCGGTTACCTTCGAGGGCGGGATGGCTGCGCAGCCAGTTGTGTACAAACACCTGTGCGGGAGCGACAGAGGCAGGGGAAAAGGTTTCGGCTTCGGGATTATACCAGGCTTCGGGATCGTCGCTGACGTAACAGCAGCGGCAGATATCCTTGCAGGCACGGTCGGCCGTGAAGCCCGAGGCCTGCTCGTAGCAGGCCGCCACCGCTGCGAAAGCGGCGGCATGTTGTTCGCGTCCGGTATCGACTGCGACAAACACTTTCAGTCCCTGCCCGCCGGGGCTGACGAAAAGGGCCAACGTAAAGGCCAGTCCACGGAAAAGGGAGGCCAGTGCAACCGGGTCGGGCACATGGTCGAAATCGAGGCCTATAACACGGCTGTAGGCCTTCAACTGGTTGGCACGGTGGCCGCCGTCGAATAGTCCCGACGGAGTAAAACCGGACAGTTGGGTTTTCAGCTGCGCGGCTCCTTCTTTATTTCCGGTAGCCAGGGCTGCGCGGTAAGCGGTTATTTCACGTTCCCAGCGGCGGGTACGGATCAGGATGATGATCTCTTCAAGGGTCAGGGGGTTGGAAGACGGTAGGTAAAGTCTCTCAAAAAAGGATACGGAGGGTGATGTATTCATAATACTAAGTGTTATGGCTATAAAGCCGGTTTGTATATTCGAAAGATACACAATCCTCCTGACAGGAAAAGGCATTAAAAAAGACCGGCTGCAAAAGGTCTGAAGGTTGTCTGAAGAGGCCTGCCCCATCCGGCAACGGCAAGAGCTTCGGCAATCCGGTCGTTTTTAATGCGGAGAGGGGTAAAATTTATTTACCGATTTTCTTCTCTTCTTCCGACATATAGTAATGTCGCAGGATAGTACCCCGTGTGGCCTCAAAATCAAAGATATCGAACATCAGATGGAGAAGCTTTCCGGCATGCGTTTCACCGGTACGCTTCTTCAGGCGGTCATTCGTCTTTCCCATTTCGTAAGCGATCTGTATATGTTCCATCGTGGGCACATACTGGCGGTCTTCGGGATAGATCACTGCGGCACCGAGATACTCCCTGAGGAGCTGTTTATAATGCTTCAGTAGCCGTTCATTACTACGCGACAGTCTGCCGTCAATTTGTTTCATCCGGCGAAGCCGTTCGATTTCACTGTGCAGCGCTTCCAATGAGGAAGAGACTGCCAAAGAGGATTGTTTTTTTTCATCTTGTTGGATGTTTATGTTTGAATGTTTGCTAACGACGAAACCCCGGAAGACGAATCCTCCGGGGTTTGTTTTTGTCTGTTGTTGCTCTTCACAGAGATCGAACAGAAGAACTTTATTTCA
>NZ_CAJJWO010000123.1 GCF_905196875.1 uncultured Parabacteroides sp. | reverse complement strand
TTCGCATTTATTTTGTAATTATTTTTCTGCAAAAACCATTGTAATATAATGTACGAGCGTGATAGATACAACTCAGGAAATGATAACGGAAAAGATTCTATCAGAGGAAAACAAGCCCGATTCGTTATATACGCCACAAAGAATCATTCTGTCCTGTCCTGACATAAGTTTACTTCGCTTTTTTGTAAACTTATTTCAGGACAGGACAATTCGTACAAATTTTCGTTTAACATATATCAAACGAAAAGAATACATCTATCGAACGAATAAAGTATATATGTACTTCTTGCATTCGATATATATCAAACGCTTTTTTATAAGGAAAGGGAATGGGATTTCAATACGTTATATATAACAAAAGTCAAGCAAAAGTGTTATTTAATAACTAGATGTCTTTATAGCTCAAATTAATCAACGCAAAAGAAAGGTTAGTATCAAGAAGTTAACTATATTTGCTGTCTGATAAAAACTTACGAAAATATAGATATGAAACAATTTTTTAAAATGATGTTTGCCTCAGCATTAGGTGTATTTGTTGCTGTTGGCCTGATTTCCATCGTATTTATCTTCACAATAATCGGCATTGCAAGTAGCATAAATAGCACTCCCGATTACAGTCCGAAAAACAATACCGTCTATAAACTAACACTTGACGGTAGTTTATCAGACAATACAGAAGAAAACCCTCTTGCCATGCTGATGGGAGAAACAGAAAAAGCTCTTTCCTTAAAAGATATATTATCAACAATTCAAACAGCCAAAGAAAATAAAAACATCAGTGGTATATATATAGAAGCAAAATCACTTAATGCCGGCTCCGCCAGCCTTGAAGCAATCCGCAGAGCATTGACAGACTTTAAAGAAAGCGGTAAGTTCGTTATTGCTTACTCCGACAATTACAGCCAAGGATGTTATTATCTATGTTCAATGGCTGACAAAGTGTTTCTTAATCCACAAGGAACATTAGGTCTTATAGGTATGGCTTCACAGACTATGTTTTATAAAGAATTACTAAAAAAAGTCGGCGTAGACATGATGATCTTCAAAGTTGGCACTTACAAAGGAGCAGTAGAGCCCTTCATGCTCGACAAATTAAGTGATGCTAACCGCGAACAGATACAATCATATATGAGTACTATCTGGGATAATGTTACTAGTGGCATTGCCGAATCGAGAAATATCTCCACCGAAGACATTAATAACTTTGCAAACCAGGGCTATGCCTTTGCTTCTGCAGAGAAAGCTGTTGAATGCAAATTGGTAGATGAATTGAAATATCGTCCGGAAGCAGAAGAATATGTTAAAGAACTGGCGGGACAAAGCGATAAACGTTTGCAGACGGCCGATATAACAAAAATAAAAAGTATAAAAACGATCAATCGGGAAAAAGCTGATCGTATTGCGATTTTGTATGCCGAGGGTGAAATCAAACCCGAAGTTTCCTCTTCTCCTTATAATGTAGAGCAAACAATTACCGAAAAGGTTGCAACCGAACTTATCAAGTTGAAAAACGACAACAATATTAAGGCCGTAGTCTTCCGTGTAAATTCTCCCGGAGGAAGCGCTTTCGTATCAGAACAGATCTGGCGTCAGGTCGTAGAATTGAAAAAAGTAAAACCTATCGTTGTTTCCATGGGTGATGTTGCTGCTTCCGGAGGTTACTATATTTCATGTGCTGCCAGCAAAATCATAGCAGAACCTAACACACTAACCGGGTCGATCGGTATCTTCGGTATCTTTCCGAATGTAACCGGTCTGTTCAACAAACTGTCATTAACAACAGATATTGTCAAGACCAACACATACGCCGACCTGGGAGACATGAGCCGCCCAATGCGCGAAGATGAAAAAGTTCTTATCCAATCCTTCGTTGAAAGAGGATATGAAACTTTCATTACTCGTTGTGCCGATGGCCGCGGTATGAGCAAGGAAGCTATCAATGAAATTGGCCAGGGACGCGTCTGGACCGGTGAACAAGCCAAGGAACGTAGGTTGGTCGACGAGCTCGGCGGTATAAACAAAGCGATTGAAACAGCAGCTTCACTAGCCGACTTGAGCGATTACAGCCTGACTTATGTTTCAGGAACGAAAGATTTTTGGAAAGAATTCATTGAAAAACAACTAGGAGAAGTAAAAGTATCCATTGTAAAAAGTGTTTTAGGTGATGAATACGAATATTTTAAGAATCTGAGCAATATAAAAACAACAACCGGAGTTCAGGCACGACTACCTTATGATGTTAAACCCTTATAATCCGAGATGCCGACAGAAAGCAACATAAAAATGCACTCACTGCTCTCTCCTATCTCTTTTCTATATGGGATAGGAGTCCGATTTCGGAATCAACTGTTTGATTGGGGGGTATTGCCAACAGAGTCATACCCTATACCTATCATTTGCATTGGAAACCTGGCTGTGGGTGGAACAGGGAAAACTCCTCATACGGAATATATTATCCGCCTGTTAAAAGACAGCCATAGAATAGCTGTACTCAGTAGGGGGTATAAACGAAAAACATCCGGTTTTATCCTGGCAAACAATCAAAATACAAGCATCGAAATCGGTGATGAACCTTATCAAATGAAACATAAGTTTCCCGATATACTTGTTGCTGTTGACGCCAACCGCCGACGGGGTATCAGCAACTTGCTTGCACTACCGAATGATCAACGTCCGGAAATTATTCTCCTCGACGATGCCTATCAACACCGTTATGTAACTCCTTCGCTTTCGATCGTACTGACAGATTATCATCGTTTGTTCTACATCGACAAATTATTACCAGTCGGCCTGCTCCGCGAACCTGTCAATGGAATACGGCGTGCAGATATAGTTATCGTAACGAAGTGTGAAGAAGATATGAAGCCGATCGAATATCGTATCATAGAAGAGAACATGAAATTACTGGCACATCAGTCCATTCATTTCACACATATTACTTATGGCGAAATAGAGCCGGTATTTGCTTCACAAGCAAAACCTCTTACACGAAAAGACATACGTCAGGGTGAAGAACTTCTGGTTCTATCAGGCATAGCCTCTCCCGGAAGCTTTATTAAAGAGGCTAGCAAACTTTCAGAAAAAGTTACTCCGTTGATTTTCCCAGATCACCATGATTTTGGAAAATCCGACATCAGACGGATAAAAAGTGCATTCGAATCAATGAGTTCATCCGATAAATATATCCTGACAACAGAAAAAGATGCAGCCAGGTTATCAGATAATCCATATATTCCCGAAGAATGGAAAGCTTATATGTATTATCTACCGATCACCATCGAATTCTGTCTGGAGAAAAGATTCGACGATGAAATTCGAAAACATATTACAACCTTTCATAGAGAACATATTTTACGATAAATAAAATGAGTAAAAGAACAGAAATAGCAACATTAGGTGAATTCGGTTTAATCCGCCACCTGACAGAGAAAATAGAGTTAAAAAACGAAAGTACAGTAAAAGGTATTGGCGATGATGCAGCAGTACTGGACTACAAGGAAAAACAAGTTCTGGTTACAACTGACCTGTTACTTGAAGGCGTCCACTTCGACCTGATGTATGTTCCGTTGAAACATCTGGGATATAAATCTGCCGTAGTCAATTTCTCCGATATCTATGCCATGAACGGCAAACCGAAACAGATAACTGTCTCGATCGGAATCTCTAAACGTTTCTCTGTAGAAGACCTGGAAGAGTTTTATTCGGGGCTTCAGCTCGCATGTGACATTTATGGTGTCGATATCGTAGGAGGCGACACTTCTTCCTCTTTAACCGGAATGTGCATCAGCATTACTTGCATTGGCGAAGGAGAAAAAGGGAAAGTTGTAACCCGTAATGGAGCTAAAGATACTGATCTGGTTTGCGTATCCGGAGACTTGGGAGCCGCATACATGGGTCTGCAGTTACTGGAACGTGAAAAGAGTGTATTCAAAGGAGAAAAGGATTTCACTCCCGATTTTTCCGGAAAAGAATATCTACTGGAACGCCAACTAAAGCCGGAAGCACGCAAAGACATTATTGAAATGCTGGAAAAAGCAGGAATCGTTCCCACCTCCATGATGGATATTTCCGATGGTCTTTCCTCCGAGTTATTACACATTTCAAAAGAAAGTAATGTTGGCTGCCGTATTTACGAAGATCGAATTCCCATCGACTATCAGACTGCTGCCATGGCCGAACAATTCAGTATGAACCTGGTAACAGCAGCCCTAAATGGTGGCGAAGATTATGAATTATTATTCACCGTTCCTTTGACTGATCATGATAAAGTATCTGAAATGAAAGGAGTTAAAGTAATCGGCCACATCACAAAGCCAGAATTAGGCAACTATCTGGTAGGCCGTGATGGCGGAGAAGTTGAATTAAAAGCTCAGGGCTGGAATTCACTCAGTGAATAATTTTAATCACTTTTTCCATAAAACTGTTGCATATTAAAAAAAAGTCCGTATCTTTGCACCCGTTAAACAAAACAATGGTGCCATAGCTCAGTTGGTAGAGCAAAGGACTGAAAATCCTTGTGTCCCCGGTTCGATTCCTGGTGGCACCACTGAAAATCAAGTAGTTACATTTATTTGTAACTACTTTTTTCATTTCAGCCTTCACACATCTTTAATTTAAAACTTACAAGATAGTTACAATTTCTTTCTTATCTTTTCGAGTTGTAAAGCGTTCCGGTTATTCTTTGATATACCCTAACGAGATTATAGCTACCGGATATTCTCCTGATGATAACTGGAAGTTCGTTTTAAATAAATTCAAGTCAAAGTTACAGACCCAGCAGCTACCTAGTCTCACTGCTGTTGCTGCCAGACAAATATGTTCCGTAGTTTACCCATTACAGCAAAGCTATCAGTAATAACCAACTCATCGGTATAGATATGCAGTCAATATCTCTGTTCTTCATTAACAGGCCAGTCTTCAGTGAACCGACAATATTTAGCCTAGTACCAAGACTTTCCCAAACTGAAACAATACGGGTATTCTCCAAAATATCCCAGGCTAGTTGCTGATGTGCTTTGAAAGTTCAATATGGTATAGCCACAACAGAGCGACAAGAGCAATGCATAAGCTTACACTGACTTATTGTGGTAAAAAGAGTACATTTATCGATTATAACGTAGAGTTATAATCGATAAATACTCTCCACAAAGAACTTTCTATCCCAAGAACCTATTCCACATTAAAATCCTCCGATTTGAATCCACTGTAGTACCTTCCCGAAAAGGCTGTGAATTTTAACACACAATAATCCGGATCTGTGACACCTTCTTTATAATACATGGTATCACCTGGATGCCATATCATTTCTTTACTGGCCGGATCTGTCAGAACCTCGATTGTTCCTTTTAACATTACCCCTTTAAAAAACCGCCTGTCACAAAAATAAATACAGGAATGGTCATTTGCCTTAAACTGTGCAACCCGCATAGAGGACGTATTGGTTGAAAAATAAAAAATACGGATTCCAACCCTATTACGAGGTTGCAACATAGCTTTAATATTCGGGAATCCTTCCTGGTCAACAGAGCCGAGGAAAGCAATTGTTTGTTTGTCGACAATATTTCCTATTGTCTTTTCTGCATCTCTCATAATTAAATTGTTATTTATTTTACACCAACGAAGATAAGGGAAAGTTCATCCGGCAACAGATCAAAAAACAAGGGAGAAATGTCACTTTTCACGGTTTATGAGTTTCCCGGTATGCCAGAGGTGTTTGTCCGGTATATAACCGAAAGGAACGGACAAAATAAGATACCGTTTCATAATTAAGTATTACAGCAATCTCAGACACAGGTAGGTCTGTATAGGTGAGCATCCGTTTCGCCTCTCCCATCAGTTTATTACGAATATACTGTTTGGCATTTACCTGCATAGATGCCGTTACAATCTCATTCAGATAATTGGGGGTAATACATAGTTTATCGGCATAGTATCCGACAGAATGATGATTTTTAAAAGATTTGTCGACCCAGTGAATAAAATTGTTGATATGAGAGCTACGCTTCTCCTTACTAAAAACCTGCATTTCTCCTCTTTCTTTGTATACCCTATCAAGTAATACTAGTATTTCATACAGTTGGGCTCTCAATATATGATCTCCATGTTGACCGTACAAACCAATTTCTTCTTTTATATTGCTAATCTGCTGCAACAGTCGCGTGGAAAGAGGTTCTACCGGATGTATCTTAGCAGCCGTGCTTCCAGGATCAAAGAAAGCAAGATGCCGGACAAACTGGTCATCCTTAAAGAAAGCGGATAAAAACTCCTCCTCAAAAATAAGTGCATATCCATTCACAATACCCTCTTTATCCCAATTACGTATTTCACCTGGTTTTGAAAAGACTATATCACCGGGGCAGGCTTCATAAAACTGATTATCAATAGAAAAAGAACCTCTACCTTCAGTAATAAAGGTAATATCATAATAAGTCAACGTATGTACCGAACTCTTTCTCAAATACTTCTTGATACTTTTCAATTCGACAACATCGACTAACAACTCATTTCCATATTTATTTTTATAGAAAGTATATCGAGGTATTACACTTTTCATGCCATAAAGATATCGAATTACTAAAATCCTCGCGCACATATCCAAATAAATACCAACTTTTTCACGTTATAACAGTAAAAGACAGATATATCAATCAGGGATAGAAAAAATGTATCAAACTATCGGATGATGCAGGCAAACATACAGGAAATCCCCATGAAAGACAGGCATGTTTGTATGAATCGGGATATCAGTTTAGTTACTATTGTCAGCCTCCGTTCTTACAGTGAGGAATGTTCAATATCTGCCAGTAGGCAGCGTAAAAGTTTCTTTATCCGTCAGATAACCGTCTGATGATTTCAGCCGGACAGAAAGACTAATTTCTCCGGCTTTCAATTTCGGAGAAGCATGCAAAGTGATAGTGTAACTCATCCGTTTACCTGGTTGCAACTGACCGATCGTAACCGGATTGGACAGCTTCACATACTTACCTCCTTTCTCCACTTTGATAATAGGTTCAAGATTGTAAGCAGTCTGTTTACCTTCATTCGAAAGAATAAACGAAATACGGCAAGTTTCTCCCGCATCCACGATCTGGTTATTATTGCGGTCTTCCAGATAAATATCTTCTATAACTACGTATGGAAGTTGGTATACCCTGGCATTTGTTGCATTTCTATTGCGCTGATTCTGCGAAGAAGCTGCAGTTGCCCCCAAAACGGTTCCCCCAACCGAACCAACGAACGATCCGATCGCTTCTCCACGATACCCACCG
>NZ_CAJJWO010000122.1 GCF_905196875.1 uncultured Parabacteroides sp. | reverse complement strand
AGAAGAACAATCCCGCTCAATGTGAGCAGGATTGCAATAATCAACTGAACCGTCAGCCGCTTCATAGTCATTCACTTTAACTGTTAAACGTTACCGGTCAACTGCCAGTTTATTCAATGACCGGTCTGTCATCCTCACCCCCTCCTTCATCTTCTTTCTTATCGTCAGGAGAGATTTTCTCAAAACTCGTACGTCCTTTAGCCACACGCAACGCCTTCCCCGGAAAAAAACGAACCTTCGGCTCGCGGATCATATTGGTAGCAAAATCTTTCCCATCCGTCACACCATCCGACCCGAAGTTATAACGGAAATGCCCTAACTCACCAACCTGCACCCTTCGGCCATGCTGCATGTGGCGTACCAATACAACGACCATACGGTCAATTACCGCTTTCACTCCCGCACTACCCACGCCGGAGCTGTCGGCAACCTCTTCCACAAATTCATCGAAAGGGACGTAATCGCCACACACCATCTGTGCATAGATTTTTTCCGGTACTTCTTCCTGATCCGGTCCCATGTTCTTTCTTGTAACTAACTTAAACTTCATTGCCATAATACTAATGTGTTTAATGATTAATAATAAGTCCGATATCGAACACATGTCAAAGATATGAATCCGGGAAACCCGCTTCTATCCGAATACGGGGGAATAAACAGTCAGAAAGGGGAGAAAACGATCCCGTATCCCACACAAGCCATCCGAAGATACCTGAAAGGCGATAGACCGATTCCTCCCCTATTTAACATCAATTAATCATCACTTACGCCTTTTCGCCCACTTACGCATGTTTTCCAAATCCTCGATATCATCCCTGTCAGCCCTATCGTTCCGGAGCTTACAGGAAAAATACTGCAAATTCCCATCAAAACCAAAAGCCAGAAAACAGATAAAGGCCAGATGCATGGAATTAAAATCGAAATCCTTCTCATACGTTTCCAGTAACGTTAGTAACCTACGTAACATCAAAGGTTCGCGCAAGGGAAAAGCCAGTTTTCCTAATACTGTATGAGTTCGGAGATAGTCAACCGATCGCGCCCAATCGCTGCATACAAAGATCAAAACAAACGCTCTGTACTCATCAGTCATTTCCAACCAATCACAAAAAGCGGCATCATAGACCGCTTTTATATAAAAGGCCCTCTCTTCGGGAGCCATCTGTTCCGTTTTTTTCCGGAACTTTCTGCCGGAAGGTTTCTCACCCAGCAGTTCTTTTATTATTTTATACATAAAAAGTGCCGGACCATAAGGGAATAGTTAGCCCTTACCGGTCCGGCACAAAAGCCCGTAGGCCATTAATATCCCTGCGCTATGCGAATATTATGACGCGACAGGCGCGGGTTTTGCGGCATCGCCTTGCGAAACCACGAGATAGCTTCCGACGACTCGTTCTCCATCAGGGCCAATACCCCCAGGTTATTCCACGAACGCGGATCGTCGGCCACCAGCCGCAGGAAATAAGCCGCCGCTTCTCCGTCACCCAAAGCAAGCGAAGCGGCTCCGGCATTCAGTATGGCTTCCCGGCTGGATGGGAAACGGTAAGCTGCCAACTCATATACTTCGCGATATTGTTCCGTACCCGGACGATACAATACCGCCACCTGCAGAAGCTCCTCGAGCGTCAGCTTATCCGGATTGGCAACCACCTTTTCCGCCAGTTCCCCCAGTCGGGGTAACCCGGTAGGAACCCTAACCGTCGTCTCATACGTGACATCCAGCTCCATTCGACGCAAGCGGGAAAAGAAGCTTTTCTCTATATCCTTATATATAGCCCCCTTATTTAGCGCCTTCAGCTGCTTCCGCCGGCTGTCGGCATCGGTGTATTTATCCAGTACAGCCAATACCTCCGCACTATAACTACGCCCCGACTTCGCAACCAGTTCCCGCAGTCCTTCCCAGTCCTCACCTACCCAATCGATCGTGACCGGCACGCCACCGGACAGTTCCGGCAACTTTTGCAGGTAATTCTTAAAACCGACAGCCCGGTTTCCCGCCAGCCGCTCATTCTCACTCGTGCTTCCGTCGGGCGAAGCAAAGCCTGTCAGGCGGACGGCCCGTACCCTGTTTTCCGCTCCCTGCAACTGCGATAAGCGTTCTTTCAGCTTTTCCAGTTCGGCCCGGTTGTTGCCATACTTCAGGTCGAGTTTGACATTCCCTGCCGGGAAACCGATGTAAGCCGTCAACTTTTCAGTACCCGGTTGTTCTGCAGGACAGGTTTCCACTTCCGGTGTCAGATAGCTAATCATCCCGCTGTAAACGGCCAGGGCATCGATCTTCAATAAAGGGATCTCCGCACAGCGCACCAAGGTAGCCTCAGGTATATCTTCTATTACCTGCAAGCTTTGCCGGTCCGTTCCACAGGAAGGCAGGCTGACCAGTATGCATAAACCCGCCAGCCCCTTCGTTATAACCATCTTCATCCTCTTATCTATTTTTAGAATTGAGCGCCTGCAGCAATAACTTTCCCGGCTTAAACTTTACGCTTGTACGGGGCTTTATCATACAAGCAAGTCCCGTACGCGGATTACGCCCCGGACGTTCTGTCTGTTCCCAGGGTTCGAACGAACCAAACCCCTGAAGTGATACAGTATCCTTTTGCAATATTTCTTTCACCACCTCCTGAAAGGCATTGAGAAACTGCCGCGACTGATACTGCGGAATACCCATTTTCTCCGCTAACTCATTTACTAAATCTGCTTTGTTCATAATCTGTTATATTTATAATATTATATCAATAAAGTCTTCAAAACCTTCTTATATCACAATATGGTTCGAACACATCGGCAAGTAGACGAGCTTGTTTTAGGTGCCCACTTAAATACATTACCACCACTACTATTTTTATACAAAACATGAGCAGTACTTCCATTAGTCCTACTACCCCAAAAACCACTAGTTGGAATTCCGTGATAAGGAGAGGTTCCATTCCACATTCCATACATTTCAGAATCGCCAGGTAATCTCCAGTCATCAAAATCCTCTGAAACCAGATTAGCACAATAACTACTACAGCTATCCCAATTCAAAGTTTTCTGTGTACTTATATTAGATTTTTGAATTCCGTATTCACTTCCGGGAGGAGGTGATCCATATTGAAAAATAGAAACTACCTGCGAATAGTTTTTATCCGGTATATTCACTGTTATCGATGCCAAACGTTTGGGGGTTGACGGATTCCTCTCAACACTTATCAATAGCTGAGCAGGTAATGTTCCACTTGTCGGCGTGATTGTTATACCATTAGTAGAATGAACCACCATATTCCAGGTTAACCCTTCTGTTCCACTCAAATAATATTGATCAACGCCTCTTGAAGTCAAAGCAATAGTCGCAGGAATCCCTTCATAAACCGAACCATCCTGCGTCACACTGATTGTCTTGATCAGATCCCCTAGCCCATTTCCGGCAGAAACCGTTACCAGACCGTTCCTGGCATCATCACTGGTATTCAGTGTTGCACTGTAAGCTATCTTCTGCGCAGCTCCTGTCGCATTCTCTATCCCAGAAAGTGCTCCTCCATCTACAGTCAAGGTCAACCAGTTCACATTTTTAGATACAACCCAGGATAATCCTCTCGTTCCGGTAAATGAGCAGAGATTGTCACTTGTAGCTTTTGCTTCCAGTGCTTTAGAAGTTTCAGTTATTGTCAGGATTGAACCTTTTTGCTTCACTGTCACATTATTTCCATCTATCGTAAACACTTTATTACGAACTGTCGAACCGGGATTTGCCTTTACGGCAGTGAATGTTACAGGAGTAGGACCGCTATAGTTCAATGTATTTCCTGCTCCGGTCGTACTACCTCCCACCAAAACCGACAACCAATCAGGTAATGCTAATGACCACGCCGTTCCTGGACGGGAGGTGACCTGCATGGATGTTGCAGAGTTTATTTCCGCATCCAGAATTGTAGGATCCACCATATCCGGTACGGTTACTGATACTCTCGGATCGCTCAGATCAATACCGCTTAAGGTCAGATTGATTACATACGGTGTATTTCGATTCAGGTTATAATCGTTGATGCCACTGCCCGGATAATATCGGAAAGACACATTCTGGTAAGTCGTCCCATTCACTGTTGCATCCCCGACTATTTCTATATAAGTAGCATTAGGAACAGAAATAGAGCTTCCTTTTTTCCCGCGTGCATTCGAGGCATAACCATCTTTACCACTACTGATAACTCCTGCCTTATTCTCCGGCGTATACCACGTAACCTTCCCGGCGGAAGCCGGAGCATTTGTGGTAAAATCCTGATAGGATATACCGGATATCTGTCCGGATGGTTCCATACATTGTATCTGTCCCGGAACATTACGCAGATAAATATTCTTCAGCGTAAGACTAAAACCAGACTTGATAGTATAGCTCAATTCAATTTTTGCCAGCATACGTTTCAATGGTATTGTTTTGCTGTAATCCACCGAAATCGTTTCTCCGTCCAATTGCCCGAACATCGGAACACTTTCTGCTTTATAGGCTATTTTCTTTAGATTAAAATCGTTCAAAGTAGCCACTTTCCCTAAATCATCTGTATTTGCCACAAAACGCAGGTTACTTTGAGCCGACTCGATCAGCTGTATCTGAATAGTATTCCCCACATTCGTCAGAAAATAAGAAATCAATAAATTTCCCGAAACAGCATCATACTGTCCTACCCAAAGTGTTTTCACTTCATTTTCATTTATTGCCCTCGTCTTTACTTCCGGCTTTTCCACGACAGGAGGTATCGTATCTCCTATTGTTTCTCCGGGAGAAGTGAAAAAATCACTTCGCGTAATAGGGTTAGAATTCTCTTCTACTGAAAAACTCAAATCCGCAGCTACCCGTATCGCCCGGCTGGATGTATCTTTTGCATCGTATTCATCCGTACATCCACCCAAGACAGCAAGGACTGCAATTATCATTACTCCACGTAGACACAAAGTTTTTATTACTGTTTCCATTCGCTTACAAAATATTTAATCGGGAAGAAGCCCCTCCCATATTATTGTCAGTATCGCTAACCTGGGTGTACCAATTGACAGTCCAGGTCAAAGTAGAAGAATTATTATCCACCGTTAAAGAAATGATATACGATTTACCGGCTTCAAAAGCAATAGCATTCAGAGTTGCCAGAAATGTTTTTTCCTTGATTGCCGCCTCATTTTCATTCTGATAATCAAAAGTCACCTTTATATCCATCGAGGCAGTACTCTTAGGCAAGACCAGATTTATTGCCTGGGTAAGTCCCAGTGCCTTGGGATCATCTACGGAAGGAACTGCCGTGAAATTAGAAAAAGTAACAGTGGATGCAGCTGTCGGCGTTATTGTTTGTACCTTTCCGGACAAGATGGAACCAGTCGCCGCGGACATAGAACTCAGAGCCACCGACTTGGCCGTCAGTTTCTTCAATCCGATTTTCGTTGTTGTCGCAGGGATCACTTTGAATATGACCCGGGCTGATTGACGGTTGAATGTTCCGAGTGTAACAAGGTCATTCGATACAGTCACTGCTATTCCTTCTGCAAAAGATGTCATCACATCCTCATTCCTTTGCAAACCATTCACCTTGTATTTTCCATCCTCCGACACCAAAGGGCGTGCAGGGGAAACAGCATAAAAATCATAGGTTCCTTTATATACCCAAAAAGCATCTGGAGTACCTGCTGTTTTATTACCGGAAGCATCTACGTTGCAAGGCGTTAACATACCATCGGCATCCACTTCATAGGTAGCCTGAGCAGTCGGTTCGGTAACAGTAAAATCCACAGGTGTAGCCAATGCTCCGGATGCACGTTTATAGGCTGCTACACGAACAGTTGCTCCAACCGGCAAATTCTCGACCGATGCACGGGATGCTATGCGACTATCCACGCCAGAGGCCTGTATGCGAAGCTCCACAGGAACTTTTTCCGAACCAACCTGCTCCAACACATCCCTTGTCGTACACCCTGTCAGTAGTAGTAAAAGACAAACGACCCTGTAATAATCCATATATTTCATTTCATTATCTTTCCCATATTATTCGGCAGAAACCGGATCTTTCAATTCATCACTCCAACCAACAAGTGTAACACTTGAAATAGTAAGTGCTTTTTCCGTCAACAGGATCGTATAAATATAGTGCTTACCTTTCTGCCAGTTCAGCTCAGTCGATGCAGTGGTAGTAAAAGTACGGTCATAGGTATCCGAATCCTTCATCCCCACTTTAATGACTACATCCACTTTCCCTTTATCGACCGACGGATACGGAGCTACCAACGCGAAAGCTTGAGGAGAAACTGCTACAAAATCAGGATCGGAACCACTCACGGCATAAGCCGCCACCTGCCTACTACCGGCAGATGTTTTCGGACTAAATGTAATTGTTGATAAACGACCGGCATCGTCTGCTTTAATATCTCCCGTATTCAGATCTATTTCACCCTTTCCCACAAATCCGGTTTTTCCCCCGTCAGCCTTGAACACGAGTTTCACTTCTTTCACATAATCACGGGTACCGGGAGCCGGAAGCCCGCTATTTCTCATCACGCGGAAACTGACCTTCGATAAAGCATGAGACATATTCAATGCCGCCGACGAGTTATTTTTATTGATATTAGAAACCGGAGCCGAATAAAGATAGTCCTTCTCACTGGTATTCCAGTCTGTTACACCGTCCTGATTTGTAAAATCGAATGTCTGCACAGCCGACAAAGTCAGACCGGTTAACTTCAATGGCGCACCGGCAGTAAATGTCGCCGTTAAATCCGACGGAGCCCAGGCATAGACTGTTCCTTTGGTATCGTTCAGATAAAGCGGAGTACCCTCTGCCATCCAGGTGACTGCATCAGTACCTTGCGTTTTAAAAAGCTGCCTGGTAACATCGGTATCATACCAGGAGACGTTGCTGTTTGCCGTTACCCCTACTGCGATTTTATTCAGTACATTCCCGGTTGTCCCGGTCCCGACAGTTGTAAAAATACTTTTTGTTTCCAGGTTAGCATTTCTTACTCCCAATATGACCGGATTTCCCCCTCCGTTCTCCATTTCCGTTTCAACAAGCGAGCATCCCGAGACGCCGATCCCCAACGCCATACATACACTATAAATAAACTGTTTCATATCATTCTGTTTTTATTTGTTCTTTGTTACACTGTCGGGCAATACAGGTTCACTGATTGCCGATTCTTCCCATCCGACCACCTGAGGTTTGCTTACAATCAGACCTACATCGGTTATCAGGAGAGAATAAATATAATGTTTACCCCCTTCCCAGCTGAAAACTGTGTTTTCAGCCTGATACGACCGGTCGTATCGCGTATTCGCCTTCTGTCCGAGCAACACACTGATCGTCCCTTCCACCTTCGTTACCGGAGCAGTCAAACCAAACATCTTGGCTCCCAGACCGGCATGGTTGGCCGTATAAGCATCGACTTTCGCGTAATCGCCTACATTGGAAAGCTTTATCGTATTGTATAAAGAGCCTCCCGTTATTTTGCCGTTGCCCAAATTGAATGACACGACACCCGCCGTAAAGCGGGGGCTACCCGTCGATTGCAAAGTGACACTCTTGATAAAGTCATTCTCGCCGGGAGCCGACTGGTCGATTGCCTTCATGACCCTGAAGCTCACTTTAGCCATAAAATGCCTCATCTCCAGCGAAGCCGTGTTATGATCACGCGAAACGACCGGCCGATTTGTTACATTTCCCGGCTCCGTCCCGTATAGGTAATCATATTGGTCGACATCCGTCAGTGGAGCCGAAAGATCAGCAGGCAACCGGCATGACTGCTCACATGCGATGGTACCTGGTAAAACGGGTATTCCGCCTTCAAGCGAAACCGTGAAGGTTGCGCTCTCCTTCGGAACGGAACAGGCATACACCGTACCACTCTTTTCAGCAAGAAAAAGTGTATCTTTTCTCGCCTCCCATCCTGTCCCGTTATAGTAGAACTGTTGTGTCGGGATTTCATCATTATAAAAGTCATTACCAGCCGT
>NZ_CAJJWO010000121.1 GCF_905196875.1 uncultured Parabacteroides sp. | reverse complement strand
CGACAGGCGGCCGGCTACAAGCCTGTCGGAAATATGGTCATCGATGAGGATATGCACCAGGCGATGGTGAGGCAAAAGGCGATGGAGATTTGTTTGAAGCGATTTTTTGACAGGATTATTGAGGGAGAACAATTTCCTTCATCGGATCCCAAAACACACGTTTCCAGTCTTTGATGCGGTTATTCTCAACCATCACACCTTCTTCTGCCAGTTTTTCCTGCATCTCGGTTGGAGTGCTGAAAGCATCTTTGCCGGATAAAATCCCCTGGCTGTTTACTACACGATAAGCAGGGATGCCGGTTTCCGCACTGTTGCAGTTACCTAAAACAGTTCCTACCATCCGCGACATATTCGGATAACCGATGGAACGGGCTATTGCCCCATAACTGGTGGCACGCCCGTACGGAACCGTTTTTACCACCTGGAAGACAGCTTGTATAAAGTCTGCCTTATCAAAGTTTGACATTTACAAAATCATTAAAGTTTTCCCGCCACTTCATTCAATAGTTTATCACTGCCAGTTATCGTATCTCCATTCTCATTGAAGATACCGATCAGGTAACGTCCTTTCCAAACAGACGGGATATCTCCGTTGTATCGGTCTTTTATAAGCAGTTCACCCTCTTTCAATTCCTGTGACTGCTTGGTAAAAGCCATATATTGCGTCAATATCTCTTTTACTCCTTCCGGGCTACCTCCATCCAGTATAAAAAACAGGAAGCTTTGTCCGTTGCATTCGTATTTTGCAGTGTAAACGGCACGCAGAAACTCATGACCGATAAAATTGGAAGTTATATAACTGTCTGAATAAGGAACTTTACCCTCTTTCGGAAACAAACGGACTGGCAACGGATAAGCAGCATTCGGATCTATCTTTTCTGCCAATCCTTTTCCTATCGTCTGCAATTCTCCGGATACATCCCCGGAGGAATTACTCCATATCTTTAAATACATATTCCCGGCAAAGAAATACAAATTGGTCTTATCCCCTTGCGCTTCTCCTCCTATCGGAAGGTATGCGAGATCGGACGAACGCTCCGAAGAATACATGCCGAATGCATCTTCCGGTGTTGCATGCCGGTAGGCCTGTATAGTAATATAATCTGCCCCCTTCTTATACTCCATCGAAGTCATTTCCCTGAAATTATTCTCGATAAAAAGCGGAGCAGCTCCATTGATCCGATCAAACAAGTTATCGGGATTGAAGACTTCCACTTCTTCCGATATGGTCCAACCATCCACCGCCGGCAACCACGATTTCAACTCGTCAGGTGTCTGAGCATTTAGCGGACAGACAGGCAAAAGAAACAAGAGCAATAAATAATTAATGTATTTCATAAGTCGGTATTATTAAGTCAAAAATTCATTCGGCACCTGCATAACCGGTGTGATAGCGGCAATCTTTACCGATACATCGAAACCAAACGGACAAGTCACCTGACAGGTCTCACAAATATAGAAAGATTTATCAAAATAATTCGTTTTTTCCATAGGGTATTTACTTCCTGAACGATCTTATTAGTACAAACGAGTAATATTCACCTTTAAAACAATACAGAGATGAAAACGCAGTATAGACAATCCATCAGATTTTTGCTGATCATATTATTAGTGGTAGGGATAAGTCCGCTACAGGCACAAGAGTTGGAACGCGACGATGCCAATGCCGAATTTATCACCGTAAGCGGAGTCGTTAAAGACAAGCAAAACAAGAAACGGCTGGAATATGTAAATATTTCCATTCCGGGCAGTAACTCAGGTACCATCACCAACGAGGAAGGGGAATTCTCTTTCAAGATCAAAGATGCATCTCATGTAAAAGCGGTAGAAGTATCGCATATCGGATACTATAATAATAAAGTAGAAGTCAACGGTAACAATATCTCCGACCTGACTGTCTGGATGACTCCTTACGAGAACATGCTCGACGAGATTATTATCCATGCCAGCGACCCTCGTCTCATCGTGGAGCAAGCAATCAGAAAGATCCCGGCAAATTATAGTAAGAAAACGAATATGCTGACCGGTTTCTATCGTGAAACGGCCCAAAAGGGAAAAAGATACATCAACATATCGGAAGCTGTGATCGATGTCTACAAAACCCCGTATAACGAGTCGGCAGACCGCGACCGGGTACAGATCTATAAAGGTCGCAAGTTGTTGAGCCAGAAAAAAAGCGACACACTAGCCGTTAAGCTGCTCGGTGGCCCTAACATGTCGATCTATGTCGATATTGTGAAGAACCCGGATGTAATGCTCGACCTGGAATGCCTGCCTTATTACACTTTCAAAATGGAAGAATCAACCAATATCGATAACCGTCCGCAGTATGTAATCAGTTTCCAACCCCAGGTCATCATGCCGTATGCCCTGTATTACGGAAAACTCTACATCGACAAGGAACGACTCTCATTTACCCGTGCAGAATTCAACCTGAGCATGGACGATCGCAACAAAGCGACCCAGGCCATCCTCAAAAAGAAACCGTTCGGATTACGCTTCCGCCCGCTTGAAGTGGCCTACCTGGTCACTTATAAAGAAAGGAATGGTGTAACTTATCTGAACTATGTACGCAACGGGGTACGATTTAAATGTGACTGGAAACGTAAACTGTTCTCAACCAATTACACCATCATTTCGGAAATGGTCGTGACAGACGGTAAAGAGGACAACGTAGGCGGTATCCCGTTCAAGACAGCATTTAAAGAATCACAGTCACTGTCCGACAAGGTGGAAAACTTTATGGACGAAGATTTCTGGGGTGCTTACAATATCATCGAACCTACGGAATCGCTGGACAGTGCTGTAAACAAATTAAAAAAGCAACAGAAATAAATTTCAATATCTTTTCGTACATTTGAAGGACTCTAATAATTAAGATCCACGGCATGCTGAACGATTTATTCGTACTTACAAAGATTAAAGAGGGGGACGTCAAGGCTTTTGAAGGTATCTTCCGGCTCTACTACTCCCCCCTTTGCCTGTATGCCGCAGGTATCACGGGTAATATGGACGTGGCCGAGGAAATTGTTCAAGAGTTGTTTTATGTATTCTGGAAAGAAAAAGAGAAACTGCAAGTGTTCCGCTCCATAAAAAGTTATCTGTACGGGGCAGTACGCAACCAGGCTCTCCAATACTGTGAACATCTGGAAGTACGCAACCGTTACCGGGAAAACGTACTTTCGGGAGATCAGGAAAGTAAACCTTCCGACCCACAGGATCAGCTGGAGTACAAAGAGTTGGAAACACTGATAAACAAAACACTCAAGAAGCTGCCGGAACGCCGGCTTCGTATCTTCCGGATGCACCGCTTCGAGGGAAAGAAATATGCAGAGATAGCCTCTACCCTCTCCCTGTCGGTCAAAACAGTGGAAGCTGAAATGACAAAGGCACTTCAGATGCTCAGAAAAGAAATTGAGAATTATACACAAACAGTATGACTCGGAAAGAAAAGAACAACAGAAAAACGGACCAGGCATGGACAACACTTTACAATCGCCTGGAGAAGGACGGTCTGATCACCCAAGCGGAGACACCTCGTCCGTCGCTTCGTCTGACTGCATTCAAATGGACAGCGGCGGCTGTCATATTACTTTGCGCATATTTATCAATAAACTATTTCAATCAGACAGAACAGGTTATCGACCGTAACCTGCTTACCCGGCAGAATAAAGAAACAATAACGCTGGCCACCACACTTGAAGATGGTTCCATCGTATATCTGGCAGGGAACGCAGCGATCCATTACCCGGAACATTTCCAACCCGATAAAAGAGAAATATCCCTACAGGGGAACGCTCTTTTCGATATAGCAGGAAACCGTACCCGGCCTTTCCTGATCGAAACGGAAGATACACGTATCGAAGTACTCGGAACGGCTTTTAATGTGAAAAGCGACGGCTCGCAACCTTTCGAACTTTCCGTACAGCGGGGAATGGTGAAGGTGACGCTGAAAAAGAGCGGGCAGGATGTATATGTAAAAGCCGGTGAAACGGCAACCCTCTCTTCACGTAAGCTTCAGGTAAGCCAAACGAAAAACCCGGATCAATTTTCCGAGATAACGCAGCAAATACGTTTCAAAGACGAACGGCTGGCCGACATTCTCCGTATTATCAACCTCAACACGGGGGATATACGTTTGCAGGCCATACCTGCTTTAGAAAGCCGGACACTCACCGTTACTTTCTCCAACAATTCGCCGGAGAGTATAGCGGAACTGATCTGCGCAGCCTTGAACCTGAAATATACACGTGATAAGAATGTATTTACGCTGCATGAGAACTAACAGGATAAAAACAACACGAGGTGAAACGGACCATCACATATCGCATACTCTACTTCCTCATCGGACTGCTATTAGTCGTAGCAGCTCCTTTGCAGGCGGACGATAACGATATTCTCGACCGTGTCATTCACCTTTCCAAAAACAGGGAAACGATTTACCATCTGTTGGGAGAAGTGTCCGAACAATCCGGTTATCTTTTCATCTACGACAGTAAAATTATCAATAACGAACAGATAGTCAAAATACCAGGCGGGAAATATTCCGTCAGGGAAGCTATCTACCTGATCACAGGCAATAAAGAACTTGGGCTCCGGGTGATAGGTAATCACATACTGATCTCACCCCCCATAGAAACGACTCCGGCAGAAGCAGAACCGGTCCTTCCGGACAGTATTCGTTATTTTACACTGGAAGGTCTGCTGCGCGACAAATATACGAACGAGCCTATCCCTTTCGCCACTGTCGGTATCAGTGAGGAAGCTATCGGAAGCATCACTAACCAGGGAGGAGAATTCAGGCTCCGTCTGCCGGACTCTTTACGCCAATCCCAAATCACTTTTTCTCATTTAGGTTATCAGCCGCTCGAGATGTCAGCATCGTTGCTGGCAGAGCGTTACAGTATGCTTACTCTGGAGCCCAAAGTCATCTCCTTGCAGGAAGTTGTGGTCCGCATCGCAAACCCTCTACGATTATTACGCGAAATGCAGGATAAAAAAGAGGAAAACTATTCGCAACAACCGGTCTATATGACCTCGTTCTACCGGGAAGGGATCGAACGGAAAAATAAGTTCGTCAGCCTGACGGAAGGCATTTTTAAAATTTATAAAACGGCTTATACGAATCGTCCCGGAACCGATCAGTTAAAACTATTAAAGATGCGACGTATCTCCAGCAACCAGGATAAAGACACGGTGATCGCTAAAATGAAATCAGGACTCAATGCCAGTCTTATGCTGGATGTAATGAAAGATATGCCTGATTTCCTGATGCCTGAAAGCGAGATAAACTACCCTTATGTCTTTGCCCATTCAGATATAACGGTCATAGATAACCGGATGGCCAACGTGATCTCTTTCGAGCAACGCAACTTCATCACTTTGCCACTCTACAAAGGAAACTTATATATCGATGCAGAGAACAGTGCACTGCTTCGTGCCGAATTCGAGCTGCATCCCAAATACGTGAAAGAAGCTGCCGGCATGCTGGTTGAAAAGAAGAGCCGCAACTTGAAAATCACACCTCAAAAGGTTATTTACACCGTCACCTACAAACCCTGGAACGGAACTTATTATATTAATCATGTAAGGGGCGACCTGCATTTCAAAATAAAACGAAAGAAGCAAATATTCGGTAGCACTCCCCTGCACGTCTGGTTCGAAATGGTTATATGTAAAACAGACACTGTTAATGTTAACCGTTTTACACGAAAAGAAACATTATCGACCCGAACCGTCTTTTCTGAAACAAAATTTAGCTATGATGAAGGTTTTTGGGGAAACTTTAATGTCATTCCACCGGAAGAAAAACTGAATGAAGCAATAGGTAAAATATCGTCGAAGATAGAAGAAACAGGTTACTAAGGGCTTAAAAATCATAAAGAGGGCCTTTTCTCAAAGGCCCTCTTTATAGGTTTTTAATAGGTATTAGTCTTTAAGGCAAAAAGATTGTTTAGGTTATCTGCATGCAAAGATGCGGGATTTTATGTTACTGCGCAAATAAAAAAAGATATTATAAAACACATTTTTAAAATTATCGAAACTTATTTGCAGCTTCTTCTTTTTTTTAACATTTGCTTCCGTCGCTTAAATATTGGTTTACCAACACAAATGCACACATATTTTATCGAATAACAAGCAAAATAACGCAAGTATTTTTACTTATTGCCACTTTAGATCTATTTTCCTTCTCACAAGGAAAGGGAGTTAACATTCTAATACTTGCAAATATACAAATGTTTTTTTAATAAATACGATAGGTAGAGAGCTGATGGTTGCATGTGTATTTTGTGTATTTTTGTACCCGTATCAATGTGACATCAGGTACAGAGTATAAACGTTTAAATTATCTTTTTTCCATGTATACCGTAATTAAGCGAATGGAGGTATCAGCAGCACATAGCCTGAAACTTTCCTATTCCAGTAAATGTGAGAACCTGCATGGTCACAACTGGATCATCACAGTTTATTGTCGCTCGAAAGAATTGAACGCCGATGGTATGGTAATCGATTTCAGCCATATCAAAAAAATTATCAAGAGCAAGCTCGATCATCAAAATTTAAATGAAGTTCTCCCCTTTAACCCGACGGCAGAGAACATTGCACGGTGGATCTGTGACCAGTTACCCACCTGCTACAGAGTAGAAATAAAAGAATCAGAATCAAACACAGCGATCTATGAGAAAGATTAATCAGATTTTTTATAGCCTTCAGGGGGAAGGCTATCATACGGGAAAGGCGACTGTCTTTATCCGTTTTTCAGGATGTAACCTAAAGTGTAGTTTTTGCGATACGGAACATGAAGAAGGAACATTGATGTCTGATGAAGAAATCATCAAGGCTATCTCTGTCTATCCGTCCAACCGGGTTGTTCTGACCGGTGGAGAACCTTCTTTATGGATCGATGAAGAGTTCATCGACCTGCTCCACAAAGCAGGCAAGTATATATGTATAGAGACTAATGGGACCCGGAAGTTACCGGAAGGTATCGACTGGGTGACTTGTTCGCCGAAAGAAGGTGCACCAATCCGTATCGACAGGATGGATGAAGTGAAGGTAGTCTATCTGGGCCAGGATCTATCGGCCTACATTGACCTGCCTGCAAAACATCATTACATACAACCTTGTTCATGCAGGAATACGGCAGAGATTGTAAAATACATCCTGCAGCATCCGGAATGGCAACTCAGTCTGCAAACCCATAAGTTGATCGATATACCTTGATCAACTTCACACAGCCTCCTCTATCCCACAGGGACTGAATACAAATAGCCTCCGATAAAGAATCGGAGGCTATTTGTTTGTCTGAATTCTATGACACCTATTTATCGTGTAGCCATTTTATTCAATATCTTCGGAAACTGTATGGCAAAAATAATCGTACAACAAATAGCTGCCGTCGCATCCGATATAGCCTCCGCCGAATAAACGCCGATCATCCCCATGAAACGCGGCAAGATCAGGGCCAGCGGGACAAGTAGAAAGACCTTACGAAGCAATGCGATAAAGATAGAAATCTTGGCCTGCCCTAGAGCAACGAACATATTCTGACAGGCACGTTGCAAACCGAAAATGGTCATTCCCGCTAAAAAGACAGGCATCACTTCCGTTACTGTTTGTATCAGTTCCTGGTCTGATGTAAAAGCAGAAGCGATAACCGAAGGAAACAAGATCATCAACAACATCAAAATTAGGTTGAACAGGAACATAAAGGTCATCGCTATCTTGAAACATTCCTTTACCCGTTTCTTGTTTCCATGTCCGTAATTATAACTCACTATGGGTACAAAGCCCAAGGCAAACCCGGTAAGCGGCACACTTACAAAAAGCATGGCACTCTGCATGACAGTCAATGCACTCACATAAATGTCCCCAAATGTCTTAAGTGTCCCGTTCAGAACGAAACCGACCAGGCTTTCAGTACTTGCCATAATAAAAGGGGAAACGCCGAGTGCCAGTATAGCCCCGATCACCTTTTTATCCGGTTTCATATAATTGACTTCAAGCCGCAGGGAAGCACGAGAAGAAGTCAGGAACGACAATACCCAGATAGCGGTGGCTGCCTGCGAGATAAT
>NZ_CAJJWO010000120.1 GCF_905196875.1 uncultured Parabacteroides sp. | reverse complement strand
ATATAATGTTGCCCCCTATCTTGAGGCTTGTTTATTATCTTGTATTAATCAGACATTTCGTGATATAGAAATCATTGTTGTTGATGACGGATCTACAGATGAGTCTCCCGGTATCATCAAAAAGTATGCTGAGAAGGATGATCGTATCAAAGTTATTGCAAAAGAAAATCAAGGATTGATTTATGCTCGTAAATCAGGCCTGGAGGCTATTTGTGGTGAATATGTCTTTTATTTAGATGGAGATGACTATCTGGAAGTGAATGCGATAGAAGTGCTGTATTGTGAAATGATAAAAAGTGGATCGGTGTATGTCGATTGTAACTATTATTATGTTAGTGAGGATGATAACTATATATATAAAGAAAAAAAAAGGGGAAATAGTCTGTTGAATGGATTATCTGGAGAGGATTTATTATTTTATATGCTTTTTTATAAGAGGTGGTCTATGTGTGGTAAATTGATGCAGAAATCTTTGTTTGATGGGATTGTTTATTTTCCGGTTTCTCTGGGAGAAGATTTATTTTTAAATATGCAAATCTGTTTAAAAGTAAAGAAATCGGTCGTTGTCGATAATTGTTTGTATAATTATGTTTCGCGACCAGGATCGATAACAAATCAGAAGGTGGAAGTAATCAGGAAGTTTAGGCTTGATATGGCGAAGTCTGTATTTTTTCTTTTGGATAGATATGCTTATAGCCAGCCTATCAGAGAAGAGGCTTATTTGATGTTTTATTATTATTTTCTGAATGGTATTTATCGTAAGGAAATGGAGGCTAAAACAGTTTTATATGATTATTATTGGAGTAAGGAAGAACAAAGGGCCCTTTTATGGAGGAGAAGAAAAGATTTTTATTTAATTACAGGCGTATCCTTTCTGTGTCCTTTTGTAGGTCGTTTGATACTAAAGATATATTTACCAATAATTTTTTTATGGCGTAAGTTTCTAAGCCATTGGAATAAAAGATTTGTATCCTGAGGGATGGATAAAAATCCATTATCGAGTACTCTTGCATGCGAAAAAATCCCGGGTTAATGATGTTGAAATCAGAACCCGGGATTTTTTGTTTATTATTGGTCGTCTGTTTCTTCCTGTCTGTACCAATTAATCTTCCGTGAGAAAAACATTATAATACCCAGGATAATGAACAAACCTACGCTTCCTATCAGCAAGGCGATGTCTTCCAGCTGGAGCACTACGTAAAGAAATATGTAAAGCATGCAAAGCATGGCAGCCAGTCCGCCTGTCTGTATTTTGTTTTTGAAAATGCTATATGTATAAACCGTTATCAGTCCGATAGTCGCTATACTGGCAATCAGGTATGCGATACCGAAGTTAATCTGTTCCGAGATCGATAAAAGCAGGCTGTAGAACAGGATCAGAGCTATACCTACCAGCAAATACTGAATGGGATGGATGCGCTTTTTTGTCAGTATTTCGACAAAGAAAAAGACGACAAACGTTAGTGCGATAAACATGAATGCGTATTTTGCCGAACGCATATTTTGCTGGTAATGGTTTACCGGGTCGATCAGGTTTACACCGAAAGAAGCATCGTCGAAAGTGTCGACCTGATTGTCTATCCATGTTTCAGGGATGCTGCGGTTGAAGCGGAGGACACTCCAATTTGCATCAAATCCGTTTTCGGTAATGGTATGTTCGGGACTGAAGTTTCCGATAAAACCGGGTGATTTCCAGGTGCCGGCCACGTGCACTTTGGAGGTTTTGCCAATGGGTATGAAATTGATATTACTACTGCCGTTCAGTTTTATTTTGCAATTGAATTTTAATGACTGGCCGGTTAAGAGGGAGTCGGCATTATTTAGACTGACTACTAATATCTTTCCCATTAACCTGTCGTAATTGCCGGCGGCTTCGACCGGATACTGTTTGTTGTCGAGCGTAAAGCTGATATTTTCGGTGATACCTCTCAGGTCGGAAACTCCGATGGTCAGGTAGGCTTGTTCCCAATGGATGGTACTATTCTCGGTCTTCTGGTAATTTATTTTATCAAAGTTTCCCGACAGGTCTATTTCACTTTTGTAGAGGATCGTTTTATAGATCCCGTAATATCTTTCTTCCGGGAATAGTTGTGTATCGATATTCAAATTTTCAGGAGTGATACTTATCGTATGTTCCTGAAGGACTGTTTTATTGTTTGCATCCACATGGGTAGTGGTGTAGGGGATCGTGAGTACTGGGCCACAGACGGTCTGGGCATTGCTCCATTTGGCATTGATTTTTTCGATTGTCTCGACACTTCTGTCCTGTCTTTCCCGTATCAAATCCTGGATCATGATTCCGGGAATAAGTAGGATAATGGTCAGAAAGCCGATAACCAGCGCTTTAACAGTGATAGACTGACTGATTTTTCCTGCTTTTTTAATTGTTGTTTCCATAATCTTAAGCTGTTTGTTGTGACTAAAAAGTACTTTGTGTTTCAAAGTCGTAGGGTAAAAAAATTATTTAATAAGTTCTTCTAAAGCATTCAAATGTTCTTTGAAGTTTTTCCGTCCTTCTTCAGTGATTGTATATTGTGTGTTGGGTTTCCGGCCAATGAATTGCTTGGTGGACTGGATGTATCCGATTGTTTCCAATGCTTTCAGGTGGCTGGCCAGGTTCCCGTCGGTCAACTCCATCAGCTGCTTCATCGTATTGAAGTCAGCCGATTCATTCACCGAAAGAATAGACATAATACCTAATCGTATACGGCTTTCAAAAGCTTTATTTAATTTGGATATTATGTTTTTCATTCCTTTTTCAGATCATATTTAATATACATGGCCGTGCCGTAAATGATGTGGCAGGCTCCGAATCCGATTGTCCAGAGCAGGAGGCTCCAGTCGGGTAATAATGCTGAGAGTATTCCCAATATGACTTCTGTCAGGCCTAGATAGTGTACTTCGTCGAGGGTGTATTTGGAAACATTGATTAATGCCAGGCCATAAAAAGTCAGCGTCATTGTGATAGCCATCGCCAGATCTCCGCGCAACAGGAAAATAAGGGCAAAGATACCACCGGCTACCAAAGGGACACCGAGGTTGTAAAGTGTCTTTTTTATCAGGCTTTTGGAAGGCATCAGGTTCTTCTTTACAGATTTTTTCCAGGAGAAATAGATACCGAAACAAATAGAAAAGAGCAAGACGGCGGAAGCATCCGTGATCAACAAAGTGATCTCGCGGAACATGGCTTCGTGGGTCGTTTCGAAGCCGTTGCTTGCCGGTTCTTTCAGAATATGAAAGTAGGCGAGTGCTGCCCCGGTGATCGCTATAACTCCAGCCGATATACCGGATAAACCGCTTAACGAAAGGAATTTGGATGATCTTTCCATCATCTCGCGTATTGCTCTTATGTCTTCTAGTTGTTTGTTCATATACTTATTCTAAAAAGTACTTTGTGATGCAAAGTTAATAGGTTTTTCGAATATACCAACTAAATGAGGTGAGGTTTTTGAGGATAATGTTATGATTCTAAATCAAAGTCTAATAGATTGTTGTTGTTAAATCGGTCAAAATCAGACTTAAACAATTTGTCTTGTATGATTCTATATTTTTCGAATTCACTTTCAGCAAAAGCTTTTGCAACTTGTGCTGAAATAGTGCCTATATTATTTAGTAAGTCATATTCATTGAAATTAAGGAAAGCATTCAGTTTTTTTTCCCAATCTTCCATAGACATAGGAATGTGACGTTCTGCTTGTAACTCTGCATAATCGAGATACATTGAAATGATGCGATCAAAATTATGTAACTCTTTTTCTGTTAAATAGTTTTTGGCTATTGATACATCACTTTTGAGAATCTTTCCGTTAGGAGAATTTTTCCACGAGGTCAATCCCATGTGTTCTTTTTCACTATTTGCACGTTTCACTATTTGCACGTTTCACTATTAATTCGGCCGCGGTATGATGATGTATTGCGAAATGTAGTTTGTTCTGAACTGTAGCAAAGAAATCAAGTGTTGTTTGTGCATGAGGGTTATAGTCAAATGCAGTGGCATAGATATCAGTTATTTTTTGGTAGAATAACCGTTCACTAGCTCGGATTTCACGAACTTCTTCTAATAAGCTATTGAAATAGTTTTGATTAAAGAATAAACCATTTTTCATCCGCTCTTTATCTATTATATATCCGCGTATAGCGTAGTCTCTTAGGATGTTCGTAGCCCATTGCCGGAAAGCTGTAGCTCTTTTGGTATTTATACGATAACCGACAGCTATAATAGCATCCAGATTATAATGTTTCGTACGATAATTTTTTCCATCGGAAGCAGTTACCGAGAATTCCTCGGTAACTGCTTCCGAGTTCAACTCTCCGTCACTAAATATATTTTTTAGGTGAAGTGAAATATTATCAGTTGAACAGTCAAATAAAACAGCCATTAGCTTTTGACTTAACCATATAGTATCGTTTTGTAATCTGACCTCTATACCATCTTCTTTTGCTTGATTAGTAAATATAAGGAACTCAGCTGTGCTATTTTTTATTTGGAATTTCTTGCTCATTTTTTATAGTCATTTAATTGGTCTTTAGTTAACTCAGTTACATTTTTACTGATTTAACAAATATTTATATACAAAGATAGTGTATTTAAATGACAATAGAGAATCAATATTCTGAAAACAGTGGATTTTGTATATGATCGCTTTCTTTCAATAAATGTTTATCTTTGTAACCAGAAAATAAAACGAGCAGACATGGAGAATAAAACAATATTGCCGGCCGAATGGTACCCGCAAAGCGCGGTTCAACTGACCTGGCCGCATGAAGGGACGGATTGGGCACCGATACTCGGTGAGGTGATTCCTTGTTTTGTAGAGATTGCCAAAGAGGTGATCAAACGGGAAAAGTTACTGATCGTTTGTCCGGATGAATCGGTGGTGCGCTCCCAGCTGGGAGAGGTGGATTATGGCCGGATCATCTTCCGTGAAATGGAGACGAACGATACCTGGGCACGTGATCATGGAGGTATTTCGGTGTTTGAGGAAGGTATACCGGTAGTGTACGATTTCGTATTTAACGGCTGGGGCATGAAGTTTGCCGCTAACCATGACAATCTGATCACACGGAAATTGTTTCATGGAAAGACGTTTGCGGATGAGGTCGTTCCGGTTAATATGCAACCGTTCGTATTGGAAGGTGGTAGTATCGAGTCGGACGGAAAGGGAACTTTACTGACTACGGTCGAGTGTCTTTCTTCCGTGAACAGAAATGAATACCTTCAGCAGGAAGAGCTGGAAAGCTATTTGAAACAGGTGTTCGGACTGGATCGTATCCTGTGGCTGGAAAGCGGTTACCTGGCAGGGGACGATACCGATAGCCATGTCGATACGCTGGCCCGTTTTTGTAGCGAAGATACGATTGCCTACGTGCAATGTACGGATGAAGAAGACGAACATTTTGCCGAGTTGCAGGAGATGGAAGAGGAACTGAAAGAATTTACTCAAGCCGACGGTAAACCTTATCGCTTGATCGCTTTGCCTATGGCCGATAAAGTGGAATGGGAGGGTGAACGTTTACCGGCTACATACGCCAATTTCCTGATCATAAACGGAGCAGTACTTGTTCCATTCTATAATTCTCCGAAAGACGAGGTGGCTAGAGCTGCCTTGCAAGAAGCTTTCCCGGATAGGGAAATTGTTGGTATCGATTGTTTACCGTTAATTAAACAACATGGTTCGTTGCATTGTGTGACAATGCAGTACCCGAAAGATTTTATCGTATGAAAGTAGGATTGATTCAACAGGCAAACACCTGTGACCGGTTAGATAATATAAAGAAACTGAAAAGTAATATCCGTCTTTGTGCAGAGGAAGGAGCGGAACTGGTTGTGCTACAGGAGTTGCATAACGGACTCTATTTCTGCCAGACAGAAGATACACAAGTGTTCGACCAGGCAGAAACCATTCCGGGACCATCTACCGAAGAGTTCGGTGCGCTGGCAAAAGAGTTGGGAGTGGTTCTGGTACTATCCCTTTTTGAAAGGCGTGTGCCGGGACTCTATCATAATACGGCCGTAGTGATCGAGAAGGACGGCACGATTGCCGGCAAGTATCGCAAAATGCATATACCGGACGATCCGGCTTATTATGAGAAATTCTATTTTACACCGGGCGATCTGGGATTCGAACCCATACAGACTTCGGTCGGTAAACTCGGTGTCCTGGTTTGCTGGGATCAGTGGTATCCGGAAGCCGCCCGCCTGATGGCTATGAAAGGAGCCGAAATGCTGATCTATCCGACCGCTATCGGATGGGAAAGCAGTGATACGGCGGAAGAGAAGAAACGCCAGCTGGATGCCTGGGTAACCGTACAACGCGGTCATGCCGTAGCCAACGGACTCCCGGTGATTACGGTGAACCGTACGGGACATGAGTCTGACCCGTCGGGTCAGACGAACGGTATCCAATTCTGGGGGAATAGTTTTGTAGCAGGCCCGCAGGGGGAGTTGCTGACTGAGTTTCCGAACGATCATGAAGAAGTCCGCGTGGTAGAGATAGACAAGGCACGAAGCGAGAATGTACGCCGTTGGTGGCCCTTCTTCCGCGACCGTCGTATCGACGCTTTTGGCGGATTGACAGAGCGATTTTTGATATAGTATGAAATTATGCAATAAGGAAGAAGCTGTCCGGTATATGAATCGATTGGGATTATCCGGACGGCCTTTTATATTTATCATCGATTATAAGCAGGAGTCCGTTTGGGTAGAAGAGCCGGGCGATGTCGATCCGGAAGAGTTGTTGTATGACCTGAATGGTTTTACCAATGTTGTCCGGGAACCGGTGAAATTGCCTGACAAACGGGTGGAGTGGCATACCGATCCGGTTTCGTATGAGGCCTATTCCCGGTCTTTTCGTATTGTCTCCGATCATATACATGCCGGTAATTCCTATCTGGTGAATCTGACTTGTGCCACTCCGGTACAAACGAACCTGACATTAAAAGAAGTTTTTACCTGTTCGCATGCTCCTTATAAATTATGGGTGAAGGATCGTTTTGTCGTTTTCTCCCCAGAGATATTCGTACGTATCGAGGATGGATTTATCTATTCTTATCCGATGAAAGGGACGATCGACGCTTCCCTGCCGGATGCACGTGAACGCATCTTTGCCGATGAAAAGGAAGAGGCGGAGCATGCTACGATCGTCGATCTGATCCGTAACGACCTGAGTCGGGTAGCGACGGAAGTGACGGTGACCCGCTACCGGTATATCGATGAGTTGCAGACCAACAGGGGGCGTTTGTTGCAGGTCAGTTCCGAGATTAGAGGAAGGCTTGCGGAGAGCTGGCGGGCTTCGTTGGGAGAAATCCTTTTCAGCCTGTTGCCGGCCGGTTCTATCACCGGTGCTCCGAAGAAAAAGACAATGGAGATCATCGCGGAAGCGGAGACATACGAGCGGGGATTCTATACCGGTGTGACAGGTTATTTCGATGGTCGCAAACTGGATAGCGCCGTCATGATCCGTTTTCTGGAAGAGCAGGGCGGACAACTGGTGTTTAAGAGTGGAGGTGGCATCACCTTCAGAAGTGACTTACAGAGTGAATATAACGAAATGAAACAAAAAGTATATGTGCCAATTTATTGAAACAATCCGTATCGAGAACGGGAAAGTCGTTAATCTGGGCTTCCACAACTACCGCTTCAACAGGACGCGGAGAGATATTTTCGAATGTAATTTACCCGTCAATCTGGCTGATTATATCCAACCCGGAGAGTATACTGAGCGTACCAAATGCCGTATAGAATATCAGGATGAAGTAGAAAAGGTCGAATATCAGCCTTACACGATCCGTCCGGTAAAGAGCCTGAAGATGGTAACATCCGACGGGTTGGATTACACCTATAAGAGTAGTAACCGGCAGAAGCTGGATGAATTATTCAAGCAGAAAGGGGAAGCCGACGATATATTGATAATCCGCGACGGTTTTCTGACGGATACCTCGATAGCCAATATCGCCCTATGGAATGGCGAACAATGGGAAACGCCCGAAAAGCCTTTGCTGGAAGGGACGATGAGAGCCTCTTTATTAGGTAAAGGCTTGATTGTTCCCGCCGCCATTCGCCCGCACGACTTATCTCGCTATTCCCGTGTCCGTCTGTTTAATGCGATGATCGGGTTCGGAGAGATAGAGTTTTCCGTAGAAGACATAAAATACTAGAAGGTAATTCGTTATTGGGTAATAATGAGCCAATTTGCTAATGTGCCAATATGCCAATGGAGATAGCAATAGGTTTAATTGTTTTCAGAAGTGAATGTTCACTATTTTTCAGAAGTGAATGTTGTGTTCGTAGGGGCGGTTCGCGAACCGCCCGTACAGGCGC
>NZ_CAJJWO010000119.1 GCF_905196875.1 uncultured Parabacteroides sp. | reverse complement strand
CCCCATATTGAATACAAAAATGAAAAGCGGATCGAGCAGGATATTGAGTATGGCACCAATTACCACCGACCACATCGCTATGGCAGGACGTCCCTGCGTATTGATAAAAGTATTCAAACCGACCGATATCTCCACAAACAAGGTACCGATAAGATAAATCGAGAGATAGTCTGTCGCATACCCCAGCGTTTGTTCGGATGCGCCGGTAAACAACAGTATCGGCTCCATGAATATATACGACAGGCTGGATGTCAGGACAGTGAATAACAATAGAAGGACAAAACCATTTCCGAGTATCTTTCCGGCCTGCTGACGGTTACCTTGCCCGAGTGCAATAGCAGCAAGCGGAGCACCTCCACCGGCCACGATAGCAGAGAAAGCGGAGATCAGGATAATAATAGAGCCTGCCACACCGATACCGGCCAACGCCGGAGTTCCTATTCCGGGAATATGGCCGATATAAATACGGTCTACTATATTATAAAGCAGATTGACCATCTGGGCAATTACCGCAGGAAGTGCCATCCGGAAAACAAGCGGCAACATCCTATCGGTACCCAGCCGCTCTTCGTATATGTTATTCATGAATCAAATATACCGGACTTCCATTCCACGAACGGTATCATTGATGTTGCCATTGTCATAAACCAGCTCTCCGTTCACGAATGTTTGGGAAACACTGTGGTGGAACGTCGTTCCTTCAAAAGGCGACCAGCCGCATTTATACATTATATTTTCGGGAGCAACTGTCCAGCTCTTATCCGGATCGACCAGTACAAGGTCGGCATAATAACCCGGACGGATATATCCTCGACGGTCGATATGGAATAGTTCTGCCGGCATATGCGCCATCTTTTCCACTACCTTTTCATACGTAAAACAACCTTCAGCCACCATTTCGAGCATAGCCACCAGTGAATGTTGTACCAACGGACCACCCGAGGCAGCTTTCAAGCAGCTTCCCTCCTTCTCCGACAATAAATGCGGAGCATGATCGGTTGCCACGATATCGATCGTATTATTTTTAACGGCATCACGCAAAGCGATACGGTCGGCCAGCGTCTTGATGGAAGGATTCCATTTGATCCGGTTACCGTACTTAGCATAATCGCCATCATGAAACCAGAGATGGTGCACACATACTTCGCCTGTAATTTTCTTTTCGCTCAAAGGGATTGTGTTACTCAGCAATGTCAACTCCTTGGCGGTAGACAGATGGAGAATATGTAAACGGGAATTCAGGCGCGTTGCCAATTCTACCGCTTCCGAAGAGGATGCATAACAAGCCTCTTCGCTTCTGATCTTGCTATGGTAGGAAATATCGAGATCCTCGCCATACAGTCCGGTGTAATAGGCCAGGTTACGTTTGATCACTTCTTCTTTTTCCGCATGGATGGCAATCAGCATATCCGCTTCGCCGAAGATACGTTCGAGACTTTCTTTTTTATCTACCAGCATATTTCCCGTTGAAGAACCGAGAAAGAGCTTCAAGCCCGGTATGCGACTACGATCCAGTTTACGAATCTCATCCATGTTATCGTTCGTTCCTCCGAAAAAGAAAGAGTAGTTGGCAGCAGAGGTTTCCGCACCTCGTTGTAACTTCCATTCCAGATCGGCAACGGTAGTTGTCTGCGGCTTGGTGTTCGGCATATCCATAAAGGTCGTTATACCACCGGCTACGGCGGCACGGCTTTCACTGGAGATGTCTCCCTTATGCGTCAGGCCCGGTTCGCGGAAATGCACCTGGTCGTCAATGGCTCCCGGCAACAGAAGTTTTCCTTCGGCATCGATTACCTGTACGTTTCCTGTCGTTTCAGGAACAGTTCCTTCAAGAACTTCGGCTATCTTATCTCCATCAATGAGGACTGATCCCTTAAACATGCGTCCCTCGTTAATGATGCAAGCGTTTTTTATCAGAATTTTATTCATATATTTTGTGTTTATTGTCACAAATGTACATGATTCTATTCAAAAACAAATGACTTGCCAGGGAGAAGTTATTGCGACAAGTACTCTTTACGCGGATAATTAAATCAGACAGACCTTTATTTCAACTTCAGTACGCCTAAAGAAGACGGAATATGAAAGTCCGGGTTAGCCACATCCGGAATGATCCAGGGAGACCAGATCACTTGATCCTCCTGTTGGTCATAATAGTCGGCGCGATAAATACCGAAAAGTATTTCCCCCTTTGGCGAGATCACTCCCATTTCCTCCAGACTTTTCAAAGGAATGGAACCTTCCACGATATATGAATCCAGCCCGATATGAGTACCGAGCTTCAAGCCCTTAAAGTTCCAACTGAAATCAAACTTACGATAAAACTGAGCATGATAATCCATAACTTTTCCTTGCGGATCGATCTCGGCACAATAGTAGTCGGCCATGGCCGGATCTTTACTGATGAAGAATTCGATACGGTCGCTATTGCCTACCGACGCTTCGGTCTTTTCATCATTATATATAATAGTAGAGTCGGATACCTCATACATGAAATACAGGTTCTTCTTATCATGACAAACGGAAAAGGAGGTATGGTCTTTAACGGCTCCATCCCAGGGCGCGATCAATCCGGTTACAGCTGGGGCAATCTTCCAGTCGTCTTTCTTTCCGTCCACAGTGATATGTCCGACTTGTGGTGCAGTGATTATCGGAGTAACAGTGACACTTTGTCCCGGAGCATGATCGGATGGCACGATTATCTTCAAGTCATAATCGTTGATCTTCACGGATAAAGAAGATTGTGTATGAGTAGGATCGGCAGCATCGACACGGAGATTTCCGTCTTTCTCTTCGATCTTGTAAATACCCGGCGTTTTTATTTCCAGCGACAGATCGGCTGCCAGACGGATCGTTCCTTCTTCGTAAGCGGTAATATAATAAGAACCAGGTATTGCCACAGCCTGCATAGAGGCATCGTTACGAAGTATACGGATATCTTCCGTGCGGAAAGAAGCCGTACGTTCGGCCGTAGAAGCCGGCAGGATAAGATATTGGTAAGAGGCCGGAGCCTGCTTCCGATGGCCGATATACAGAGATATCACCTCTCCTTCCACCGTCTGCGGCGTGTATGAGCCCATAAAGTCAGACCAGCGTCCGGAACGCTTTTCTGAGATTGCCACACAGTTCTCCGGTTGCATCAGGATATAACCAATGCTATCGTGGAAAAAGCGCAACGCCTTTCCGTTGGCGGTAAACGTACCGTTCACCGGATTCCAACGGTTGCTCTCGAAGTAAGACAAATCTCCCCGCTTCTTCCGCTGATCGATGGAAGTTGTTATATTCAATGTACTGTCCGACTGGATACCAGCTCCCAGGCATAACATGAAATCATCGGTAATCACCCACGATTTACGGGCGTTAAGGCCGTCACGGTTCAAGATCATAGCAGTCATACCTGTGCGGCCATCGGTAACACCTCCGACAAAGGCCGTTTCATTGCGGGTATGTGCACCATAACTACGTGGAGACGGAACCGGTGCGTCACTCTCGTAAGAAGTTATACCCGGTATCTTACGCCAATCCCAGAAAGGGAAAACATTCATATATTCATCCCCGCCACGATAGACATAAGTGGCACCGTCGCCCATGTAAAAACCTTTCAGATTGTCTTCGTTGACAAGCTCTGTCCCGATCACCCGCTCAGAAGCCATCTTTATGGAAGCCATCCACTTCGGTGCACGGTGAATGGTCTGATCCGAGTCCCAGAAATGTTTCTGTCCGGTAAAGGCTGTTCCCCGGGGTTGTTGCGGAGGAAAATTATCGTCGAGGAAAGCTTGTAGCTTCCCGGCATCGGCAGGAGAACTTCCTTTCCGGAGCGAGTTCGCAGCATTCCCCATAGCAAGAGCTTTGTGGATGGGAGCATTATGAAACAACTGGCGGTCGAGCGCATTCACATCCATATAGCCACGCCAGATGATCCAGCGGTAACCTTCCGTCAACAGGTTATTCAGAATAGATTGCTGTTCGGCATTCAAGGCCAATGATGTTCCGGCGAACAATCCCGAATAAAAACTCATCTCCGAGAGATAAGCCAGCCCATAGTTGCCGAATTGCTGTTGCGGCCCGTGCTGGTGGAAACTCCAGTCTCCCTTGATTCCCTCCTCGCGTCCGGTGGTTATTTCGGAAACGATCGTGTCGCGGGCAGCCTTCACCAATTCATAATCGTCCAGTAAAAGCCCTTTCATCAATACGTTTCCGGCCAGCCATACTTTATTTTGTCCTGTCATACCGAAGCGTGCGTTGTCCATCACCTTGACGGCCTCCTTCTGTTCGGCAGGCGTCATCTGTGTACGGAGCAGGATAAAAGCCGGACCGAAAGTCTTGGGAATGCCGATCTCGTTATACCACCAGTTCTTACAGACCGGCTTCGTACGAAACCAATAATCGAGTGCCTGATGGATCACAGTCGAGAAGCGGGGCGACCAGGTACAGGATGGTCCCTCGGCATGATATAATTTAGCCAGTTCCAACACACGGTCGGCATGCTTCTTCGCATCCCATCCGCTACGTTTGGTATCCGCATAATTGATATCCGGCCAGGAACCGTCTTCATTGATCTGTTCCATATAGCCTTTTATCTCCTCCATGTTGAAAGGATACCGCTGATGCAGTTCAATAACCACCTGATCCGACATTTCCGTCTCAGGCGGAATACCCGCCAGGATACGGTTCAACAGGTCGGAATCATTGTTGGAGTCGATTAAAGATTGGATATAGTTTTGCCGGATATGTTCCAACTCTTCACCGGGTGTCTGCGAAAACATATTCACCGGCAAAAACAAAAGTAAGGATAACAATAAGGTGTTTGTAAAGAGTTTCATGATATTGAATTTAGTACTGAAAGCAACAAATTTACCATAATAATCCTGACCTGTATACTAATAGCAGAAAAAATCCGGATATTTATAACCTTTTTATCTCCTCTTCTGCTGCTCCTTTTCCTTTATATTTACTCTTTGCCGCATTAAATTTATAGCGGAGGGTCAAGCGGATTTCACGGCTGTCTACTTCATTGTCTACGGTCAGATCCATTTCTTTGTTGTAAATCCGGTTACCGTCTTTGCGTCCATGTGTCAGATCGACCCCTTGCAAATTGATAGACAGTCGGTCGTTGAAGAATGATTTGGTGATAGAGGCATCCATCATGAATACATTTTTATAGACATAAATATTTTGAAAATCACCTTTACCCTGAAATGTCATATTTACGCTTACGGTCCAGTCATGAGGGAACTGTATTCCATTATTCAGTGAAGCGATAAGCATAGGTTTATTCATGGAAATCTTATTTCCGTTATATTCTACTTTCGCCCACTGTTTCTGGATACCGACTGTATATTGAGGCTGCCACCAACCGATCTTAGGAGCGGCAACCAGATAAGCGGAGAGATTATCAATACGAGGGAAATTGCGATGTGAGATGATCGTGATCGCCGGGTTTTCCTCATATTGTTCGGTGATGTAGAGAATTGCGTCCTTTTCACGTTGGTAACTAATCATACCTTGCAGCCAGTCATAACTACCTGACAGCGTGATATCATGTATGGTTTCAGGTTTTAGAGCAGGATAACCTCCCTGAAAAGTGAAGCGATTAATATACTGCAAATTACTGGACAGTTGGGCATAGGTCGGACGTTTGGTCTTCGTAGTATAGCCTAGTTGAAGCTGTAGTTTACCGAACTGCTTTGCCAGAGACAAGGTAGGAAATACATTGTCGTAAGGATGTTCAGAAGAGACATGTTCATAGCGTAATCCTGCGTTCAGGTATGCAAACCGAATGGATCGGCTGTATTCAGCAAAGACACTGGTACGATCTTCATTGATCCGGCTGTTGGTGGTTGGAAGGATTTCCTGCGGATTAATGAATAAATCAGTACGGCGGATACTCGTAAATTCCGATCCGAACAATAAATTACCTCCACCCAGCGGATGAGAAAGGATTAATTTACCAGCATATAGTTTGTTATTTACCCGGTTGGTCGAATTAACAACCCGGCTCTCATGTCCCTGACTGACTTCATTCACTTCATTATCCGTATTTACGAGGCTTTCTAACATATCGAAATTAAAATCAATAGTCAGCCGGCCGATTGTTCCGGTATAATAGGTATTTATGTGGCTGGCCGGTTTCCGGTTTATCTGACTATGACCGTTACTGAGCAGGTGATCATAGAAATTTGTATCGGCAAAAATATCACTCTCCGTCCGGCTTTTTGTTTGATCGTCGGGAGATGCTGTCATTGAATAGCGGATACCCATCGAATGATCGTCGTTAAACAGATAGTTCATGCCTAATTCACCCAAGTAATTATTGAATCGCGAATGTTCTTCCATTCTGTTCCTTTGCTGCCACAAGGTATCGACAAATACCTGTTGTTTAACGTCTTGAATAAGCACAGAGTTTGTATGTATATACTGGAACTGTGCGAAAACGTCCAGATTATTATGGCGGTAATTCAAGTTTAGTTGTTCATTCAAATCTGTATTCTGAGATTGTTCCCATGTGGAGCGAACTTCAATACCGAAACCTTCTCCGGCTTGTTTAACCGTTTTAATACGAATGACCGACTTTACATCCGCACCATATCGTGCACCCGGATTTGTAATGACCTCTATCTGTCGAATATTGGCGGAACTGAGACGGTCGAGTTCAGAAGCATCACGCATTTCCCGTCCATTAATATAAATGACCGGAGTACCTTTCCCGAATACTTTAAACTCTCCCTCTTGTCCTTGTACGCCGGGAATATACTTCAATACATCATTGGCTGTACCTGATTGGCTCAATACACTGTTTTCGATACGTGTTACCAAAGTTCCGTCTTTAACCTGATAATCCGGCCGTCTGGCTATTATAACTGCTTCTTCCAGAAGGATCATGTCACTTGGCAAAAGAATGTTTTCTGTCATTCCGGCATTTGTATTCCGATAAACAGTCTGGAAACCAACAGAAGATACTTTCATAATATAAGTCTCGTTCGTAGATATCGGCAGTTGAAACAGCCCGTCCATCTCACTGACGGTTCCCTGTACAAAGGATGAATCCACTGAGGAAAGTAAAACAATATTGGCGAACTCAACCGGTCGCCCTTGCTTATCTGTCACTTTTCCTGAAATATTCTGGGCAATGATATTTATACCAGAAAATAACAATAAGATTAAGCCGATAAATACTTTCTTTACTACAAACATTTTCATATCGCTGATTATTTTGAATGATTAATTTTCAGCAAATGTAAATGCGGTCAAGAAAGATCACAAAAAACAGGGATATATGTCCGGAATAGGTGATAAAGCTTGCCTTTATGCACTTTGTCCCATGTTTTAGGGATGAATTGCAAGCAATATTCAGTCAAGAAAGCTTTTGAAATTCTTCAAGTAGGTACGTGATACCGGTATTTCTTGTTGCAATCCTGACAGACTCAGCCGATATCCCTGTGCATTGCCACCAATATTTGTAATGTGATTAATATTTACAATATAAGCCCGATGACAACGGATGAAAGAGGAGTAGGCTTGCATAGCTTCTTCCATCTGCTTAACGGTCGAGCGTAATAACTTATGTTTTACTTTACTTTCTTCCAGATAACAAATGTCGACGTAATTGCCGGAAGATTCCATATAAAGGATCTTTTCGGGAAGAATAACGATGGAGTCTTTGGTATCCCCCAGCAGAGTGACCGTGTCTGTTACGTCATCCTCCTGCTTTACACGTTCGGACAACCGTTGATTTAATTTATCTGCTTCTTGCAGGTTCCGTTTCAGGTTGCTGTTCTCAATAACGAAAAGACCGATTATCAGTGGGATTGCGAGAATTGTAATTCCGGCAACCATATCGATGCCTAGGAACTTAAAGAAAAAAGTTCTTCCCTCGTCACTCCAAGGATCGACACGTATCAGGAAAAAGTAATCGTAAATAAAGGCGATAACGCCGGTAAGGAACAGGAATGAAATACAGTGCACCAGCTTTTTTCCTACCGTCCAGTATTCTGGGGTATAGAACTGTTTGAATAGCCTGGGGGTTATCACAAATCCCAAAGCCGAAGTTGTGAAAGCAATGGAAATGAAAGTCCACAATACCCAAAGCTGTATCATGCTGTTCAGTATATAATGGAAAGGCTCGAATATAGCTAGAATTAATCCTGTACCAACAGTATTCAGAATAACGATTACCCACGGTTTATCAATAGGTTGAGCCGGCCGACTCAAGTATTCTTTAATTCCCATAGTTGTTCTTATATATTAAAAAGAAGAAAACCGTTGCAAAGGTATAAGATACATTCAATGCCGTGAAGAAGAAGGATACTTACGGAAGAGGCTCCACCACTTCAGCTTAAGCACACCGAACAACGCCTCTCCGAAGATAGAAGAGTTCATTTTCGACGTTCCCAATACACGGTTAATAAAGATAATAGGTACTTCCACCAACTTGAAACCGCACTTGTAAGCAGTAAACTTCATCTCTATCTGGAAAGCATATCCTTTAAAATGAATATGGTCGAGATCGATCGTTTCAAGCACTTCGCGACGGTAACATTTGAAGCCTGCTGTCGTATCCTGCACCTTCATTCCGGTAACGAAACGGACATATACAGATGCATAATAAGACATCAATACGCGACCGAGCGGCCAGTTCACCACGTTTACGCCATTGCTGTAACGTGAACCGATAGCGACATCGCCTCCCTGCTCCGTGCAGGCGGCATATAATTTAGGAAGATCGTTCGGATTATGACTGAAGTCGGCATCCATTTCGAAGATGAAATCGTACTTATGTTCGATCGCCCATTTAAAACCACAGATGTAAGCAGTACCCAATCCCAACTTACCTTGTCTTTCCACCATAAAAAGACGTTCAGGAAATTCTTTCTGCAAACGCTTCACGATATCCGCCGTACCGTCGGGAGAACCATCATCTATAATCAAAATATGAAACTCTTTTTCCAATCCAAACACCGCACGGATAATATTCTCAACATTCTCTTTCTCGTTGTAAGTAGGAATAATTACAATACTGTCTGACATATACGAATTATTTATGATCAACTATGAGGCACAAAACTACAAACTATTTGTCGATTATGCTCTAATTTTATTGAAATTTACGCTTGCAGGAGATAAATCCTTCTTAAAAGGCTTTGCTCCTTTGACATCCCCGTATGCGACAAACTGCTCGAAGTAGCGGATGTGGCTAATCTGAGCAAGGACGAGCGTGTCTTGTATGATGAAGCCCTGAAACGTTATCGCGACTATAAGAATACGATTGATTATGCCGAAGAGA
>NZ_CAJJWO010000118.1 GCF_905196875.1 uncultured Parabacteroides sp. | reverse complement strand
GCTGTCTGCTTGGTCAGTTCACCGGAGATACGTCCCATGCCTGCGTTGTAGGAGGCGGCAACATTGGGCCAGTCGCCGTATTTGGCATAGGCAGACTTCAGGTATTTACAGGCAGCTTCGGTTGCTTTGGCTACATGACAACGTTCGTCGACCGTGGGTGTGACCGTCAGGCCATACTGTTTGCCCGTCGCTTCCAGGAACTGCCACATTCCGACTGCGCGTGCAGGGGAAGAGACACGGGGATCGAGGTGACTTTCTATCACTGCCAGGTATTTAAAGTCGTCAGGGACACCATTCGCCTTCAATATCGGTTCGATAACCGGGAAGTAACGGTTGGCACGCTTGATCAACAACATCGTGGTGGAATGGAAATAGGTAAAACTACTCAATTCACGATCGAACCCTTCACGCATATTGTAGCGGGTCAGGTCTATCGGTTCTCCACAAAAATCCAAAGACGCAGGGATATCCGGTGAAGCCGTCATCGCCATAACGACAGGTTTTCCTTCCAATACTTTTTCTGAATCACTTGAACTGATCGACAGGCAGGCCGTCAGGCAAATCAAGCCACCTGCCAAAAAACTAAATATACTATTCTTCGATAATTTCATCATCTATTCTCTTTGATCTAAGAATGTTAATTGAACCTTTTCTCTTTAATCGTTTACCGTCCGAGCCGGTAGCTTCTATCACATAAAAATAAACACCGGGAGCCACATACTTCCCTCCTTTCTTACCATCCCAACCTTGCGCCGGGTCTGTCCAATGATAGATCTCTGCCCCCCACCGATTGAATATCCAGCATTTGAAACTGTTAAGGGAGCGGTAAGCCACCCTGAACTCGTCGTTTATACCGGGAGTCGTTCCGGGAGAGAATGCATTAGGGACTTCGAGATAGGTGTCTGAAATATTTATTGTAACCTCAGGCAGAATATTCGTACATTGCAACGTTCGGTCTGATACCTCTAAGGAAACAATATAGGTACCATTCTGGTTGAAGGTATAATTGATTTCTTCTCTATTTCCATTTTGCTCCATCAGCTTTGTACTCTCTGTCCCCTCATTCTTTTGGGAGACAGTCCATTTGAATATGGCGGCTACAGGTACATTGGCTATCGCTGTAAAATTAAACTCGACAGGAGCCGACAAGCTATCTCCTTTCACGACCATATTAGGGATATCGCTTGCATAGGACAAAGTGTCTATCTTCATTACTGCCTCTACCGCTACAGCTTGATAAACATCAGTCGTTATCACCTTCTCCACACCGAAATGACGGGCAAACAAATCTCCTGACAACGTCACATCCGTATCACAGTAAGGAGGACCTATCTTGTCTTTAAACGGGTCATTGATAGTTTCTGTTACTATTTTCGTAACCATCATCGAGCCATCTTGAGCTTTTTCCATCGTCTGATAAGTCGCTTCAAATTCTCGGTTCAAGACAGTTGCATAACCTGTTTCGGGATTACTATATTTCATTTCCGACAATTGGGGACTTCCTGTCAAATACAGACCATCACAGCCACTACGTTGCTGATCGACATGAAGCTCTGTTATATTAACAGCATACTTACTATAATCAATAATCCAGACATAATGTGACTCGTAAATACTTTGACTCTCCATTACATAATATCCACATCCATCTTCCAGATTTCTTATAACACTTGTTGTTCCTTCCTGAAACGAAGGAATTTCTTCCCCATTTACTGCCTTGTTTTTAAATTTAAACCAACGACAATTTCCAGTCTGTGGAGTATAGCGTATCTCCGCATTCTCCATACCATAAACGAGGTAGACCTGAATCTTGTATTTAGTATCATCAAGAGCCAGCAGTGGCGTCCCTTGCCCCCCCGTCACCGTATATTTTTGAGCATGTGCTGCAAGTACCAACAACAGAAAACAGAGCGTCCCGACCACTCTTCGTAAACAATTCCTTTGCATATATTATAACCTAATTAGCTTCCAAAATTAGTATTTTATACGGACATACACTATCTTTGCGGCAAATATTCCAATCAGCAAATGAATAAGATTAGTATATACGTATTGACATTATGCCTGAGTTTTGCCTGTATTTCTTTGCATTCACAAAACAACAGGGCACGGATTATTACTACTAACGAACTAAATGATAATATATTTTATCATACCATAGAGCGGGGACAGACCGTTTACTCCATCGCTACTATGTACGGAGTGACGGTAGATGATATTTATCGTCTGAATCCCGAAAGCCGCGAGTCGATCAAGGCTGGCGCCACCTTAAAAATTCCGCAACGGGATGCCGGTTCCGCTTCATTGGAAAAGACGGAAGAAAATTTCTTATATCATACGATCCAACCGAAGGAAACGCTTTATTCATTGTCTATCCGGTATGCTGTACCCGGTCCGGACATCATCGAAGCAAACCCAGGATTGTCGACTTCCACTTTTACGATCGGCAAAACCATCCGTATCCCGGCTACTCCTATCGAGTCGTTGCCTACCAAAGAGGTAAAGACCGTCACCAAGGAGATCGAATATACGATCGAAAAGAAAGAAACCATGTATCGTATCTGCCGTAAGTTCAACGTTTCGAGTGCAGAACTTATCAAACGTAACCCGAAACTGAAAGACGGAGTAAAAGCCGGCATGGTCATCAAAATACCGGTGGAGACAAAAGATGTCGTAACCGAAACCGCTCCGGTGATGCATGAAAGGGACGTGAATGCCCTGCTTACCGCTCCCCGGGAGATCAAACGGGTGAATATGATCAAGGTAGCCCTATTGTTGCCGTTTATGACAAACGAAAAGACTCCTTCGGCCAACACCCTGCGTTTCATCGAGTATTATGAAGGAATGCTGCTCGCGGTCGACAGCCTTCGCAACAGCGGAGGTTCGATCGAGTTATCCGTATTCGATACAGGCAATGGCACAAAGAAACTGAAGGAAGTACTGAAAGACGACGCTCTGAAAGAAGCCAACCTGATCATCGGAGCCGTATACAACGACCAGATCGGCCCGGTCGCCGAATTTGCAGAAAAGAACAATATCAAATACGTCATCCCGTTCACATCCAAGAACGACGATGTATTATCCAATGCCAATATTTTTCAGGTAAACACCCCTCATTCCTACCTGTATGCCAAAGCGTCACAGGCCGGATGCGACTTGTTTGCCAACGACAACGTGATCTTGCTGAAAGTGCCAGGAACGGAGGAGAAAACTGATTTCATCAAAGCCTTCAAGGCTGAAATGAAACAACGGAATATCCCCTGGCGCGAACTGACTTACTCGGCTGAAACATTCCCTACCGATATGGAAGCCCTGTTGAGCAAGGAAAAAAGAAGCGTAATCGTTCCTACTTCCGGCACACTGGAAGCACTGAACAAATTCAAATCTCCCCTACGCATGCTTTCCGAAACAAAGCCGGAATACAACATCACCATGTTCGGTTATCCGGAATGGCAGACTTATACCCGCGAGTGCCTAGACGATTTCTTTGCATTGAATACCTATATATATAGTAACTTCTATGCAGACAACCTCGCACCCGAAGTATCGGACTTCTATTCGAAATACAAGACCTGGTACAGCAAGAGCCTGATCAACTACTTCCCTAAATACGGAATATTAGGCTTCGATACCGGTATGTTCTTCTTCGATGCCATCCGCAAATACGGTTCCAACTTCGAGAACAATCTGGGAAAGATCCGCTACAAAGGTATACAGACCTGTTTCGACTTCGAACGGGTTAATAACTGGGGAGGTTTTATCAACACCAACATATTTATCGTTCACTACCAGAACGACTATAATGTAACACGCAGTGAAGTAAGATGATCAGAAAGATTATAATCATATCCTCTTTGTGCCTGGCCGTTATTACCGGAAGTAAGGCACAAAGTAAATTCCCGCAGGAAGTATCTGTCGGTGCCTCGTTCGGTATGAACTTTTCATCCGTCAGCTTCAACCCCAAAGTTTATACTAAAATGAAACAGGGATACAACGGCGGCCTGGTTTTGCGGTGGAACTCGGAAAAGAACCTGGGCTTACAGACCGAGTTGAACTTTAGCCAGCAAGGATGGGAAGAAAAGTTCGACAATAATCCGACATACAAGTATGCTCGCACGATCAATTACTTTGAAATACCGTTCTTCACGCATATTTACTTCGGAAGCGACAAGTTTAAGTTTTACGTAAACCTGGGGCCCAAAATAGGTTATGCGTTCAGCGATAAGACCAGCACAAACCCGAATGAGCCCAATAAGAACGATGGCGCCAACTACCAACACGACCTGCCTATCCAAAAGAAATTCGACTGGGGATTATGCGGTGGGCCGGGTATCGAACTGCGCACAGGCATCGGTTATTTTCTGCTTGAAGGACGTTATTACTATGCATTAGGAGATATCTTCAATACCCGCAAAAGCGACGACTTCAACAAGGCCTCCTCTCAGGTCATGTCGGCACGCATCATTTACCTGCTGCCTATCCGAAAATAACTTCATCAGGAGAAATGCTCCTGACGGTATTTAGACGGGGTAGTTCCATAGACCTGTTTGAATACCGTACTGAAATACCGTTGGTTGGTAAATCCGGCTTTCTCCGAAACTTCCATAATACTAAGCTCCTTATCAGCCAGCAACTCCATCACGCGGGCCATCCTGAACTTATTGATATAATCGCCGATACTGACGTCCGTCAAGGCTTTCAGTTTATTATATAGTGAAGCCCGGCTCATGGCCATTTGCGAGGCCACGAAGTTCACATCCAGCTCGGGATTATCCAAATGTTCCCTTATCAATTCGTTCAGCTTTTTCATGAACTGTTCGTCGGCATTACTGATGGTATCTTCTTTCGGAGAGACGGTTTCCCGGCTGTCTTTATACCGTAGCTTGACGGCTTCCCTGTTCTTCAAAAGGTTGCGGACTATGGCAAGAAGGAACTCCAGATCGAACGGCTTCGGCAGATAAAAGTCCGCCCCTTCTTTATATCCCTGTACCGTGCTGGCCTGATCATTGCGGGCAGTCAGCAAGATAACCGGAATATGACTGACTTCGAGGTTACACTTCAACAAACGGCAAAACTCCATACCATCCATGCGGGGCATCATGACATCACTGATGACAATATCCGGTAAATGGCGGATAGCCATATCCAAAGCCTCGACACCATCCACAGCCACATACACCTGCCGGAAAAACTCTTTCAGGGAAGCCTTCAGATAATTCCGAAGTTCCGGCTCATCCTCCACGATCAGGACTGCGTATTTCCTGACGGAGAAGTCGATAGCCATATCGGCTTTTTCTTCGGAAGAAACCAGCAGCTCATTCAGATAAGGTCTGGCAACGATCGATGTTGTCGTATTATTCAAAGGCAATTCATAGAAGAATGTAGCTCCTTTTCCAATATTGTTTGCTGCACCGATACGTCCTCCGTGCATCTCCACCAACATACGTGCATAAGACAAACCGATCCCTGTCCCTTGTCTGTCATGCGTTCCTTGATAGAAACGTTCGAACAGCCGGGTGATATCGACATTATTCAGCCCGATACCCTGGTCGGAAACGGAGATACGCACATACCCCCGTTCAAGGCGGGAAGATACGGTAATACAAGTGTCCGCATTACTAAACTTCATCGCATTCATTACCAGGTTAGACAAGACTATCTCACATTTTGCCGCATCAAAGGGTACTTCCCCGAGCGAAGCGTCCAACTGGTATTCCAGGCTAATATTCTTATGAAGCAACTCCTCTTTGAATGCATCTGTCACCTGCCGTATCCACTCATTCAATTTATGGGAGCCGATGCAAAGCGTTTCTGTTCCGGTTTCCATTTTGCGGACATCCAACACCATGTCGATGATGTCTTTCACCCGGCGGGTCTGTTTCAGAATATCTTCCAATTGTCTGCCATGGGCAGCGTTACCGATCTCCCCCGAATCGAGAAGCCGTTTTAGCGGCGAATAGATCAGGGTCAGGGGCGTACGAAGCTCATGGTTCAGGTTGATAAGGAAACGGATCTTTTCTTCATACGTCCGCTGTTCATGTTCTTTCATGGCCCATATCATTCTCGTTTCCTGCTTTTTCATAACCAGCCAGAACACAAAAGACAGGCCGGCCAGCATGGCCAGTGCACAACAAAACAGAAACCAGTTTGTCCGCCACCAGGGAGGCATCACCTCCACAGTCAAGAGCTTAACAGGCACACTCCAATCCCCGTTCTTCTTATTGCAGGAGCCCCATATCTCATACAGGCCGGCAGATAAAGCATGAAACGCGATCGTATGGCTGGACGACTCCACCATTTCTTCCTGTGGACCTTTTATATAATAACGAAATAGTTTCTTCCGCATCAGATCGTTCTCCCTGACAATCACTTTTGCCGTTAAAGAGGTATAATTCCAGGGGACAGAGATCGTATTTCCATTCCGGCTCACCTCCGAGCCGGAAGATGCCCCATTCAGCATTACGTCCAGCAGACCTATGACAGGGTCCGGATTTTCCGGAAAAGGGATATTGTTTCCGATATGTACCAGCCCCATCATGCCGGCCATATAAATATCGCCTTCTTCGGTTATCAGCGGAGATTTGGTGATATATTCATTCACATACACACCATCGGATTCTCCGAACATCATTATTTTCCGACCCTCCGGTAGATAAGCGTATAGACCGTTATGCGTCCCGATCCACAAGCGGCCGGACTTGTCAAAGCCGAGTGAGGTAGCTCCGAGGAAGCGATTGTTCTCTATGGGTATCAACGTCTTCTCTTCCGGGTTGAAACGAAACACACCGGTCGTCGTTCCGATCCAGATATCCCCTTTGCCATCCTTACAAGCAGCGGCTATTACGCCTATGGAGTCTGCAAAAGAATAAAGTACACGTATGTTATTCTTTTTATGATCCAATACGAACAGATCGCTTTCTCCCCACAAATAACCAAAGTCATCCTCTTTTGCTATTAAATTGAGGGAAGAGAATGTCGCCCCACCTACCTCCGTTTGTACTGTTGCCAGCTTTCCGGGAGACTGGTTATACAGATAGACACTATCCGCCAACAGGTAAAAGCGCTTATCGTCCAGGCGATACAGCTGCACCGATTTACCCAGCCTGAACAATATATTATGCTTCTCCGTATCCGTCACCGGATATTCCTTTACCTTACCGGTTTGCTTATTAAACAGATACAACCCTTCCCCAAAACGCGAGAAGAGAAGTTCGGTTGCACTATAATCGATTATGGAAACTATTTTCGACGGATAAGTCGAAGGATAATGGCGGACAGATCCGGTTCGGGGATCGAGACGGTTCATGCCTCCCCCGTCCGTACCCAGCCAAACCACCCCCTCCGGATCTTCGTACATAGCGGTAACCGCCCTGTTACTCAAACCGTAAGTCGAATTAGGAAACGCATCCCGATAAGTTTTCATGTAGACCTCCTTCATGCCGATCAATCCCCCCCTGATACTGCCAGCCCACAGATTATTATCCGGATCATTATATAGGCACCAGAAAGAGTTTACAGGCAGGGAGGATGGTTTTCCCGGAACATGATCGATCACATCGACAGATCCATCCTTCTTATCGTAGACATTGATACCGCCTCCGTCAGTTGCCAGCCAGAGCTTACCTTCCCGTTCCTTGATGTCGAGAATAACTCCGTTGGATAACTCTCCCGGAGTGTTAAGACGACAAATCTCCCTGTTATTGCGATCGTATCCGATAAGCCCTTTGCCGTAGGGAGACACCCACAAATTATCGGAAGAATCGATCAGAAGCGCGGCGATCTGGAAATGCCCGACCAGGGAAGAGCGTTTTAAATCTCCGGTACGGATATTGTATTCCCACAAGCCATTCCAGCGAGATGCCAACAGGACCAAACTGTCCGACATCGTATAAGTGCACGCTTTGTTAAATAAGACCCGTAAGGTCTCTGCCGAATGAACCGGCAAAGAGTTTATTGCTCTGTCAGAGTAAGTATATTTAAAGAACCCATCCCGTCCAAAAAGTAAAAGCCCGTCTTCCACTAACACGTAAGCATGTGTATTTAATCTTTCATCATTGAAGAGTACCGGTACAAAGTTGTCTTTTTCGCGGTCATACAAAGCTAATCCCTGTTCTGTAGAAACCCATAGATTAAGCAAAGAATCTTCTACCAAAAAACAGATATCGTTTCCGGGTATGGAGCAGGCATCTTTTTTATCATGATAATAGGTTTTGATTTTCTCCCGATCAAAACAGTTTAATCCGAAATGGGTACCAATCCAGATAAGCCCTTTGTGGTCGGTCAAAACACATTTAACCATAGACTCCGATAATCCTTCCTCGAGTGAAATCTGCTTGAAGTGGTACTGCGGGGCAGCTTGCATTACGGTTAAACAATAAAAAGCCAAAAAACACAGGTATATATATTTCATTATAGCTAACATATTAAAGGTTTGTTTAGTACATAAATAACATCGTTCCGCAAGAACTCATGTTGTTTAAGGCTAGCTGATTAAATATTAACAGATTAGTATGTATCAAAAAACCGACCGGTAGTTTGTGGGTAACTATTATGCTTTAAATTTCTACACAATAGCCCCTAATAAAGAAGCAAACAAGCAGGAGCTACCTGTTGTAGTGCAAATTTCGCAATCCGGTATTCTTTTTCGGAAGAATAAGAACATGAAATAACCTCCTGTCTTATAAAGACTAAGAAAAGTGTCTTTGTGTAAAAAAATCTTTTTATATCTTTGTCAATTATCAAACAACATGAGTTCTTGCGGAACTAAATTCCTTCCCTGCAACGTTTAAAAAACAAGCCTGACGCCTTATTCTGGACAAATATTGAACATTTTTGTACAAAACCGGACATCCCCACCACCCCATACAACTAAATTTGCACCTATATACCTGAAAACATAGATAGAAAATGTTAACACAATAATAGATCAAATGAAAAAAGACAAGTTCCTATTCTTTTTCTTTATTATCTGGCTTGCTACCGGATGCACAACCTCCGGTCCGTCAGAAATAAACATCATCCCACAACCGGAACGGCAGACATCCGGTAACGGTCATTTCGCATTCAGCAAACACACCGTGATCCAGGTGGAGAACCAGGAACAACAACCTGTTGCCGAATTGTTAGCCAACTTGTTCACGACCTCCGGCGGGTTCACTCCTACTGTCAGAATAGGGGCATCCGAGACTTCCGCTTCTATCGTTTTCTCCACAGATACGACAGTTGCGGCAGAAAGCTACAAAATGGAAATAACCCCTTCCCTGATCTCTGTTAAAGCAGCAGACAACAGAGGTTTTTTCTATGCCACACAGTCTATCCGCCAACTTTTGCCCCCGACTATAGAAAGCAGGAAACAGGTACTCAATGTCGAATGGAACGTACCGGCACTGACCATCCAGGCCAGTCCCCGTTTCCCTTATCGCGGCATGATGCTGGATGTATCCCGGTACTTCATTCCCAAAGAAAATGTAATCAAACTGATCGATTACATGGCGATGCTGAAATTGAACAAACTCCATCTGCATCTGGTAGATGGAAACGGATGGCGCCTGGAGATAAAGAAATATCCCCGCCTCACTGAAGTAGGTGCCTGGCGTGTGGAACGTGAAAAGGACTTCTCCCAACGCAAAAACGCAAAGGCCGGTGAACCGACACCCGTCGGCGGTTTCTACACACAGGAAGATATGAAAGAGATCATCGCCTACGCCGCCACACGGCAGGTCGAGGTCATCCCCGAAATAGAAATGCCGGCACATACCAACTCGTCGCTGGCCGCTTACCCCGAACTGGCTTGTCCGGTGGTGAAAGACTTCATCGGCGTGATACCGGGAATGGGAGCACATGCCTCAGAAATCGTTTATTGCGCCGGAAACTACAAAGTATTCTCTTTCCTGGAAGATGTAAAGA
>NZ_CAJJWO010000117.1 GCF_905196875.1 uncultured Parabacteroides sp. | reverse complement strand
TCATTCTTTATGATAAATTTGGTATTGAAACGCTTATCCAGTATTTTTAGAGCCTCTTCGAAAGAAGTGTTTCTGAAAACAACCAAACCATCTTTCCAGGCTATTTGTGTCGGCAGATAAGATGTGTTCGTTTTGATCCCTTTGTTTTTTATATTGTAAGCCACTTCGTCATCCGGTTTCATAATGAACGACTCTTCTTCATTTTCCTTGTTTCGGAAAGAAAGTTTGACTGAACCGGAAATCAGAGAAGTCGTTACCTGGTTACTACCTTTATATGCTTCTATATTAAATTCTGTACCCAGTACTTCGGCTTTCAGGTCGAAAGGTGTATTCACGATAAACCTTTTTGATTTATCTTTCTGCACGGAGAAATAGGCTTCTCCATCCAGTTCGACAGTCCGGGTGTCGCCGGTAAATTTCTGGGGATGTTTTAAATAAGATCCGGAGTTTAACCATACTTTACTGCCGTCCGGCAGATTCAGGGTGGCAACCATGCCAGGGTTCGTTTTTACTTCAATATATTCGGCAGGCTCTTTTTTTGTTATGAAATAAATAGTACTGACCAGTAAAGGAAAAACAAGAATCGCTGCGACTCTCTGAAACCAGACAAGATAATTCGTATTGTTCGGTTTTCTGAATTTTTTCTTTACCTGCTCTAACGCTTCTGCTGAATTGACCTCTTTAATTGTATTCAGTGTGTCGGTCGCCATATAGATGTATTGAACATCCCGGGCCAGTTTTCGATTTTCTTCAGACTCTTGTAGCCATTGTTCTACCTCCTGCTTTTGATCTGCGGAAAGTGAACCGGTAAAGTAATTTAGAAGTATATGTTCGTCTATCTGTTTTTGCATGTCCATTTTGTCTCTTTATATTAAAGACTAACGAACAGAGATACCTCCTAAATGAAAAAGTGTTTTTTTTGAGATAATTTTTTTAATGGGGGAAAGAGTTCTAGTAAGACTATGGTTAAAAATGTTGATTATCTGTCTGTTTTTGCACTTTAAAGCTAAGAAATCGATTGATGTTCTTGCTGAAACAAAAACTTAATACCCTTGTAATAGGTTAATATGTTGAAAAATGTTATTTTTGCATACATAATTGACATAGTCTTACTAGAACTTAATCCTTTTTTTACCATATGCTTTCAAAAATCACGGATAATACAACTGACGAGGTTCTTTTTGAAAAGATCCAGGTTGGTGATGTGAAAGCATTCGATATTCTGTTTATGCGTTATTATCCCTTGTTGTGTGCCTATGCGAAACAATTTGTGGATTTTGATGACGGGCAGGAGATTGTACAAGATGTGATGGTTTGGTTCTGGGAAAACAGTAGCATGCAGGTTATCGAGTCTTCCCCAAAAAATTATTTGTTCAGGGCGGTAAAAAACAGATGCCTTACGTTGATAAACCGTAATGAGCTGAAACAGCGGGTTGTCACTTCTATGTACGAGAACCTGCAATCACAATATGAAGATCCGGATTTCTATGTAGTGGAAGAATTGACCCGGAACATAGAAGCTGCCCTGTCCCGTCTGCCGGAAACTTACCGGGAAGCTTTTGAGATGAATCGCTTTCAAAGCATGACTTACAATGAGATTGCTGAAAAACTGAATGTGTCGTCTAAAACAGTCGATTACCGTATTCAGCAAGCATTGAAACTCTTGCGTGTGGAATTGAAAGACTATTTGCCGTTGTTAATGGCTTTAGTCAGAATTGTCTGAAACATTTCCGGCTAAAGCCATCTTATTATCTTATAAACTTTTCATCCATTCTTCCGCTTTGGCCAAAGCTTCCGGTTTACCGATGTCGAGTAATCGCAGATTTTCAGCTGCATAAGCATGGATATTCGCTTTTGCACAAATAGACAGATAGAAATTGATGATCGGGAATTTACCCGTCCATTCTTCCATCCAGTCGAATATCTGCGGGGATAATACATGGATACCGCTGAAAGCATATTCATTATATAACTTCGGGTCGAAGTCAGGGTAATAAGATTTTACCTCTCCGGTTTCATGGTTTCTCCATCCGCACAGACGGTTCTTGTTGTTGAAAAGAAGGTAACGCGATGTGTTCCGTTTGCTGACCAGTAGGGTGGCTAACGGGTTTGTTTCCAGGTGACAGTTGTATAACTTTCTCAGGTCGACGTTCGACATGATGTCGACGTTGTGTACCAGGAAAGGTTCGTTTCCCTGAAGAAATTTAGCTGCATTCTTTATGCCTCCTCCCGTATCGAGAAGATATCCCCGTTCGTCAGATATATGGATCTGGATACCGAAGTTGTTATTGGCGGCCAGAAAATCAATGATCTGGTCTCCCAGATGGTGAATGTTAATAACGATCTGGTGAAACCCTGCATCCTTCAGCTTCAGGATCACGTGTTCCAACATGGGTTTTCCGTTTATCGGTATCAATGCTTTAGGGGTATTGTCGGTCATCGGTTTGAGGCGGGTCCCCATTCCGGCTGCGAAAATCATAGCTTTCATAATATTGCGTCAAAGATTTGTTCTATATTTTGTTCCCTGTGGGTCAGGTCTACTTTCACTCCGAACTTGGTATGCAGATGCTCTGCCAGATGTTGTGCCGAATAAACGGAACGATGTTGTCCGCCGGTACAACCGAAGGAAACCATCAGGTTTGTAAATCCACGGTCCAGGTAGCGTTTCACCGAGGCATCCACAATGTTATATACATGCTCGAGGAACTGCGTAATTTCACCATCTTCTTCCAGAAAACGGATAACCGGTTCATCGAGCCCCGTAAAGTGATTGTATCGTTCATATTTACCCGGGTTGTTAATGGCCCGGCAATCGAATACGAAACCTCCGCCGTTTCCGCTCGGATCGTTGGGTATTCCTTTTTTATAGGAGAAGCTAACGATCTTAACTTCCAGCATCCGCTTTTTTATATCGTCCCTGAATTGTGTCAGTCCGGTCAGTTCCTTTAAAACGGAACACAGATAAGGATATTCCGGATAATCGTTCTTTAATAACTGGCGCAGGTTATTGATTGCGAAAGGGACACTTTGGATGAAATGTGGTTTCTTTTCAAAATATCCCCGGAAACCGTAAGCACCTAATACCTGTAAGGTTCTGAACAGAACAAAATGACGTAGTTGGCTGAAGAAGTGCTCTTCATCCACATCTGTATATTTTCGTAAGGCCTGCAAGTAATCGGCAAGCAACTCGTTTCTTAAATCTTCCGGATAATTGGCTTTGGCTTGCCAAAGGAAAGAGGCGACATCGTAATAAACCGGCCCTTTCCGACCACCCTGAAAGTCGATGAACCAGGGTTCGCCGTCTTTCACCATGACATTGCGCGACTGGAAGTCCCTGTACAGGAAAGTAGGGGTGGTGTCACGCAACAGGACATCACTCATTCTCTGAAAATCATCTTCCAGTCGATCTTCCTGAAACTCCATGCCGGTCGCTTTCAGGAAACAGTATTTGAAGTAGTTCAGATCCCAGAGGATAGAACGTTGGTTGAATTCCGGCTGAGGGTAACATTCCTTGTAATTAAATCCGTCGGCTCCTGCATACTGGATGGATGGGAGCATCGTGATCGTTTTATGTAACAACCGGCGCTCTTCCTCGTCGAAAACACAGCTTCTGCGTCCTTTTTCTATGGCATTGAAAAGCATTGTGTCGCCCAGGTCTTCCTGCAGGTAAAAAGAATGATCGTCAGAGTGGTAATGTACTTCCGGAACGGAAATACCTTTTTCTCTGAAGAATCCGGACATATAAATAAAAGCTTTGTTCTCTTCCTGGGAAGATCCGCTGACTCCGATCAACGTTTTAGGTCCCGATATTCTGAAATACCTGCGGTTGGAACCGGATGAGGGTAGTTCTGTCACGTCTTCTGCCTGTGAACCAGTATATTCGTAGTAGAGTCTTTTTAATTCTTCTGTTACCATATTTCATTAATTACGGCACTAAGGTAAGAGTTTTTTGTCAGGGGAGGAAACTTAATTAAAAACATTCGCTTCCGCGATTGGTTTTTATGCCGGGCTAATCCGGATTAATATACGAGGATGTTGAATTTTATATGGCAAAGCATTTGGTTTGGAATATCCTTTTAGTGATTGTTTCACTTAAGTGGAACAGTTGTTTCTCCACTATGAAACAGTTGTTTCTCTTAGGTGAAACAGTTTCAAAGATGCTGTATGTTTATATGAAGCATTAATAACTTGGCATTAAAACAACTAGTTTTGTACAATATAGATGATTATAAGTATCTTTAGTGTTTCTTATGGCTACTACGAATGCAAAATATCCTATCTTTGTCGTTAGTATTAATAATATGTATAAACCAAAAGGAAGAATATATGAATAAAAAATCTACTCTATTAGCCGCTGCTTTGATGGCGGTAAGTTCGTTTACGGCAAATGCAGAAGATACTCTGGTCGATCCGGTCAATCCAGTTTATCCATCTTCTACTGAAGCTATAGATTCACCAAAATGGAAAGCAGGTAATTATTATTATTTGAGAACTGGGGACGATAAATATTTATCATTGCACAGTGAAAAACAGGACTCTGTTGTCATTGTAACTGAATTGGTAACAAAGACTGATGCTGATTTGGCATTGTGGGAAATAACATTAGCCAACAGTGCTCCTGCTGGAAATTCTTATCAATTCAAAAATAAGAAAACTAAAGCAGTTTTATCTTTTGACAAAAATTTGGAGGCAAAACCGATATTGACAACAGATGGCGTTGCAGAGTGGTCTTTCTCAGAAACCGGAGAAGGTTCTATTAAGACACTGTTGTCCTCTAATAAAACAATGGAGTTTTTTTTAAAGGACACGACTGTGAATAATGTGACAAGTTATAAAATAGTTTTTTCTAAACCTGGGAATAGTTCTGATGTGAAAAACGCTGAATTTAAGGTTTTAGCACCAGGAAAGGCAATGCCTTTAACTGCTTCAGATTTAGGAAATGGTTTTACAACATTTCGTTTGTCTTTTGGAGAGAAATTAGAAGATGATATTTTTAGTGGTAAAGATTTGATTGCAATCTCAGATGGTAATTATATAAAGCTGCAAGAGAAAGGTAAAGAGGCCGATGGATATTTTGGAATTGATACATTAAAAACTGTTGGTGCAGGTTATAAATTTTCATTAGATCCAATACGTACAGAATCAGGGAAGGAGAATAATGATTTTAAATTATTCAAATTTACTGCAGATCTTAAAAATGATTCTTTGACAATGACTGTTAAGAAAGATCCTGATGGCAATGATAATGTTGTGGTTGTTTATGTACAGCTAGGGGATAAAAAGGTCTTATCAACAAGAACAAATGAAAATATTGGTATTTCTCCGTTTATTACAGCAAGTCAAGGGGCGCCTGCAGAAATCTCTACGGGTGCAGGTGTGTATTTCTTGAAACGTGCGAATAAAGATGCTAATGAAGGTAAATATTACTATGTAGATAAAAATGGGGTTAACTATAAAACAGAAAAACCGTCTGTTAATAAGATTGATGGTCAATGGTTTATAGGAGAGAATGATGGAATGTATAAAATTATTAGTCGCCAGTTTAAAGCCGGAAGTAAGGAAAACTGCGAACTATTATCTATTTATAGTGAAATATTTGCAGTTCAAGGTATGAATAATACCTATTTAATCGAGGGTGACTCAATAACAGTAGAACATCAGGAAGTAAATCTTGATGATAAATTCTTGGGTTCAGTAAACTTCACAAAAGACGAATTAGCAAACAACGGCTATGTTTTAAATTTGATTCCTACTGGTACAGAAACAAGTAAAACTTATACTTTTACAACAGATTCAATTCTTCAGATTAAATCTGGTGAAGCAAAAGATGCTGTTGTTTTCAAAATTGTAGCTGTTGATACAACAAAAGTTGGTGGTGCGTTGTCATTAAAAGATACGGTTTCAATTGTGAGATATCAGTTGAAGTCTCAATTTAGTAATAAATATGTAGCTTATGATAAGGCTAAAGCAAGTTTGAAAGTCTCTGATTATGCTCCTGCATTGAAATTTAAATTTAATACAAATGTAAATGGCGGCACGTATAATATGCAAATAGATACAACCGAAGCAACAATTAAGGATAAATATGTTGATGCCCAGGTATCCTCATCCAACATGGTTCTGTCAGAAACTCCCGCTTATTTCAATTTTGTTGAAATGGAAGCTCCTGAATATGGTACATTAGATTCTGGTAACAAACGATTTACTTCGGATTTAAAGTCATTAACAATGAACCCATTGAACTTCTTTGCAGAAGCAAAACAGGAAGGACAGGAGATTTTGAAGTCGACTTATGGAAAGGACAACTTCAGCTTATGGTTGAGTAAATCAAAGGCTTCTACTGCTGAAAAACCGTTGTATTTCATTATGACTTCACAGGCGGTGGATGGTGTTCCGGGTGTTGATAGAAATTATTATTATATGGTTTCAGGTCGTGATTCTTCATTATATAATGATGTCGCAAAGACAATGCCTCGTGTAAACTTTATTCAAAATGACACAATTGAAACAATGAAGGATAGTGCTAACAATCCTGCTTTGTTTGCGTTAAAAGTGACAGAAAGCGGTAACTATCTTTTAGAAAATCAGAAAGAATTGAATAGTGGTAATAAAGGTACACCATATGTAGGCATCATAAATAACGTTGTCGTAATGACAAAAGATGGTCTTGAGTTCTCTGTAGAAACTGCTCCGGCTCCTGTTGCCAACGAAGAAATCGAAGCTCCTAACACTATTAAGGTAATAGGTGGCGTTGGTGAATTCAGTATCCGTAATGCACATGGAAAGAAGATCACTGTATCAAACATTCTGGGACAGACAATCGGTACCCGCGTTGTTTCATCGGATTATGTTACAATTCCGACAGCCAGAGGTGTTGTGATTGTATCTGTTGAAGGTGACCAGGCTTACAAAGTGATTGTAAAGTAAGGATTACCTGATATATATTAGAAAAAGGCTGATTCAAATATATTTTTGAGTCAGCCTTTGTTATGAGATTATGTGATAGGTCTCTTTATTCTTCCGTATTACTTTCAAGTTTATTCTTTAAATATGCGATCCTGTTGGTCGATTTATCTTTTTCTTTTATCAGGTTTTCCAGGTCGCTGAGAACAGTTGCCAGATCGTAAGTTGCAGCAATTGCTTTCTTGTCTCCATCGGCAATATATAATGTATAAGGTTTCCCGCCTGTGTATTCTGCTTTGATGCGCTCCTTTACGTTTGTGGCGATAAACTTGGCAGCATCAAGACCTTTTTCACCTTTATAAGTAACAACCTCAGTAGTCTTTCCCAGATCTTTGAAACGATAATTCACTCCGCCGTCGTAAGCGATCGAAGCAGTTTCAGCAAACTGTCCATCTGGTGTACTGACCTTTATTCCAGTATGGTTGATCGGTGCGCCGCCGTAGAAAACACTGGCAAGATAGATTTCGCCTTTTTCGTTTACTCCGCTGCGGATATAACAACGTTGCACGTTCCGCTCTATCGTCTGTTGTTTCCATATATAATTCCCGATCTCTTCGTAGACGCTGTCTTTCTCAAAAGTGAATCCCTTTTTTAGAGTTTCAGCCTCTTCTATTTTGATCGGGAGCAGACTGTCACAAAATGCAATAGTCCGTTCCGCCTCTTTTAATTCGACCTGGCGCATCAGAGCCAGACCTTCTTTTAATGCTTTATATTCTTTCGGATAAAGAGCCCGGACACTGTCTATTTCGCTTTTTGCGGCGAAGAGTTCATTTCGTTCGTACATTTTTCTCGCATTGTCCAGTCGGGCTTGCGCCTCCTTCTCCGTTTGGTTGCATGCAGCCAGGGTAATGGCGGCAAATGCGATACATATTGCTGACTTCTTCATGTTGTTTAGCTTATTCGTTCTGTCTGCAAAGATATATTTTTTATCTTTGCAGTCTCAATGAGTGAGATAAATAAAGCGAATGTATATAGATCAGGAAGATATTTTAAATCATATATCGGCAAAGCCGTTCCACATAATATCAGAGGCTGCAGACGAATTGGGTGTTGAGGCTTATGTGATTGGTGGTTACGTCAGGGATATTTTTTTATACCGTCCTTCAAAAGATATAGATGTTGTTGCCGTAGGCAGCGGAATAGAATTGGCAAAAGCAGTAGCCGACAAGTTAGGAAAACGGACGCATTTATCCGTATTTAAGAATTTTGGTACGGCACAGGTGAAATCAGGTGATCTGGAGATCGAGTTTGTCGGTGCCCGTAAAGAATCATATAGCCACGATAGCCGGAAACCGATTGTGGAAGACGGAACGCTGGAAGATGATCAGAACCGCCGTGATTTTACGATCAATGCGCTGGCCCTTTGTCTGAATAAAGATCGTTATGGTGAATTGGTCGATCCATTCGGGGGACTGGAAGATATGGATAATCTGATTATCCGTACACCGCTCGATCCGGATATAACTTTCAGCGATGACCCGCTACGCATGATGCGTGCCGTCCGTTTTGCCTCCCAACTGGGATTTTTTATCCACCCGGATACCTTTGACGCTATCGAACGTAATAAAGAACGTATCTCGATCATTTCCAAGGAACGGATCGTTGACGAACTGAATAAGATTGTTCTTTCCCCTAAGCCATCAGTAGGTTTTGATCTGTTGGATAAAAGTGGGTTGTTGCAACTGATATTTCCTGAATTATGTGCTTTGAAGGGTGCAGAAACGAAAGAGGGAATCGGTCATAAAGATAATTTCGCTCATACCTTAATGGTGTTGGATCGTTTGAGTAAAACAACAGATAATCTATGGCTTCGGTGGAGTGCTATCTTCCACGATATAGGTAAACCTGCCACCAAGCGTTTCGATCCTCGTTTGGGCTGGACATTCCATAATCATAATTTTATTGGCGAGCGTATGCTTCCGGGGATCTTCCGCCGCATGAAGTTGCCGATGAACGAAAAGATGAAATATGTCCAGAAGATGGTGACTTTGCATATGCGCCCCATCGCTTTGGCTGATGATGAGGTGACCGATTCTGCCATCCGCCGTCTTCTTTTCGATGCCGGAGACGATATAGATGATCTGATGAAACTTTGCGAAGCGGATATCACCAGTAAGAATCCGGACAAGGTTCGTCGTTTCCTGAATAACTTCCGTCTGGTTCGTGAGAAACTGGCCGAAATAGAAGAGAAAGATCGTGTGCGCAATTTTCAGCCACCTGTTTCAGGAGAAGAAATTATGGAAACATTCGGCCTTTCACCTTCGCAACCGGTAGGAGTTATTAAGGAAGCAATTAAAAATGCAATCCTGGATGGCGTGATTCCTAATGAATATGAGGCTGCTAAACAGTTCATGCTGGAACGGGCGGCAAAGATGGGGTTATCTCCTGTAAGTAAATGATTTTCTATGCTTAATTGTTCTACTAATTTATGATAGATTACAAAATGTAATCAGTAAATGCTCAGAGCCGACTTACTTATTCAAGAAGTCGGCTCTGAATTTTTTATATCTCCGAGAAAGGAAGCTATTTCCCTCTTAACAATTCTGCCCCTTCATCCCCGAACACGATTTTTAAAACCTGTTCTTTTTTGTCGTTATCCAACTTAATCTGTAATACTGTTTCCGTCGATATATTATTGTCTCTACTCAGGATGTATTTTTCCGGATATGCAATAATATCTATTACTGATTCCTGTAATGCATTTGCAATTTGTAATAGTGTATTATACTTTAACTCCCGTTCTCCTGACATAATAAGACTAAATCCAGCCTGTTTTATTCCAATCTGACTGGCTAAATATTCTTGCGAATACCCTTTATTCCTGCGAATTGCATCTATATTCCTCAGTATATCATTCATACAAGCAATTTAACATTTGTGGTTTGAATAAATAAGCGATCTCCGTAATAAAAAATTGCACTTTTGTTTGCTAATATAATAAATTGCAATATCTTTGTCCGTGTGATTTTATTAATTCTCTTCATTACTGTCCCGTTAAAGTGAATAAATAGTTCTTTGAAATAATTGAAATACA
>NZ_CAJJWO010000116.1 GCF_905196875.1 uncultured Parabacteroides sp. | reverse complement strand
AATCGAAAGACCTGGTCAACTGGGAGTTTGCCGGCTGGGCTTTCCCGGAAATACCGGCAGAGGCGGTAGAACATGTCAGAAGCCATGCCGGTGGAGAAGGAGCTACTAATATCTGGGCCCCCTATCTGGTACAGTATAAGAGTAAATACCGCCTGTATTATTGTGTTTCGGCCTTTGCCAAATCAGTCTCTTATCTGGGGATGGCAGAATCCGTTTCACCAGAAGGCCCGTGGGAACAGAAAGGATATGTGGTGAAAACAGACTCTACCTCCGTCATGAATGCGATCGATCCGAGTATTGTGATCACGGAGAACGGAGAACATTGGATGGTCTACGGTTCTTATTTCGGCGGTCTGTATGAAATGCAGCTGGATCCGGAAACCGGACTGGCCATGCGCAGCGGAGACCAGGGACATTGTATCGCCCGCCGTGCCGATGGAAAGAAAGATAATATCGAAGCCCCGGAGATCGTCTATAATCCGGAACTTAAGAAGTACTACCTCTTTGTCTCTTACGATCCTTTGATGACAACCTACAATATCCGCGTCGGTCGTTCGGAAAAGCCGGAAGGTCCTTTCTACGACCTGTTCGGTAAAGATATGAGTGAGGAAACTAACAATTACCCGGTACTGACACATCCTTACCGTTTCGACAATCATCCGGGATGGGCTGGTACGGCCCACTGCGGCGTGGTAAACGATAACGGCCGTTATTACCTGATGCACCAGGGACGGCTCAGTCCGACTAATCAGCTGATGGATCTGCATGTCCGTGAAATATTCTGGACGAAAGACGGCTGGCCCGTGGTCTCTCCGGAAAGATATGCAGCTATTCCGCAACAGGAATTTGTAAAGGATGATTTCGTGGGCGAGTGGGAGATGATCCTCATCCGCGATAGTAAATACGAGCGTCAGCTCTGGGCAGGACAGATCTTGTGGGGTGAAGGGGAGTTACATGATAATGAGGTGAATGTCTCTGTTCATTACACCTTTACACCGGATGGAAAGATCACAGGTGAACAGAATGGATGCTGGACATACTCTCCGGAAACCGGATTGACAGTCCGTATAGGAGAAGAAGAAATACAGGAACTCATTCCGCATATAGGACAAGACTGGGAAAATGAAATGAAGACAATCCTGTTCACGGGATTGGATTCCCATGGCTTCTCTGTCTGGGGAAAAAGAGTCGGATAACACAAACAATTCTTACAAATAAATTTAATGCCGTATGAGGAAAAGTAAAGAAAAGAACACAGCCGCCTTCTTCCAGCTAGAAGGTAATCAGTATGAATTAAGTATGAAGTAACCTTAAAACAGTTTATTATGAGCTATCAATCAATTAAGAGTAAGCAACTACTGAAGTTACCGGTAGTCCTCTTGTTTTTATTAGTCAGCAGCCTGCAACTGATGGCGCAGACAAATGTCGTAACAGGAACTGTGACCGACCCTATGGGAGAACCCCTGATCGGTGTGAATGTAGTCCTGAAAGACAATCCTACCGTTGGTACAATTACCGATATGGACGGTAAATTCTCATTGGAAGCTGGCAACAGCAAAGTATTTGTATTCTCGTATATCGGTTATGCACCTCAGGATGTCTCTATCGTTGGAAAGAACAATATCCAGGTGCAACTGAAAGAAGACAGCGAAACACTGGAAGAAGTGGTAGTCGTAGGTTATGGTACCCAGAAGAAGGGATCGTTGACCGGGGCTATCAGCAGTGTGAAATCGGAAGAACTGACCCGTACCACCTCTCCGACGATTTCAGGTGCATTGGTTGGTAAGACGCCGGGTATTTCCGCCCGCCAGGCCGACGGTCGCCCGGGTGCGAGTGCAGCTATCCAGATCCGTAACATGGGTACGCCGCTGTATGTGATCGACGGTATACAGTGTGAAGAAGGCCAGTTCAATAATATCGATGTGAACGATATCGAAAGTATTACGATCCTGAAAGACGCCTCTGCCGCTATCTATGGTCTGCGTGCAGCCAACGGAGTTGTGCTGGTAACGACTAAATCTGGTAAACGTGGTGAAAAGAACCAGATCTCTGCCAACGCTTATTACGGTATCCAGAACTTCATGCGTTATCCGGAGGTTGCGAATGCTTCACAATTCTATGAAGGACGCATGCAGGCCGACCTGAATACGTATGGTTCTACTGCCCGTACAATGGAAGAGTTGAACCTGTATCGTCAGGGACAAGGTGAATACTCCAGCTTCGACTGGCAGAAGTTCATCACCAACAAGAATGCTCCTGTCTGGTACGGTAACGTCAGTGCTACTGGTGGTTCCGAAAAAATTAACTACCACTTCGGTGTTTCCCATATGGATCAGAAAGCGATGATCAACGGATTTAACTTTGCCCGTACAAACCTGCAAAGCAATATCGAAGCCAATATCACTAAATCACTGAAGATCGGTGCCCGTCTGAGCGGCCGTATCGAAGAACGCCACAACGTAGGTGTTCCGGGGCTGGACGATTACTGGCAGCCTTATTATGCCATGTTCCAGAACTGGCCGACCCAGCATGCCTATGCAAACGACAATCCCGATTATGTAAACGACACCCGTAACAACGCAACCGGTGCTGCCATCTTCGACCGTGACATTACCGGTTATACGGATGATATCTGGAAATCGGCTACCGCCAATGTCTATGCAGAATGGCAAAGCCCGATCGAAGGTTTGAAAGCCCGTGTCGCTTATAACTACTGGATCGCCCGCAACGACCAGGAACAGTTCGAGTACACTTATAAAGTATATAATTACGATAAGTCAACAGACACTTACAATGAAAAGTGGGGAAACCAGAACCCCTGGCGTCGTCGTGTCAAAGACGAAAAGGTGGAGCAGACGTTCCAGGCCCAGTTGAACTACGATCATACTTTCAACCAGATACACCATGTTTCAGGTGTGTTAGGTATCGAAACATTTGAAAAGAAAAGAGACTGGTTACAGTATAACACCCTGCCGACCAACAACTATATTCCGCTCACAAACGGTATCGCCGATATGCAGTCGATGGAAACCAAAATGACTACCGCCCGCCGTGCCGGTATGATCTTCCGTGCCGCTTACGATTACAAGAGTACTTACTTCGCTGAATTCAGCGGTCGTTACGACGGCTCTTATCTCTTCCAGGAAGGTAACCGCTGGGGTTTCTTCCCCTCCGTATCGGCCGGTTGGAGACTCTCTGAAGAATCCTTCATGTCAGGTGTAAAAGAAGCTACCAAGCTATCCAACCTGAAGATCCGTGCTTCCTGGGGACAGATGGGTGATGACAAACTGGATGTGGACAGCGATGGCGACGGTTACCTGGATGATATTGTCTCTCCTTATTCTTTCCTGAACGGATATACTTATGGATCGGGTAATGCTGTATTGAATGGTAATGCCATGACCGGAGTTGTTTACCGTGGCATTCCGATCACGACTTTGTCATGGATCAAGTCGACCCTGATCAATATCGGTGTGGATTACGGCTTTCTGGACGACCGCCTGAGCGGTACGTTCGAAATCTTCCAACGTAAACGTACCGGCCTACCCGCCTTACGTTACGATGTGTTGATCCCTTCCGAAGTCGGTTTCTCGCTGGCAAAGGAAAACCTGAACTCGGATTATCACAAAGGTCTTGAGCTGGGGATCAACTGGAGAGACCAGGTAAGAGATTTCACTTACTCTATCGGCGGAAACTTCACGCTGGCCCGTAAAATGAACGGCGACTCCTACAAGCCGCGCTTCGGCTCGAGTTGGGATGAATACCGCAACTCTACGGAGAACCGCTGGATAAATACCAATACCTGGGGCTATCAGGTAGTAGGTCGTTTCCAGAGTTACGAAGATATCCAGAACTACCGTGTCGACAACGACGGACAAGGCAATACCACCATGCTTCCAGGCGACCTGATCTATAAAGATCAAAACGGCGACGGCATAATCAATAGCCTGGACGAACGTCCGATCGGTTACCAGCCGGAGCAGCTTCCCTATATCAGCTTCGGTATCAATACCTCTTTCGAATGGAAAGGCATCGACCTGAAAGCCGACTTTGCCGGTGCTGCCGGACAGTCGTACCACATGTGCTGGGAGGTTGCCTATCCGTTCCAGGGCGACGGTAACTCTACCGCTTACCTGCTGACTGACTCATGGCATCGTGCCGATCCTACGGATGCGAACAGCGAATGGATTGCCGGTAAGTTCCCTGCCACCCGTTATGCCGGGGCGAATGTGAGCTTCAATCGCTATTCCGATTTCTGGCTGCATAACACTTATTATATCAAGCTGCGTACATTGGAACTGGGTTACACCCTGCCGAAGTCTATCTCCGGCAAGTTCTTCGTAGACCGTCTGCGCATCTATGCAAATGCCTACAACCTGTTCAGTATCGACAACCTGAGCCAGTATCAGCTAGATCCGGAAATTCAGTCGAACAGCGCATTGGTGACTCCTAACCTGCGTACGTTCTCATTTGGTTTTAATCTTAACTTCTAATTAATTGAATAATATGAAAAGGAATTTATTATATATCTTCGGTTCCGCAATACTTGCCTGTTCGATGGCAAGTTGCGACGAGTGGTTAGGCGATACGACACCTTCCGATTTCCTGACCGACGACCAGGTTTGGAACGATAACACCATGGTGATAGGCGTTCTTGCCAATCTGTACAATGATGTCAAGATGAACGGTTCGATGGATAACGACGTCAACTATTCGTTGTTTGACGATATGATGTGGTGCGGTCTGATGAACCAGGATGTGGAAACGGCCCGCAACCAGATGGTCGCCTATCCGTACGACTCTCTCCGTTATTATAATTACGAGTATATCTATAAGATCAATCAGGGTATCGAGAAACTGAAAGAATCGGCTTTGGACGAAAGCGATGTGAATGTCTTCGACGGTGAGTTCCGCTTCCTCCGTGCCTATACTTATTTCGATATGAACCGCCGTATGGGTGGTGTTCCGTTGATTAAGGAAACTATGGAATATACGCCGGGCATGGATGTGACCGAATTACAGATTCCCCGCGCTACGGAAGCCGAGGTTTACAACTTCGTATATGACGAATGTATGGCTATTAAGGAAATCCTGGCTGCCAACAATGCAAGTGTGAATGTAGCTCAGGCCAATAAATATGCCAGCCTGGCTTTAGCCAGCCGTGCCATGCTATACGCCGGTTCCATCGCCAAATACAATGCAGCCATGACCAACCCGGTTTCATCGTCTTTGCAGAACGGCGTAGTAGGTATGACCGGTGAAGATCCGACACCTTATTACCAGAAAGCGTTGGCTACAGCCGAAGAGATCATCAACGACGGTGTATTCCGTCTGCAAAGCGGTACCTCTGCCGATGATTTTTATAATGCCATATGCAATAAAAGCAATAACACGGAAGTGATCTGGAGTAAAGATTATTCAGCCAGTAAGTTCCATTCCTTCTCGTTTGCCAATATTGCCCAGTCGATGAATGAAGATAACGATAACGGTTCCGATCTTTGTCCGACTCTCGGATTTGTTGAAACCTATGAATTGCTGGACGGCTCGGAAGCTAAACTGGCCGATAAGGATGCCAGCGGTAACTATATCGCTTATAATAATGTAGGGGATATTTTCGCAGGCCGCGACTATCGTTTACAGGGAACATGTCTTTTACCGGGGCAGACTTTCAAAGGTGCTACCTTGGATGTCCAGGCCGGTGTCGCCGTATACCAGAGCAACGGTTCCTACCTGCTGGTGGAGGGATCTGAACCTAACAGTACCTACGAAGCAGCCGACAATCATCCGAATGCCGACGGCGGTAAGTTTGTCGGTAAAGACGGCCCCCTGAACCGTGCCACTTATACGAATACAGGTTTTAACCTGCGTAAGTTTGTCGATGAAACAGCCGGTTCTTCCGCTCGTGGGCAGGGTTCTTATATGTGGTATGTGTATTTCCGTATGGGTGAAGTTTACCTGAATGCGGCTGAAGCTGCTATGGAACTGGGACAGACGGACAAAGCGCTGAGATATGTGAATGCAATCCGCGAACGTGCCGGTTTCGGTGCGAACTCATGGAAGGCGGAAGACCTGACCATCGACAACATGTTGAAAGAACGCCGCCGCGAACTGGCAATGGAAGATCATCGTATATGGGATATGAAACGTCTGCGTAAAGCCCATACGGTATGGAACGGTGTGCAGTCGGCAAACACCATGCTGTATGCCTTGTATCCGTACCGCGTGATCGGTGGCCCCGACAACGGCAAGTATATTTTCGATCGCCACGTAGCCAACCGTTTCAAGGCACCGCGTAACTTCCGGGTAGGTAACTACTACTCTTCATTCGATCAGGATCACCTCAACAAGAATCCGAAGCTGGTACAGAACCCGAACTACAATTAATAAAAGATGAACATAGATATGAAAAAGATAGCTTTATTCCTATTCACTGCGCTGGCCGTATTATTCACTTCCTGTGAATACGATAATTACGAAGCGCCTAATGTGATGTTGACCGGTCAGGTTTCCTACAACGGACAAGCCGTCAACGTGAAGAACAATCAGGTGAGTTTCCGCCTGTATGAACCGGGCTGGGAACTTTCTTCCAGTACGTATATGACCGTTCAGGTAGCCCAGGACGGCTCATTCAGTGCCAGTGTCTACACAGGCAAGACTTACAAGCTGATCCGTGTGGAAAATGTAGGCCCGTGGGTAAACCCGGTAGCCACCGATACGATCACTGTCGATAATTATAGGGGAGAAACGGTCGACATGCCTGTAACTCCTTACTACCTGCTCGACAATGCATCTATCACCTGCAACAACAAGATCGTTTCCGCTACATGCTCCGTACGCGAGATCACAGCCGGTCGCAACATCGAGTTCGTTGGCCTCTATGCCGGCCGCAACCTGATTGTAGACGATAGCTATAACTTCGGTGGCACAGCCAGAGCAACCACAATTACCGCAACAGCCGGCAGCCAGGTTTCCTTGCAACTGGATCTGAGCGGCCTGTCAGTCAATTCGACCTCCAATTCGCTTCCATCCACCGGATTTATCTATGCCCGTATGGGATTGAAGATCGAAGGTATCGACGCAATGGTTTACACCGAACCGTTTAAGGTATCGATCTGATTATTCGATAATTAGCGAGAATATGCCCCGCAAGCTGTTAAAACGACAGGCCTTGCGGGGTTTTTTATTATCTTTGCCTCTTGTTCTAATCTTAAATTTAATGGATATGCATAGACACTTATTAGCTGGTCTTTTAGTTGTGCTTTTTATGGTCTCCTGTGGCAGACCTTCTCCTTTCCGGGATAAATTGTATGAGACTATGCAAACCTCCCTGAGTTGGAGGAACGATACGACTGGTATCTGGGAAACCGCCGGCTGGTGGAACTCTGCCAACGTATTAACCGCCACCATTCGTTACGCTGCCGTAACCGGCGACACCGATGTGTTTCCCGTTATCCGGGATGTATATGAGAAAGCCCGCCGTTATCAGGTGGGAGTGGACTCGACCGGGAATCCCCGTTATTGTACGAATTTCATCAACGACTATTACGACGATGAGGGCTGGTGGGCTTTGGCATGGATCGAAGCCTTCAAACTGACAGGGGAGAAGGAGTATCTGGATATGGCTGAAATTATCTTTGAGGATATGACGACCGGATGGAGCGACGAATGCGGTGGCGGTATCTTCTGGAAAAAGAATCCCCTGCACTATAAAAACTCCATAGCCAACAACCTTTTCTCGCTGACGGCTATCCGTTTGTACAAGGCCACCCGGAACCCCTCTTACCTCGACTGGTTCAAGAGGAACGTAGCATGGTATATGCAAACGGGTATGATCAACATGGATATTTACCAGATCGAAGACGGGACGGGCAAGGACTGTGCCCCCAACCGGGATGCCCATTACACCTATAACCAGGGGGTAGCTATCGCTGTCCTGACTGAAATGTATCTGGTGACAAACGATGATTCCTATCTGGAACTGGCCGGAAAGATTGCCGATGCTACCATTACTACCCGCTTGGTAACGGAAGAAGGCATTCTCCGTGAAATGAAACCGGCTATCGAGGATGGCAATGACGGTGTTCAGTTTAAGGGTATCTTTATTCGCCACCTGGCTTTTCTGTATGAGGTGACAAAGAATCCGGCCTATAAAGATTTCATCATAAAGAATGCCGAATCGATCCTCTCGAAAGATTACGATCCGGCATCCAAAAGCTTCGGCTGCTACTGGTACGGCCCTTTCCACCGGGTGAGTTCAGCCGCCAATGCCTGTGCACTGGAATGTGTGATAGAAGGCTATGCCCTTACAAGACAATTTTAAACCGTTCATTACCGATCCGTACAAAATAGATACCATCGGGTAGTCGGACTGTCTCTACCTCCCCGGCAATCAGCCGGCATACCGTTTGCGGTTTGCCGTCGGGGGTATAGATATAGCCCGGTTCGTCGGTAACAGCCTGTATATGCAGCTCATTACCTGTCTTCCAGATTTTTGGCTGGCTGGCTTCTATCTTCTCGTTGGCAACCGGGTCGGGGTTTTTTACGATACCGTCGACCCGGATTTGGACGTCGCTACGTACATATTTGACGATATAAGCCCCGTCACTACTACGCGGGGCTATAGTTTCGCCACGATCGGTCGTAACAATGGGTACTGATTGGTTATAGTTTTCATTCAATGTCAGATAGAAACGGAAGTTACCCCATGATTCCACATCATATTCACCAGCAACCGGGTCGGTTACAACCCCTTCTACTGCCGGGATGGAAACCGTATAGTAAACCGGGGTAGGATCGGGCTCCGGAGTTGGATCTGGGACAGGATCGGGGATCTTTTCAAACACCGCCGTAATTTCAGTGTCTGTTTCCACTTTATAGTTGTTACCGCCAATAGTTACACCTCCTGCCGTGATCTCTTTCAATCGATAGCCGGTCTTGGGCTTAGCTGTTATAGAGAGGAGGGTATTCCCCTGTATCTTCTCATTCAGCCCGTCGTTGAGTTGCTGGTTAGTACCGTAACTGACTTCGAGGGTGCCCCCTTCGACCGGTTGTGTCAGAGTAATACTGAATTGAAGGAAAGCGTAATTGAGTAAATCGGGCTGTCCGGTAAAGTTTTGTAATTTGGGAAGATGCGTCCCGTCGCCGAGCTCCCAACCGGTATTCCATCCGTTAAAGCAACCGCCTGCATCTGCATTCATGTTGGAAAGGGTCAGGTCGAGGCCGCTTTGGTTGTCGAGGGCACCGTCGTTGATGAGATTGTCGCCGACTTTTATTACCGGGCTGGCGTAGCAGTTCGTGTAAGTCGGGGTATTTGTTGTGCCGCAAATACGTGCACCGCCTGCTTCGATACCCTGAAGGTTGAGGGAGATGCATCGGTTGAAGGTGCTACCGTTCGCTGCATCTCCGGCAATACCACCCGATACGGATTTAGTACTGCTTTTAGCCGTTATTTTGCCTGTTGAGTAGCAATTCGACACATTCGAGTCATAGACTTGGCCTACGATGCCGCCACAATAAACATCCCCTGAATTGTTACCGATTATATCGTTTGTAGCATAACAGTTGCTGACAGTTGCTGACTGGGAAATGATTCCTGCAATTGCACCGATATTGAATGTACCGTTTGTACTTCGTGCCGTTCCATCCGTTAGCCCGATACTTCCGCCAGTAACGAAACAATCAGTAATATTAGTAGATCTGATAGCTGCCCCGACAATAGCCCCCAGGTTAGTAGGTCGAGAACTGTTAATTGGTATCTGGATACCGCCTTCTGCTACATGGACTCCTAAATTCTTAATGGTAGCCCCGTCAGCATATCCGAACAATCCGATGACTTCGGATGCATCGGGTTTAAAAGACAGGTTATTGATGCATTTATGGTTTCCGTCGAATGTTCCTGTAAAATAACTCCTATCATTAGTACCGATAGGCGTTATAGCGGAAGTTAGAGTAATGTCGTTGGCTAATTGATAATGCTTGTCAGCATAAATTTGAGAAAGTGTATAGTCCCCTGAATTCATTGCTTCCGCTAGTATATACAAATCATCCTCAGAAGTTATCAGGTAGGGAGAATCTCCTGTATCGTTAATCACATAATCACTGATCGGAGGGGTTGGGTAAGAATTACTTTCACCTCTTCGCCTAAAAACAGGTATAATATCAAGGTTATCTACATCCCAAATATCTTTATCAAACTTATTATCAA
>NZ_CAJJWO010000115.1 GCF_905196875.1 uncultured Parabacteroides sp. | reverse complement strand
GGACATATTGCCTGTAGTTCCGACTCGAAGTCGGAGATCGTAGTACCGATTATGCATGATGGCAAAGTGGTTGCCGTACTCGATATCGACAGCGATACGTTGAATAGTTTCGATGAGACGGATGCTTTCTATCTGGAAAGTATATGCAAAATGCTTTCGACGGCCTATACGACTAGCATCGAATAGGTATGGTACTAATCCGTTCCTTACTACCTTTTAGCACAAAAGTCCCTATGCATTAAAATTACCCTGTACACCCTGGCCGATTATCCTCTACAGGCTGGAGAGCCAGGGTGTACAGGATAACCGACTACGGTGTACAGGGTAGAATTAATAAGTAGGGACCTTTGATATAAAAGGTCCCTACTTATTTACTAATATATACCTACTTAACAATTACTTCCTTCCCTTCCGTATTCGCACGGGTCAGGTTATCATACATTGCTTCACAATAGACCGGCGGCAAATAGAAGCGGCCCGGATAGACAGCGCACAGGTTGATCTTTACCGTTACCTGGCGACCGGAGGGCAGATAGTCGATATAACTGTACACTTTATCGTCGCGGATATCCTGGTAGTTGATACCGGTCGTCTTGTTGTCGGTTGCCCCTTCGTTGAGGAAGCGGGTATTCAGTATCTCCCAACCGGCAGGGAAGATCTCGGTCAGCACCAGGTTGTTAATGCCACGGGCAGAAGGATTCTTCACGGTAACAACGGCAACGAAGTTCGTACCTTGCGGCAAGTCAGCCACATCTACCGCACGGCCATCCTGATCGGTATAGCTGACCGCCAGCGACAGGCCGTTGGCATAGGCTTCTTCCTTCCCCTGTGCGGGAATGCCTTCGGTAATGACGCGGGCAAACAAGGTCGACTTGCCTGTATTCTTCAGTTCCAGGGAAGCGGATGTTCCGGCTTTGTCCAACAAAACTTCCGTCCAGATGTTCTTGTCGGTATTGACCTTTTCAGTCTTCCCAGCACAAGTGTAGGAGAAGTCCATCATTCCGCCTACCTTATATTTATTCATGTATCCGGAGAGCGAAACCAGAGCAAAGGCTGTCGACTGTGTACTCAGCCAGTCGTCCGACGAAAGCACTTTGGAGATATCGCGGGTCAGTATGGCGGCCTCTTTGCCGTCGCCCAATAAGGTCAACGTCATCAGCCGGATCGCCTGATCACGCAGGTCGCTGCCGAAGGTCAGGTCGTAATCGGAATAGTCGGTCTTCACTTCCGTTGTTTTCTCGATCAGGCTTTTCGCCACATCGATACGGCCTACCAGTGCATACCCGGAAGCCAACAGCCAACGGCTCATCGGGGCTAGCGACTTGCTCTCCTTCAGCCGGTTCATCGCACCTATTTCCGGCACCTGTCCCAGCGCCAGTACGTATAAACGATAAGCTTGTGTCATTTCTTCGGAACGGGAATAGTAAGAACTTACCGGCTTCCAGTCGCGTGCAACGCGACGCAGGTTGTTCAAAACGTTACGTTTCATACCGTCGGGCACCAGGTATCCTTTCGACTCGGCCGACAACAGGAAGTGGGTTGCATAGACCGTTCCCCATCCGTTGCTGCTCGTACCGCCGGGCCAGTAAGAGAAGGCTCCGTCTACGGTCTGGTAAGAACGCAGGCGGCGGATTACCTCTTTCACGGCATTTTCAGTCGTGTTCTGCTGTTGTTTCGTCAGTGCGGCAAACTCGCCTATATAGAGTTGCGGGAAACCTTTGGAAGTGATCTGCTCCACGCATCCGTGCGGGTACCCGATGAGGTACGACAGACGGGAAGAAAGGTTCAACGGAGGAACATCCGACATTTCCAGTGTCAACGAGTTGGTTCCTTCCGTTCCCGGAAGTTTAACGGTTTCTTTCCAGGACTTTCCGGCTTCGAGGGTAACAGGCAATACCTTCACCTGCGGACGACTTATGGAACGTATCTCGATATCGGTCGTATAGACGGACTTATCGCCCTTGCCAGACGCCGTAATAGTCCCCCGTCCAGCCCCCGGCTGGTCTTTCACCTTGATACGGAAGGAAGCCTGCTTGTCACCTATCTTAGTGAAGTTAAGCTGCTGAGTTGCCGAACCCAGTATCTCCATATTACCGGAACAACTGATTGACACAGTAACGTCACCTACCCCGTTCTCCGTAGCAAAGACAGTGGCCGGAACGACCATCTCCTCTCCTACACCGATCACACGCGGCAAAGTACCCAGCAGCATGACCGGCTTACGTACGAATACGCTCTTGTCGGCATGCCCGTAAGCTTCACCGTTTCCGGCTACGACCATTACTTTGACACGGCCGTTATAATTCGGCATTGTATAGATATGACGCTGCTGCTTCCCTTTCCGTAACAGGAACGGGCCTTCGAACTGCACCACCGGTTTGAAACGGTTGACGATGGCTTTCGGCCCTTTGTTCAGGGCGTCGTCGCCTCCGATACTGAACAGTTGCTCGATACGTCCACCGTAGGCACCGACCACATAGTTATACATGTCCCAGGTGCTTACGCCTAATGCTTCACGGGCATTGAATGCTTTCCAGGGTTCGGGCGTACGGAAACGGGTAAGGTCGAGCAAACCTTCGTCGACGATAGCCAGCGTATAAGCCATTTCGCGACCGTCCTTTTCCGAGACGATCACTTCGTATCTGGCTTCCGGCTTGATCTCGTCAGGCACACTGATCTGCGGATACAGATGGCTTTCGGGAGAAGTAACCGTGAACGGTACGACGCCATACATACGGATCGGCAGGTCGTTCTGTGTAAGCCCGTGAGGTTGCAACAACGTAACGTAGACGTATGCATTCGGCTGCATCTCTTTGGTTACATCCAGCTTGATCGTTGTCTGCTGGTCGTCGCAGGTATGTTCGGTAACGGAAAGTACCTTCGTTCCATTCTCGATACTTACAACGGCACGGCTTCCTTTGGCGGACGGGATGGTGATAACCAGTTTCTCGCCCGGTTTATAGTTATCTTTATCTGTTTTGAAGCTCAACATATTGGCCGACTCACTGCCGTCGGCGTTGCGTCGTCCTTCGTTATACGGCCAGTCGAAATAGCTCATTACGCCGGTCGAGTGCTTGCTTTCCTTGTCTTTGACGGAGATAAAATAAGTGCCCCACTCTTCGTTGCTGAACGAGAGCTGGAAGGTACCCCGGCCGTTCTCGCCGGTACGCACAGTCAGTTGTTTAACCGGCTTGTTATACGAGTCGGATACGTAGTTAGCCAGACTGCTGTTGTCCGAACTCCACCACCAGTACCAATATACCTTATATATCTGAACGTCCAGTTCCGTATTCGCTTGCGGATTACCCTGATAGTCGGTCGATGCAACTTCATACGTATAGTTGCTTCCGGTATTCAGTTGGTCGCGCGTTTGCTGCGGCGACTTGATACCGGCATAACGTTTATAAGGAGAATACAACAACCGGTTGGCATCGATACTGAAATCGCCGGACTCTTCATAGACGCGGGTGACGAAATTTGCCATCAGCATGCCCGGGGCGGTCGAACCGATCTCGAACTTCGCCTGCACCGTTGCGTCTCCTTTCTCGTCGGTCGTGCCGGAGATCAGTTTACTTTCTTCGCTGTTAAAGACTTTCGACGGATCATCGAAATAGAAATCCTTATAGCCATTAAAGGTAGTCGGGGTCGAGATAAAGGTTCCCTGAATATCGTATTTCAGGTTCCTTGCCGTAGCTCCCTGCAACCATTCCACATGCAGTTGTCCGTCAAGAGGTTCCCCCCGCAGTATCGTAGGGGCGGTTCGCGAACCGCCCTTACCCGAACCACCCTTATCCGAACCGCCCTTGCCGAAGGACAGGTCTATCTTCAACCGGTTCGGTTTGATCGACTCGACACGCAAACGCTTATCGAAACTGACACCGCCTACATTGACCTTTACGTTCCAGGCTCCGGTAGGCGCATCCGGTTCGGTAGGCATGACGAAAGAGTAAACACCCAGTTCGCCGCGTGTCTGTGTCTTACGCAGGTAAAGCTGTCCCAACGGATTATAGAGTTCCATCACTACCGGATGGTTGGCCGGAAGTTTCTTTGCCCGGTCGTTCAGCATAAAGCTAAGGAAAAGCGTATCTCCCGGACGCCATACACCCCGGTCGCCATAGATAAATCCTTTGATACCTTTCTGTACCACTTCGCCGGATACGTCGAACGAGCTCAGTGACAAAGCCGAACCTCCGTCCACACGCAGGTAAGAACGTTGATATCCCTGCGAAGCAATGATGTAGAAAGGTTTACCGGAAGCGATCTTCAGTTTTACCTCTCCTTTACCGTCGGTCGTACCGGAGGCCAGTACCTGGTTCTGGTAATTATAGACGGATACTTCGACACCGTTTTCGGGATTAGTGCTAATCAGGTTATGCACCAGGACAGTCATTTCGTTGTCTTCGCCGGCCATAGCCATCAGCCCCAGGTTGGTAGCCAACACGTTCTTTCCTTCTACCTTATTATAATAGTAGCTGTTCGAGCAAGGGTCGTTACGTTCACTGTAGTTGTAATCGTTCCAGTTGAAGTCGCCGTTATAATAGTAGTAACCGCCGTCGTCGAAACGGGAGCTTTCCTCTTTAAACTTGATCTCGTCTTCGGCCAGAAGTTGCTCGCGCGATACCTTCACGGAGTCGTCACAAGGGTAGGCCGACAGGTCTTTATTGAAAGAAAGCTCTACGCGATAGATTGCTCCGGGTTCCGGTTCCATCAGTTTCTTCAGGTCGACGGCATAGGTGTTCCACTGGGAAAGGTCGCTGCCGTCTTCATCCAGAAAGATCGTCTTACGGGCAACCAGGCGGCCTACACGCATCAGGTCGGAAGTGCCGTCCAAGTTGTTAACCTGCAGGAACTGGCCGATATTCTGTTGCAGTATCTTTATGACGCGAACCACTACTCCACGGAGATAAACGGCCTGGAAAGGAACGAGCAGTTCCGTCGATTGCGGAATGACTACTCCCTGGCCGATAAACTTGACGTCAGGTAAAGAGGTATTTATCTCGATCTGGCGGGTGACGTCTTCCTTCAATGTCAGCCCGTTCTTACTACGGATCTGGCGGGTCAAGTGTACATTCATAACGCCTTTACGCTGGTTGTCGGGATACAGGCGGAGGCGGTTGCCTTCCACATTGACCGTCTCGGAGGTATTTCCGGCAATAAAGGCGAGTCCCTGCATATCCTGCGAGGAGTCGAGTTCTTTGGTGAATGTAACTTCCACATAGCGTTCAGGCTCTGTCACATAGGTCACGTCATATACGTCGAAATCATTCATATCCGGAATACTGACGGTAAGCAGTTTGTCTTCGGCTACTCCTAATTTATTCGGAGCTATCGAAAGGGTGAATGTCCGCGTGCCATCATTTCCGGCCTGTACATTCTGCAGGGTCACCTGGTGTTTCTTCCCGTCAGGACTGTGTTGCCATACCGCATCCGTTTTCTCGGAGAAACGCACCAGCGGCTCGATTGTCTCGGGTGTTTCTTTATCAGGAGTCAGCAAAGTACAAACTATATCATAGCCGTTCTCATTCTTTGCATTGATATCCATCGATTCCAGGTTGGCACGGAGCGCCAGGGGGAAGGTGGAGAATTCAAAGGCGAACTCCTTATCTTTACCTGTCACGTCGAACCATTCGGAGAGGTTGGCTGTCAGTTTATAGGTTGTATTCCGCTCAAATGCTTTTGCCGGTTTGAACACGACAGTCCGGTTATTTTCAAAAGAGAACTCACCGGCCACCTCGGGCTTTATACGTACAAGCTTGCTCAGTTGCTCACTCTTCAGTTTATCCTGAGCGATATCCTGATTGAAGATCAGATAGACCGGCGTATACCGGGATATCTTACCGGAAGTGAATGCTTCCACATGCGGATTAAAAGGCAACTCTTCCGCCTCTCCCCCGGCACTCTTTGTATTACAACTGCTAAATAAGCACAGCATATAGCATAAACACACCAAATATAGATACCTTGCCATATTTCTTTGAATTAAAGGTTACTACTTAATGAACAGGAGTTATTCTTTATCGAATAACCCTTTAATGTCTCGATCAAAATCGGATTCAAAAAGACGATCCACATATCCACGAATAGCAAACTGGCGAAGAACAGCTGTACACCATTGCCTGAACTGGGTAGCACGAACCGAGTTTACCCGATAGCCAACAGATATTACAGCATCGAGATTGTAATATTTCACATTATAGTTTTTTCCATCCGAAGCAGTTTGTCGGAATTTCCGACAAACTGAATTCTCTTCTAGTTCTCCACTTTGAAAAATATTCTGTAGATGTTCCGCAATAGTAGAACGTCCTTTGTCAAAAAGAATAGACAGTGCATCCTGTGTTAGCCATAATGTTTCATCCTTATACATAATCTCAATGCCATCTTCCTTCTCCTGTATTTGAAATATAAGGAATTCGGCAGTACTATTACGTATATGTAATCTATTCTTATTATTATCTCTTTCCTCCATAAACAAGTTTTTAATTGTAGAGGTTTGGTATAACCTGTAATCCTACAAATATAAAGAATTAATTCTACGATAAGGTATATTCAATCCTATCTTTCAGTTTTTATCTTTATCTTTGATAACTAAAACGGGTACATTCCGAACTGTTCAACAAAGATGAACCATACAAAACTAATTACCTCACTCAAAACAAACCGTAAAAAGATACTTCTTTTCTTTTTGCTGTTGATCGTTCTTTTGTGGGGAGGAATGTATCTATTAGTTCCCCGTACCCTGTTTCCTGTCCCCTATTCCACCCTGCTCTATTCATCGGAAGGCAACCTGCTGGGAGCCCGTATTGCTCCGGACGGCCAATGGCGGTTCCCGGCAACGGATTCGCTGCCGGATAAATTTATTACCTGCCTGACAACGTATGAAGACCGGTATTTCTTTTACCACCCCGGAGTCGATCCGACAGCTATCCTGCGTGCAGTCTATCTGAATGTCCGGTATCACCAGGTAGTAAGCGGGGGGAGTACGCTGACCATGCAACTCGCCCGCCTGGCAAGAGGTAACCGCGACCGCAATGTTTACGAGAAAAGTATCGAAATGTGCTGGGCCCTCTTCCTGGAAACTACTCACAGCAAGAAGGAGTTACTCAATCTATATGCTTCACATGCCCCGTTCGGAGGAAACGTAGTCGGCATCGAAACAGCCGCCTGGCGATACTTCGGACGCAGTGCTGTCGATCTGTCGTGGGCCGAAAGCGCTACCCTTGCCGTATTGCCGAACTCCCCCGCCCTGATCCATCCGGGACGAAACCGCAAACAACTGAAGACAAAACGGGACAATCTGCTGCTCACATTAAAAAACAGAGGAATCCTCGATAACACCGAATACGAACTATCCTGCATGGAACCATTACCCGAAGCCCCTGTTCCACTGCCCGACGAAGCTCCCCACCTGCTCGAACGGCTTGCCGCCACTGCTCCAGGAACACGGATCACCTCATCCATACATTATGCTTTGCAGAAACAAACTCAGGAACTAGTCAACCGTTACGCCCTTGAATTCAGTTCCAACCATATCCATAACCTGGCCGCCATCATCGCCGATGTTGAAACCGGTGAAGTGCTGGGCTATGCCGGCAACGCCAGTTTCCGGGCAAACGAGAAACGGGGAAATCAGGTCGACATCATCACCTCTCCCCGCAGTACGGGCAGTATCCTGAAACCTTTCCTCTATGCCGGAATGTTGCATGACGGACAGATATTACCCTCTACCCTCGTTTCCGATGTTCCTTTAAACATCAACGGCTTTATGCCGCAGAACTACAACAAGACATTCAACGGAGCCGTCCCTGCCCATCGGGCTATCGAACGTTCGCTGAATGTACCATTGGTTCGTATGCTGTCGCAATACAACACAGGCCGGTTCATGGCTTTACTAAAGGCATTGGGAATGACCACGCTCCGCTTTTCGGAAGAACATTACGGGGCTTCGCTTATCCTGGGCGGTGCCGAAGGTACCTTGTGGGATATATCGGGTATGTATGCCTCCTTATCCCGTACCCTCACCCATTACCGCCCATACAACGGACGGTATAACCCGCAGGATATCCATCCATTGACTCCTTATCCGAACAAGGAAAAGAACCCGATCCGTTCGATCACGGATAAACGCCTTACCGACAAACCGCTATTGTCCGCCGCTTCCATCTGGTTCACTTACGAAGCCATGTCCGCCCTGAACCGTCCGGAAGAAGAAGCCGACTGGCAGCAGTTTGAATCGATGAAACAGATAGCTTGGAAAACCGGAACCAGTTACGGCGGACGTGACGCATGGGCGGTCGGAACGACTCCCCGCTATGTGGTCGGCGTATGGGTAGGAAATGCTTCGGGAGAAGGCCGTCCGGGACTAACCGGTGTAGGGAATGCCGCCCCCGTCTTGTTCGACCTCTTCTCGCTACTGCCCGGTAGCGGATGGTTCGATATGCCTTACGACGAACTGGAACAAACTGCTATATGCCGCAACAGCGGACACAAAGCATCACAGATATGCAACCAGGTGGATACCTTATATATTCCCCGCTCCGGCATCAACACCCCGATATGCCCTTATCACAAACTGATACATCTGTCGGCTGACGGACGTTTCCGCGTAAACAGTTCCTGCGAGTCGATAGACCGGATGATTACCCGTCCCTGGTTCGTTCTGCCCCCCTCGCAGGAATACTATTACCGCAACTATCATATCGATTACATCCCGCTCCCACCTATCAAGCCGGGATGCGAACAGACACAAAGCCAGCAGATCGAACTGATCTATCCGGAGCATAATGCCATACTATACTTACCAAAAGGATTTTCCGGCAAACAGGAGAAGTTCATCTTCAAAGCCGCCCATGCCCGTCCCGATGCTACAATCTACTGGCACCTCGACGACACTTACCTCGGCGAAACCACCGACAACCATCAGATCGCCAGCACCGTACAACCCGGTAAACACCTGCTTACCTTGATCGACAACTGGGGTAATCAGCGTAAGATATTATTTGAGGTGAAGTAACAGAAACACAAATTAGATGAAGACTTGCACAAACTAGCAGGAATTTGGGCTAACGATCCGGAGACTGATAAAATTTATGAAGCCATCCAAAGTGGAAGACAAAGCGGTGTTACACGTCATATAATACGAACAAGCACATAGGTTCCGTCAGGATAATTTGCTCACCTCGATCTTTATTACGTAAATTGCGTTACGTAATTTACGCAATGAAGAGATCCCGACAATTCAACTGAACAATCGTTTACGATCGCTTCTTTGCTATCTGGTTACGACAACAGCCTTATTGATTTTACGGCCACTCCCCCAATCAATAAACAAAGACCGGCTATGATCAGGATCGGGAGGCGGATATTTGTGGAGTGGCGGGTTTCCTCTTTTTGGTTATTCTCAGTGGCTAGTGCGGAGTAGGATTGCTGTGTAATGGTAGTGGACGACAGGCTGTCTGTCTGGTTCCTGACCTGCCGGAGACGAGCAACGGTGATGCTTTGCAGGGCTTGCCTGCCTGCACTGTCAGGCGGTAGATAAACGGTTTGCTTTAATTCCCATAATTGCGAGTCGCAAAGGATGGAACGGCTTTGATACAATAAGCTATCGGCACCATCAAACCGGATGGAATCATACCGGTTATTACTTTCCAATCGATGTATATCCCTTTTCAACCCACACCCTGTGAACAAACAGACAACACAAACCATATAAACAAGTACCTGCATCCTATTCCTGCCGGACAGCTTCAACGAAAGGTGCAGGAAACGGCGACGTTTGTATAAGATCGCCTGGTCGAAAGGCAAGCCTGACCGCATCAAAAGTTCCAGCAGCTTCTCCGGGCCTTCAGGAGTATAACAATCGGCAGCCTCCCCTTTCACGTGCTGGCTCGTTGCCACGCCACCCACCAGACGGTTCACCTCTTTATTCCGATAGCCGCTCAACACCGCGATCGGCTTCTTATATAATTGTCTCAACGGTTCCAGTAAACAATCTGCCAGATGCTGCAGCGAAGTTCTGATCTGGGGAGGCGGTTCATTAGCTATTCCATTCTCTACTGCGGTACGGCTATACGTAAGCTCTTCCAGCGTGAAATGTTCACTTAAAATGGTCTTTTTACTTCTACTTTCCATTGTCATTGAGTTTAAATTTATAAGTATAATCCACCCCGAAAAGGGCACCCGCAAACGTACTGATCTCACCGAAAGCCACCAATACGCTGTTATCTATCAATCCCTGCGGATCGATCCAGAATCCGCTGAAGAGAAGAACAATCCCGCTCAATGTGAGCAGGATTGCAATAATCAACTGAACCGTCA
>NZ_CAJJWO010000114.1 GCF_905196875.1 uncultured Parabacteroides sp. | reverse complement strand
AACCTTTATAAAACAAAAAAGGCCATCTTCAATGAAGATTGGCTGTCTGTGAAGATGGCCTTTTTTGTTTTATAAAGGTTTCAATCTTTGTATCCGTGGAAAAAGGCTTATCTTTGTACTTCGTAAATGTAAATGCTCCGATAAATAATATGAAAAGAATATTCTGCCCCAAATGTGATAATCAGTTATCGTTCGATGAAACCAAGTATCCGGATGGACAAGTACTGGCTTTTGTGTGTCCTCAATGCGGATCGCAATTTAAGATAAAGCTGGGAAGAAAGACAGTCCGTACTGAGTCCGGCCAGGAGAAAGAGGTGAAGGAACCGGATTTTTCTTGTGGCTATATCACTGTAATAGAAAATACGTTTGGTTTTAAGCAAGATCTGCCGTTGGTTTTGGGAGATAATATGATTGGGCGTAGAAATAAAGATACGGAAGGTGTGGATGTCCCTATTATTACCAGCGATCCGAGTGTGGGACGCAAACACTGTATAATCAATGTAAAACAGAACAAGGAAGGTCAGTTTATTTATACCTTGCGTGATAACCAAAGTATGACTGGCACGTTCCTTCGCAGCGTTATCTTAGGAAAAAAGGAACAGGTACGGATTGGTGAAGGTGCGATTGTAACCATGGGTGCCACAACATTTATACTTCATACGGCTAACAAGGAGGAGGAAGATGAATTTTAAATAAACTTTAGACGCTGTACCGGAGTGAAAATAGTCTCTTACATCAGGGCGATAAGGGAGATAGGGGGAATTGGCGTAGGTTTCGGGAGAGATGGATACAAGATTTCCTTTCATCTCCGGCACAGTTCTAAAGTTTAGTTCTCATTATTCATGCTCTTTGTTTAGTTGTTCAACGATAAAACAACTATAAGGCCGTTTGGCTCACGGTTGTTTACGTAAAGAATCAAAAAGATCTGAAAGAAAAGTTTTGTTAAAATGATGCGCTATTGCGGTACTGACATTAAATAATAAGGGCTGGAGGAGTGTTCTTGGATACAAATCTAAATGTTAATTGATAGAATTTTACATCTTGAAAAACCACTGTTTTTTCAATTTTCCCAACAAATACGTTCAGTAAATAAATATCCGGTTGTTAGCGAGCCTTCGTTTTTATTATGTATTTTTGCGGTTCAATAGGCAAAAAGGTTACAAATGGGACAAAATAAGGTAGAGTCGGCAAGTGGGATTACCTTCCGGATTTTAGTGGCGTTAAGTATATCGCATTGTATAAATGATTCGTTACAATCTGTCATTACAGCTGTATATCCGTTATTTAAAGATGATCTGGCACTAAATTTTGCTCAGATTGGTTTGATTACGCTGGTTTATCAATCTGCAGCCTCCGTGTTTCAGCCGCTTACCGGATTATATTTCGACAAAAAACCTTCTCCGTGGTCTTTGCCTATCGGTATGAGTTTTACATTGATCGGTTTGCTTAGCCTTGCCTTTGCAAATTCTTTATCCTGGGTCTTGTGCTCTGTTGCTTTGATAGGAGTTGGTTCGTCGATATTCCATCCGGAAGCTTCACGGTTAACTTCGTTGGCCTCAGGAGGGAAAAGGGGATTGGCACAATCATTATTCCAGGTGGGCGGAAACCTGGGAGGATCGTTGGGGCCGTTATTGGTTGCTATCCTGGTAGCTCCTTACGGACGCAGTCATATTGCTTTATTTTCAATTCTGGCTTTTATTGCTATCCTGATCATGACATATGTAGGGCGATGGTATAAAGGATTGCTTCAGCGGTTTAAACGTGAGGATACTGGTTCTTCGAAACGTCATATCGAGATGCCCTTGCCATTGGGTAAAACAATTTTCTCTATTTCCATCCTGCTGGTTCTTATCTTTTCTAAATATATTTATATGGCGAGCCTGAACAGTTACTATACTTTCTATCTGATAGAGAAGTTTGGGGTGAGCGTGCAATCTTCGCAGTTGTTCCTGTTTGTCTTTCTGATAGCTACAGCTTTAGGAACACTGATGGGCGGTCCGATAGGGGATAAGGTAGGACGCAAATATGTTATTTGGGCATCTATTCTCGGGGCGGCTCCTTTTTCGTTGGTAATGCCGCATGTACATAGTTTATACCTGACGGCTGTCCTGAGTTTTTGTGTCGGCTTGACTTTGTCTTCTGCATTTCCGGCTATTCTGGTATATGCCCAGGAGTTGTTACCTTATAAGTTAGGACTTATTTCCGGTTTATTCTTTGGTTTTGCTTTTGGTGTAGCAGGGATTGCATCGGCTGTGTTGGGTAATCTGGCCGACCATTATGGCATCGAGACCGTTTACAATGTTTGTGCTTATATGCCACTGATCGGGCTGGTCACCTGGTTTTTACCGGACTTGAAGAAAGCCTCTAAAAAAGGAAGTTAGCCTGCTGAACAATCCCGGAGAGGGCTTTGTTATTAATCAAAAATTCGCTCGAACTAAATTTAAACGCATTTATGATTAATAACTTAACGCATTTCAGTATTGGCTTGCTATTCTTTTTTCCTGCCGTTACTTTTGCCCAGATAGAGACGGTCGATCTGAGTCTGGAACAGTCGATGGAACTGCTTCAGAAGGAGAACAGGAGTATCCGGATAGCAGGTAAAGAGGTGGAACTGGCTAAAAACGAACATCAGAAGCTGAACTCTTTCTGGTATCCTTCCGTCAGTGCGGCCGGTGCCTTTGTACATATGTCGAATCCGGTGGAGGTGAAGCAGCCATTGGATCAATTTACCGATCCGGCAAAAGATTTTGTTCATTCCATCATCCCCGACGATCTGTTTATCTCTTCTATTCTGGACAAGATCGGACAGAATACATTGACCCTTCCGCTTATTTCACAGAATATCACTTCTATCGATGCAAATGTCACCTGGCCTCTTTTTACAGGCGGGAAACGTATTTTCGCGAATAAGATCGGAAAGACGATGGTCAATATCGCCGAAGTCAACCGGGAACAGGTAAATGCCAACCAACAATCGTTATTGATTGAAAGCTATTTCGGGTTACGTCTTGGGCAGCGGGTGGTCGCTGTAAAGGAAGAAACTTACAACTCACTGAAAACGCATTACGACCAGGCTCTTAAACTGGAACAGAACGGAATGATAAACCGTGCCGAACGCCTTTTCGCCCAGGTTAGCATGGATGAGGCGAAACGGGAATTGGAATCGTCCCGCAAAGATTTGGAAGTAGCCCAGCAGGCATTAAAAAGTCTTCTGAATATGGAAGAAGAGAAAGATATTAGTACAACGACCTCCCTCTTTATCAATACAAATATTCCTTCCGCCGATTATTTTAAAGAAATGGTCCCTGCTAATAACTATCTGGTCAACCAATTAAAACTGCAAGAGAATATCGCCGGAAATGAATTAAAGATCGGTCGTTCCGGTTATGTGCCTACAATCGCTTTGTTCGGTAAACAGACGCTTTATTCGCATGGAGTGGATAAATACCTGATGCCTCGTACGATGGTAGGTATAGGCTTTACCTGGAACATATTCGACGGACTGAACCGGGAAAAGAAGATACGGCAGGCTCGCCTCACCAGTCAGACGTTGGCTATCGGAAAAGATAAAGCGGTGACGGACCTGAAGGTAGGAGTCGATAAGTATTACACCCAATTACAAAATGCACTCGATAATGTAAAAGCCTTGAATACAACGCTTGAAATGAGTAACGAGCTGGTGCGTATCCGGCAGAAATCCTTCCAGGAAGGAATGGCTACATCTACCGAAGTTGTAGATGCGGAAGTAATGCTTTCAAAGGTGAAGACTGCCTTTCTGCTGGCCTATTACCAATATGATGTCGCATTAATCAACCTTCTGTCTATCTGTGGCATCCCGGAGGCATTCCATCAATACCGGTTAGAGGGTACGACTGAGATCATATAGGAAATATTGAATCAACAATAAACACAAATAAATAATTATGGACAACACAAAGAAATACCTGACGATCTCCTTTATAGTGGTACTGATCGCCGTAATAATCATATCCGGTGTCGGAATGCTTTTACTGCAAAAGAAGCCGGTTATCCTGCAAGGGCAAATTGAAGCTACCGAAATACGCATATCCGGTAAATTGCCCGGACGTATTGATACCTTTTTAGTGAAAGAAGGACAAAATGTAAAGGCCGGCGATACACTCGTGGTTATCAACAGTCCCGAAGCAATGGCGAAGTACCAGCAAGTAAATGCTTTGGAGAATATCGCCAAATTCCAGAATCAAAAGGTTGATGAGGGAACCCGGAAGCAGATCGTAGCATCCGTAGAACAGTTATGGAACAAATCGAAATCAGACCTCCGGCTGGCAAAAACAACTTACGACCGTATTACAGCCCTTTATAAAGACAGCGTAGTCACCTCCCAACGAAAAGACGAAGTGGAAGCACTCTATAACGCCGCCGTTGCCAACGAACGGGCTTGCTATAATGAATATCAGATGGCTCTCGACGGTGCCCGGATACAGGATAAGGAAAGTGCTCGTTCACTGGTTACGGCAGCACAGGGAACAGTCAACGAAGTCGAAGCCCTTCTGCAAGACGCCCGCCTGGTAGCTCCCGAATCCGGTCAGATCTCCACTATTTTCCCGAAGCGGGGTGAATTGGTAGGGGCCGGCATGCCGATCATGAACCTGGTGGTACTTGACGATGTGCATGTAGTCCTGAATGTGCGTGAAGACCGTCTGCCGCTCTTTAAAATGGGAAGCACATTTAAAGCGGATGTACCTGCAATCGCGACAAAAGGTATTGAATTCAAGATTAACTATGTTAGTCCGCTGGGTAGCTTCGCCACCTGGAAGTCGACGAAGCAGACAGGAAGTTACGATCTGCGGACGTTCGAGATCCATGCCTTGCCGGTAAAACCGGTCGACGGATTACGTCCGGGCATGTCTGTCCTGCTTAATTTGGGAGAACAATAACCGGCATCATCTATGAATAGTAATAAACAACATAGTCCTTTTTACAATGTACTTCGCCGCGAATTGCATCGGATGGTTTCGCGCAGGCTCTATTTCGGGGTCTGCATCGTGTTGCCGCTGTTCTGTATCTTCTTCATGTCTACGATCTTCGGAAACGGGCAGATGGAGAATATTCCGGTAGGCATTGTAGACCAGGACCAGACAGCCTTGTCGCGTGAAGTAGTCCGTCAGGTCGAAGCCGTTCCCACCTTCCGGGTGACACGGCATTATGTCGATGCCGAGACGGCCCGTAAAGCGACACAGGCGAAAGAAATATACGGTTATCTGGTAATCCCGAATCAATTCGAAGCAGACGTGACGGGTGGGAGACAGGCTACCTTATCCTACTATTATCATTATGCCTTGTTGAGCGTAGGCGGTGAGGTGAGAGGCGCTTTCGAGAATGTGCTGCGGACGCTCTCCATGTCGCCGATCGTTTCAGAAGCCGTTGCGATGGGAATTAATCAGAAGCAGGTAACGACTTTCCTGCTACCGATCGAGGCACAGAACCACCCGCTGTATAATCCCGATCTCGATTACTCGGTTTACCTGAGCAATCCGTTCTTTTTTATCTTCTTCCAGGTAATCATCCTGTTGACTACGGTGTATGCCGTCGGTAGCGAACTGAAATTCCATACCGGCGACGAGTGGCTGGCAACGGCCGATATGAACATGGTCACCGCCCTTTTCGGGAAACTGTTACCTTACACCATCATCTTTTCCCTGATGAGTATCCTCGGTAACTACGTGATGTTCGGCCCTATGAATATCCCTTTCTCCTGTGGGTTCTGGCCATTGAATCTGACTTCGGTCCTGTTCGTGATCGCTACCCAGGCGCTGGCCGTTTTCCTGTTCTCCCTCTTTCCGACGATCAGTATCATTATCAGTATCGTGTCGATGGTCGGGTCGTTGGGAGCCACTTTGTCGGGGGTAACTTTTCCGGCTCCGGCCATGTATGCTCCGGTCTATTATACATCGTTTCTGTTTCCGGTACGTCATTTTGTGGAGATCAATCAAAATCTTTTGTACGGCGATTATGGGTTTGCCTATACCTGGTGGAATTTCAGTGCGCTGTTCTGTTTCATCCTGGTGGCTTTCCTGTTGGTGCCGCATTTAAAAAGAGCAATTTTAAGTCATAAGTATGAAAATATCAAATAACATAAAGGCAGGTCTGAGTAGTATATCCGCCATCATCCGGAATGAGTTCAAGACCATTTCGGGCAGTTTTGCCATCGTGCTGGTGTTGATGGGAGGCATTTTCATGTACGGTCTGTTATATAATTACATGTATGCTCCCGACGTGGTGCGCAATGTCCCGGTCGTTGTGGTGGACAATTCGAAGACGGAGTTGAGCCGCGAATATATCCGCCTATTGAATGCAACGCCACAGGTAGATGTGATAGCTACCGGCGAAGATTTTCCGCAGGCGAAGGAGTTGATGAAACGCGACGAGGCAGCTGGTATCTTATACCTGCCGCACGATTTCACCGACCGTGTTTCGCGTGGCGACGAGTCCGTCTTTATCATGTATGAAACGACCAGTGCCTTCCTTTATTATCTGTCGATACAGGAAGCATCGGCCGGTTCTATGCTGGCACTCAACGACCGTTACCGCCCGGAAATGCTGGTGTTCCTTCCCGCCGGGGATGCGGAGCAACTGGCATCCCTGCAGCCGATCGATGTGGCGGGTACGGCTTTGTATAACTACACGGAAGGCTATGGAACTTACCTGATACCGGCCGTGCTGATCGTCATTATGTTTCAGACATTATTGATGGTGATCGGTATGGTCAGCGGAGAGGAGCGGCAGTTTAAATTATTGCAGGCATATCGCCCGACCCTTGCGCAATCCGGACGGCTGGTGATCGGAAAGACATTTGTCTATATGCTGTTGTATGCTGTCTTCTCCCTTTTTTTATTAGGATTGATACCGCTTATCTTCGACCTGCCGGATATAGGAAATGTATGGAACATCGTTATGTTGCTGATCCCCTTTCTGATGGCGACCAGCTTCTTCGGCCTGACGGCATCCATAGTCTTTACCGACTCGGACGCTCCTCTGTTGATGATCGCCTTCTTCTCCGTCGGCCTGATCTTTCTTTCCGGCGTATCCTATCCGTTGGAACTGATGCCCTGGTACTGGAAGTTGTCGCATTTCCTGATCCCGGCTGCACCGGCAACGTTGGCCTATGTGAAGCTCAATTCGATGGGGGCTTCGATGGCGGAGATACATACGGAATATATTACACTATGGATACAGTGCGTCGTTTATTTCGTGCTGTCATGCCTGGTGTACCGATATAATATAAGGAAATCTCATCGTTGATATTGCTATTTATTGTTTAGCTTATAATGTGTTGATAATTAATAGGATAATATGGTTAGACGATGCTTGAAAAAATAAGGGACTTTTGAAAACAAAAGTCCCTTATTTCGTGTTCAAAAGTCCTGTCTTTACATTTCAAAACACCCTTCTTTTATTTGTACCCCAATTATTGCATCTGTCTGATGCGTATATCTATTGTACTGCTTTTGAGTCCCTCCTTCAGTTCCTCGATCTTCGTATCACCATAATGATAGGGATAAAGAACTTTCGGTGAAAACATTTTCGCTGCATGAATGGCCTGCGGCACAGTCATTGTATAAGGTTGATTTACCGGGAGGAAAGCGATATCTATATCTTTTAATTCTTTCAACTCGGGGATATCTTCGGTATCTCCGGCGATGTAAACGCGGGTTCCGCCCAGTGTCAGGATATAGCCGTTATCCCGATGGCGGGGATGGAACTTCTCATGTCCGGGCGTCGTGTTGTAAGCAGGAACAGCTTCGATGTCCATGTAATCGACAGGTGTCAGTTTATCTCCATTCTTCATGACGGTTCCTTTCCCGAGGATTCTACTACTGGCTTCATTTGTAATTAGTAATGTACCGTTCTTTTCCAAGGCGCTGATCGCCTTGGGGTCCAGATGATTGCCATGTTCGTGTGTGATCAGTATGATGTCTGCTTTGGGAAATACCGAATAATCGGCATATTCGGAAACTGGGTCTACCTGTATATGATGCCCATTGAAGGTAAGTTCTAAGCTACCATGTTTGATAAACGTAATAACAAGCTCTCCTCCATCTTTAGTAATGAACTTGTCAGTCTCGAAAGACTTACCCGATGCAAAGAATGCTACTGATAAACTACACATAAGGAATAAAATTTTAAGTTTCATAAGCGGATAAATTTATACTCAGACAATATGTACAAAGATAATAAAGTATTACATTTGTCGGCATATCTGATAACATGAGAAAAGAAATGAAACGAACACTATTACTACTTATTTTAATTTGTTGCCATTTACTACCGGCAACTGCACAGAAAAACGCCCCTAAATGGATGGATAAAAGTAAAAAGGCCGTTGTTTTAATCACCACATACGGAAAAGACGGAGCTAAACTAACCTCGGGAACAGGTTTCTTTGTTTCCGAAACAGGTGATATCCTCGCAGCTTACGATCTGTTTAAGGGTGCAGAAAGGGCAACCGCAACCGATACGGAAGGTAAAACGTATCCGGTGACGACCATTATCGGGGCCGACGAACTCTACGACGTTATAAAAGTGAAAGCTGAAACACCTAAGAAAGTTCAGTTTCTCCCGATCGCATCCGATCCGTTGACTGTGGGGACGGAAGCTTACTTATTGTCTTACGGTACTGCTAAAAATGCAGTCTTTGCACAAGGCGCAATCACTGAAGTCAGCAAGTTGAAAGATCCTTACAGTTATTATAAGTTATCGATACCTTTGCAGAATGACCAGGTGAACTCGCCGATACTCAATGCCGAAGGTCAGGTATTCGGGCTGGCACAGGCGGATGCTACCGGTAAAAAAGATATTTCGTATGCCGTTTCAGCTTCTTACGTCAATAGCCTGGCTATTGCATCAACCGATTTCCTGAATACGGTATATAATAGTATCGGTATAAAAAAAGCATGGCCTGCCGACGTGGAACAAGCGCAGGTCGCTTTATTTCTGAAAGGTAGCACACAGGATCCTAAAAGCTATCTGGAAACATTGAATGATTTTATCGCCACTTTTCCGAATTCGGCAGACGGCTATCTGAACCGTGCCTCTCACTATGCCAGCCGTCGGGCGGAACTGGCTTCAACACCTGCCGAACAGGCTAAATATCTGAAGATGGCTTTGGAAGATATCGACACAGCATCAAAGTATAGCGATAAGAAAGGCGATGTCTATTACAATCAGGCTAAACTGATCTATAACGTAGCCGCCGGCGATACTACCTTGACCGATCCGACTTGGTCCGTACAAGCAGCGCAGGAAACTATTCAGAAAGCGATTCAGGAAGAAGACCTCCCTGTCTATCATCAACTATCCGGTGATATTTATTTCTATCAGCGGGAATTCGAGCAGGCTTATAACGAATATATGATCGTAAACAACAGTGATCTGGCTTCGCCTACATCTTTCTACTGGGCTGCTAAGGCAAAGGAAAATATTACAGGTTTCAATATCGGTGATATCATTGCCCTTTTAGACGGTGCGATCGATAAATGCGGTTTGCCGCTTACCTCCGAGGCCGGTCCTTATATTCTCGAACGTATCGACTGGAAACTGCGCCTGTCTCAGTATGATGCAGCTATTGCCGACTACGATTTGTATTATAAAGCGATGAATGGAGATGTAGGCAGCAGCTTCTACTATTATCGCGAACAGGCTAAATTCCGTTCCGAAGACCTGGAAGGAGCTTTGGCCGACATCAAAGAAGCCATTCGCCTGAGTCCGGATGTTCCCGATTATCGTGCCGAAGAGGCTTCCGTCTATGTACGCATGAAAAACTATAACGACGCATTGACCAGTATCGACAATGCCTTGAAAGTAGCTCCCGACTTTGCCGCCTGCTACCGTCTGAAAGGTATCTGCTATGTACGCCTGGAGAAGAAAGCAGAAGCTTGCGAAGCCCTGAACAAAGCAAAAGAACTGGGTGATCCGTTGGCTGAAAGACTGATAAAAGAACATTGTAAATAAGTACCGGATATGAATAAGATAAAAGGTGTTTTCATGGTAGCCATGCTGGGGTTATCTCTGCTGGTAACAGCAGGTTGCCAGGGTCAGTCAAAGCAAAAAGAGATGAATCAAAAAGGGGTCGAGCCAAAAGCGCAAACCTCTGTCAATACAACTCTTTACGACAAAACATTACCGGAAATAAAAGAGCTGGTAAATGGTAAATGGGAATTAGTCAGCGGTCAGAATGCCCGCGAAACCTGCGAGTTTGAAAATACTTTCATCCTTTTCAACGGTGATAAATATGTCTGGACAGAAGACAACAAAGACGAACCCGGCGACCTGAACTGGCGGAAATCCGACACCGGTGCCGGTTACGATGCATATCAGATGGATGTCTTTTATGCAACAAACCCTTCATACCCATTATCTATAAAAGGAGATACATTATATATCCAGGACTGCACGGAGACAGCCTATAAATATACGTTGGTAAGACGGTAGGGGAGATGTAGAAAGAAGCCTCGAAACTAGAAAGTTTTGAACCTACTTTTGGCTTGATCCAAAAGTAGTCAAAAGATCAAGGCTGCACCTG
>NZ_CAJJWO010000113.1 GCF_905196875.1 uncultured Parabacteroides sp. | reverse complement strand
CCCGCCTACAGGTCGGTTTCAAGCTGACCCGTCTGGCAGCCCGTTTCGATATTATCAACAAGGCAGATGAATCACGCTTCACCATCAAAGAGGTGGCAATGGGTAACGGGCGCCGGGGTTCCGCCTTCTTCCCGATCCGTGTATACGGTGATCTTCCACAAGCCAAAGACGGCGAACGGATCGTCTATCCGGTACGTTCCTTCAACGGCGACCAAGCCAATAAAGGTACACAGACCGGAGCATTTTACAGCTACCCCAGCCCACTGAAAGACGAAGGCTACCTGATCCTTAAAGGTACTTACCAGGTCAACAAGACCGATGAGCTGGAAGTATCGTACCGCATCCCTTTCACACAACCCAACGATGAAGGTGGCTCCACAGCTCTCGAAATCAATAACAACCATCGTTATACCATCGCAATCACGGAAGCCGACGACTATCACCTCGATTTCACCTTGTCGGTAGCCGACTGGGCCGACAGCGGTAATATCGACGATTACGAACCGGGAAAAGACGGGACAGGCACTGTCAGTATCATGATACCGGAGACCTATAAAGATAAAACCTATTATACCGAAGACACACGCACAGTCTCGATGTATATAAAAGAGGACGCCAGCAACTTCGATATTATCCTTCGCAGCAACGCTCCTGTCAGCTTTCAGTCGTCTTATGCCGGAGGTCCGGTCGCCAAAGAATACAGCTGGCTGACAATCGGCGATCTGACACAAACGCCTTCGGCAGACCTGTCTGTCACAGAATACAAATGTAATCTTTCATTAGTTGCCGGCTATGATAAGAAACGTTATCCGAAAGCCATCCTGCGTTTCATGAACCTGACCGACGGTTCGGAAAATGTCGTTTTCGTAGATGCGCTGGCAGCTCCGTCACTGGATGTAACCACCCAGCCTGCCGACAGCCATAACGCATTCGATCCGCTGACGGCAACCGCCACCTTATACAGAGTCAACAATAGTACCGTGAAGGTCAAACTGACCTGCCCGGATGGGGTCAAGGTGAAAACACTGCCGGACTGGTTGGAACAGACCGATATGCAAACAAGCGGAACGGCAACGACTTTTACCTTTAAACTAAAAGAACGTGACGTCACCGTAGCCGATAATAAAGGAACTATCACTTTCTGTAACGCCAATCAGGAAGATTGGATCGTCGATGTAACCGTGAAACTGGAAGATGCATCCAGTAACCCGGAATTTGTAAACGTGGGAGGTTCCACCGGTAATACCCTAACCGGCAGTATCGCAGACGGCGACGCTGCGATAGCCATGAATCTTATCAAATCGAACACTTTCACTGTCAATACGAACTCGCTGGAAGGTGTTGGTGTCGAGATTGCCTACGCAGGTGGCAACAGTTCTCCCAAATGGTTATCTTGTCAGGGAGGTTCTACCCTAAAGTCCAGTATGACGAACAAGATCCAGTTCGCACTCAACGAAACGGAGTTGGCGAAAGGATTGGCTACTCGGGCAACCGTCACCTTGAAAAATATCAGCGGCGGCCCGGATGCTTCTTTTACTGTCACACCTCAGTTTGTTGCTCCTACTACTGAGTCGGTTGCCGGTTCGGGCACACCGGTAGAAAACGGTTTCGACAGTTCCACTAATGCAATCTCGCTTTATAAGGTCAACAATTCATCCGTTAAGATCCAAGCCAGTTCCTTAGGCGGCAACAGTATCAAAGAGGCAATCGGTGTAACGGTTACAAAAACAACTGATACGTATGCCAGCGAGAATGAATATACCGTTCAATGGGATAATACGACTGCAGATTGTTCATTTAAGGTAGTCAACAAATCAGATGATAGTAAAGAAACGCTTATTCAAGTAACGATGCTCGACGCAACGATTACCCCGACATTCAGCAATGTGTCCGGAGGAAACAGTTGCGTAGACAAGACCGTCACGATGAAACTAGTGAACGGTAGTTCATTTAAACTGAAAACGGCGTCTGTGTCCGGTGTAAATCCTGTGATCACGTATGCGTCAGGCGGCCCTCAGTGGCTAACTTGTACAGGAGGAACAACAAAGTCCGCTTCCACATCCAATGACCTGGTATTCAACCTGGATAAAACTAAAATAACCTCAGAAGCCAAAGCAGCGACTGTCACCCTGAAAAACCTGGTTGCAGGTGGCGAAGACATCATATATACCGTTCAACCGGAATATCAGGCACCGACAGCCACCTCGGGTACAAGCATGAGTATGCAGGTAAATAATGAAGTCAATACCTTACCAACCATTACCATCGCAGGTAATTGCATCGGTGGCTCTACCATTGAAGGGCCGGCATGGCTTACTTTTAATAAAACAAGCAGTGATACGGAAGCTTTTTCCTATACGGTTAGTATAAATCCAAGTTCCGGTTCATTACCGACAAGCTCACCCGGTAATCAAACGATAACCATCAGGAATAAGACAAAAACTGCAAAGACAACAGCTATTACAGTCAATATTACTGAGACGATGGCAAGAGCTGGTAGTTTTACAGGTTATTATACAAGCGAAAGTGGTAGCTATACTTACCGCTATACAACCAGTGGCGGTACGATCACAATTACGGCATATAGCTTATTCACTGCTCCTGTTATTCAGCGGACTTATAATAGTAGTTACTGTAACAGCACTAATTATGGCAATAGCTGGTTACAATCAGAAAGCGTTTCAAATAAGATTGTAAACAATCGTAGAGAATATACATTCACTATACCTGTCAGGTCTTCCAGCGGAACAGATGCTGCTTATCAACTTCACAAAGCAGAAATTGCCGTCAAACATAACGGTAATACCGTTAGAAATTATACGGTTTGGAGAGGGGCTTCGGCTTATGGGTATTGGGTTGGAACAACCAGCTATTCAGGTAGTCCTTATTATTCAGCGTTGAAGAAAGGTAGTAATTGGTGGGCTCCTGTTAATTGTGGAGCAAAAAGAGTACCCACAAGCGGAAGTGATACAAATGGTCAGGGTAATCTTTACCAATGGGGACGAAAAGATGAAACAAATCTAGGAAGTTCGACTTCTTCTTCTAGTCCGATAAGTAATTCAACGCCCAACAATAATATATTTTATCTGGGACCTACTAGCCCGTGGGATTGGCTTACTCCTCAAAATTCAACCCTATGGAATGGTAGTAGTAAAGGCTCTAATGACCCCTGCCCTACAGGATGGCGCGTTCCAACTATCAGTGAATTAGGATCTTTAGGGACTGCATCTATCAGCAATAAATTAGTCAAAATCTCTTGTGACAATAATTGCCCTCAATTGATTTTCCCTGCTTTTGGTTATCGAACTCGTACCGATGGAACTATGACTGATACAGAAACTGCTTACAGTTATTCTTCTAATACTACCGGTGTGCGAGCATACGATTATAAAATAGGGAATGCAAGAGAAGAAACTGCACGCACTAATGCTTACCCTATAAGGTGTATTCAACAATAGAATAAATAAAATCAGAATAGTTCAGGCTTCGCCCTGACAGCGATCTTTGACATGGTGGGATGAAATAGGAAAGGTTAATCTTTTATCAACAGGAGTAACCTAAACGAGGCAAGCCTCATTAAAAACAAGCTGATATATCAATCATTTAAGATGGATTTGTTATCTTTGCCTAGGTAAAATTATAAACAAAAAGGAGGACCAGTCATGAAAGCAACAATCTCATTAGACGGAATTTGGAACTTCTTACAGTCATTATCTTTAAGCGCTAGCAACAAAGAGTGGTTGGGAGAAAAACTACTTGAAGAAGCTCGAAAAGAAAAGATTGAAAAGAAAGAATCTTACGAAGATTTTATTTGGAGTATGTGCGGCGCCTGGAATGAAGATCCACGTACAACTGAAAAAATAATAGAAGATATTCGTAATTCCCAATAGGAGAAGGTAACTGTTGTTTATCTGTTATTACATTATACGAATTAATGTTTGGAGCATATTATTCAAAACACGAAGAACAAGAAGTACCTAAAGTAAAAATGTTTGTCAATCGATTTCCAATTATTTCATTATTAGATTTCGCAGAAGAGTATGCTATAAGGAAAACACAACTTCGTTCATCAGGCATTATGATTGACGAATTTGATTTGCTAATAGCAGCCACTGCATTATCCGGTAATTATATATTGGTTACAGATAATCTAAAACATTTTCAACGATTTGAGAACCTAAAAGTTGAAAATTGGATTAAACGTTGACATCTATTAAAAAATATTCTTTCCCTATCCTCATCCCACCATGTCAATCATCAGAAAGATATTTGACATGGTGGGATTCTTTTTTATATCTGCCTGTATTCTAATGTAATCCTGTCATGTATTTGAGTTAGTGTTTAACCCGGCCGGGATAAATATATCCAGACCACAATAGTATTAATATGGCAAATACATTAAAAGGATGGATCGCACCGAATACGGTTACAGCCGATCCGAAAGACAAAATCCTCGTACTCGAAAGTACAGGTAAAGCAGACATTAACAAAGTGTATGAAGAAATGATTGCCGAAGACACCGGTCTTCGCAGAGAAACGATCGTACACGTGGTTACCCTTTACGAACGCATCTGCGCTCGCTTGCTGATGAACGGATGGTATCTGAATACCGGATTGTTTTACGCTGTGCCCCGTTTTATCGGGCTGATCGAAGACGGGAAATGGGACCCGAAAATAAACAGTATTTATGTCGCTTTCACGCAGGACAAGGTGGTACGCGAAGAGATTGCTAAAACCCACGTCAGCATCCTGGGCGAAAAACAGGATGTGATGTATATTCTCGGAACTGAAGATCGCAAAACCGGCCTGAAAGACGGTACGATGACACCGGGTCATAACTTCTTCGTTCGCGGCGCCAACCTCAAAGTGATGGGATCGAACGAAGCTGTGGGAGTTACCTTCACCGCTTCCGATGGACAGGTGCACAAGCTGGAAGAAGACCGTATCTCCATCAACAAGCCTTCCGAACTGACTTTGCTGCTTCCGGCCGACCTGGCAGATGGCGATTACGAACTGACCGTCACCACCCAATATGTCAGCAACCATGTCGAACTAAAGACTCCCCGCTCCGCCTCCATTTCCGTACACGTAGGCAAGAGTGGCGGCGGTGACGACGACCGTCCCGTGATCGAATAAAACGGCTCTTCCGGGAGAACCGGTTTCCCTTATCAGGGAAAGGATGTTTCCTACCGGTGGGAAGGTATCTCTCCCTGAGGTGGGAACCCTCCTCTCCCAGGTAAGGGAGACATGTTCTCCCGAAACAGGAAAAGAACAGGGTATAATAAAACAATATGTATCATTTTAAACAAACGAACATGAATGTAAAAAGTTTAATGCTGCTTATGGCCATAACCGGCCTGGGGGCAAGTTGTACAAACGAAGATCTCGGCGGCGAAACGACCACGGGGTCAGGACGCAGCGAGATACAACTCGTATTCAGCGGCGCCAATGGTGAAAGCCAGGAATATACCAAGGCGATCGCCAGCGAAACGGAGAATGAAATTAAAGACCTCAAAGTCTATCTGTTTGCCTCCGACGCGGCAGACGGCACGTATTACTATCTGGAAACCTGGACGGAAGGAACGGCCTATAACCCGGAAGCTCCCTCGACCGATTTCAAGAAACAGGCCTCCGGTACTTCGTGGGTGGCTTCCATCTATCCGAATGAACTGAAAGGGTTGCCTTATCTCAAGTTGATGTGCATAGCTAACAATGCATCCGGCACGACAACGGACGGGAAATTCTATGATAATACAGACACTGAAATCCTGAATGCATTGGTAAAAGTGCAGGTAGACGGCGATGGCACTGTAACAAATGCTGCCACCACTGAGGCCGATTTCAGAGCTGCTTACACTAAATTCATGAAGAACGAAGACGCTGGAGTCAAAGACATCATCCACACTCCACTACTAATGACCGGAGCCGGACAAACCAAGATCAGCGGTTCGGTTTCTAAAGTGAAGATCGACATGAAACGTGTCGTTGCCCGCTTTGACATCGACAACACCAGCACCAAGTCGCAGCTGACTATCAACACGATCACACTGGCACAGGCCCGCAAAAGCGGTTCGCTCTGGAACACGACGCTGGACGTTTATGACGATGCAACAAAAAGAGGTAACGGCCTGATGACTTACGCCGACATCACCTACACCGATTTCGTCGGAGCCAACCAGGGAACGACTGAAAGTGCCCTCTACGCCTATCCCGGGCTGGACACCGACGAAAGCTACCTGATCATCACCGGTACCTACAAAAGCCCGATACCGGGAGCCGGCAACCAGATTCCGGTAACCTACCACGTGCCGATTCAGAAAACAGTTAACGATGCAACCAGCTACATCGCTATCGAAGCAAACAACCGCTATAAGTTGCGCATTACCGACGTTACGCAATCGAACATCTACGCTTCTTTCGAGGTGGTAGACTGGACATCGGGCGGCGGCATCCATATCAAACCGGATAACGATGCACCTAAATTCGATAAGGCAACCGGATTTGAAACCGTATCCGGAAATGTTCCGGCCGCTATCGGTGACTCTGACACTGATTTCAAAGTAGAAATTAATACTTCATTCAACCTGACGGTAGCAGCCACGGGTAAGGTCTATGCCGAAACAGCCCCATTTACAAAGGCCGACGCAACGACTACCACCGACTGGCTGACAGTTGGCACTCCAGCCTACGAAGAAATAGACGGTATCTGGTACAGCAAATTCAAGCTGGAAGTGAACGGTGATGCCAATAAACAACCGGTTAGCGTCAAATTCATCAACGATGCGGCTTCTTACGATCCGGACCTGTGGACGACACTGACTTTCTACGGACCTAGCGAAGCACCGCTGCCGGAAGACGGAGGCACACACAGCTTGGGTAATACCGTTACAGACGCGACCGCCAGTATGTATAATGTGGTTGGCAGCTATATCAGCGTAAAGACCTGGTGCGTGGAAGGGACTACACTCGATTTGACCGGTAGCAAATTTGAAGAGATCGGTACGGCCGTCAAAGATGGTTTCTATACGACTTTCAGAATCAAGATCAAAGAGAAGCTGACAGATCCGACAGCCACAATCACATTCAAAAACAGTGGAGACAATGCAAAAGAAACTACATTTACAATAACCTCTGTCGACGCTTCTGCCAGTGCCGAACTGGGTGATGATGCAAATACGTATGCAACCCTCGCCGATACGAAACCTACTTATGCAATCACGACCGATGTCGATGCGTTGGGCGACAACACATACACATTAAAGATTAATGCTCCGCAAGGCGTCACCGTCGATCTGCCGAACGGCAAATGGCTGAAAGTAGTGAAAGCAGGAGAAATGGTAGACGGTATATCCAGCTACACAGTGAAACTGAACAAGGCTGCTACCACTTTCGACGATTTCGATATCAAATTTGTCAACAAGCTGGATGCCTCAGACGTGCTGACAGTGACAATGAAGAAAAAAGTAAACCCATAATAAAGCAATAAAATGAATATCATACAAAAACTATCCGTTCTCGCCTTTGGCTTCCTGCTGGCAAGCTGTACCAGCGAGAATACCCTCGACAACTTGAAGCCCGACGGAGGCAGCAGTGTCGACGAAGCCAACCGCAGGGAAGTACTGCTGACGCTGAAAAATAAACTCAGCCTGGCTCCAGCAAAGACAAAGGCGGACGATCCCATCGCCCTGGCCGAAGAGAATTATCTCCGCTCGCTGGATGTCTATGTTTTCGGTTCCGACAAGGAAGACGGAACATATACATTTCAGGAGTTATACTATTATCGTGACGACGCTTCCACCCTCCCCGCCGAAGGCGACTGGGCACACAGCTTCAACCTCACGGCCGTAGACGGAAAGGACAACCTCAGCAACGGGCTTCTGAAACTGAAAAAAGGACTGTTCGTAAAGCTATATTGCGTTGCCAACCGCACGACTTTGTATCAGACATTGGGCGATGGCACCGTCAAGCCGTATGAGAATTTCGCAGCACTCAGGCAATCAAACCCCGGACAGGCGGATAACAAGGTGATTGCCGGTGTACCGACCGAAGACGATTTCGTGGAACTCCATAGCCGGATGATCTCACCGAATGGCAGCACGGAAGATGATATCCTGCAAACACCGCTGCCGATGACCGGATCGTATGTCACCCCGCTCGACCTGACGGATTTCACGGTTTCGACCCGCACACAGCTCAGTTTTAAGTTGTCGCGTATGGTGGCCCGATTCGATGTGATCAACAATGCGGAAGACTCGAAGTTCACGATCGAAACAATCTCGATGGGGAACGGTCAACCCGGTGCATGGTTTTTCCCGATCAAGACGCTGGCAGCTAAAGCCGACGTGATCTCTTACCCGAAAAGAGAGCTGGCTGCCGAGACGCAGACCAAGGATAAATCTGAAAGCAAAGGGGCTTTCTACAGCTGGCCCAGCCCGAAAGACGATGGGGGTTTCCTTGTCCTTACCGGTAAATATGACGTGAACAAGACGGAGCAAAAAGAGGTAACTTACCAAATACCTTTCATGCAAATCAAAGACGGAGTAGGTAGTTTCATCGAAGTTGCTTATAACCACCGTTACACCATTGAGATCACCAAGGCAGATACCTATCACCTCGATTTCACCCTGAATGTAACCGACTGGGACGACGCCGGATCGATCGACGATTACGAGCCGGATAATAATTTCGACAAGAATACGAAGATCGTACTCGACGCAACTGCCGGTGCCACCGTCAATGCGTATGTACTCGATAACGGAACCATCGCCATCTCGCCGGAAGACGGCAGCAAGTTCGCTTTCAACATCAATTCGAGCACAACCTTGAAGGAAGAACTGGTTTACAAAACAGGTTCTACCAAATGGCTTGTTGCTGATGCTCGTACAAAGGCTATTGTCCCGGCTATCGAAGCCCAATATACTTATAAGGTAGACAAAGATCAAATAGCCGACCCGGCAGCTATCCTGCCCGTCACCATCCGCCTGACCAATCCGGCCAGTGGCGAACACAAGGATATTCTGGTCAAACCGACAGCTGGCCCGGTTATCTCCTGGACACAAGCGGCAGAAAACTACAACGTTTTCGACCAGACAAGTATGACGGCTACCTTATATAATGTTACAGGCCAGGCTATCACACTGAAAGTGATATCGGACAAAAAAGTGGAAGGTGATGTAACCACCACCGGTAGTTCGGCTACGATAAGCGGCACTCCTAACTGGTTATCCATCGACCCTGCCAGCGATGCAGATAATGCCGAAACAGATTATACGCTTACCGTAGGCAGCGGAGGTAGTGCGAGTTCAACAACCACGGTCGATTTTACCTCTACAGTTTCAAACAAAGCGACCCAGATCACAGTTAATCTGAAAGATCCGGAGATAACGGCACTGACTACAAACGATTTCACTTTAGGAGCGAATAATACGCTGGAGTTAAGCGGAGGTTCTAGTAGTAATCCGAAAGTCACCATGACAGGTCTGGCTCATAACTCGTTTACCGTAGCTGTCGTTTCTCCGGAAGGAGTCACAGCCGCAGTTACCGGTGGAGATGATTGGCTGGGTATAGAGATGAAAGACGGTTCTTCCGCCCCGAAAGGCAAGAAGCAGACGATCATCACGGCTACTATCAGCAGTGCATCAGCCAACAAAGACGATGGCCGGATCACGATCACCAATCCGTTGAATAACACAACGACGGTTATAGACGTAAAGATGGAGTTACCGACAGGGCCGACGGTTTCGCTGGTCGATGTTGCAGGTAGCTTCAGTACATACACATCGGGAGCAGCTACGCTTTACAACGTGGTAGGACAAACGATCAAGTTGCAAACCAGTGACGCAGCAACGGTCACAACCACTGATGCCACCTGGTTAACTCTCCCATCTACAAAAGCGACAGAACATGAGATAACTGTTAAAACAGCACAGAGCGCAGGTTCCAACGGTACGATCACCTTTACCAATGATGCAGACGGCAAAACTAATGTAACTGTCACATTGAAAGATGCGACTATTACGGCACCGACTGATGCTGAGTTCAGTGCAGGAACAGGTAGTAATACCTTTGCCGCAGCATCTGGAGGTAGTAATGCCAAAGTAACAATGACAGATGCGGCCAACGGCAACAAGTTTACACTGACTATCACTTCTCCGGAAGGGATTACTGCCGGCACAACTGATGCTGATAGTTGGTTGACTATTGAAACTGGTGAAAAAAGTGGTTCTTCTGGCAGTTATACGAACGTAGTAACAGCTACTGTTAAAGACTTCAGTTCTGATCAATCAGGAACGATCACACTGACCAATGCAATTAGCGGCGGCGGTAATCTGACCATTGATGGGGAAGCGAAAGCACCAACAGTGCCATAACAGACTGGTTCTTTGAATAAATCAATATAATACACAGATGACGCAGATCGAGCAGATCTGTGTTATCTGTGTGTTATTTACAGACTTTTAGAACAGTTTCTTTAATTTCCAATAGCAATAAAAAAAGGAGGTCAATTATGAATAAGAACGATTTGGTACTTCAGTTATCGACCCGTCTATCGTTACCCCAAAAGGATAGTCAACGCTATCTAACCACATTATTAGATATTATCTCACAAGAACTATCCAACGGCAATAAGCTGATGTTTCAAAACTTCGGCACTTTCTCCCGCTGGGAACAAACCGCCCGCCTCGGCCGCAATCCCCGCACCGGATACGAATGCCAAATACAAGCCCGCAACAGCGTCAAATTCAAACCTGGAAAGTCCTTACTGGCCAGAATGAATGAAAAAGGATAGTGACATGCTTGTAGGAAAGGTTCAAATATTATCAACAATGAGCCAATTTGCTAATGTGCCAATATGCCGATGGAGATAGCAATAGGTTCAATTATTTTCAGAAGTGAATGTTGTGTTCGTAGGG
>NZ_CAJJWO010000112.1 GCF_905196875.1 uncultured Parabacteroides sp. | reverse complement strand
CGGTATGTTTATCCACTTCAATATCCCGACTTTTATGAGTGACGACTGGGCTGATCCCGATGCCAGTCCGGCTATTTTTAATCCGGTGAAACTGGACTGTAACCAATGGGCGGAAGCGGCAAAAGCCGCAAAAATGCGTTATGGTTGTCTGACAACCAAGCACCACAGCGGTTTTTGTATCTGGGATACGAAAACGACCGGATATAATGTGATGAACAGTCCGTTCAAACGGGATGTCGTAAAAGAATATGTGGACGCTTTCCGGAAACAGGGACTTAAAACGATGCTTTATTATTCTATCCTGGATACGCACCATAAATTACGTCCCGGCTTTATCACCAAAGCACATATCGATATGGTGAAGGCACAGTTGACGGAACTTCTCTCTAACTATGGCGAGATAACCGCGATCATCATCGACGGCTGGGATGCTCCCTGGTCGAGAATATCTTATGAAGATATTCCTTTCCAGCAAATATACCGCCTGATTAAAAGGCTTCAGCCCAACTGCCTGGTGATGGATCTGAATGCAGCCAAATATCCGAAAGATGCTTTGTTTTATACGGACATAAAATCGTATGAGCAGAATGCCGGGCAGCATATTTCAAAAGAGTCGAACCTACTTCCTGCTTTATCTTGCTTACCGATCAATAAAAGCTGGTTCTGGAAAGAGTCTTTCCCGGTATCGCCTGTAAAAGATCCCGTTGCGATCGTTAAGGATAATCTGGAACCCTTCAATCAGGCTTATTGCAATTTTATATTGAATGTGGCTCCTAACCGTGACGGTCTGATCGACCCGAATGCCGTTGAGGGATTAAAGAAAATCGGAGAGCTTTGGAAAGACGATGTAGCCGTACCCCGACTTCCGGCTTATGATGCCCCGATAATTGCAACGAATATAGCTAAACATAAACCGGCCAATTCTAGTTGGAGTGAGGATATGATGATCATGGATTTTGGTAATGATGACGACTTTACAACCAGTTGGCTCTCGAACAAGGCTGTAGCAAAGCCCTGGTTTGAAGTAGCCCTGGATAAATGCCACTCTTTTAATATGATAACAATAACAGACCTTAAGGGAAGCATACAACGGTATCGCTTGCTATATGAAGCAGATGGTATCTGGAAAGAGATCTGTTCGGGTGATAAAGCTGATAAAGTTAAAGTACATCGTTTCGACCGTGTCTGGGGAAACAAAGTCAAAATAGAAATAGATAGCACCAATGGGCAGGCTTCAATTGCTGAGTTCGGGGTGTATGATGAACAACGCTAATTATAGTATATAAAGTAAAACCGCCGCGAATCACTTCGGGGCGGTTTCAGGTTCCACTTTTACCATCAATTATGTTTTAAATAATTATTGTGGAAATGTCGTTATTAATTACTTGATGAATTTTATTCGTATATAGCAATTGACTACATTGCCACCATTGTTTTGTACTCGAACTGGTATGTCGAAGTAATCATTTCTTCCAAAATCGTAGCAATGTATTTCAAGACTAGCTTGTGTAATAGTCATAGTTTGTACATAACCATTCTCTACTGTATAATAAATAAATGGTATGCTTACAGGTATGATATCGCAATAGCTGCAATTATAATAGAAATCTTTTGACGGGTCTTGATAGACGATGTCAATACAGGTACCTTCATAATATTCTGCTTTTGCTTGCATCCCTACCATTAAGATAAGAGAAAGGATAAAAATGATTCTTTTCATGGCTGTTTGTATTTAAAGTGTTAATAAAGTCTTTATAAGTGAGTGTGGCAAATTTTATATTTGCCACACTCATATCTATAAATAAGCTAATTGATTATCTAACCATCTTGTAATAATCCTTTTTAGCCCAAAAGAGGTTGGTGTAATAACCGGATGGTTCTTCGTAATTCTTGGCGATAGCTGCCTGGCAGTTGTCACTGTTGTAAGTCAGCTCATCATTCGGATAAGGTAAGCGGTTGGGAGGAGTCGGATAATTTGTCACTTGATTATCTGTTGCAAATTCAACAACAGGATAACCGGTACGACGTGTTACGTTCCAAGCTTCCAGCTTGTTCATGAAACCGAAGTTCAACCATAACTGAGTACAGATGACTTCCTGTGTCGGCTTCCAAATGCTTTCAGCGTAGGCTGTGATTTCTGCATCTGTCGGTCTGACCAACGGACGGAATCCTCTGTAGCTGTCGTTGCCAGGTTTATGAAGCGAGCTTGTCTCTTTCATATTCCAATAATATTCGGTAGACAGTTTTACACCTTCCACGAAGTTTGTTTTCGCCTTGTTGGCATCAGCCGGCACACCGTAACCCATCAAATAGGCTTCTGCCTTGCTGAGACTAACCTCGGCTGCACTCAACCATATTCCGAATACATTTTCATTTCCCTGATATGAGTCCCAACCGGCAGCGGCGATAGTATCGATTTCACAGAAATAGTTGGCCTGAGGCATACCCCTTTGTACATATTCCTGATGCTTTTTATCATTCAAGTTAGATATTTCTACGTCAGTCATCATAACATCGTAAGCTATGTATTCACCATCAGGGTTACAGTCGTACATAACTTCCAAACGCGGGTCGGTCTTTTCGTCAGGTATACCGTTTGCCGGTACGTTCATTGCTTTCAGAACCGTCTGTGAACTGGCTGCCATACCTCCTGAGCGAAGTGCTTGCGATAATGATTTGCCGAAGTTGAAGTCATCCGATTGTGTGTCTGCTGTCACTCCCATATTTTCCGAATTGTTGTCGATCAGCGGATACTGACCCGGATTGTTCAGAATTTCGGCAATGGCTGCATGTGCTTCTGTTACGCAATCGCCGCCAGTTGATAAATGAAGAGCGATACGCAAGCGGAGCGAGTTTGCATATTTCTGCCACATGGTTGCATCACCGGCAGCGATTGTATAGTCTTGACGGCTTAATGCAGTAAGACCTATCGCATCCACATTACCACTTGCGAAATAGTCGCCTACCTCTTTCAAGTTGGCTAGAATTTGCTTGTATAGTTCTACGTCGTCGTCGTAAACGCATTTCTTTTTCGCAGCGGTATAATCGCCGTCTTTCCAAAGCGTTCCGGCTCCGTTGTAAGGAACATCGCCGAACACGGACAACATTTCATGTAACTGCGATTCAACCAACGTACGACCCAGATAATAGAATATCACGTTTGATGGCTTATCTTTCTCGGGAAGATTTTCGTAGTTATCTTCAAGCACACGCAGCTGGGTGAGCATTATGTAGAATTCTTTCCAACGATCGTCGTAACGTCCTTCACCTGATCCCATAAAGCGACCGCGTGAATTATTTGTACCGATAATACCTGAGAAAAGACCGGATGTGGTTGATTGTACCCAATGACGATAATACATTGGGTTCATCCATACATTACCTTTAAACATTATACCGGTAAATACCTGAGGCACGCCTACTGTTTCTGTCTTGGAAGGATCGGCATACTTGTCATCATACGCTGAATCGGCGCATGATGAGGCGAGCGATATCAGTGCGATTCCTCCTATTAACAATGAATATATCTTTTTCATAAATTCTTCTTTTTAATCTGATTTAGTAAATAGTAAGTTAGAAGCTTGCGCGAACTGAGAAACCGAATGTACGTGCACTGGCCGTAGAACCGCCGATTTGTGCCTGGTACATCCAGTTTGTACCGTCTGTTGCTTCAGTGTCGAACAGTTTCAATGTGCGGTATACATAAAACGGGTTGCGTACGAAACCGGAAACCATCAGGTTGCTGCAAGCAAACTTTCTGGTCAATTCTGTTGGTAAAGTGTAACCCAGGCTAATTTCGCGACATTTGATATAGCTGTTCTTCTGGATAGCATCCTGATAGGTTCGGGTAGCACTTGTTCCCCAACCATACATACTGGTATTTGCTTCCATCTGAGTTACAATGATATCGTTTGGCGTGCCGTCTTCCTTCACACCCGGAAGAATTAAACCATTGTCCCAAACATAATGTCCATTAACCATTGTTTCACCCCGCTTATAGTTGCCTACTTCACTAGGATTGAGCACATGGATTGATCCTTTATCTGCCATCTTTTCTGTATCGCTGTAATAGAACAGACCTCCAGTTGATTGGTCGCGAACACCTATAGCATCGGTAATATTACCCGCATCCATCATATACTGCCAAGGTGTGTTCAATACATCACCACCGAAGCGGAAGTCGAATGCCATATCCAAAGAGAAGTTCTTGTAGCTTAAGCTTGTACCGAAACCTCCGGTTACCTTCGGCATGGCGTTACCTACTTTGTGACGTTCCGATGTATCAGTGATATACAAACCGTTGCTACCTACAATTTTATTACCGTTTTCATCAGTTTTCCAAGTATAAGTGTACCAGTCACCCATAGATTCACCAACGTGCGATTCTAGTGAGGCTGCACCACCATCTACAGCTCCTTCTGGGTGATTAAGAATGTCAAGACCATCAGCTAACTTATTAACTACATTCTTGTTCCATGCTACATTGGCACGCAAGTCCCATTTCCAATCCTTGTTTTGGAAAGGAGTGCCGTATACGCTTAATTCGATACCCTTGTTGCTCAACTCACCGACATTCATCAACATACTTTGCGCACCCATTGAAGCAGCGCTGGTTGTTTGAATAATCTGGTCCTTGATGGTGTTGCTATAGAAGTTGAACTCCATACCCAAACGGTTGCCGAAGAATTTGTTTTCCAAACCGATTTCAAATTCATACTTGGTTTCCGGTTTGATATTTTCGTTACCGATACTTTTATCAATAAAATTATAGCTATAGGTAGATGATCTTAGCAATGATTCTTGCATGTATGCCAAATTAGCACGATAAAGTTCAGGGGCGTTACCTACAATACCGTAAGAGGCACGTACCTTACCGTAGTTCCACCAAGTCGGCATCTGATCTTTCAGCAACTCTGTATAGAGCACACTTACACTGGCAGAAGGATACCAGAAAGAGTTGTTACCTTTCTTTAGGGTTGAGGTCTTTTCCTGACGTATAGAACCTTCCACAAATCCCCATCCGCTATAGCCGTAGCTGGCTGTCAGGAAGGCACCTGTTTTAAGCATCTCCTGTTTGGTCATGCTTGCATTCTTCGTACCGACGGAGGCGTTCAAGTGGAACCAGTTTTCCTGAGTCAGCCCTTGATTGGTGCTTACGTCTGACAGGTAGTAGGATTCTTCGCGTACCGTCCAACCCAAATTGGCTGTTACGTTATGAACATCGTTGAATGTTTTGTCGAACATCAACATAACGTCGCTATAAATAATTTGATATCGGCTGTTTTTTAATCCGTATTTGTCGCTATACTGGCCATTGGTGGAAAAGAGATGCGCATTACTTGCAGATTCCATGTTCTCGATCTTGTCAACAGTCAGGTCGGCAGCTGCACGTCCGCTTAATGTCAATCCGGGGATGATTTCCCAAGTCGGGTTAACAGAACCGATGAAACGTTGGTGTTCTTCCAACTGTTCTATACCCATGATCTTCCAGAAATACTCATCCATCAATGAAACTGATTTCATTGGTGTGTAAAGGAACTGTTCGTCAGGTGTTAAAGTATCGCTTGTACCGCCATTGTTGGCTGAGATACTGTTCATATAACCAAGACTTGTTACCGTATGGTCGCGTATATAAGCAACATCGGTGAAGCCGCCGAACATACCACCATAGTTATTGGTCAAACGACTGATACGATACGGACGGTTCTTGATGAACTGGTTCTGATAAGTAGCCGTATAATTCAACTTGATTGTGTTAGTCACATCGAATGTACCATTCAGACTAAAGTTATGCTTATGGTTGTTTGAGTTGAGCTGCATGGCCTTTGCATCGTTGTAGGTGTACGAGAAACGTACATTATTACGTTCGTTGCTGTTGGTCAATGACAGGTTATATGTTTGGTTGATACCTGTACGGAAGATGTCTCCCCACTGGTTGTGGTCGATCGGTGTGAAAGCGCGCTGTGTACCGTCGAAGTAGGTAACCATCTTACTTGGATCATATTTGGCACCATATGAATAGTATGTTTCACGGTTAGGCGTAGTAATCGTGTTACCGTTGCGGTCCACAAGTGATTGTCTGAAACCGGTCAAAGCTTCCAAATTGTTGTTCCCTAATTCGGAGTTATCATAACCAGGACCGTATTCTTTCTGGATTTCGGGCATGTAGGCTACCTTATCGAAGCTCACATTGGCGCTGAAATCGATTTTTGTGCCAGTACCGGCTTTCGCCTTCTTAGTCGTGATCATCACAACACCGTTGGCTGCTTCCGATCCGTACAGGGCAGAAGCGGCAGCACCCTTTAAGATAGAGATGTTCTCGATATCTTCGGGGTTGATGTCGACCATACCGTTAGAGTTGATACGTTGGTTACCCCAATAACCATCATTGTTGGTGTTGCCGTTGTGAAGAGGCACACCATCCATGATAATAAGCGGTTGCGTATTACCCGTGATAGAGGAAAGACCACGAACGGAGATAGATACCGCTGATGTACCGCCACCGGGAGCAGCCTGAATACGTACACCGGTTGCCTTGCCGTAAAGTCCGCTAGCGATGTTCGAACCACCGGTTCTGGTCAATTCGTCAGATGATACATTACTTACTGCATAACCTAACTTCTTGGCATCTTTCTTGATACCCAAAGCCGTTACAACTACTTCATCGAGCTTTTGGCTGTCCTCAGCTAATTTAATGTTTAATGAAGCTTGTCCTGCATAAGCAATTTCCTGAGTCGCATATCCGATAAAGGATATCTGGATAATGTCTCCGTTTTTTACTCCTTCCAGGCTGAAGTTACCATCCATGTCGGTAATACTACCGTTTGTGGTTCCTTTGATCACTACTGATGCTCCGGCTACAGGGCCGAAATCATCTTCTACAACACCGGTCACTTTCCCGTTTTGCTGGGAAATGGCGGTTCCTTGCTTCTCTGGCGCTAAGTCAGCATAGGCACTTGCGGGAAGTGTTATCGCTCCTGCGATAAGAATTAAGCTGACAGGTTTGAAGTGTTTCAACATAATTAATGAGTTTATAGATAATAATACTAGTATTAGTGGAGTTACCTTAGATTTGACGTTTATTGATGTTTTTGATCTTAGTTCTAAAAGAACTAAGGCTATCCTGGTCTCATAACATTATTATTATTAGGTATATACGGATTGTTAAGTCTGATTAAAAAAACTTTTTTACAAAACAGCTGTTGGAGACTTGTGATTAATTACGTTCTTTGCAGTTAATAAATATTGTGTAAATTGATAAGGTGTAAATTGTGGTTGATATATCGGATTATAATACGAATAAAATATACAATATCAATATAATCAAAGGGTAAAGTTTGTAGTCTGATTTTCCGATTATTATATTTGCTCTCTTATTAGAAGTGTTAAAAACAAAGCAAAATATTACTTTTATTGACGTAAAATAACAATACGTAATAAATAATTAATACATTTGTGCCAGATATTTAGTACGGAGTTCTTTTAGAACTAAGGTGCTATTTATGATTATGTGTCCTATTTTTTTGAAAAAAATCTTATAACTATAGTTGGGTGTAGAGATCTATAATATAGAATACAAAAAGAGCGGAATGCGCCGCTCTGTAATTGTCAATTGTAGAAATGAAAATGTGAAAGTTAACTGTTGCTTTTTTGATAAACCCCAATAGCCTTCTTTATTGACATCAATCCGAAATCGTCGGCATTTAACTCTTCTTTTTTCATAATAACGATTTCGGCAGCATCATCTTCTGCATGAACATTGTTGAAGTTTTCCACATGGCATTCGAAAAACATGTCTACTGTGTGCACTTCAAAACCACTATACATATAAAGATTAGGGATAGAAAACAGATAACGGCATTTGGTAATATCCAGTCCTGTCTCTTCTTTTACTTCGCGATGAACTGCTTCTTCCGCCGACTCGTACATATCGACAAATCCTCCCGGAAGATCGAGTGTGCCTTTGGCCGGATCTTTGGCACGTCGTACTAATAGCATTTCACCTGTCGCATTACGTATGAAGCAAGCGACAGCTGACGAAGGATTGAAATAATAAACAAAACCGCATGTTGTACACTGTTTGGCTTTTTCGTTGCGTTCTACGAATGTTTTAGCACCACATTTGGGGCAATAGACGAACTGATGTAAAGGATGACTCATAGGATAGGATTATTATAAATGAATAAGGGCGACCTAGAGCCGCCCTTAATCCGGGGCAAAACCCCTGTAAATACGATTACTCTTTTACTTCCCAACCTAAAGCGCTAGCTCCTAATACGGCAGCATCGCTTTCTTTCAATTGAGAGAAAAGAAGTTTTGTTTTACCTTCATACACTTTCAGCATGTTCTTTTCCATCGAGCGTTTGATCGGATTCATGATCAGATCGCCAGCCTTGGTAAGACCACCGAATAGGATAATAGCTTCCGGACTTGAGAATGCAACAGCATCAGCAAAAGCTTCACCCAGGATATTACCAGTGAATTCGAAGATTTCAAGAGCCAGCTTGTCATTCTTCATCGCTGCTTCATATACATCTTTTGAAGTGATTTCGTCCGGATCGAGTTCGCGTAATAAACTGTCGTCCTTACGGATTTCCAGATATTCGCGGGCTGTACGAGCCACACCTGTTGCCGAAGCATACGTTTCCAAACATCCCTGGCGACCGCAACCGCAAGGACGTCCATTGTTACGACGCATGATTACGTGACCAAGTTCACCGGCAAATCCATCGTGTCCGTAGACCAGATTACCGCCGATAACGATACCGCTACCAACACCTGTACCCAACGTGATTACGATAAAGTCTTTCAGACCGCGTGCTGCACCGTAAGTCATTTCTCCGATTGCGGCAGCGTTAGCATCATTTGTCAATGCAACAGGAATACCTCCGATCTGTTCGCTGATCAACTGTGCCAAAGGAATTTTACCTTTCCACGGAAGGTTTGGGGCAAATTCGATACAACCGTTGAAGAAGTTACCATTAGGAGCTCCTACGCCTACACCTTTGATTTTGTCCGGACCACCAGCCTGATCGATCACTAATGACAGACCCTGACCGAGTTCGGTAACATAATCATTGATATCACTATATTTCCCTGTTTTGATTGATCCACTGTACAAGATTGTTCCTCTTGCATCCACAACACCGAAAACAGAATTGGTACCGCCTATATCAATACCTACTACATAAGGCTTCTCCATGATTTTATATTTATGATTAATAATGAGTTTTTCTGGAAAGCAAATATAAGAGGAATATGGTTAGCTGCAATGATTTTCTTCAAAAAAATGCTCCATGATGTTTTATTTCATATCTCTGGCGGGTAGGATCTCGATCCAGTAGTCGTCCGGATCGTTGATGAAGTACAGTCCCATAGCGGTATTCTCGTAACATACGCAGTCCATTTCCTTGTGGAATTTGCGTACTTCGTCGTAATCGCCGGCTACGCGAAAACAGAGATGGCTTTCGTTATCTCCCAGTTCGTATGGTTCGTTACGGTCTTTCAGCCAGGTCAGTTCCAGCAGGAATCCCGTCTGATCGTCCGTCAGGTAAACGAGGACGAAAGAGCCGTCTTGCGCCTCTTTGCGGTGGTGTTCTTTCAATCCAAGCGCCTTGTTATAGAAAGCGATACTTCTTTCAAGGTCGAGTACATTGATGTTGAAATGATCAAATTTGCCTTTAATTTCCATAATTGTTTTCTTTATAAATTAAAAATCAGTGCCTTCTCCGGGGACGGACAACAAGATATAACGACATCCTTTCGACTCTGCATAAGGTCCGAAAGCCATTACTTCGGCCGGACGTTCCCAGAAATGCATGGGGACTAAAACGTCTGTCTTTATCCTGTCGACAAATTGTTGGGCTCCCCGCATAAAATCCGTCCCGATACGTGGATCGACAGGAAACATGGCCAGATGCAGATGATTGGTTGCTTCGGCCAGTGTATTCAATTCATGCAGGTAGTCGCCTTCGGCTTTGCCCACTTCCGCTGGTGTCGATTCATCTTTCCAGTGCCAGTTGTTTAGGTCGCCTGCATGGAAAAGCTTTTTCCCTTCGCTATCGATCAGGAAGGAAATACCCACATCGGTGGAGCCGAAAGCCCGGATGCGGATGTTTTCATCTTCAAACACATCTCCTTTCTTCAGATATAATGCATCTTCGGGTTTAGCCCTGCGCCTTTTCAGTATGTCTTTGGAGAAAATATATTTGATATCCTTTTTTATCTTTTTCCATTCCAGTACTTCCGGGTTGAAATGATCCGGATGAAAATGTGACGATAATATATATAATGTACCCGGGCGATGGAGCAGCTCGTCATGAACAAAGCCTGTGCCCGGTGTCTTTCCCGTATCTTTAAAATAGTCTATCAGGATGGCGTATCCATCCGCTTCGATGGCAAATCCGCTATGGTAGATATAAGTAAGTCTCATAATCTTCTTCTTGTTTGTTGATCTGTAATAAAAACACAGGAATCGTCGCTTTGGTTGTTTCGACGACTGCAAATATACAAAAGGATTTCGATGTTTGTTTTTTTTGCAGCGAGAGTCCGTTTGACTAAATGACATTAGTATAGCGACTAATCGGGATTAATATAGCGGGTAATTGAAATTAGTATTAAGGCTAATATTATTTAACATATTAAACGGATAGGAAAAGACCTGTTTTATAAGCCAAGTGTAATAATAAATAAAATCACAATCTTTTCTCAGAATTATCTAAGAGTTCTTTGGAGATGTTCCTAATAACTATTTTATCAGAGGTAGGTGTAAATTTATTTACACCTACCTCTAAATGAAATTAGACCTACCTGTAAATCTATTTACACCTACCTCTAAATAAAAAGACATTCAAACATCTTTCTCCATTCAATATAGTAAAATGAACAAAGCATGCTATTGATTTAATCATAGTTTGGTTCTTTTCAATAATGAGCCAATTTGCTAATGTGCCGATATGCCAATGGAGATAGCAAT
>NZ_CAJJWO010000111.1 GCF_905196875.1 uncultured Parabacteroides sp. | reverse complement strand
AGACCTTTTATTATTACTCTCCAAATCTTTTCGCATTTATTTTGTAATTATTTTTTTTAACACAGGCACTGTAATATAATGTACGAGCGTGATAGATACAACCCAGGAAATGATAACGGAAAAGATTCTATCAGGGGAAAACAAGCCCGATTCGTTATATACTATACAGGGATTCTCCCAATTAAGTATACAAAATGGATTCGGACTTATATTCGTTTGACATATATCAAACGAACAAAATATATATATTGAATGAATAGAACATATATGTGCTTCTTGCATTCGATATATATTAAACGCTTTTTTTGATAGGATGTCCTGTCCTGAAATAAGTTTACAAAAAAGCAAAGTAAACTTATGGCAGAATCGAAACATGCAGGTTGTATCCAACATTAATCCATAGTGACCTCCAAAAACATATCATTAAAATTAATAGTAACCCGCTGAAATAAATTAATAAAGTCCATACCCAGAGAACCGTCCTCATTTTTCTGTGACCAATCAGCTTCCGGCTCTTTATAATTCACCTGAATATCTTTTATCTCAAAAGAAGTATCTCCCAAACGTAACGGTATGGAACTCAAGCGTAACACCTCTAAACTCCGAACACCTCCAAATCCTCCTCCAAAAATTTGCTCTTTTATACCTCCGGCATCAATCCATTCCTTATGCTTTTGATAATAATGATAAAACATATCAGCCCGAACATTACCCGTATCGAAAACAAAATGCAATCGTTCATTACCAGAAAAAATTTTCAACCTCAAACCGCCATCATACATCCACATATTCCTTCCGGTTTCCGGAAGCGAATGTCGATTAACCGGAAAGCTAATTTTTTTTTCTTGTGGAAATATATTTACTTCTCCTACTAATCGCATAAAATCAGTACCCAATACGGCATCTACCTGATAGACTGTATCTACTGCTGGATTTGAATCTGCAATCGTTATGATCGCATTTTTAAACGCAATATCACCGATCATCATACTATCTAAAATCCCAGACTTGCCGGTACCCGTAGCAAAAGCCCCTGTAATATTAATCGAATCACGGATAACACAAATTCCCATCTCATCCGCATACCTTTTGGAAACAAAGGTACTTCCCGCCCCCGTATCAAAAATAAATTTATACGTTTTTCCGTGTACCTGTACAGGAACAAACATTAAAACACCACGTCCGGCTTCTTCGATTGTCATGGGTATTTCTGTATCTTTATCCGGCCTGTCAACAACAGGAGCGGCTTCATTGCGCAAAGTATTATAATAATCCGCCAATTGCTGATGAGAAGGGAAATCCTCTCTCTTAGCAAAAGCTTCTATTTGACGTAAAAAATCATATAAACGATCTGCACTCTCTTTATACTGTCCTATTTCACCCAGCATTTTTGAGCGAAGAGCAACCAAACTACTCACATTCGGAAAGCCCAAATCCTCCTGATAATGTTCCAATAACGAATCAATCAGATGTATCGTCTCAACCGGCTTATTAAAATAAGTACCAATCATCACTTCCGACAAAGCTTTTATCGCAACAGACTGAAGCAGCCCGGACACTTTCGGATATTCTTCTTCCAACCTAAACCAGTCGGATTGATTGATCAAATCCCCAATTTGCCGATCAGCATCCTGAGCTTTAACTGATTGAAAAAATGACACGAAGAAAAACAATAAGGCTACAAATGTCTTCATATTCTTTCTTTGATTAATAAGATATGACAAATATAAGCCAAATAACAGACAACGATAGTTAGCACTTTGCAATCTACTGTTATTTAGTGTTACCACCGGAATGAGTAGAGATAAAATCAGGTTATATTTGTAATATGAAATTACAGATGCGCCTCATATTGATTTTCGTTTCTTTATCGGTTCTGGGAATATTCTTTTTTCAGGGTTATTGGTTATGGAATAGTTACAAGATTGAAAAACAACAATTTCAAAGGACAATCAACGAGACATTACAGCAAGCCATAAATGAGGATCTTACATTTCGCATGGATGCGCTAAAAAAAGATACGGCAGCCAATGCGCCTCACGGGGAAATAGAATTTGGCTTCTCTTTGGATAGTACTTCACATGCAGCTTCCAAGCAAAAACCACGCCAAGTTTATTCGCGCACAAAACTTCAAACACAAAACCAGAATGACAGTGCGGTATTTCAAGCATTCAAGCCGGAAAATACACCTATAATGAGAGCTGCATTTAAAGGTATATGGCAAGCGATCAACCGTCTTTCACCTGTCGATGTCGTACAGGTCGACAGTATATGGTCATCGCTTCTCGAAGCCGGAGGCATATACAATCCACATTTTATCGATTTTACATTAGGAACAGATACGCTTCTGGCCTCATCTTTGCTGGACGACCTAAATCCGACCGACCTGCTGTCTACCCATAAAGCCGGATTAAATATAGATGACAGTATTGGCTTACAAGGTTTTATAATCGCTCCATCACAAGCCGTACTCAAACAAATGGGACCTCTGTTTCTCGCATCCTTTCTGTTGATCATCATAACGACAGCGTGCTATATCTACCTGATCCGCACCATTTTGAGACAGAAAACGATCGCGGAGATCAAAAACGACTTCGTCAATAATATGACACATGAACTCAAGACTCCGATCACAATTACCTACTCAGCTATCGACGCCTTACAGACATTCAACTTCGTGGAACAAAAAGAAACGCGGGAAGAATATTTCACACTTTGCCGTCAACAACTGAAGCATTTATCCGGACTGGTAGAAAAAATACTTAGTATGGCCGTAGACGAACGGAAGAATTTCCGGTTACAAAAAGAGAGCTTCCAAGCTCTACCTGTCATAGAAAGTCTGATACAACAATTCAAACTGAAGGCCAACAAAGCTGTAAGATTCAGTATGGAGATAATTCCCAAAGATATACAAGTCTATGCCGATAAGCTACACTTCACAAACGTAATCAGTAACCTACTGGATAACGCGATCAAATATTCTGGACCGAGTGTCGAAATCAATATCCGGCTCCGTGAAACAACTGGTCAGCTTGAAGTCTGCATCACCGACAATGGCATCGGGATTTCTCCGACGCAGCAGACGCGCATTTTTGAACGCTTCTATCGTGTATCGAAAGGAAACATCTACGATGTGAAAGGCTTTGGCCTTGGTCTTAGCTATGTGAAAGATATTGTAGAACGACACGACGGCTCTATAACCATCGAAAGCAGAGAAAAGGAAGGAAGCACATTTACTATTATAATACCTGGCAAAAGATGATACATATACTATTGGCAGAAGATGAAATTGCACTGGCAAAAATCATAAAAGACAGCCTCGAAAGCCGTCACGAGTTCCGTATCACGCTGGCTTCCCACGGAAACGAAGCGTTAAAGCTCTATCAGAAGCAAAAACCGGATATACTGGTACTGGATGTCATGATGCCCCAAATGGATGGCTTCACGCTCACCAAAATGATCCGTCAGATCGATATCCGGACACCGATACTCTTCCTCACAGCCCGTTCATCGGTAGATGATCTGGTCACAGGTTTTCATCTGTGAGGAAACGATTATCTGAAAAAAACCGTTCGATATGGAGGAGTTGATCGTACGCATCCAGGCTTTATTAAACCGCCCTATATCCATTTCCGAACCAAAAAAACAGGAAGTGTTTACAATCGGGCAATATACCTTCCATTACCCACATCAAACCTTACAGATCAGCGACCAAACGGAAACTTTATCTCACCGCGAGGCTGAAATATTACGCTTATTATGCCTACATGCCAATGATGTACTACACCGTAAACCGGTCCTGATGGAACTATGGGGTGATGACTCTTTTTTCAATGCCCGCAGTATGGATGTATTCATTACCAAGCTTCGTAAAAAACTAAAAGCCGACCCCTCGGTTCAGATTGTAAATCTCCGGGGGATCGGCTATAAGCTGATTATTTAGAATGATCAAACGAACAATTCCGGTTCGCGGCGTGCACTAAAGTTCTTATGCAGCATAGCCGTATAAGGAGTATCAAAAGTACGTGCCCCTTCAGGACATTCTTTTACGCAAGCACAACACTTGACGCAAAGAGCAGGATCACTGAACATCCGGTCGTCTACGATCGAGATAGCAGCCACCGGACATACGTCGATACAATATTCACATTGCGTACACAACTCTTCGTCTGTAACAGGAGCCTGTGGCGTAGAAGGTCCTTTCACCTTATATGGAAAGTTTCCTTTTATTTCCAACGATGGTAATCCCGATAAAGTTGATACAGCATCCAGTTTTATCAATGTTTCATGGCCGAACTTAGAAGCCTTCACCAAGTCTTCCTTATCCGGGCGACCGGCAGCAATAGGCATCTCTTTCCGGCTGAAAGAATGCTCGCCGACAAAAGCACCAGCACTGACTGGCACAAAACCCTGAGCCGTCAAAGCATCACTCAACTCCTTCAAAGCATCTTCGTAGTCACGGTTTCCATATACAACAACCGGAATAACCGGGGTCTTTTCTCCCTGAAACATACGAATACGCTCCATAGCCGTTTCCGCGACACGTCCGCCATAGACAGGGACAGCAACAATGACCAGTTCGTTATCGTCTATATGAAGTGTTTTTTTCAACGCTTCATGCGTGATATCCGACTCAGACAATGTATCTCCTCCCAGCCCCTCGGCAATAGCATACGCTATCTTTGCCGAAGTGTGTGTCGGAGAAAAATAAATCAAATGTATATTCTGATATTGCATATTATTTATTTTACAGCAGTCTCGATCTTTTCCATCAATTCTGCAAACTCCTCTTCCGTATATCCTTTGCCGGCATAGATTACTTTACCATCTTTCCCTATCAAATAACTACGCGGAATCAGATTTTTTGCAAATGCTCCGAAGATTGCACGGTTCTTATCCGGATACAACGGGAAAGAAAATCCTTTCTTCTCATTGTATTTTTCCAGTTCAGCATCCGTGTGTTCACGACCGATCACCAACAGCTGAAAGTTCTTATTGTCCTTATACTTCGGCCAGAGTTTCTGCTGCACGTCTGCCAGTTCTTTCTGACAAGGCGGACACCAGGTTGCAAAGAAGTTGACCAGAACGACTTTTCCTTTCAATGTTGCTGACGACATTTTCGCTCCGTTATCGGAAACGATAGTAAATGTCGGCATTTGATCTCCTACCTTTATGATATCGCCGTCACTTTGTGCACGGGCTATAAAAGCAAAGATCATTAGAATGGCGGTTAAGAGAGACTTGTTCATACGCTTTATTTTAAACTTTGGGCAACATCATAGCCGGCTTTCAGTGCTTTCAGGTTCATTTCAACCACTTCTTCACCTTTACGGCCAAAAATACGACGAATACCGTCTTCTATCTTATTATATTCTATCCCGATAAAAGGAGCTGCAGCTCCCAGCATCACAATATTGGCAGCACGCACGGTAGCCACCTCTTTCGCAATTGCTTCCACGTCCAGGATCACTTTGTGAGGCAACTTATTCAGTTCTTCGTTCACCTTGTCGATGTCCGGATAGTTAGGAATATTTACAAACGGTTGAGAGTTAGTAACCAGCCATCCTTCTTTTTTCAGATAAGGAAGATAACGAAGGCTTTCCATCGGTTCCAATGAAATGATCAGATCGGCATGTCCTTTCGGTATCAGGTCGGAAGCGATCGGCTGGTCAGATAAACGCAGGTTTGACTGCACATCGCCTCCACGCTGACTCATTCCGTGTACTTCAGCCTGCTTCATATACAGACCTTCTTTCAATGCGGCTTCTCCGATAACGGCGGCAATAGAGAGGATCCCTTGTCCTCCTACACCTGACAATATAATATCTGCTCTCATTTCTTACTTGCTTTTTTCTTTCTTGTTAATGTCTGAATACATTCACGACGCGGGATCAGAACGGACACACCCTTGTATTCGATCTCTTCACGAATAATCGTCTTCATTTCTTCGTAATTCTTCTTCAACGGAATCATCACACGAATATGAGCCGGATCAACACCGATACCGGCACAAATAGCTTCCAAACGTCCTGTTCCGGCCGAATCTTGTCCACCGGTCATTGCCGTTGTTTCATTATCGGAAATCACGATCGTGATATTTGTTTCTTCGTTTACACAATCCAACAATCCTGTCATACCGGAATGAGTGAAAGTAGAGTCACCTATTACAGACACAGCCGGGAATACACCTGCGTCGGCAGCACCCTTCGCCATCGTAATGGAAGCTCCCATATCGATACAAGTGTCGATTGCACGGAACGGAGGCAAAGCTCCCAACGTATAACAACCGATATCACCGAACACTTTCGGTTCTTTATATTCAGCCAATACTTCATTCAGAGCTTCATACATATCACGGTGACCGCAGCCCTGGCACAATGCAGGCGGACGTTGTTCTACCACTTCAGGAATAGCATAATAGCTGGTAATATCTTTACCCAGAGCTTTTCCTACGGCATCAGGAGTCAATTCACCATCCCGCTGCAAAGTTCCGTCCAGACGGCCGTGTACCTTAATGCCTGTTCCCATATATCCTTTCAGCTGTTCTTCCACTACCGGATACCCTTCTTCCAATACCAGGATTTCCTTGCATTCGTTTACAAGCTTCTCCATCTGTTTGCGGGGAAGAGGGTACTGACTGATCTTCAATACCGGATGTTCAAATCCGTCCGGATAGTTTTCAGACAGATAGTTGAAGGCAATACCAGTCGTAATAATACCCAAATCCTTATTTGGACCATCGAAATACTGGTTGTATTTTGATGTTTCAGAAGAATCGACAAACTGTTTCTGAGCCTCCAATAAGACTTTGAAACGTTTACGAGCCAAAGCCGGGAGGAGGATAAAACGCTGACGTCCGTCTGCCGGACAGTTCTTGGTGTTTTCATCCTTCATCGGACGGGTAACTACACCTGCACGAGAGTGAGCCATACGGGTAGTGATACGCATCAGGATCGGATATCCCAGTTTTTCTGAAAGTTCGAATCCTTCATAAACCATATCGTATGCTTCCTGCTGACTGGAAGGTTCCAGCATCGGGATCATAGCAAAATTACCATATACGCGATTATCTTGTTCGTTCTGTGAAGAGTGCATAGATGGATCGTCAGCAGTAATAATAATCATACCTCCGTTAATACCGCTCATTCCTGCATTCATGAAACAGTCGGCAGCGACATTCAAACCTACGTGTTTCATACAGCAAAGTGAACGCTTTCCGGCATAACTCATACCTAATGCTGCTTCCATTGCTGTTTTTTCATTTGCACTCCAACGGCTATGTATCCCCCGCTCTTTCGCAACAGCTGAACCTTGTATATACTCGGTAATTTCAGTTGAAGGGGTACCCGGATAGGCATAAACCCCGGATATACCAGCATCGATCGCAGCTTGTGCGATAGCCTCATCCCCTAAGAATAGTTGTTTTTCCATGTATATTTGTTTCTTAAATTGATTTTTATGTAATACCAACTGCCAAAGATACAGCTTTTACCACAAAGAAAAAGCAAAAAGCTTATCTAATCTTTCTTCTGTTAAGTTCAGCTCTGTACCGGTTTGCGTTACGGTTATGTTCTGCCAATGTCGCCGCAAAATTATGACGTCCCGAAAAATCTTCTTTGGCGCACATATAAAGATAATTATGCTTCATATAATTCAATACGCTGTCCATTCCTTTAATAGTAGGTATGCGTAAAGGACCGGGAGGCAATCCGGCATATTTGTATGTATTATACGGAGAATCGATTTCCAGGTGTTCGAACAGGATACGCTGTAAGCTAAAATCACCAACAGCAAACTTCACTGTAGGGTCGGCTTGTAAAGGTATCCCCCGATGAATCCGATTCAGATAAAGACCTGCAACAATTGGATATTCATCAGATGCAGCAGTTTCTTCTTCTACAATAGAGGCTAATGTAGCCACTTCAATCGGACTCAGCCCAATCGCCTTCGCTTTTTCCAAGCGGGCATCCGTCCAGAAGGCCTTATATTCCCGCTTCATACGTTGCATCAATTTATCTGCCGGTATATTCCAATAGACCTCATACGTATTAGGAATAAACAGAGAGGTGATTGTTTTCGTCGTAAATCCTAAAGAATCACAATAAGCAGAGTCGTTGAGTAAGGATAGCAATTCTTCCTTATCAAGCATCAACTGTTCATCCAATCGCTCAGCAAGGTCTTCCTTAAAACGGATATTATTAAAAGTCAAACGGATAGCCACCTGATGTCCACGCCGCAAATCATTCAATAACTCCAGATTACTCATTCCGGGCGATACGGCATACCGTCCGGTTTTCATATTCGCCTGGTATTTCAGTATACCAGCCAGTTGCTTGAAACTGCCTATCCGGTGACAACCGGCAGAGTCCTGCAGTTGCCGGCATAAATCAGTAAAACTCTTATCCTTCCCTACATAAACATACACCGTTTCCTGTGGCACAAAGTTCGGAGCCCAGGCCAAGCGATAGCCCCAAATTCCCACTCCTACTATCAAAAGGACAAAAAAAAGGACTATTCCCGCTATTATATTTCGTTTCGATTGTTTTTTCTTATTCATTTTTTATCAAATAAAATCCTGAGTATCAGAATCGGCAACAAAAGTAGCATCTTTTTCTTAGAAAATAGATGCAAAAAGCTTTGTTTATTTAAAAACATACATCTATCTTTGCAGCGCAATTCTAAGGAAGAAGCACAGAACACATGGAAGTGTGGGTGAGTGGCTGAAACCACCAGTTTGCTAAACTGACGTACTCGTAAGGGTACCGGGGGTTCGAATCCCCCCGCTTCCGCTCCAAAGGCTGTTAATTGAAAAATTGACAGCCTTTGTTGTTTTCAAACCATTCCTTATTCACTTGTAGTAAATCTAAAAACATGCCTTATTCCGGGTAAAACCTTTTGCCATCGCATTGGCAAAGGTTTACCACCCTATACGCACTTTTTTGCCACTGCGCTGGCAAAACTTTTTATCAGGAAGAATATATGTAAAACTGCTGCTGAAAAGACAAAAAAAGAGGTAAATCATTATCTGATTTACCTCATCTGTAGTCGGGATGAGAAGACTATTTGGCAACATTTTTGTGTAGATTTTTTGTTGATAATCAATGTGTGTAAAAACTGTTTTTCTCTCTGTTTCTCCCGGAACTATCCCGGATAAACAAAAAAACAAGGCTCATATCAGCCTGATTAATAAGATGTTTATTCATATTGTGTATATTACTTAGTAACTATTAGTTTTTGATATACATTTATTATTTGCCTTTCATTAAAATCTGTATCAGTCGCTCCTTCTCAGATATAACTTTATCCTTTTCAGTTAATAGTAGTTTTAGATTATCAATCTCTCTTTCCTGAAATTCTTGCATTACATTTACATGACCCTGCTGAACTCTATTCCCTGAGCCAGATATTTTTCCTATTTGATTATTCTCACATATCTCTTCTTCATCAAAAAAACAGACAACAGGAACAGATAAGACTTTTGCAATCTCAATTAATAATCCTGTGTCAATATTCTCTTTTTTGAATATAGTATAAACATGCTCTCTTCCCCTATTGATTTTTTTTGCAAAACCAGTAACACTCAGTCCACTGTCTTCTACTAGCTGCTGTATTCTGTTCCCTATATGCATATATTCACTATTTATTTTTCATCAAAACTCCTATCAATCGTTCTTTTTCAGATATTACCTTATCTTTTTCTACTAATAAGAGTTTGAGATTTTCTATCTCTTTTTCCAATGAAGACTGCATCACATTTACTTCTCCTTGCTGTATCGTATTACTATTCCCTGAAACATTCCCTATCTTATTAGAACAAGAAAATTCACGATTAAAAAAAACATCCATAGATACATTAAAGAAGTCCGCAACAGGTTCCAATGTTTTTACGGTAGGATTACCGTAAACGATTGTTTTATAAGAATTAAAGCTTATACCAAGAGCATCCTGTATATCCTTTTTTCTCAATTTTCTTTCACTTAAAAGCTGATCTATTATCGTTCCGTTGTACATCACATGAATTATAATGCGTTAATAAATACAAAATACTTCGTTTTTAAAGTGAAATATATTGCGTTATATGAATTATATTGTACTTTTGCGATATAAAGTTAATACAAATGCGACATAAATGCAATACATAATTATGATGACAAAAGATGAAAAAAATGAACTAAAGAAAAAATTACCCACAAAGTGGGTTACTGATTTAGCTATTAGTACAGGTTTTTCTAAAGCTTATGTTATGAGGGTAATGTCTGGTAAAGCCACTCATGTTGGAATTGAAAAACAGGCTCTAAAACTTGCTTTAAAACATCAAAGAGAGATTAACGATGTTGAACGGTTAAAAAACACTGTGCTATGAATAGTCTACCTAAACTACCTGCCGGTATTTTCGGACAAGGTATAGAAGTCTTCCGCGACAATGAAGGTCGAGTTTTCTTTTTGCAAAATGGGAATAAATTACCTTATCTCATGATGGCTCCTGAATACAGAGAATATTTCCAAGCAGAGCTGGCAGCAGATAAAACAACATTGGCCATAATAAAAAAAGAATTTGGCTTAATAACCGCTGATGAACAAGAGGAGATGTTTGCCGGCTGTCGCTATGGAAACCTAGATTACAGAGCTGATTTGCTTGATGGTAAACTCACTCCCGATGCACCAAGATGTTCCTTGATTTCTACATGTCCAGGATTCAATGTTGTTTGTAGAATTCCTACTCCACCAAACGGTTCCCTTACCAGATCAGAATACCGGATAATTATTCTAATATGTCAAGGCAAACAAACAAAAGAGATATCTGATATCCTGGGAATAACAGAGGCTACAGTTCGCACACATATTCAACGTATTCATTCAAAACTTGGAGTAAATAATAACATCGAAGTCGCCTCATGGGCACACGATAAAAGAATAATCTAACATGGGATACAATACTCAAACTTTCGAAACAGCGGCACAGTCGCTTGGATATGTAATCGAAAAAATTAAGAAAAATAGCCTGGATACAGTAGACTCAATGTTTGGAGCTATTGTCGAAGGGACCTTGGTTAAACAAGTGAGATGGGATTCGTATGGCCACTGTTTTTCTTATAAGGGGAAAAAATTACCAAAGTACGATCTTCCATTAGATACTATTCAGACTAGGGTACAGAACAAATAGAATCACTTATAAAAAGAACTGAATCAAATGGGAAAAGTACACGCCTCTCTCTTTTCCGGCTTCGGGGC
>NZ_CAJJWO010000110.1 GCF_905196875.1 uncultured Parabacteroides sp. | reverse complement strand
CCGCAACCAGACAGAACTATTGGACTATTCGGTGGCGAACCTAAAACAAGACCTGACATTAGGTTTTATCTTTATCTGTATCGTGGCTATTCTCTTCCTGGGGGATATAAAAATACCCGCTGTGATCAGTTTGAGTATGATAGTCAGCCTCATCGTCAGCTTCCTGTTTTTTTACTTATTCAAAATGTCGCTGAACATCATCTCTCTGTCAGGTCTGATCCTCGCTCTGGGTATGATGATAGACAGTTCGATTATCGTAACGGAAAACATCACGCAATACCGTACAAAAGGATTCTCTCTGGACGAAGCATGCGCCAAAGGGACAACAGAAGTAATTACCCCGATGTTGAGTTCCACTTTTACAACAATCGCCGTATTCTTTCCGCTGGTATTTATGAGTGGTATTGCCGGAGCTATATTCTATGACCAGGCTTTTGCCGTAACAGCGGGATTACTCGTTTCTTATTTTACAGGTATCATGCTGCTTCCGGTATTATACAAACTGGTTTACAGTATTCCCGACATCAAACATACCGGTTTTAACCGCAGGATTAAAAATCTGGTCAAAGACAGCGTATTGTATGGTTTTTATGACGCAGGTGTCAACTTCACTTTCCGCCATAAAAAAGTAAGTCTGATACTCACCGCCCTAACTCTTCCTCTCTGTGCATTCCTCTTCTATGAAGTACCGAAAACACGAATGCCGGAGATCGACCAGAACGAGTTGATCACCCATATCGAATGGAACGAGAATATTCATATCGACGAGAATAAAGACAGGGTCAACCAGCTTTTTAACCAGACTGCCGGTGATGTCAAAGAATATACATCTTATATCGGACAGCAACAGTTCCTATTGAATCGCGACCGTGAATTATCCGCCTCCGAGGCCGAGTTGTATTTCAGAACGGAAAAAGCATCTGCCATTGCTCCCCTACAGGAAAAGATTACCCAATGGCTGGATACCAATTATCCACAGGCGGTATTTTCCTTTTCCCCTCCTATCACCGTATTTGAAAAACTGTTTGTCACGGGCGAAGCCGATGTGGTCGCTGAGTTTTATACACGCAACAAAGCAACAGCTCCGGAAGCCTTCGAGCTGCAAAAACTGGAATCGGAAATGAAAACGACCACCGGTCAGTCGCCTGTCGGAGTGGCATTCGATAACCAGCTGAATATTTCGATCGACAGACAAAAGCTACTCTTATATAATGTCAGTTATAATGAAGTGTACCGTCTTCTGAAAACGGCATTCAAAGAGAATGAAGTTGCCACCCTCCGCTCCTACCAACAATATCTTCCGATAGCATTGGCAGGTGACGGACAGACAATCAATGGAGTATTACAAAGCACATTGGTACAAACACAACCGGACAAAGACGGTAAAAGTCAATATATCCCGTTGCAATCGTTGATCAAGGTGACCCAGGGAGAAGACCTCAAAACGATAACAGCCGGGAAAAACGGTGAGTATATCCCGTTTAGCTTCTATAATGTCCAAAAACCGGAGCAGCTAATGGACAACGTAAAACAACTAAGCGGACAGGATTGGGAAATCGATTTTTCCGGTAGTTTCTTTTCCAACCAGAAAATGTTGAATGAACTGGTAGTGATCTTGTTTATTTCACTCCTGTTGATGTATTTTATTCTGGCAGCCCAGTTTGAGAGTTTCCTGCAGCCGTTGATCCTGTTGCTTGAAATCCCGATCGACGTAGCTGCCGCCTTACTGATACTCTGGATATGCGGGCATACCATTAACCTGATGAGTGCCATCGGTATTGTGGTGACCTGCGGTATTGTGATCAACGACTCCATTCTGAAAATCGACATGATCAATGAACTAAGGAAAGAGGGAGTCCCGTTGATGGAAGCGATACACGAGGCCGGTCGCCGCCGTCTGCGTCCAATCATTATGACATCACTGACTACGATATTCGGTATGGTACCTTTGTTGTTTACATTCGATATGGGTAGTGAGTTGCAAAAGCCCTTATCTATCGCAATGATCTCTGCGATGCTGGTCGGTACCGCAGTCAGTCTGTTCATCATTCCATTGATTTACTGGTACATCTACCGGAAACATGATGTTTCCGAAAAACAAACTGAAGTTTAACGAATTATATAATGCCGTTATGAAGATATATAAGATAATATTGTCATTCCTGTTATTTACCTCTGCCTCCCTGCATGCACAGACACTGACGCTGTCGCTGGAACGGACGATCTCTCTGGCAGCAGACAGTTCGCTGGAGGCATTCAGGACAAAGAACATGTATCTGGCCGGATACTGGCAATATAGGACATTCAAGGCAGGAAGACTACCGAGTCTGACATTGAACCTGACACCGGCACAGTATTACCGGGATATTACGAAGCGGTATAATTATGATAAAAACGTGGAAGAATATCGTACTCAACAGTCGTTCTATGCCAGTGGAAACCTTAGGGTCAAGCAAAATTTCGACTTATTGGGAGGTACTTTCTTTCTGGATTCGGACCTGGGATATATGCGTAACTTCGGGGAAAATACCTATAATCAATTCACGACTATTCCTATAAGAATAGGTTATAGCCAGGACCTTTTAGGCTATAATCCTTTCCGGTGGGAGCGAAAGATCGAACCGCTGAAATATGAGATCGCTAAAAAAGAATTGTTATACAATATAGAAAACATCAGCGAACAGGCTACCACCTACTTCTTCCAACTGGCAATGGCACAAGCCGAATACGATTTGGCCAAAGAGAATGTCGCTTCGACCGATACTCTCTACCGGACAGGACAGGAACGGCATAAGATTGCCTCCATCGACAAGGCGGAACTACTGACTTTGAAACTGGATGCCGTCAATGCACGCAACACATTGCAAAATGCAGATATAGCCCTTAAAAGAGCGATGTTCAGCCTTGCCTCTTTCCTCAACTTCGACAAAAATACGGAAATCCGGTTACGTTTGCCCGGACGTCCGAAAGATATGCAAATATCGGTAGATGAAGCATTAACACTTGCCCGGGAGAATAACCCTAAATTTCTCGACCTGAAACAAGAGGTACTGGAAGCAGAACAACAAGTGGATAAGACAAAAAAGGAGGCTATGTTCAATGCTTCCGTCAATGCCAGTATCGGTTTTAACCAGGTGGCAAGCAAATTGAAAAGTGCTTACCGTGATCCGTTGCAACAGGATGTTGTTTCCGTATCTATCTCCATCCCCCTGATAGACTGGGGCGTACGGAAAGGGAAACATAATATTGCCAAAAACAATCTGAACGTGGCTCAGATATCCGCCCGCCAGGAAGAATTGACCGTGGAAGAGGATGTGATCATGACAGTAGGTGATTTCAATATCCAACAGCACCTGATCAGTAGTGCTGAAGAAGTGCTCGACCTGGCAGTCATGGCATACGCAGAGACCAAGCAGCGGTTTATGATCGGGAAAGCGGACATCAACAGTTTGACTTTGTCGTTGAACCGCCAACAGGAGGCACAGCGTAACTATATCTCGGCGTTACAAAACTATTGGCTGAGTTATTTTAAGATAAGGAAGCTGACATTACATGATTTCGAGACCGGTATTTCCTTGTCGAATGAATTTGATTATCGGAACGAGTTATAATTTTTCCGTAGTAAGAAAATAACTATAAAATGAGTTCATCTCCTAAAATATCATCCTTTACGATTATTGTCGTTTTCCTCTGCATAGCTTTGGCAGGAATAACATTCATTCCCCTACTGCCCATCAAGCTATCGCCTTCACGCACATTGCCCCGGCTGACTATCAGTTATAATATGCCCGGCAATTCGGCACGCGTGATCGAAATGGAAGTGACTTCTCGTCTGGAAGCAATGCTTGCACGTATCAAAGGGATCAAGGAGATCAATTCGACTTCCGGTAATGGATGGGGATATGTGACCCTAGAACTGGATAAGCATACCAATATCGATGCCGCCCGCTTTGAAGCCTCCACTATCGTCCGACAGACCTGGCCAAGCCTCCCTGACGGACTTAGTTATCCGATCCTGGAAATGAGCCGCCCGGATGATAAGGAATCCGGACCTTTCATGACATATACTTTAAATGCAGCAGCAACCCCGATCTTTATCCAGCGGTTTGCTGAAGATCAGATCAAACCGCGCCTGGCCAGCATTCCGGGAATTTACAGGATCGATGTACGGGGAGCTACGCCGATGGAATGGCGATTGGAGTACGACAGCCGCCAGCTGGTTTCACTCGGAATTACCATCAACGATATACAAACTGCCATCAGTCAATACTATAACAAAGAATTTCTCGGAACAGGAAATGTAGAGACGAATGGACAGGAGGAATGGATCCGCCTCGCCCTGATACCAGAAGATAGCCGGGAAGGTTTTGACGCATCTTACATCACAGTCACTAATAAAGAAGGAAAACTAATCCGTTTGGACCAACTACTGAAAGTAACCCGCCAGGAAGAGGCCCCACAAAGTTATTATCGTATCAACGGATTGAATTCCATTTACCTATCCATTCAGGCGGAAGAAACGGCAAACCAGTTGAAACTGGCAGAACAGGTAAAACAGGAGATGAAGCATATCCGTCAGTTACTGCCGCAAGGCTATGAGATACACACGAGTTATGACGCTACGGAATTCATCCACAACGAGTTGAACAAAATATATTTACGTACCGGATTGACTATCCTGATCCTGCTTTTATTCGTTCTATTGATCACGCGGAATGTACGTTATTTGTTCCTGATCGTTGTCAGCCTGAGTGTTAACCTCTGCATTGCTGTCATCTTCTTTTACCTGGCAAAGTTGGAGATGCAACTTTATTCGCTGGCCGGTGTCACCATATCCTTAAGCCTGGTGATCGACAATACGATCGTGATGACCGATCATATACGCAACCGCCATAACCGGAAAGCTTTCCTTTCTATTCTAACTGCCACCCTGACAACAATCGGAGCGTTGGTGATTATTTTCTTCCTCGATGAAAAAATACGATTGAATTTACAGGATTTCGCAGCTGTGGTGATCATTAATCTGGCTGTATCGCTGGCTGTTGCCTTGTTCTTTGTTCCTGCCATGATAGACAAACTGGGATTGGGACAAAAGAAAAATATAAAGCAAAAAGCCCCATTATCCGAAAGCCCAAAGAGTGGCCGGTTCAATCGGTTCAAAAAATGGGGTAACAGAGTACTTAAGCGGTATCCGGTCTATTTCAACCGCTATTACCGGGCACAGATCAGTTTCCTTTGCCGATGGAAAAAGACTGCTTGTGTGGTGTTAGTCCTGGCATTCGGATTACCAGTCTTCCTGCTACCTGAAAAGATCGAAATGGATAGTAAAGACAAAGTTTACACAGCGACCGACTCGCTATTCATCGAAAAATACAACAAGATTGTATCTGAGGAAACCTATAAAGAAAAGGTGAAACCGATCATAGACAAAGCGTTGGGGGGAACTTTGCGGCTTTTTGTGCAGAAAGTATATGAAGGCAGTTACTTTACCCGCAACGATGAAACGGTTCTATCCGTCACAGCCTCCCTACCCAACGGGACTACATTGGAACAGATGAACCAACTGATGACCCGTATGGAGGCTTACCTGAGTACATTCAAGGATATAAGTCAGTGTCAGACAAATGTATATAGTGCCCGGCAGGCGGGCATACGTATATACTTCACCAAAGTTGCCGAACGGAGCGGTTTCCCTTACACCCTGAAAAGCAAGATCATCAGTAAAGCTTTAGAATTGGGCGGCGGTAGCTGGGGAGTATACGGTCTTCAGGATCAGGGGTTCAGCAATGATGTACGGGAAGGAGCCGGATCATTCAGGATCGAAATGTTCGGATACAATTACGACGAGCTATACGAATGGGCCGAACAATTAAAAGGCAAACTTCTCACCTTCCGACGTATCAAGGAAGTACTTATCAACTCCGAATTTTCGTGGTGGAAAGACGATTACCAAGAATTCTACTTCAACCTGAACAAAGCGCGGATGGCCCAGGAAAGTATTCTGCCGATCGACTTGTTCGCCTCACTGAATCCGGTATTCGGAAAAGATATTTATAGCGGGACGATTGTTGTCGACAATGAAGTGGAAAAGCTGAAACTAAGTTCTCGCCAGGCAAAAGATTATGATATCTGGAGTATGCAATATGTACCTCAGACTATCAAAGACAAGTCTTATAAATTAGCGGAACTGGCAACTGTAGAAAAGGGACAGATGCCGCAGAAGGTTGCCAAGGTAAACCAGCAATACCGGCTTTGCCTGCAATACGAGTACATCGGCGCATCCAACCAGGGGAACAAGATACAGGAACGTGTATTGAAGGAATTCAATGCTTCGCTCCCTATGGGTTATACAGCCAAGTCGGAAAGCTATTACTGGGATTGGAACACGAAAGATAATAAACAATATCTGTTATTGTTGCTTATTATCGTAATCATTTTCTTTACTACCAGTATCCTGTTTAACTCTTTGAAACAGCCATTAGCCGTCATCTGCGTGATCCCGATCTCCTATATCGGCGTATTCCTGACGTTTTATTGGTTCAAGTTAAACTTCGACCAGGGAGGATTTGCTTCATTCGTTTTATTATGTGGTATTACGGTAAATGCCAGTATCTATGTATTGAACGAATTCAATCAGCTACGCGAAGCAAAGCCCTTGATGCCGCTCTGGCGCATTTATCTGAAAGCATGGAATGCAAAAATAACGCCAATATTCCTTACAGTAATTTCCACTATTCTGGGATTCATTCCGTTTATGTTGGGGCCCGACAAAGAAGCATTCTGGTTTCCACTGGCAGCCGGTACAATCGGAGGGCTAGTGATGTCGATTGCCGGAATCTTTATTTACCTTCCTATTTTTACCTTAAAAAAATAATCATATTGAACTAATTTAGGCTATCCGATACTATTTTCTTTCCTAATTTTGCGATATCAATCGACAAATTGTTATTTTTTCAAACCCTTCTTGTCCTCTGCGTGTTTAATCTAGGAGCTGAGAAGTAGCACTAAAGAGAACGTCACAACTTGTTTTTTCATCGATCTTCTTCCGGTCTTTACATCAACTCATGTAATAACCGGAAAAGGTAGTTATCGATTTTCATAAACAAAAAGCAGAGTCCGATATCACTCTAAAATAAATTAAAGATGAAAATTTTATTCAAGTACCTACGACTATTATCCCTCTCTACGAGTGGAGCATTACTATTATGCATTGTATTTGCCGCCAATCCTGACATTGCAGAAGGAACAATCGCCGGCAAAGTATTCTGGTTCCATTTCTCTGTTTTATTACTTGCCTTCAGTGTATTTTTCATGGAAGCCACCATTAAAAAAAGTTGTTTCACATTCACACTACCTGACGGACTGCTGCTTCTCTTCACCGGACTGATTCTGATCACCTACGATCGTGAGTTGAACCCACAACCGGAAAAACTGCTCTTTGTAGGTCAACTGACCATGCTATGGTTTATGTTACGAGCTGTCATACAGACACATCCCGAACTCAGGCTCTTTTTCATTTCGATCATTATATCGACCGGAGTGTTTGAAGCTATGTGGGGAATGGGGCAAATACACGGTACCCCGGCGGAAAACCACCCGCTGTTTAATGGTAGCGGACTGGTTTTTAATCCAGGCCCGTTTTCCGGTTATCTGGCAATCGTACTCCCTTTATGCCTGAACCTGGCACTACGATTCCGTGATTGCGATAAAATAGCATGGTGGGAAACCAGAACCATGTTATTTTACCTGTCAGTCATCGGTATACTAATCATCCTGATCGCCCTTCCGGGAGGAGCAAGTCGTCCTGCATGGCTAGCCGCCGTAGCCTCCTGCTGTTGGGTATTCTTTTTACGCAAATCCGGTTGGAAAATCCTGAAACAAAAAGTAATAATGCACAGTAAGACCGTGGTGATCGTTTGTGCTTTATTATTCCTGGCCATTGCAGGATTACCCACCCTGGGTAGTTTTATCCGCCCGGACCAATCGGCCAGTCGTCTACTGATGTGGAACGTAACAACCAAAGCAATTCTGGAACAACCTGTGACAGGAACAGGCCTGGGAGGTTTTTCCACATCCTATGCGAAGACGCAAGCCGACTACTTTTCATCCGGAAAAGCTTCCGACATGGAACGGCAGGCTGCCTGTTGTCCGAAATTTGCATTCAACGAGTATCTGCAGATGGGACTCGAGTTCGGTATCGCCGGACTGTTACTTTTCTCTTTGTGGATCGGGTTCAGCCTTTATTACGGACTAAAAAACAAACAGATCGGAGCCACGGGAAGCATTATCGCTTTGCTCTTTTTCTCAATGTATTCTTATCCGTTACAATTACCGTCATTTTGGGTATTACTGTTATTCTTCTCGGCTATTTGTGTGACAATACCCGGTAAGTTGCAAAAACCTTCCCCGAAGACCTTTCCTTATATCGGAACTTTTGCAGCATTAGCCGCCTGCATGCTATTTTTCGGTCAAAGAGGTTATTACGATTCTTATAAAGAATGGAAAACATTACGACTGCTAAAACAGCAAAATGAACAACAGGTGGCCACACAAGGATACCTGTGTTTATATCCACGTCTCAACCACCGGGTCGAATTCCTGGAGGAAGGAGCCAGATGCCTGTTACAGTGTAAACAATATTCGGATGCTATCGTCTGGAGTCACCAGGCAATCCGGCTAAGTGCCAATCCGGAATTCTATTACATCCTTGCAGAAAGTTACCAACAGCTAGGTCTTTATAAACAAGCCGAGAAATATTTATTACAATGCCTGCACATCCTGCCGGAAGAGATAGACACCTATTATCTACTGACAAAGTTATACTCGGACGATTCTTATTACCAACCCGATAAACTGAGGTTAGCGGCCTACTCTGTTCTTACCAGACAGCCTAAGGATCAATCGAAAACGATTAAATTGATGAAGGAAGACGTAAACAAGCTTCTTCAATACGCAATAATCAAGAATAAATAACAAATAGAATATCGGACAAGCAACACCATTTCCTTTTTATAAACAAGTTTCCATTAATACAATGTAATTATGAGTACAATTTTTAAACCACGATTCCCTCCTATTTTATTGCACATTCAAATTATATCCCCTATCTTTGCCGAAATTTTGCGAAGAAGAGTTTCATGACGAATAAGATACATAAGTGTAATCCGATGTTTATCTCCGGTTCAACGCCGGACATTGAGGCTCATTTCTTTAATTTACGGGATTATCATTTGGTTATATAAGATGCGTTGGTTATTTTTACTAACGCATTTTTTTTGTGTCCCGCGGATAGCGATAATATTAAGGTATAACATTCTATAAAATCAATTAATAAACAAAACAACCCAATTACTATGTCGAAAATTGGAATCAAAAAGGTGATTGTTCTGGGCTCGGGTGCCCTGAAGATCGGACAGGCCGGAGAGTTTGACTACTCTGGTTCACAAGCATTGAAGGCACTGAAAGAAGAAGGTATCAGTACCGTATTGCTGAATCCGAACATTGCAACTATTCAAACATCCGAAGGGGTAGCAGACAAGGTATACTTCCTGCCTATCACTCCGTATTTTGTTGAAGAAGTAATCAAAAAAGAACAACCGGACGGAATCCTGCTGGCTTTTGGTGGCCAGACTGCCCTGAACTGCGGAACTCAGTTATACACCAGCGGCACACTCGCCAAATATGGTGTAAAGGTACTGGGTACTTCTGTTGAAGCGATCATGTATACAGAAGACCGCGACCTGTTTGTAAAGAAACTGAATGAAATCGACGTAAAAACTCCGGTAAGCCAGGCTGTTGAAACGATGGAAGATGCAGTGAAAGCTGCCTACAAGATCGGTTTCCCGGTAATGATCCGTTCCGCTTATGCCCTGGGAGGTATGGGTAGCGGTATCTGCAAAGACGAAGAAGAACTGCGTACACTGGCAGAAAGCGCTTTCGCTTATTCTACACAGATCCTGGTGGAAGAATCGCTGAAAGGCTGGAAAGAAATTGAATTCGAAGTAATCCGCGATAAGAACGACCATTGCTTCACAGTAGTAAGCATGGAAAATGTAGACCCGCTGGGCGTACATACCGGTGAAAGTATCGTTGTAGCTCCTACCTGTTCTCTGACAGATAAGGAACTGGATCTGCTGAAAGAACTGTCGACCAAGACAATCCGCCACCTGGGTATCGTGGGCGAATGTAACATCCAATACGCATTCAACTCCGACACTTGCGACTACCGTGTGATCGAAGTAAACGCTCGCCTGAGCCGTTCTTCTGCACTGGCTTCAAAAGCAAGCGGTTATCCCCTGGCATTCGTTGCAGCTAAACTGGCATTAGGTTATAGCCTCGATGAAATCGGCGAAATGGGTACTCCGAACTCTGCTTATAAAGCTCCGGAAGTAGACTATATGATCGTGAAGATCCCGCGTTGGGACTTGACTAAGTTCGTTGGTGTAAGCCGCCTGATCGGTTCGAGCATGAAGTCTGTCGGTGAGATCATGTCGATCGGTAAGAGCTTCGAAGAGATTATGCAGAAAGGTCTGCGTATGATCGGACAGGGCATGCACGGTTTCGTTGGAAACAACGACCTGGAATTCGACAACCTGGACGACGCACTGGCAAACCCGACCGACCTGCGTATCTTCGCCGTAGCAAAAGCATTGGAAGAAGGTTATACGGTAGAACGTATCCACGAACTGTCAAAGATCACTCCGTGGTTCCTGAACGGTTTGAAAAATATCGTAGACTACACAAAAGTACTGTCTCAATACAATAAGATAGAAGATCTGCCCGAAGATGTTCTGAAAGAAGCAAAACGTTTAGGTTTCTCCGACTTCCAGATCGCCCGTTATGTAGAAGATCCGGAAGGCAACATGGAAAAAGAAAATATCCGTGTACGTAACATGCGTAAGAAAATGGGTATCCTACCGAGCGTAAAACGTATCAACACGATCGCTTCCGAACATCCGGAACTGACTAACTACCTGTATATGACATACGACGGTAGCGAACATGATATCCCTTACTATAAGAACGACAAGAGCGTGGTGATCCTGGGTTCAGGTGCTTACCGCATCGGTTCTTCCGTAGAGTTCGACTGGTGTTCGGTGAACGCTGCACAGACTGCACGTAAGCTGGGTTACAAGTCGATCATGATCAACTACAACCCGGAAACGGTTTCTACCGACTACGATATGTGCGACCGTCTGTACTTCGACGAACTTTCTTTCGAACGTGTACTCGACGTAAT
>NZ_CAJJWO010000109.1 GCF_905196875.1 uncultured Parabacteroides sp. | reverse complement strand
CTTTGGCAAAACTCTGCCATGCCTTTGGCAAAACTCTGCCATGCCTTTGGCAAAATCGTAAGCTCGTTATTCTATGAGTTGTCCTTCCGAGTCGAAGGTCAGCTTCACTTCATTATTGTCCATCTTCAGTTCGAATACATAGAACATGCCTGCGGGCTTTTCTATGGCGTCTACTTCTTCAATTTTATACTGATTGTAAGCAGAACTGGCCAGTTCATCCATCACGACAACCGGAACATCTTCCGCACGGATATCCCATTTGGTATATATCCATTCGTTGTTTGTATTGAACAGGACTTCTTTGCGAATGCCTTTGTCTTGTATATCGACTTCCGGACCGCTCTTTTCCTTGTCAAATTCCAGTACGGTTGCGTCCGGATACTTTTGCGTGAGGATCTTTTGAATGGCCTGCGGTACTTCAACCGTATTCTTTACTTTCTTTTGATTATTGTTGCAACCAGTAAACAGCGAGAAGCAACATACGAGAACAGCTAAAACTGATAGTTTTCCTTTCATGACTTTTTACTTTAATAACAGTTTATTCTCGTAAGAAACAAGTTCGCTATGTGCAAAGTTCTTTTTTATATAGTTAAATATTTACGGATCAAGGGACGATTGTTCCTTCGGCACTGATGGTCAGGTCTATTTCCCGTTCGCCTTGTTCCAGTTCGAAGAGGTAGAAGATACCGGCCGGTTTCTCGATCAGGTCGATGTCGTCGATCTTATAATCTTTATATTCAGATGCTTTTAGTGCATTCATGACGATGGCAGGCACATCAGCTATTTTAACATCCCATTCTGTATAGATCCATTGGTTTTCAGAGTCGAAGTAGACATCTTTGTAGATATTATTGTGAAGGATATCGACTTCGAAGCCAATCTTCTCCTGATCGAATTCTACAATGGTTGCACCTGCATACATTTCGTTGATCGCATCGTTGATAGCTTGTGGAATAGTAACTGGCTGGAAGTTGTTATTGCCATTGTCAGAATCATTGACAACCTTTATGAGTGTTCCATCTTCTGCATAATACAGGTCGACTTCTTTTTCTCCCTGCTCAGCTTCTATTACATATACGGTGGCTGTGTTAGAGCGTTCGATTTTGTCATATTCCGTATATTTCCAGTCTGTATACTCGCTTTTTCTCAATGCTAAACGTATATTTTCCGGGAGCTGGCCGAAATCAATCTCAGTCTTTGTCATCAACCAGTTACCTTTATTGTCAAACCAGGCTTCGGTTTCATTGCCACTTAGATGGAAATCAGCTACTTCGTAACCGTTTTTTGTTTCCCATTCTACTTTTACGGCATTCGGAAATTTTTCATCGAATGCTTTGGTGACTGTCTGGTCAGGCTGGTAGTTGTTGTCGTCATCGTTGTCGCAGCTACTGAAAGTCAATAAACCGCACATTGCTAAAGCTAATACAGATAATTTTGTTTTCATATTTATTTCTTTTTGTTGTTTTATTAATCGAATTTCTTGAAGTTGCCGTTACGATCGAATTTGAGTTCCAGGTCGTTGTTTAGTTTAACCTCGTATTCGCGCGTATCTTTATCCACCGAGATTACCGTATTGTCGGGAAAGTTTTTCCTGATATAATCGGCTATTCTTTGGGGTAAAGCAGTCAGCGGGATAAAGCTGTGACGTGCTTCGATCTCTTTCCATTCGCCGGCCTTGTCGAACTCTACGTTTACTCCGTTTGTCAGGATCACATCGTATCCTTTCGTACCCAACAGATTACTTTCTATCTTGATGTGAGAAATGTCTGTCTGTCCGAAATTGGCAGAAAGGAAGTTGCGTGACACGGAAGGTAATACCGACTTGTCTCTTGTAATCTTTTCGTTATCAGCAAAAAGGGCCATTGTCGATAGTAACAAACTGACCAGAATTAATCCAAACTGTTTCATAATATCTTTCTTTTAATTTATACTGCAAAGAAAAGGGTACATTTAGGAAAGATTTGGGAAAAGAGGTCATCCGAATGTTAAAATAAATTGATGCAGGCCGTTATATTCATATTTTATATCTATTCCATAAATGGAGGTGATCGACTTAACGATAGCTAATCCCAATCCTGTCGAATCTTTCTTATGCGTTTGCTTTTCGAAACGATTGAATAAGGTCGCTTCATTCAGTCCGGTGCTTTCACTGCTGTTTGATATTGTCAGTGTCCGGTCGGTAATCGAAATGGCGATCGATCCGTTTTCTATATTATGTATAAAAGCATTCTTTAAAAGATTGCTGAGCAGGGTAGAGGCCAGCGACTCATTCATTGTATATATTAATGTATCGGTTTCTGAATAGGTGACATGTATATTCTTGTATTCATACATATCCTCGAAGTCCGGCAAATATTTATTGATCAGTTTATTGAAGTCTATCTCGGAAGTATCGGGAAACTGTTTGTTGTCGATACGCGAAAGAAGCAGCAAAGACTTGTTCATCTTGATGATACCCCGAAGCGTATGGTTGATTCCGGCTATTTCGGAGAGTTGCTCTTCCGTGCAATCGGGATTTTCGCTGAGCAGTTCCAGTTTATTCATGCAGATGGCAAGCGGGGTCTGTAATTCGTGGGAAGCATTCTCTACAAATTGTTTTTGCTGGTTATACATTTCCGTGCTCCGGTTTGTTGCCGTCTGGATGGCCTGGTTCAGTATTTTGAACTCTTCCACCTTGGTTTGGTTTACCAATGGAGTCTGTTGTTTTCCGGGCCGATATTCTTTCAACCATTTTACCAACGTATAAAGCGGTCGGAAACTGGACTTGAATACGAAATGCGATACCAGCAGGATGCAACATAAAAGGCTTACATATAGAATAATGATACTCAAAAAGATCGCTTCCGCCATATCCTCTTTTTCGAGGGTGGAGGTTTCGATCGTCAGTTCGTAATATTTCCGGTCGGCTGTCATGAACCAGGTGCGTAACACACGTACCGGTTCATCTTCCATCTCTATTTCGATGTAAGTTGTCGAATCGAAAAACTCGTCTTTATCCAGATCGGCTTCTGATTCGGGGACTTCGCGGATATAATACTTAGTCATTATATCCACATGGTCATGCAGGAGCGTGCTGTCGGCAAGTACTGTCTTAATGATGATCTCCTTGTAATTTTCAAGACTGTCGTTGGTCTCGTCGTCAATTTCATGCATGATGACGAAATAGAAACAACATGCCCAGGCCGTTAGAATGATCAACAGCGGGATGGACAGGTTGCGGAATGTATAATGGATCAGTTTCATCGGCTATTCTTCATTTACCATTTTATAGCCATAACCGTATACGGCCTTTATTTCCGGGACAGCCCCGGCTGACTTCAACTTCTTGCGCAGATTCTTTACCTGGCTGTAGATGAAGTCGAAACTATCCGCTTGGTCGATATAATCCCCCCAGATGGACTCGGCAAGTGCTCCTTTACTGATCAAGCGATCGGGATTGGTGACAAAATAATACAACAGGTCGAACTCTTTCCGGTTCAAAGCCAGTTCCTCTTCATTAATATATACGGCATGGCGATCCGGGTAGACGGTGATGTTGGACAGGTTGATATGCAGCTCGCCATCTTGTTGCTTACGGCGGATGATGCATTTGATACGCGCATTCAGTTCAGCCAGGTGGAACGGCTTCGTCAGGTAATCGTCCGCACCCAGGTCGAGGCCCGTCACTTTGTCTTCGATAGAGTCTTTGGCAGAGACGATGATGACACTGTCCTTCTTCCGCATCTTTTTTAGCTCTTCGAGCAGATCGAGCCCACTGCCACCCGGCAGCATGATGTCCAACACGATACAGTCGTAATCATAATCATTGATCTTCAATAATGCTTCGTTATAGTTGGCGGCACTTTCCACGACGTAACGTTCCTTCTCCAATGAGCGGATCATTATTTCACGTAAAGAATCTTCGTCTTCTACAATCAGAATTTTCATGAGCTATCTTGTTTATTTACAAAGTTATGCAATAATTCTGGCAAAAAACTGGAATATTGATGTTATGTTTTCTTTCCTTTGCCGTCATATAAACAGAATGGAACTTGAAACGTTTAAAATAACCGTACTGCCACTCCGGGAAAAGCTGATCAACTTTTCCCTGAAACTGACACAGGAGAGAGCCGACGCCGAAGATATCGTGCAGGAGGCTTTCCTGAAGCTCTGGTATATCCGCGAGAAGCTGGACGGTTATCATAGTGTGGAAGCCCTTGCGATGCAAGTCACCAAGAATCTGACGCTGGATAAACTGAGAGCACGCCGTCCGGAAGGCCCCGACATCGACACTTTGTCGATCGACTCGGGAAGCCGTTCACCGGCAGAGCTGTTGGAACAAAAGGATGCCGCCGCCCGTATCCGGGAACTGATTGCTGGGCTGCCCACCGTGCAGCAGACTATCATCCGGATGAAAGACGTGGAAGGCTACGAACTGGCAGAGATCGCGGAAATAACAGGGTCAGCCATTGAAGCCGTCCGCAGCAATCTTTCAAGGGCCAGGAAAAAGATACGGGAACAATTTTTACAGTTAAATAAACAGGAGCAGTTATGAATATAGAAGAGGTATTAAACCGGTATTTTGAAGGAGAAACTTCGGCAGCCGAGGAACGCGAACTCCGTCGTTTCTTTGCCGGGGCGAACGTTCCGGATCATCTGTCAGGCTACCGTCCGCTGTTCGCATACTTTGATGAGGAGATTGCAGCGCAGCACGATCCGGCAGAAGAGATATGGGCGGAGGTGACAGCTACGACACCGGCTGTGAAGCGTTTTGCGATGAGCCGGCGGTCGATCGTATATCTCCTGTCTACGGTGGCAGCATGTGTAGTGGCACTGCTGGGGATCAGCCAATTGTTGTATCCGACCGACCCCTGTTTCTGTTCGGATAATTATGTAGTGATAAACGGTCGGTGTTATACCGATATCCATAAGGTACGGTCTTCTGCTTTCGAGGCGTTGCATGAGGTGGCCACTCCTGCCGACGAATATTTTCCCGAGGAAGACAGTGATGAAGCCGACCGCCGGATTATTGATAACCAGTTAAAGGAACTCGGTTCCATATTTAGTGAAGACGAATAAAAACATGTAGCGATGAAACAGATAAGATACACATTACTCGTATTGCTGGCTGCCCTTTTCTTGTTCCCTTACGGAGCAGGGGCAACAGATGCAGAGGTTCTGCAAAAAGACCTGAAGATACAGGATGTTTTCCAGCGTTACGGCCGGAAGAAAAATGTAACGATGGTCGAACTTTCCAACGAGATGCTCGAAACCTACGGCATGACCCGGTATAAGAGCATCACGATCAAGAACGATCCCGACGCCCTGCGCTTCACCCGGCAGTGCCTGGAAGCCGACCAGAAGGGAGCCCGCAAGATTAAGGAAGTGACCGACGATGGAGGCGTTATCTCCGCTTACTACCAACTACCCGGTAAGGAGGCCGACATCAACCGCTTCGTCCTCTTCAAGGTCAGCTCCAAAGGAGTGATCACTCTGGTTTATATCGAAGGAGATCTGGACAGCGACGACCTGATCACGATTCTCTTCACCAAAAAAGATTTATAAACGAATAAAACAATACAAAGATGAAAAGATTATTACTGATCGTGGCAGCCTTTCTCCCTGTGATGGGCTTGCTGGCAGCCGAAGTCGGACCGATGCCAACCGATACAATCTTCCGGTTGGAAAAGAAGCGTATAGAAGTGAAGGATAACGGCGACCGGATGAAAGTCCGCATCTATGAAGAACAGGAGGACGGAACCGAGATAGACGACGAAATGGTATTCGAAGGACAATACCGTGACGGGCAGAGCTATGAGCGACGCAAACATATCAAGACGCTTAACATTCCCCTTCCTACCTGGGATCGTAACTTCTCCGCACACTGGGCGGGCTTCGGTATGGGCTTCAACAGTTTCACAGGGGACGATGTGTCCCTGCGCAAAGGGAACTCGCTTGAATACAATCTTAACTTTATGGAATTCAGCCTTCCCTTCTCCCGCTACAACTGGGCGGTAGTGACCGGTGCCGGCCTGCGCTGGAACCGTTACCGCATCGACGGGAATGTTCATTTTCAGGAGGTGGACGGTGTCACTCAGTTAGTTCCTGCCGCCGATGGCATCGCCTATAAGAAAAGCAAGCTGAATATGACTAGTGTCACCATCCCCGTCCTACTGGAGTGGCAGACCAAGAAGGTACGGCATCGCCCGCGTTTCTTTGTCTCCGGTGGCGTTGTTGCTGTAATCAAGACAACCTCTTCATCCAAAGTTGTTTATGAAGACGGAAGTGGAAAGACCAGGAAGCAGAAGATGGATGGCGGCATGAACCTGCGTCCCGTAACAATGGATCTTCTTTTCCAGGCGGGTGTCGGTTGTATGGGTGTTTACTGTAAATATTCTCCTATCGAAATGTTCGAGAACAACAAAGGCCCGGCACTCCATCCGGTTTCTTTCGGTTTGCAGATACACTTATAGCATAATTTTAATCTCTTTATTCTGATGATGTACTAACTTTGTGGCTCTTTCGGGAGCGGCTTCAGCTTTGGCGGGATTTTTGTTGTTAAGTTATTTTAGCCGTAGGTTTGAATGTCGACGTATTTCGGCTACTTGTATTCCGGCCTAAATTATTTATCTTTGCTAGCGGAGGGGCGGTTTATAAACTGCCTCTAAGATAAAAAAGAATGAGTATGAGTAGAAATGGGATTGAAGATGTGCCTTTCGAAGAGGTGCACGAAGTACAAAAGTACGGTACGTATTATTCGGATAACCGCTTTTGGAAAAAGATAGAACGAGTGGCGAAGAAGGTCGGCGCTACGGTGCTGCTGCCTGTTTTCACGCTCTATTATACATTGCAGGATGAGAAGGTGCCGGTGAAGCATAAGGCATATATTATCGGTGCACTCGGTTATTTTATCCTGCCGATAGACCTGATACCCGACGGGATTCTTCCGGTGATCGGTTTTACCGACGATATTGCCGTCATGACCTTGGTCATCAGTATGATCAAGGATAGCATCACCCCGGAAATCAAAGCCCGTGCCAATGATCGCGTGGTAGAGATTATGGGAACGGATAGGGTGTAAAAGCCTATAACAGCCTCTATATGGGCGGCTTGTGGCCGCCCATTATGTACGAGATTACTCGGCAAAGCCTCATAAATGCAATCCTGGTTTTACAGACTGGTCTGTTCTAGTTTTGCTGTTCCTGTTTCTTTTTCTTCTGAGAGGAGGAAGAGGTTCGTACCCGGCCATTCGCGGCGGAGATATTGACGCAGATAATCCAGGGTGTTGTCTTCTATCAACCGGTCGATCTGCGGATATAGATTATATATGACACTGTCCACCCTAATACCCTCCTGCCGACAGGCGTAGAGACTGAGTAGGGTATGGTTGATACTACCTAGTTTGCCGGAAGTGACCAGTACGAGTGGGTAATTTTGTTCCTTCACATAGTCGATCGTTAACGATTCGAAATCGTTCGGTACCATCAGTCCCCCTGCCCCTTCGAGAAGGACGTACTCATAACGTTCCAGTAATTCATTCGTCGCGCGGGTGATCGTGGAAAGTTCGATCCGGCGGTCATCGCGTTCGGCAGCCATGTGCGGCGAACAAGGGTAGGTGAAGATGTAAGGGCAGGTGAGGCCTGCACGATCTTCTTCGGTAAAGGGGATTCCCATCAGGCGGCGGTGCATTTCGATATCTTCCGAGACGTCGATGCATCCTGTCTGGATCATTTTCTGGGTGATGACTTTGTGCCCTTCGGCGGCAAGCTGGCGGGCAAGGATACCGGTGGCAAAGGTCTTGCCGACATTGGTGTCAATACCTGAGATAAAAAGTACTTTTCCTTTCATTTGTTATTCATTTTTTTACTGCCACGATGTAAAGTGGGCGGTATGTGAGTGTTACTTTATTGTCGGCGGTGCCGTACAGGGTGGTGTAGCGACGGCAGAAATCCGTTTGCTGTCCGCGTGTCCAGGAGCCGTCGCCGGTAGCGGTTACGCCGGTATTTTTCAGGTGGCGGAGTACATCCATCGGAGTGTCGAAGGTGAGGATGATGTCTTCCTCCCTGAGGTGAAGCAGGTGGTAGTCTGCCGCCAGCCATTCTGTTAGGTGGTCTGCCGTAGGATAATCGAGGCCTTTACCAGTGAGCTGACGGACTTCCTGTAGATTGCTGGGTGCAAAGGTATTGAACACCAGTGTGCCGGCGGGAGAGAGTTTCGCAGCCAGTCGGTGCAGGAACGTTTCCGGTTGCTGTACCCATTGGAAAGCGGAGGCTGAGACGATCAGGTCGAAACAACCCGGAAACTCGATATCTTCCGCATTCCCGGTGATAAAAAAGGGTGACTGACCGGAAAAAAGCCCGGCGATCTTTTCGCGGCAACCTTCACAAAGGTCGTTGAGATACCATTCGTCGATGATGCAACTTTCTTTCAACAAACGGGTGAAACCACCTGTCCCGCAGCCGATCTCGAGGACACGCTGGAAATGCATGGCAGTGTAACGGGAGAGCAGTCCGGTGAGCCGGCGGCTGATCTGCTGTTGTGCCACAGCCTGTCGGTCGTAACTGTCGAGGGCACGGGTGAAGCGCGTTATAATTCGTTCCATTGTTTCCATAGGTGAAAAGGGTAATGAGGTGAAGGAATTTGGGTGACGTTGCAGCGGCCGCTCCAGTAGGCGAGTTGGTTGGCTACGGGAAAGATTCGGTCATCGCTTCCGACGAGGGCGCGTGTCCAGGGGATAGAATTGCTGGCAGAGGGGGAACAGCGGTCGTAAATAGCTTGCAGTTCATCCCTGACTTCGTCCAATGGGCGGGCGGTAACAGTTTGATAGTGGGAATGTATCTCACGTGTGCCGCACATCCGGCGGTTGAAACGGTGGAGACCTTCGGTTGTCAGGTTGTCGAGCGTGCCTCGGAAAATGTCGATGGGGATACCGTATGCGTCATCGATCGGGCAGGGGGTTCCGTTGATGGCAGTGGCGGTAGCGAATATGTATTTGCCGCCTAAAGCGAGTTCCGCCATCCGTACGCCCATCGACCAGGCGACGAGGTGTATCTCATCGTATCGGGTAAGGTCTTCCTCAAATGCCATCTCCCTGTAATCGTAGCAGATCATAACGTCTGTTTCTTCCCTGGCCTCCAACCGGGTGAATAGTTCCGGAGATGCGGACCAGCCGGAGAAGAAGAGGAGAAGACGGGCGGCGTGATTATCTGTTTGTTTTATTATTTTCATATTGCATATTCATTTAACTGTTGTATGTCTTCGGTTGTTACATCTGCTGTCAACGAGAAACGTATCCGTGCCGTTCCTTTCGGTACTGTTGGGGGACGGACAGGGAGGCAGTAGAAGCCTTTGCGTTGCAACTCTTCTGCTTTGAGGATGCAATCTTTATTATCGCCTATTATATAAGGTATGATATGGCTTCCGCTGATTTCTCCACCTTTTCCTCTCAATGCATCTATTAAAAGGTGGCTTGTTATGGCTAATCGCTCGCGTTCTTCAGAAAACTCCGGAAGCCTTTCAAAGATAAATTGTGTCCAGGCGATCTGTGCAGGAGGCAATGCTGTGCTGAATATCAAAGGACGCATGCTGTTGATCAAGTATTCACGGATAACGCGGCTACAAATCACATAGGCTCCCATGGAGGCTAGTGCTTTACCGAAGGTACCGACGAGAAGGTCTATATCCTGTATACAATTTTGTTCTTCTGCAATTCCCAGCCCGTTTTTTCCTCGTACACCGATGGCGTGCGCTTCATCTACATAGAGGCAGACATCCGGATAACTTTTCTTCAGACTGACCAGACGGCGGAGGTCGGCTACATCGCCGTCCATGCTAAAGATGCTTTCTGTTACAATGAATATTTGTTCATACTGGCCGGTATTCTTTTGTAAAAGTGTTTCCAGTTGATCATAGTCATTGTGGCGATAACGTTGGAAGTGTGCGTTACTAAGCAGTATCCCGTCGATAATGCTGGCGTGAACAAGTTTGTCGGCAAGGATCAATGTTTGCTTATCGGCCAGTGCCGGAAGTATCCCGGTGTTTGCGTGATAGCCACTGTTGAATAACAGGGCGGCCTCGCGATCGAATCGCTCCGCCATAACCTGTTCGAGTTCGGTATAAATACGGAAGTTGCCGGTCAATAGACGGGAAGAGGAAGAGGAGAAAGGGTATTGCTTCTCTTGCCATTCCTCCAGAAATGCTTGCTGCAGGTCATGGCGTGAAGCCAGTCCCAGGTAATCGTTGGAGGAGAGGTTGAGCATTGTGAGACCGTCTTTTTCAACGAGATTCCCTCTATGGATAATCTCCGGCAGACGGCGCAGGTTGCCTGTATTTTCCAGTTCTTGTAATATCGAATTATAATCTTTCATTTATCAGTCTTATTTTATCGTTAAATAGTACCCGGAGTATCTTCGATACATTTTAGGACCCCTTTCGTCAACCGCGACAACTGCTCCGGCCTGATAACAAACGGTGGCATCAAATAAACCAGTCTGCCGAAAGGTCGTACCCAAATACCTTCCTCTACGAATCGTCGTTGAAGGACTGCCATATCGACCGGCTCCTTCATTTCAATTACCCCGATAGCTCCGAGTACGCGTACCTCCTTTACATTACTGTATGACCGGGCAGGAGCCAGTTCTTGCTGAAGCTGTGCCTCGATCGCTTTTACCTTCTCTTGCCAACCGCTTTCCAATAATAACGATACGGAAGCTGAGGCAATAGCACAAGCCAGTGGATTACCCATAAATGTCGGGCCATGCATGAAACAACCTGCATCACCGGAGCAAATCGTATCGGCTACCTGTTGGGTTGTCAGTGTAGCCGATAAGGTCAGATAGCCACCGGTCAATGCCTTACCTATACACATAATGTCGGGAACAACATTTGCATGTTCCCAGGCAAACAGTTTACCGGTACGACCGAATCCTGTCGCTATTTCATCAAAGATGAATAATACGTCGTATTGTTTGCAGAGTTCTTTTGCCCGGACCAGAAAGGCGGGAGAGTAAAAATACATTCCTCCGGCCCCCTGTACAATCGGCTCCAGTATTATAGCTGCAATATCACCGGCATGTTGTTCCAGCAGATCTGTCAAAGGCTGCATAGCTTTCTCGTCCCATTTTTCTCCGAACTTAACAGAAGGTTGAGGAATAAAATATTGTACCGGGAGGCTTCCCGAGAATATCCCGTGCATACCGGTTACCGGATCGCAGACCGACATCGCATGCCATGTATCACCATGATAACCGCTACGGATAGTCGCAAATCCATACTTCCCGCTCTTCCCTTGTGACTGCCAGTACTGGATGGCCATTTTCATCGCTACCTCGACGGCAACAGAGCCGCTGTCGGCGAAAAATATCTTCTCCAGTTCCGGAGGTAGAATGCCGAGTAGCTT
>NZ_CAJJWO010000108.1 GCF_905196875.1 uncultured Parabacteroides sp. | reverse complement strand
TTTGATTTTTTGAGACTTCTTGATTGTCTTTGTATTTTCTAATGCGTTTGCCCTGCTATATGTTTCTTTTTTAATACTAAGGAGAAATTTATTTAATAATGGGGAGGTATGGAATTAATCTTCCTATAGAAAGAACTTAATTGTTGGGATGATACCTACCGGATTATTCATGCAGTGACTGTTATAGAGGTATAAAGTGGAAGATATGAAAGAGAAATGAATACTCTGTGAATGCAAGATGAATACAAAAAACAGGTGCATTCATATAGTTATTGTACAGAAAATAAGCTGTACAAGGGTATGAAATGAATGCGTGAACCCGAAAAGATAAAAAAGAGAACCAACCTTGTTGATTCTCTTTAGATAGTTGCGGAGGCAAGACTCGAACTTACGACCTTTGGGTTATGAGCCCAACGAGCTACCACTGCTCCACTCCGCGATATAGTTGCTATCATTACCTGATTGCGAGTGCAAAGGTACGAAATATTTCTTACAAACCAAATTATTTTACAAATAGTTTGTGTCTTTCCGCTTATAGAGGGGATAGAAAGGCTTGTTTTGCGACAAATTGACACATTTACCTGGCTGATTGTAAGGTAAATGTGTCAGTTGAGGCTATAATTCATTTTCTTCAAAATCTTTTGCTTCGTATATCGTTAGCTTCTTTCTCAGATGACCGATCTCTTGCTGCATCGACTTGACACGGTTTAACAGATGATGAATAGCATCTATTCCTTCGAAATTAATAGACAGATCATAATACATGCGCGTATACCTTTCGATATCGTGCAATTGGGAGGCCTGTAAGAATTTTTCGCCTCCTACAATACGGATCTCGATCAATCCTCCTTCTTCCAGACGAAAGATAAAGGAGGGTTCAATATGACATATCCGGCAATATTCGTTGACTATAATTAAATCTGTTTGCATACTACTCATGTTTTATTGGTTAAGACTCTGTATTTCGCGGAACAACTCTTTCTGTTTGTCCGTCAGATTAGTCGGTATTTCGATAGAGTAGGTCACTATCAGATCACCGAACTGTCCTTCTTTCTTATAGACAGGGAAACCTTTGCCTTTCAGGCGTACCTTTGTATTGTTCTGGGTGCCGGGGCCGACTTTCAGTTTCACTTTACTGTCCATTGTTTCCACGATCTGTTCGCCTCCCAGGATGGCGGTGTACAGGTTTAGAGGAACGGTAAGGTATAGATCGTCGCCGACACGTTTGAACCTGCTGTCGTCAGTAATATTGAAAGTAATGTACAGATCTCCGGCAGGACCTCCGTTTACACCCGGACCTCCCTGGCCTTTTAATTTGATGGTCTGCCCATCTGCGATACCGGCCGGGACAGTGATACGCAGGTTCTTTCCGTTAACGGTGATGACCTGTTTATGTGTCTTTGCCGCATCTGTCAAGGAGAGGCTCAGTGAAGCGGTATAGTCTTGTCCACGGAACATGTGGTTACCACCACCGCTGCTACGACCGCTTCTACCGCCAAACATCGATTCGAAGAAATCGGAGAATCCGCTTCCGTCGTCGGATGCACTCCAGTAAGTTCCACCGCCACCACCGAAACCGCCGTTCTGATACTGTCCGTATTGCTGTTGTTGAGCCTCGAACTGATCGGCATGTTTCCAGTTTTCGCCATATTGATCGTATTTTTTCCGTTTTTCAGGATCGCTTAATACTTCATTGGCTTCGTTGATTTCCTGAAATTTCCGGTGAGCGTCGGGATCACCTGGGTTCAGGTCGGGGTGGTATTTGCGAGCCAGCTTCTTGTACGCTTTCTTTATGTCGTCTTGAGAAGCTCCCTTGTTTACTCCAAGAATGTTGTAATAGTCTATATATGCCATATTATTTATATTGTTAAGTCTTTATGTCAGTAGATAACCATACATATACATTACAATAAACATGCCTGAGGATAAATTGATCGTTTAATTTTGGCTAATAAACCTTAGAGAAGTTGAAAAAGAAAAAGGTTTTCAGTTGTTTACTGAAAACCTTTAGATAGTTGCGGAGGCAAGACTCGAACTTACGACCTTTGGGTTATGAGCCCAACGAGCTACCACTGCTCCACTCCGCGATATAGTTTACAATCATTGTGTGATTGCGAGTGCAAAGGTAAGGCTTTTCATTTACAAAACAAATTTATTGCAAGTTTTTTTTAATATACTTGGTAGAACCAATCTTTTTTAGGTACTTTGCGCACAGTTTTAATGAAAATGTGCAATACGATGCCGATGACAGTTTCTAAAACACGCGATATGTTGGTGGATGTGGCCAGGCAATTGTTCGCCCGCATGGGGGTTGATAATACGACAATGAACGATATTGCACAGGCTTCCCGGAAAGGCAGACGTACGTTATATACGTACTTCAAGAGTAAGAATGAAATTTATCTGGCTGTGGTAGAGTCGGAGTTAGATAAATTATATAAGATGTTACTCGATGTTGCCGGAAAGGATTTGCCTGCCGACGAGAAGCTGATGACATTCATTTATGCAAGACTGGATGCTATCAAGGCGCTAGTGTTTCGTAACGGGACATTAAAAGCAAACTTCTTTCGGGATATCTGGCGTGTGGAAAAAGTTCGCAAGAGCTTTGACATTCGGGAGACTGAATTATTGAAAGGAATCCTGGATGCTGGTGTAAAGGAAGGTATTTTTGAAATGCCCGATACTGAAATTACTGCGGTTGTGCTTCATCATGCCTTAAAGGGATTGGAAGTTCCTTATATAAGGGGTATTATGGGAGATAATATCAGCCAACGAATAAAGAGAAGAGATAATGTGATGAATTTAATATTCAACGGAATAAAGATAAAGTAAACCAGAGATGTTTATTAATGCAACAGGGTTTTATGTGCCTGAAGAGCGGGTACACAACCAACATTTTTTGGAATTAAACGGGTTGACAAGCGAGTGGATTGAACAAAGAACCGGCATTAAAACCCGTTCTAAAGCTAAACCGGAAGAGACTATTTGTACAATGGGTATTGAAGCCGTACATAACGCGCTGCCTAAATTACCTTATGACATTACGGATGTTGATTTAATTATCTCAGCTTCCTATTCGCCGTACGATACAGTAGCAACTGCAGCTCATTATACTCAGCGTGAATTTAATATTACAAACGCAAAAGCGTTGTATTTGTCTTCAGCCTGTTCCTCCTTTCTGAACGCATTGGAGGTGGTGGAAGGTTATTTTGCGATGGGAAAGGCAACGAAAGCCCTGATCCTTTCCGCAGATAAGAACTCTGCCTATTATAATGAAACGGATCCGAAAGCCGGTCACCTGTGGGGCGATGCGGCAGCTGCTTTTTTTATATCGAAGGAACGTATGACGGAGAATGATCCGCACATACTCGAAGTCTTTACGCAAGGTTTAGGACACTTGGGTAAAGGTCCGGAAGGCGTTCAATTACGTCCGCGCGACGGTGGTATCTTGATGCCGGAAGGTCGCGACGTGTTTATTCAGGCTTGTACCTATATGCCTAAGAATGCTGTATATTTGTTGGAGAAGAACGGATTTACATTGGATGACCTGACTTATTTTATCGGTCATCAGGCTAATATGCGTATCATGTCTAACATCGCTAAGCAGTTGAACCTGCCGGAAGAAAAATTCCTGCATAACATCGAAGAACTGGGAAACACAGGTTCGGTTAGTTCTGCCCTGGTATATGCCCAGAACGATAAGACATTTAAAAAAGGCGACTTGGTTTGTCTGACCGTATTCGGCGGAGGATACTCGGCCGGTGCCTGTTTAATTCAGTGTTAATTAAGACATAAAATAAAAGTATTATGAAATTATTAGAAGGAAAAGTAGCTATTGTTACCGGTGCCGCACGTGGTATTGGTAAAGCCATTGCTTTGAAGTTTGCCGCTGAAGGTGCAAATATCGCATTTACAGACCTTGTTATCGACGAAAACGGTGAGGCGACACAGAAAGAAATTGAAGCTTTAGGTGTTAAAGCAAAAGGTTATGCTTCTAACGCAGCTAACTTTGAAGATACACATAATGTAGTGGCTGAAATCCAGAAAGATTTCGGTCGCATCGATATCCTCGTAAACAACGCCGGTATTACAAAAGACGGTTTGATGATGCGTATGAGCGAAGGCCAGTGGGATGCTGTGCTCAACGTAAACCTGAAATCTGCATTTAACTTCATCCATGCTTGTACTCCGATCATGATGAAACAACGTGCCGGAAATATTATCAACATGTCTTCCGTTGTAGGTGTTCATGGTAACGCAGGTCAGAGTAACTATTCCGCTTCAAAAGCTGGTATGATCGGTCTGGCTAAATCGGTTGCTCAGGAACTGGGTTCACGCGGTATCCGTGCCAACGCAATCGCTCCGGGCTTTATCATAACCGATATGACTGCTAAGTTGCCGGAAGAGGTAAGAGAAGAATGGAACAAGAAAATTCCTTTGCGCCGTGGCGGTACGACAGAAGATGTGGCTAATGTGGCTACCTTCCTTGCTTCCGATCTGTCTGCTTATGTATCCGGACAGGTGATCCAGGTAGACGGCGGCATGAATATGTAATATGGAAGTTATCTACGAAGACAATCATATCATTGCGGTAAATAAAACATGCCGTGAGATTGTACAAGGAGATAAAACCGGTGATACTCCTCTTTCGGAGATGCTGAAGGCGTGGCTGAAAGAGAAGTATTGTAAGCCGGGAAATGTTTATGTAGGAGTCACTCACCGGTTAGACCGTCCTGTTAGCGGTGTCGTTCTGTTTGCCAAGACAAGTAAAGCTTTGCCCCGTCTGAACGAAATGTTCCGGGTAGGAGAGGTGAAGAAGACGTATTGGGCGATCGTAAAGAATTGTCCGCCGGCTGATGAAGGCGAGTTGATAAACTGGCTGGTTCGTAACGAGAAGCAGAATAAGAGTTACGCATACGATACTGAACGACCTGACTCAAAAAAAGCTATCCTGCACTATAAAGTGGTTGCGCGTTCGGATAACTATTATTTACTTGAGATCGATCTGAAGACCGGACGTCATCACCAGATACGTTGCCAGTTGGCAAAGATGGGATGTCCGATCAAAGGTGATTTGAAGTATGGAGCCGACCGTTCGAACAAAGATGGAGGTATCAGCCTTCACTCCCGTAGTGCCGAATTCATTCATCCTGTATCGAAAGAAGCGGTAAAGATCGTGGCTCCTGTACCCGATGATAATCTTTGGAAGAGTATTTCGGCGGGACTATAAGAGCCGAATGAAATAAAATAACAGGAAACTGCATTGAAATGTCGTCAGGCACTTTGATGCAGTTTCTTTTTATTTATCTTTGCCTGCTGTAATTGTGTTATTAATTAATTGGCAGACCATGAAAAAGCTATTGACAATCTTATTGTGTTCAGCATCCGTTACTCTGGGACTGGCACAACAACAAACTTATTTTACCAACCCCGTTATCCACGGAGATGTAGCCGATCCTTCTATCATGCGGATCGGTGAAACGTATTATGTTACCGGGACTTCTTCGGAATGGGCCCCCTATTATCCGGTATTTACTTCTTCCGATCTGGTGAACTGGAAGCAGACCGGCCATATCTTTAAAGAGAAGCCGGCCTGGACGAAATCGTCTTTCTGGGCTCCCGAGTGGTATTATCATAATGGTAAAGTATATATGTATTATACCGCCCGTAAGGAGTCGGATAATATTTCATGCATCGGAGTGGCTGTTGCCGACTCGCCGACAGGGAAGTTTAAAGATTATGGCCCCATCGTCGAATTCGGTAAAGAGGCGATCGATGCCTTTATCCTTGAAGATAACGGACAGCTTTATATAACCTGGAAGGCGTATGGACTGGATCAGCGTCCCATCGAATTGCTGGCCTGCAAACTGAGCTCCGACGGTCTGCGTCTGGAAGGCGAACCTTTCAGCCTGTTGCGCGATGATGAAAGACGGGGGATGGAAGGGCAACACTGGTTTAAGCAAAACGGCTATTACTATATTATCTATGCGGTAAACGGTTGTTGCGGCCCGGAAAGCGATTATGCGGTAGCGGTAGCCCGTTCGAAGAAACTGGCCGGACCGTATGAGAAATACGAAGGTAATCCGATCCTTCACGGTGGAAAAGATATCCAGTCTATCGGACATGGTACGCTGACCACTACGCCCGACGGACGTATGTTTTACCTTTGCCATGCTTATAGCAGGGATAAAGACTTCTATCAGGGACGGCAGCCGCATTTGCAGGAAATGAGAATGGGGGGCGATAACTGGCCCTATTTCGTTACCGGCGAATATGCCAGCCTGGCGCAACCCATGCCGTTCACCGACTGTGTGCAGGAACCTATCTTCGATTTTACCGACGACTTCACGGCAACCGCCCTTCGTCCCGAATGGAGCTGGAACTATCCGTATGCCGATGTAAAAACGGAATTGAAAGGTGGCAACCTGTCTTTATGCGGTTCTCCGAAACCGGGTATCAAGACCGGAAATGCACTTTGCCTGCGTCCTGCAACAGCCGACTATACCCTGGAAACTGCTGTGGCTAACCAGAACGAAAGTTGGAAAGGCATCGTAATGTACGGTGACGACAATAACCTGCTGACACTCGGTTGCGAAGCAGATCGCCTGAAGTTAAAAGCCGTGAACGACGGTAAAGAGTTGATTCTGGCCGATATGAAACTCCCGGCTCCTTCTCTGTATCTCCGGATGAAGGTGACAGACGGTATCCGCTGCTCGTTTACTTATAGTGAAGACGGCAGGAAGTGGAAAGATATAGAATATGACCTTTCACCCTCTGTCTTGAAGTCTCTTGTCCGTTGGGATCGTATTTCCCGTCCCGGACTGTATCAGCAGGGTGCTTCGGATAAACCGGCAGTGTATGGTTATTGCTGGTTGCGGAATGATTAAGATCACGAAATAACAGAGGTTATTCAGGCTTGCCTTGTGCAGCCTGATGACCTTCCAGTTGTGCCCTCGATTTACTTTGAGTCACAATATATACACCCGAAAAGACCAGAGCTACCGCTATGCCTTTCATGACTCCGAAGGTATCCATCCCCCAAAGTACGGCTATCAGTGAAGCGACAATCGGCTGTACGTAATTATACATACAGGCAACAGTCGGACGCAACAATGTTTGTCCGACAGGAATAAACAAGTAGGGCAGAAAGGTTCCGCCTATAACGACGTAAGCGATGCCCAGATATAACTCTGTAGGCAGGTTCGCAAAGTCGATCGCTGAAATATGGTTGAAAGTGAATGGTATCGTACAGATGGAAGCGTAGGTAAACATCCATTTCATCAGCGTGATAGGGGAGTATTTGCCTATCAGCCCCTTGAACAGTACGAAATAGAAAGAGAAGCTGAACTGTGCCAGCAAGCAAAGCAGGTCACCCCATATATTACTGCTTTTCCCACCACCGGCAGCTGCATTCTGGCTGCTCAGGATAAGTAACAGTGCTCCGGCAGCCCCGACAAAGATCCCGATCACTTTCTTTCCGGTGACAGGTTCTTTCAGATAGAAGGCCGCAATGATCATCGTGATGATGGGAGTTGTGGTGGTAACGATAGAAGCATTGATCGGTGAAGTCAGGGAAACCCCGAAGATAAACGATCCCTGGTTCAGTACGATACCCAGTAATGCTGCAAAGAACAGTTTCATAAGATCCTGATGGTTGACATGTTCTTTTTTCGTGAAGAGCGAAGCTAGCCAGAATATAACGGCCGCTCCCACCATACGGAATGTAGTCAGTGATAACGCGCTGATAGGCCCTGCTATTAACACTGCTTTCGATACGGGAGACATCAGTCCCCATAAGATATTGGCACCCAGCATTGCCAGATGCCCTTTATAAGCCTGAGATTTCATTTTGCCTTATTTAATGGGTACAAAGGTAACGGCTTTTACATAAAAAAGTGCATGAAAAGATATATCCTTCCATGCACTTCCAATATATTTATTGATAGTTTATGCGATCGTGATCTCCGGGTCGAGATATACATTCTGGATCGTATGCAATAGCTCGACACCGTCTTTCATCGAACGTTGGAAAGCCTTACGTCCGCTGATCAGCCCCATACCTCCTGCACGTTTGTTTACGACGGCAGTAATAACGGCCTCTTTCAGGTCGGAAGCTCCGTGTGATTCTCCTCCGGAATTGATCAGACCTACACGTCCCATGTAGCCATTTGCTACCTGATAGCGACAGAGGTCGATCGGATGTTCCGTGGCCAGTTCGGTGTACATCTTTTTATCTACTTTCCCGAAATTGATGGCGGTGAATCCACCGTTATTGGAAGGCAGCTTCTGTTTGACGATATCTGCTTTTATCGTAACCCCCAGGTGATTCGCCTGTCCGGTAAGATCGGCAGCCGAATGATAATCGACTCCATCTTTCTTGAAGTCGTTATTCCTTAAGTAGCACCAAAGAACAGTAGCCATACCCAATTCGTGTGCATATTCGAATGCATCTGCTATTTCTACCAACTGATCACGACTTTCGGTGGAGCCAAAATAGATCGTTGCACCAACGGCAGCAGCTCCCATATTCCATGCTTCTTTTACGGTCCCGAACATCACCTGATTGTAACTGTTCGGGTAGGTAAGCAATTCGTTATGGTTTAGTTTTACGAGGAATGGTATTTTATGCGCATATTTGCGTGTAACGATTCCTAAATTCCCGAATGTAGAGGCAACAGCGTTACAACCGCCTTCGATAGCTAACTTCACGATGTTCTCCGGATCGAAATAAATAGGATTCGGGGCAAACGAGGCTCCGGCAGTATGTTCTATATCCTGGTCAACCGGAAGGATAGACAGGTAACCTGTATTTGCCAGTCGTCCGTGCCCCAGCATCCTCTGCAGATTATTTAATGTTTGAATGTTTCTGTCCGTATTAATCCATATATCATCGATGATAGAAGGGGATGGAATATGTATCTGCGATTTGTCGATCGTTTTGCATGTATGACCGAGATAATACTCGGCTTTGTCGCCTAATAAGCTTGTAATCTTTAATGTATCCATATATATGTAAGTTTTATAATTAAACAGTCCGTCGTCTGAATAGGTTTCATAGTTTTTATCAATTAACACATAGAATATTTCTATAAGCTATCTCTTGTCCTTTAGATTTGTTTCGTTAATTTTGTCACAGCGAATAACAATGATTATATATACTAATAGTTATACAACCAATAAAATTTTACGAAGATGAAAAAGAAATGGATCTGCACAGTATGTGGTTATGTTCATGAAGGTGATGAAGCTCCCGAATTCTGTCCGCAATGTAAACAACCGAAAAGTAAGTTTAAAGAACTGGTAGAAACAACCGGCGCTTTACAGTTTGTTGACGAACATGTATTAGGTGTAGCTAAAGGTGTTGACCCTGTTATTCTTGAAGGTTTGAACGCTCATTTCATGGGTGAATGTACTGAAGTAGGTATGTATCTGGCAATGAGCCGTCAGGCGGATCGCGAAGGTTATCCTGAAGTTGCAGAAGCATTTAAACGTTACGCATGGGAAGAAGCTGAACATGCTGCTAAATTTGCAGAATTACTGGGTGATGTTGTTTGGGATACAAAGACGAACCTGAAAAAACGTATGGAAGCGGAAGCTGGTGCATGCGAAGATAAAAAACGTATTGCAACTTTGGCAAAACAGCAGAATCTGGATGCTATCCACGATACTGTACACGAAATGTGTAAAGATGAAGCCCGTCATGGCAAAGGATTCGAAGGATTATATAACCGTTATTTCAAATAAGACGGTCGAATTCGTTAACACGATAGAAGGGAGTGCCGGGAGGTTACTCCCTTTTTTGATATTATACACTAAGTCTTTAGGACAATAGTGCTATACCATCTGACACTATAGTGTGAAGGGTATTAGCACTATAGTGTCATACTAGTCAGCACAGTAGTGTTACTTATTGAAAAAAATAGTCATCGGAGGATAACGGTACCAAATTTTTCATACATTTGCCACACAAACGATCAGGAAAGCTGCCAGAGTGGTCGATCGGGCCGCACTCGAAATGCGGTGTACGGGTAACTGTACCGGGGGTTCGAATCCCTCGCTTTCCGCAGTTGTAAAGGAAGTTCTGTATTATGTTGTACAGGACTTTTTTATTTCCCGGTAAGAGGTAATGCAATAATCGTCCGGGAAATATAAATATCGTCTTTCTATGACACAATTCTTATACAGAAATAGATTTCCCTTCCATTCTCCGATAAGACTAAACCGTACCTTTGTTTCAATCAAAATTTAATACATATCAAAGCATGAAGAATAAACTGATATTAACCTTCCTGTTGGCAACCGGGATTATCGGAGGTAGTCTGGCTTGCGAACATTGTACAAACCTAGTACAGATGAAAGACGTCGTTCCTGCCAAAGTAAACTATTTCTCTTTAAAAGATGTACGGTTATTGGATAGCCCGTTTAAACATGCCATGGAGTTGAATAGCGAATGGATGATGGAACTGGACATGGACCGCCTGCTCTCTAACTTCCGGAAGAATGCCGACCTGGAGCCTAAAGCTGAGTCTTATGGAAGTTGGGAAGCTATGGGGATTGCCGGACATACGCTCGGTCACTATCTGACAGCTCTTTCGCAACAATATGCTTCGACTGGCGATGAAGAATGTAAACGTCGTGTAGACTATATTGTCAGCGAACTGGATTCCTGCCAGATCAATTTCGTTAACGGTTTCATCGGAGGAATGCCGGGTGGTGACAAGGTATTCAAAGAAGTGAAGAAAGGTATTATCCGTTCCAAGGGTTTCGACCTGAACGGTATTTGGGTTCCCTGGTATAACGAACATAAAACTATGATGGGGCTGAACGATGCCTACCTGCTTGTCGGTAACGAAACAGCTAAAAAAGTTCTGGTGAATCTTTCCGATTATCTGGCTGATATTATTTCCGGACTGAGTAACGAACAGATACAGGAAATGCTCAATTGTGAATATGGGGGTATGAACGAAGCTTTTGCACAAGTCTACGCACTGACCGGCGATAAGAAATATCTCGATGCTTCCTATAAGTTCTATCACGAACGGCTGCAGGATAAGCTGGCCCAAGGTGTCGACGTTTTGCCCGGTCTTCACTCCAATACCCAGATACCGAAGATCATCGGTAGTGCACGCCAGTATGAGCTGACGGGTAACAAACGGGATGAAAAGATTGCCGAATTCTTCTGGCAGACTGTCGTTCATTCTCATTCCTATGCTAATGGCGGTAACAGTATGGGTGAATATCTTTCCACTCCCAATAAGTTGAACGATCGTTTGGCTACAACCACCTGCGAGACATGTAATACCTATAATATGTTGAAGTTGAGCCAGCACCTGTATCGCTGGACAGACGATCCGCAGTATCTCGATTATTATGAGCGGGCTTTATACAATCATATCCTCGCTTCGCAACACCCGGAAGATGCGCGTACCTGTTACTTCGTTTCTCTGGGGATGGGGACGCGTAAGAACTTTTACAGCAAGGATAACAACTTTACTTGCTGTATGGGGAGCGGCTTTGAAAACCATTCCAAGTACGGTGGGGCTATCTATAGCTATACTACCGACAAGAACGATCTGAATATCAATCTCTATATCCCATCTGTACTGACCTGGAAAGAACGGAATATACGTTTGAAGATGGAAACGGCTTATCCGGAAGATGGCAAAGTCGCTATCCACCTGGAAGAATGCTCCTCGCAGCAGTTCGATATCAATCTCCGCTATCCCGCCTGGGCTACTTCGGGGGTGACTCTGAAAGTGAACGGAACGA
>NZ_CAJJWO010000107.1 GCF_905196875.1 uncultured Parabacteroides sp. | reverse complement strand
GAGTCAGAGACTCAAAACAAATGAAAGGAATCAATCGTAAGGTTGGTTCCTTTTTTGGTTTATGACTATCCATAAATACATTATTTGTTTTTGGTTTATATTAATTTTGTGGACTTAGTAACACTTGTTTGTGGAATAATTCCACGAAAGTATTTTCCATCAGAGAAATGGTTCTGTTTTGTAATAGGTTTATACCGTTAATATTTAAGAGTATAGCGTTTTTTAACGGATTGTATTGAACAATGGTACGATTATTTCATTCTTACAATAGAGAGATAGAACAATAGAATATTTAAATGTCATTTATAGATATTAGTAATGGTAGGAGAAAGATTAGTAAAAGGAAGTATCGTATTAGTCGCCCTTTTAATGCTGGCAACAGGTTGTCGTAAAAAAGAAGAACCGTTGCGTCCCCTTGTCATTGTAGACAAGCCTCAGAAAGAAGATGTGCAAATATTCGGTGAATACGTAGGACGTATCCGTGCTGCGAGTTATGTAGAGATACATGCCCGTGTAGAAGGTTACCTCGAAAGGATGCTATTTGTAGAAGGTAAACAGGTGAAGCAGAACGAGCCTCTGTTTATTATCAATTCAGCACTTTATAAGGCCCGTGTAGAAAAAGCAAGAGCACAGTTGAAGAAGAATGAAGCGCAGGCGGCAAAAGCCAAAAGAGATGTGGAACGTTTGCAACCTTTGTATGAACAACATGCAGCGAGTCAGTTGGATCTCGATAACGCATTGGCTTCCCTGGATGATTCGGAAGCGAATATAGCTATGAGTAAAGCCGACCTTGATCAGGCACAACTGGAACTCGGCTATACAACTGTAACTTCACCGATTGCCGGATACATCAGTGAACGTTTTGTCGATGTCGGGGCCCTGGTAGGACCCGGTGTCAATTCAAAACTGGCTGCTGTTGTAAAAAGCGATACGGTATTGGTTGACTTTAAAATGACGGCATTGGATTATCTGCGTGCCGAACGTCGTAATATCAAGTTCGGTGAGCAGGACACAACCCGCTCCTGGCAACCGACCGTCACTGTGACCCTTGCCGATAATTCAGAATATCCGGTAAAAGGGATTGTTGATTTCGCCGATCCGATCGTAGATCCACAAACTGGAACTTTCGGTGTCCGTGCAGAGTTATCCAATCCGAATCAAAAGCTACTCCCCGGACAGTTTACCCGTGTAAAACTATTATTAGATGTGCGTGAACGCTCAATTGTCGTTCCCCGGAAAGCTATTTCTATTGAACAGGGCGGTGTCTTTATTTACATTATCCGTCGTGACAACGTTGCTGAGAAACGTTTTGTACAAACGGGACCGGAAATAGGAAACAACATTGTTATCGAGCGTGGTCTTGGTGAAAATGAATCCGTCGTTGTAGAAGGTTATCATAAGTTAGTGCCAGGTATGTTGGTTCGTCCGGTTCAGGCTGGTGACGATAAAGCTGTCGAAGCATATAGAGAGGAGGCAGGCGAATGAAACCGGGATTCTTTATAGACCGTCCCGTATTCTCGACCGTACTTTCTTTATTAATCGTTATTGTCGGGATTATTGGATTGATGTTGTTGCCGGTGGATCAGTATCCGCAGATCACGCCGCCGGTCGTGAAGATCAGTGCCTCTTATCCGGGTGCCAGTGCGTTGACGGTATCGCAGGCTGTAGCTACGCCGATCGAACAGGAACTGAACGGAACTCCGGGTATGATCTATATGCAGAGTAGCAGCAGTAATTCGGGAGGATTGACCATTACGGTTACTTTCGATGTGTCGGCGGATGCTGACCTGGCTGCTGTAGAAATACAGAATCGTGTGAAACTGGCAGAATCGCGTCTTCCGTCCGATGTCGTACAGAACGGTATCACGGTGGAGAAGCAATCCGCCAGTCAGTTGATGACATTAAGTCTGAGCTCGGATGATCCGCGCTTTGATGAAATCTACCTGAGTAACTTTGCTACGATCAATGTGCTCGATGTCCTTCGCCGTATTCCGGGAGTAGGACGTGTATCGAATATCGGTAGCCGTTATTATGGTATGCAGATATGGGTATATCCGGATCGTCTTGCCAATATGGGGCTGACGGTAAAAGATATACAGAATGCCTTGAAAGAGCAAAACAGTGAATCGGCAGCCGGAGAGTTGGGTAAACAACCGGTTATAGATGTCGATGTCACCATACCTATTACAGCCCGTGGCCGTCTGTCGACCGTGAAGGAGTTTGAAGATATAGTAGTCCGTGCCAACCAGGACGGTTCCATCGTTCGTTTACGCGACGTTGCCCGTATTTCATTGGAGGCCTCTTCCTATTCTACTGAAAGTGGAATCAATGGAGAGAACGCTGCCATCCTCGGTATCTATATGTTGCCGGGCGCCAATGCACTGGAAGTCGCTACTAATGTGAAGGAAGCGATGAAAGAGATCAGCCAGAACTTCCCTGAAGGGCTGGAATATAAATTCCCGTTCGATATGACGGAATATATCTCACAATCGATCCATGAGGTTTATAAGACTTTGTTTGAAGCCTTGTTTCTGGTTGTATTGGTCGTATTCCTGTCATTGCAGAACTGGCGTGCCGCTTTGATCCCGACTATTGCCGTTCCTATTTCTCTGATCGGTACATTCGGATTTATGTTGATCATGGGATTTTCCTTGAATATGCTGACCTTGCTGGGATTGATTCTGGCTATCGGTATTGTTGTGGATGATGCTATTGTTGTTGTGGAAAATGTGGAGCGTGTTATGCATGAGGAAAAACTGACACCTCGTGAAGCTACCCATAAGGCAATGCGTGAATTGACTGGCGCTTTGATTGCAACTTCAATGGTATTGGCTGCTGTATTCGTCCCTGTAAGTTTCCTGAGCGGGATTACCGGTGCGTTATATCGCCAGTTCTCTATAACGATTGTAGTTTCTGTATTGCTTTCAACGGTAGTTGCATTGACATTGAGCCCCGCTATGTGTGCCTTGATCCTGCGTCCGACAACCGGAAAGAAGAATTTCGTGTTCCGTAAGATCAATATCTGGTTACATAAGGGAAATAATAAATATATCCATTTGTTGTCAAAGGCTATCGGAAATCCTAAACGGATACTGGCGGGCTTCGGTATGGTACTGGTTTTTATCTTTGTATTGAATCGTTTTATACCGACCAGTTTTATACCGGAAGAAGACCAGGGCTTTTTCACTGTCGAATTAGTAATGCCCGAAGGAGCAACCCTTGAGCGTACCCGTAAGGTGACTGACCGTGCCATCGAGTTCCTGGAGAAACAACCGGCTGTAGCCTATGTGCAAAACGTAACCGGTAGCAGTACCCGTGTAGGAACATCGCAAAGCCGTTCTACCCTTACCGTTATTCTGAAACCCTGGGAAGAACGTAAGTCTTCCGGTATGGGAGTTGAAGATGTTATGGAAATTGCCCGTAAAGAGTTTGAGTATTATCCGGAGATATTAGCCTATCTGAATCGTCCGCCGGTTATTCCCGGGCTAGGCGAAAGCGGAGGTCTGGAAATGCAGTTGGAAGCCCGTGGGGAAGCCAGTTGGGAAAATCTGGTAAGTGCAACCGATACTTTTATGCTGTATGCATCGAAAGCTCCGGAACTGACTGGTGTGTCTTCTGCTCTGCAACCGCAGATCCCTCAATTATATTTTGATGTGGATCGCGATCGCGCTAAATTCCTGGGTATTCCGCTAACCGATATCTTTTCGACGATGAAGGCTTATCTGGGATCGGTCTATGTGAATGATTTTAATATGTTCAACCGTATATATAAGGTCTATATTCAGGCAGAAGCACCTTACCGTGCCACTCCGGAAAGTCTGGGATTATTCTTTGTAAGAGCACAGAATGGTTCGATGGTTCCTTTGACCGCCTTAGGTACGACAAGTTATACAACCGGACCCGGTACGATCAAGAAGTTCAATATGTTCTCTACCGCTGCGATCAGTGCCGTGGCTGCACCAGGATACAGTTCCGGAGAGGCGATGGCAGCTATGCAACAGATCGCCCGCGAACATCTGCCGGATAACATCGGTGTGGAATGGAGCGGATTGTCTTATCAGGAAAAGAAAGCCGGAGGACAGACCGGTATGGTGCTTGCACTTGTTTTCCTGTTCGTTTTCCTTTTCCTGGCAGCACAGTATGAAAGTTGGATCGTGCCGATTGCCGTATTGTTATCATTGCCGGTTGCTGCCTTAGGAGCTTATCTGGGAATTTGGGCAACCGGACTGCATAACGATATCTATTTCCAGATCGGGCTTGTCACCCTGATAGGCTTGGCGGCAAAGAATGCGATTTTGATCGTGGAGTTTGCCAAGGTACAGGTGGATGCGGGTGTCGATGTCATCAAAGCGGCTATTCATGCTGCCCAGATGCGTTTCCGTCCTATTTTGATGACTTCCCTGGCTTTTGTATTGGGAATGCTTCCAATGGTATTGGCTAGTGGACCGGGGTCCGCTTCCCGTCATAGTCTCGGAACCGGAGTGTTCTTTGGAATGTTGGTCGTTATCACTGTGGGGATTGTGCTGGTTCCGTTCTTCTTTGTTTTTATCTATAAAGTGAAGAAGGTATTGAAACTGGAGCGGGTAAGCCAGATCATTCCGAAGGAGAAAATTCTCCGGAAGAGAAAGCTGTTTCTTTTTATTGCGGTTGTAGCGGTTGCATTGGTTTCGCTTTCTTCTTGTAAGCTAGGGGAAAAGTATGCCCGTCCGGACTTGAATCTTCCGGTCCAGTTCGAAGGAGAATCGGATACTCTTTCCGTAGAGAACATACCCTGGGAAAGTCTGTATGCCGATACAACTTTGCAACGGTTGATAACAACGGCTCTGGAAAATAATAAGGATATGAAGATCGCGGCTGCCAAGATCAAAGAGATGATGGCTGCCAAACGTATCACTTTTGCTGAACAGTTCCCTGAAATCGGAGCGCGTATTTACGGACAAAAGGAACGTTTGAACTATGGCGGTGATAATCCGAAACCAGATCCTGAATATGGGGCAAAGCTGACTCTCTCATGGGAGCTCGACTTATGGGGAAACCTGCGTTGGGCAAATGAAGCCGGCGTTGCTGCTTACCTGCAATCGGTAGAGGCCCAGCGTGGCCTTCAACTGACTTTAGTCGCAGAAGTAGCAGCTGCTTATTATGAATTATGCGCCCTCGACCGGCAGTTAAATATCGTCCGTCAGACGTTAGAAGCCCGTCGTGAAGGTGTCCGTTTGGCTAAACTTCGCTTTGAAGGTGGTTTGACTTCCGAGACATCTTATAACCAGGCATTGGTAGAGTTGGCCCGTACGGAAACACTTGTCCCGTCACTGGAACGTCAGGTCAGGATAAAAGAAAACGACATATCCCTTTTGTTGGGAGAATACCCCGGCTATATTCCCCGTGGATTATCTCTTGGCCAACAACGGCTACCCGATGCATTGCCGGTAGGATTACCATCAGCTTTATTGGAGCGTCGTCCCGATATGCGGCAGGCGGAATTGAAACTGCGCGAAGCCAATGCCAAGGTAGGAGTTGCCTATACCGACCTATTCCCGAAGATCAGTCTGACAGGAAACTTCGGTCTTGAAAGTGAAGAATTAGGCGACCTGTTGAAAAGTCCGGCCTGGTTCCTGGCGGGCGATCTGCTTCAACCGCTTTTTGCAATGGGAAAGAATAAGGCGAAGCTGAAAGCCTCGAAAGCCCGTTACGAACAGGAAGTTTACAATTATCAGAAGAGTGTGATCGGTGCCTTTAAAGAGGTGAACGATGCTATTGTCACGATCCGCAAAGCAAAAGAGATCCGTTTCTCTCAGGAGAGATTAGAGTCTGCGTCTGCTAAATACGTTAAGCTGGCAGAACTGCAATATATCAATGGAGTAACCAATTATATCGATGTATTGGATGCACAGCGTGGATATCTGGATGCCCAGATTAGCTTGAATAATGCTGTATTGAATGAACTACTGGCGGTAGTTTATCTTTATAAGGCATTAGGGGGAGGATATAATCAAAGTAATTGATTAGTCTGTTGCTCTCCGTGCTCGATCCGGAGCCATAAAAAAGCAGGCCGTATCTTATAGTAAATATAGGATACGGCCTGTGTTTTGCAATTCCGTATCGGGCACGAGATAGTAACAAGGATATTTTAGGGTTTGTCTTCCTCTATATTACCACTTGTCGTATCGCCTTCTCCCCATTCGGATACGGTAACATCACCCAAAGCGACACCTGTACCGGACAGACGGAGCTTCAGCGTGGTATTCTTACCTTGCTGCAGGTTTATGGCATCTGTCGGCTGATAAGTAAAGGTTTTATCGTTAACAGAGATAACAATAATAATCCCATTAGTTTTCTGGATTGCCTGTGCAGGTAAAACCGCGCTATAAACCGTTCCGTTTGCCAGTGGCTTGATCTCTGTTGTTGAAGAGCCGTCTACAGCTGTTGTTGCCGGGGTATCTTCGGAGCTGGAGTAAGTCACCGTATAATCAGGTACAGCATCTTTAATCGTAACCGAGTTGATAACGGCATCTTCTACTGCTTTGGCATTGACATCGATAGTCAATTTAGCCAATACGTGCTTCATGTCGATATCAAGAGCGGTGTATTTAGTTGCATCGGAGGCTTTTGCTATCGCTTTGTAGGCAACCAGCAGGTCGGAGTTTTTATAACCGGCAGTCGTGCTTTGATCGGCTTCCACTTTTGTTGCAGTTGCCGGAGCTTTAACGGGAGCGGTTGCATAGAACGGGAGATTGCCTGAAGCTGCGGCATGTAATGTACTCCATTTCATCTTGTCTGTTCCCAGATCCCAGATCGTACCGTCGTAGCGGAAATCGGCAAACTGGTCGGCAGTAGTGTTTCCGGCTGTGTTGTAATACAGATACAATTTGTCGCCGGTTTCTCCGTAGGCGCTACCAGCTTTGGTGATTACTTCGCCGCTTATGCTGGGCGCAATGGTTACATATTGACTACTGATTGCAGGCGTCGGATCGTCTTCGCTGCTGCATGAGGTGAATAAGAGGGCGCTTAGCGCCAATGCGGCTGTGCCGCTTACTAGACTTTTTGTTTTCATAATGCTTAATATTTTGTACTAGTGAATAATTTGTTTTGTATATAGCTATCGCTATGGTTAGCGTTATTTGTCGAGAGTGATACTACCGCTTGCTGTGACTTTACCCCAATCTGTCACTTTAATATCGGACAGTTCAAGCACTGTCCCGTTAACGGTAAGTGTCAGGGTGGTGTTTGTGCCATTGGCAAGTTTAGTCGCAGTGGTCGGGGCATACGTATATGAATTGTTTTCCGAGCCGACTGTGATTGTCGTTTTTACTTTTGCAGCAGTGCTACTGATGTCCTGTGCCGGAAGGATTACGGAATAAACAACAGTCTTTCCGGAGCTTTTATTTGTATCCTTAAAAGGAGCAAAAGAGACTTTTGTTGTTCCCGTAGCGGTAACTATTGCCGGGGCAGCAGTAGACGGTACTCCTGACCCTGTGTAAGCTACTGTATAATCCTTAATTGCATTATCAACGGATACGCTTGTATTGTTGATAGTTGAGATAACATCCATTTTTACCTCTATCGTCAACTTGGCAAGCATGTGTTTGAAAGTAAGAGGCACTTGTGCCTGTCTGGTGCCAACTTCGTTGTAAGCCATAAGCAGGTCGGCATTGGTAAAGTTAGGCTCGCTGCTTTGGTTAGTCTCGACAGCGCCTGTTGTTGCGTTTGCCAGATCTTTGGGAGAAACGGCGAAGAATGGATATTTACCGGATTGCGCTACGAGGTCGTCCCAGAAGATACACAGGTCTGCCTGTGTGTTCTGGTTGGCAGCATTCCATGTAGAACCACTATACGTGTAAACTCCTTTTTCGCTGGCAGTGGTATTACTACCGTTTTTGTAATACATGTAAATCTTCTTCTCTCCATTCTCAGGCTTGTAATCCGTATCTGCTTTGGTCGTCACCTCTCCGGTGATTGTGGCGGAGATACCTACCGGTTGCTTTTCCGGGGGGAAAGCGTCGGTTTCACCCCCTACACAGGCTGTCAATGCTGCCAAGCAGCAACTAAGAGACAGAGCTACGTTTGTGAATTGTTTTGTTTTCATGAGGATATTGTTTTAATTGTTTGTATTCTATTTACTTATTTGTTTGTATTCTATGTTATTTATTTGTTTGTTTGTGAATGATGCTTATCAGTCTTCTCCGTCGGGGTCGAGCATAATATCGTAAATGATATTTTCCCAATCGCTTTGTGTTACCTGGATGCGAAGAATATTCGGATCGGGCGGAGTCGGATCAGGGCTCGGATCGGGATCAGGCTCTGGGCTTGGGTCAGGGTCTGGGGTTGGCTCCGGTTCCGGGTCGATGCCGGGATCGGGGTTCTTTGGCACATCTATCCGTATATCGACAGAGATACCCGCTTGTAGTAAGCCTTCCGGCAGGTATTCGTTTAGGGAGATATTCAGCGGGACGCGGTCGGGAATCTCTATGGTTAGCGTCAAGGAAGACGTTTTGCCTTCGATGCCGGGTAAGGTATAGAGATAGCCGCCCAGTCCGTCGTGCTGCATGGCAAATGGTTGCGGCAAGGTGTCGCCATACTCGATGAATTTCTCGTCGGGCAGGCTCCATACAGCTTGCGCGGGGTTGCCATGTAATGTGATAGAAGCAGTGGCGGTTTCGTTAGAGACTGCTTTTTTACCGGTTGCAGTGGCAGCGCCGGTACTGTCTATCATGTTCAGATTGACATACAATCTTGTCAATCGGTGTGACAGGACAATATTGGCTTCGGGCTGTCCGGCATGAAGGCCGACGGTGCGCTCGGCTGTCATGAGGGGGCGTCCGGTGGCTGTATGCTCGCGGGTGTCGACTGATAAAAGTAACCGGTCGAGTTGGAGAGCAGGCGATGCCGGGCGGTAAGCCATCAGGTCTACCAGGCTGCTGTCGGACGGGAGAAAGGCGCTGTCGGCTTCCGAAGCGGGGATGAAATAGGTGGCCTTATCCGTTGCATCCGCCTTTTCGGGGAAGACGTAGCGGAATAAGGCGGTATCGCCCAATGCGGTGCGGCCAGCGGGTTCGGCCAGTACCAGATGCAGGGTGTCGGTAGGCGACCAGGGTTCGGGATTGTCGCCGGCGGGACGTGCCTGTAGGCGAAGGGCAACCCTTTGCACTGTGCCGGGCTCAACCGGCGATGGCGGGTCTGGTGGGAGCGACGGCCCCGGTTCGGGATCGTCTTTACTACATGCCGCAAGCACCAACGACAGCAGTGCGATGATAGCGGCTGCCGGTAATGCCTGAAAGGCTGCGAATAGGTGATGTTTCAACATCGGTATGTTTACTTTCAACATTTATGTGTTATATTAAATCGTTAACTAATCAATTTTAATACAACCCTATTCGCTTTTTGGCATATTGGAAACGACTTCGCCCTGCCCCACCTGTACAGGTGGGGCAGGGCGAAAACAAATTGCCACGCTATATAATTACTCTTTTATCGGAAGATTATTCTCCTTTATTAATTTCTCAATATCGGTGATGGAGATAGAACTTTGTTCTGCTTTATCATAAATAAAAAGTAAAACAATTTCGCTACTTTCTTCATCAACAATCATGGTAACGGTAATAACGCGGGCTCCATGGCTTTTCCCACGTCCTTTACTGCCGATAGCCATACGTACTTTTCTAATACCTCTGCCTAAGTCGGCACCGGCTTCAGGATTTTCCAGCAATTCATCTTGCAAAGAAATAAGGTCTTTTTTTAAAGAACGATATTTCTTGCTCAAGCGTTTTAGCTCCCGTAAAAAAGAGGGAGCAGTAACTATGCTATAGTTCATCAATAACTTCCTGAAGGGTTTTCAATTTGCGACCTGTGCGTTTAGCTTCGGCTACTTCTTTCAATCCGCGGGAGATACCGGAAAGAATTTCTTCTTTACTGATTGTCTCCTTTTCAGACTCTTGTTTGAGTATCTGGTTGAAAGACCGCTTAATCTTATTGAATATTTCTGTATCTTCAATATTCAATATATCGCGAACCAACATTGCTTTATCCGCTTCCAATCTTACATTTGCATCCATCTTATTTCTATTTTAAGGTTTGTGCTACAAACATAGACAAAATATTCTGCCCCTGCAAGTTAAAAAGCACTGCAACTGTTTTCATTTCCAATATGTCAAAGAGCGTAGGGTGGGAAGCTAGTTGATTGATTCTACTTCCCCAGGTTTTATCGTCGGGCCTGTCGTGGCAGGGGTGGGCGATGCTTCATAATGGAATTGGATTTTAGGAAGTGAATAGTAAAAAGGAACATTCAGATCTGAGATAACAGTTTCGTTACTAAGATCTTCCAATTTGTTTATAGCGACCCTATTTTTACCCTCACCCTGTGAAGAAGAACTACCGAATACATTATAGTAATAGCAATACTCATAATCCGTCTTTTCAGGGACTATGCAACCAAAGCCTTCACTCTTATTGGTTTTTATATTATAAGCTACACAACCACGACAGTACTGAGCATTTCCCATTCCACTGATACCGCCAACAAATTCAGCAGTTTCGTCTGTAAAGTTAAAATCATGGGCTATACAACCTTTTACAGAGGGGTTACCTTCCAGATAACCAACTATACCTCCTATAGCTATTTGCCCGGATAAAGTAGGTGTTCCATCAGGTGCAAATGTGCACGCATAGATATTTCCATAATAACCAACTCCAACTACACCACCGACAAAGCGCCGCGAACGAATTGTAACTTTCCCTTTAACGTGGCAATCGACAACAGATCCTCCTCTCAGCGCTCCTACAATAGCTCCGCACTCGACCACATCTCCCATTCCCTGATCATCATAATCGATTGTTACTCCATCGATAGTCAATCCTTCTATGGTGTTTGGTTCGCTTAGAGTTGAGTAAAAACCAGCCTCTGATCCCGAAGAAACAACATGCAGATTGTAAATTGTATGACCATGTCCATTAAAACCAAAATCACCATAGAACGGCTGCACCCAAGGCTCATTATTCAGGTCGATGTCTGTATATAAATTAAGAACCTCGTTCGAGTTCAACCAAGACCATATAGCATCTTTGTCATTCCTTAAGTAGCCTTCCATAAACTTATCCCAATCAGCCCTGGTATAAATACCTTTCTTTCGTTCGACACCTTCAGGGTGAAGTACTATAGTTATTTTTTCATCGATCGTCATTTGTTCGATGCTACTGATCTGCAAAGAGGTTTCGCTACCAATGTTGACGGTAAACAGGTAACAGTTACCGTTTTCGATCTTTATCGCCTGATTGCCGGAAGTTATCGGATATTGCTTACCGTTGTAAAGAATCGTAAAGAGGTTGGGAGTCGATGCCTGAATTGTGGTTGGGGCAACCCGCATAAAATAGTCGATTGTGAGATCGCCGGCTTTGATATTGGCGACTGTCGTTTTATTGGTGTTTTTTATGCTGCCGGGCGATGAACTGACGGCGTTGAGTACCGGTATAGTCCCTGACGTATTCCAACCGTTGTTGGCTGACGCAGTACCGACACCTTTCAGACTGCTGCTAATCGTGTAGCGACCCGCACTTTCCGTATCTTTACCGAGCAGTACGCGTACGCCGATGCAGGCATAGAGCGGAGAGAGTGTGACCTCCGATATATTACCGTTGTTGACAGCTATACTGCTTTTGCTGTAGGCTACCGGCGTATTTTCGTCGAGCCAACCGTATATGGTGAGCGGTGTCCAGGTGGTTGCGTTCGACATTTCCCAGGTGTTTGCCGCATCCTTAGGGGCAAATGTGATAGGGTTGGTCGATGTCACCTGGTAGGTTTTG
>NZ_CAJJWO010000106.1 GCF_905196875.1 uncultured Parabacteroides sp. | reverse complement strand
GGATTCCGGTGCTTCCGATGGGTTGATACACGCTTTATCAATATAGACAAATGCCAATCGGACTATTTCCCCTTTTTTCAGTGAATAGCGTTTGCAGAGTTTATCTATCAACTTACCCGTCTGTCGGTCTATCCCGATAGTGGTGAGTGTGGATATATTACTGGTCTTATCCATGATTATAACTTTTTTATAAAGAAAACGATGTTTATTCATTTGATTATAAGCGAAATACATTTTCGGCTTATAATCACTGTTATAAACGGTTACGAATGTAACCTCTTAAAGCCGAAGGCTTTGCCCCGCAGGGCAAGAGGGAAGAACAGGACTTGTCCAGTTCCCTCTTGCTTCATTTAGCGAAATGAGCCGAGCCACAGAGCGAGGCAGTTTCTGCTAAATGGGGAGTGGTGGCACTTCGTCAGGCGGTAATATTAGCCACCTTGTTTTGCTTCGGTTTGCTTATCAAGCTGATTTTCCTTTTTGAACCGTTCATAGGTTGTACAATCGGCATTTTCTTGAACAAATGCCCGAATATCCGATGCTCGATAGTAGGTCTTATGGCTTATCATAAAGTAAGGAAGTTTGCCACTTGCCCGATACCGTTGCAAGGTTCGGAAAGATACTTTCAGCAGAAATGCTAAATCCTGATTGTCGAGTATCTTATCATTTTCATTCAATACATTATCGGTATTGATTAGCGATTTCAGGTCTTGCCCGATTTCGGAGAGTTTTTTCGACAGTCGTTCCATCCACTTGTCGAAGTTTTCATTGTCTATATACATTTTGCTTCATTTTTTAGTTCAACATTATTGTTTTCAATCGATTGATGAAGCAAAGTTCGGCAAATGGGTGTAAATAAGTTAGGGGAGTAGATATACTACACCCCTAACATTTGTTGCTAAGTGGCTGATTTATAGATAGCCTTTCTTTTGACTTTCTTCTGTAATGGCTTTACGAAGTATATCCAAAAACTCGGTACGTTTGTTAACTTTCCGGCAGATTACATTCTCATGCTTCTTGTGAATGTCACCCAGTTTAATATTAAAGAGATATTCAAAAGCTCGTCCTATTTCTGTAAGTGGTGATTTTATTCCGTTGTGGGTTACAACTCTGTCCGATAGGAATAGTCCGCTTACTAGTTCCATGATTTCAATGAGATAGGTTTCATCTGTTAGGTATAGCGGTGATGGTGGAAAGCTATTCTTCCGATTTTGGAACTGAACCGGATATTTGATTCGCATATTGAGTATGCGAATTTCTGTATTTACAAGTGCTATTGCTTCATCAATAAGCAGCAACAAGACATTTTTCCCCCTGCTCAAATTGCACTCGATGCGATTTGAGCCTATTAAGTCCAAAAGAGAAATAGCGTAACAATACAGCGTAGTCTTGTTCATCTATGGCAACATTTGCCAAATGATTGGCAAGTTCTTGCAGTGCCGTTGTAAAATCATTTACAACAAACTCTTTCTGTGAGCATTCCGACAATAGTCGAAAAAATCTCTGTTCTAATAAGTTTTCCATTTTTTTGCAACACTATTTTATGTCTATTTGCAAACCAACACCTACCTCATAAATAGGGATTGATTTGTACATTTCTGTTTTAGCTTTAAGAGAAACACAGTGACCAGGATAGATTTCTCTTATATTATTAGATTGAAAATAGTTTATTGTTTTTTCTAACCGTTCGGATACTTCAAACAGATGGAAACCGCCAATAACTCCAATAATCTTTCGTTCATTACACACTTCTTTTGCATATTCGATAATATTGCATATACCACTATGAGAGCATCCCGTGATGATAAATAGACCATTTTCTCCATGATAGACAATGGCAGAATCATCCATAACATAATCTTTCTTCATTTCATTATTATCTAAATATCCAATTGCATCTCTATGTTCAAATTCCTGTGACACGGGTATTTCTCCAAGAAAATAGATGCTATCGCTGATTTTAATAGTTTTTTTTGATAAAATTAGTTCTGCATTTTCTCTCATATCCTTTTCTAACACAGGATTTCCGATACAATTTCCATTACATTTTCTATTTTTAAAAACATCAGGATGAGCCACAACTTTATACTTATTGAGGATACTCTGTTTTATTAAATGCATCATTCCACCTGTATGGTCGTTATGACCATGAGAAAGAACAACTGTTGAAATCAAAGATAAATCTATACCCAAAGCCTTTGTATTCTTGATGCACAAATCAGAATAGCCAGTATCGAATAATATGTACTTGCTATTATCTTCTATATAATAACTTAAGGCTGGTTCACCCAAATAATATTCATCTATATAGGTGTTGTTATCTACTAATACTACTAACTTCATATACTCAATTTGTGGTTATTGTTAAAGTTACATTATGTTGTTTTGTAATTAATTACATATCCAGGGATTACAGAAATAAAAATGAATACTATTGCTATGATTAAATTCTGCTCATGTCCTGATACTAATAAAAGCGGTATCGCACCTAAGATACCTACAATTCCAAATAGTGCTACGATTTTGCATTTAATGATTATTGCTGTAACAATGGTTTCAATTCCCATTAAAGAGGAAACAATGGCAAATAGAGGAAATATGCAATAGTACCTCCCCACATATAGAAGCAATGTTAATCCTCCAAATAGTGCCCAAACTTTATTGACAAGAATTTCCGTATCGCTCCTACTATAATCCTTTTGGGTTAATCTAATGATTAGGTTTGCTAAAATAGGAACTCCGACATAGAAGCAGTAATAAATCTCATTCCCAGTTAATTTCAAGCAGACAAATACCAGAAGGGAGACGAAAACAGTTGAGTACCCCCATATAAGAAAACTATTACCACTATATGTTATACTACTTTGATTCATCGTATGTTGGATTAAAATGATACTCTTTACCGACTGGCAATTCCATAATTTGCTCGATTTGATTATAACTCAAAGCAATGGTTTTCAATCTTGCAATTGGTTCACTCATGGGTTCATCCGTCAAATCATAAGTTCCGTAGTGCATTGGTATAAAGAGTTTTCCACCTAAATGATGAAAGGCTGTAAATGCTTCCTCTGGATTCATATGTTCTCGTGCCATCAACCATTGTGGAGAATATGCGCCAATAGGTAACAGACAAATATCTATGTTCCCAAATAATGCGTGTATATCTTCAAACATCGCCTTATTGTATGCACTATCACCGGCAAAAAATATCTTTTTACCCTCTGCTACAATTAAGAAGCTGCCCCACAGTGTTTTATTATAATCATTCAATCCTCTACGTCCCCAATGCATGGCTGGAAGAAAAATAATCCGAATATCTTTTATTTGAAATTCTTGATACCAACCAGCTTCCTGTATATCCATATTTTTTAATATAGGCTTTACTCCCAAAGGGGCAAGAACTTTTAACAAAGGATTGTTAGTAGCTATTTTCTCAATCGTTTTTTTATCAAGATGGTCACGATGATCGTGAGACAGAAGAAGAAAGTTTATGTTTTTAAGTGAATTAATATTACAGGGCAAATCTACTTTCCGTTTTGTTGTTGGCAAATCAAAGAAACAAGGGTCTGTGATTAGTCTTATACCATTAATCGAAATAAAGAAAGAGGAGTGTCCCAACCAAATAATTTTATCTTCTTGGCTATTAAAATCCTTAATCGGAATTACTTCTAACTTAAACATATCATTTTTCTTTTCCAATTTTTGAGGATTAGAACATAGCTTCCATTTTAATACACTCCATACAGGTGACTTAACAACGTTTGAATCGTTGTAGAAACGCCCATTGATGGTAATATTTCCACTCCATTGTTTTTTTATAGTTTTCAGAAGCGGATTATTAACATTTTCTATCTTCATTGTCGTATCCATTGAACAAATTACTATTGCCGATATTATAAATGAGCTAAATATACCTAACCTCATTTTATAACTCTTATGCTTTTCCATCTATCAATCACATAAGTATATTTATTTCTATTTTTCAAGACAAAAGGTTTTATCAGCATATGTATTGCGATGTAGTTCACAATAATATCTAAAATCGGTTTTGACTTCCTCTCTCTTATAGCATTGTAGAAAGTGTCTGTTTTTTGATGAATCCGTTTTATCATTTGGTCAGAAAGTGGATTGGTGTTAAATTTCAATTTGCACAAAATAGAACCAGTTATAATACCGCTTGAGTATCTAAATAAGTTGTTGAGTGTTTTTAGAGCCGTACCACCTCCTGCAATTTCATAAGTTACTACGGAAAGAGTGTATTTATTTTTAAGAGCTTGTTCTACAACAAAATGTCCTCTGTCTATATAGTTTTTGAGTATGCCGGGAATATTGCTAACGTAAGTAGGTGACCCAATAATCAATCCTTCGGAATCTCTAATTACGGTATTTAATTCTTCTGCATAATCATTCATGTGGCATACCCCTGTGTTATAGCATTGCATACATCCAATACAGGTCTTAATTGGTTTCGATGATATATCATAGTATGCGATAGATACATTGTCTCTTGTTTCTAGTCGTTTTTTTATTTCTTTTAAGATTTTTGCAGTTGCTCCGCTCTTTCGTGGGCTTCCATTGATAATTGTTATTCTCATATTTGTTATACATTTGATTTAATCATTTGACTAAATTGGTGGTAAAAAAAATTACACTTTTATGCTATCTACAATAAAGCTGCTAACATATTTACTCCTTTCTCTTATGAAATGGTTGTACTTCTTATTGTCCAATACTATTCCTGATAAAAAGTTCTTTGCCATAAATGGGAATAAAGACAATGATAGAATGTCAACAAACAAAGAATCAATATCTATGGGCTTGATAATCTTGTTGTCAATAGCATTCTGTACATCAGCATAGAACACAGATAAATTCTTAGTAGCATTCTGTTCTTCCTTATATTTTAAAATAAGTGGGTGAACCAACATCTTATTAACCTCTAGTTCGTGGATAACAAATCCAGGGAGTTGGGGATGTTTAATACCAACGCCAATATAACTCTCAACCATTAATTCAATCTTGCGGAAAATATCTACGTCAGAAGTAAAAACCTTATTCAATCGTTTAAATAAAGTTACAAATGCTTGATTGAGAACTATATCGAATATTTTTTCCTTAGTTCTATAATAGTAATGCAGCAACGCAAGATTCACTTCTGCTTTTGAAGCTATATCTCTCATTGTAGCACCGCTATACCCTTTCTCAAAGAATACTTCACGAGCTGCATCTATAATCTTTTCTTCTACTGATATTTCCATAATCATATTTAGTCAAACGACTAATTTTTGGCAAAACTAAAATATTATTTTCTAATATGCAAGGATAATCGAATTTATTCCTTAGTTTTGCACTACAAGAGTTATTTAAAGTAGTGGTAAAACACAGCAAGCTAAAGTAATTCGGTCGTTTCTTATCCGTTCCCTATTTTGATTTTCTATTTTGCAAACTACTGATATTTAGAACTATAATTCAGAATGTTATAGTAGTTCTTAATGTATGCCAGGTTCAGGCGAACCGAGAGTCTGGAGTTCAGCTTCATATCCATATTGGTACGACCGTTGAACTGCTGTCTTTCGGCGTGAGGCAAGATACCCGACTGATGCAGGTAACCGACAGAGCCCATGTATTTGGCTGTCTCCGTACCGCCTGTGATACTTACGTTGTGAGTATGCTGCACACCTGTCCGGTAGGCTTCATCGTACCAGTCCGTATCCGGATAATTAGGATCTGTACCGCTCTTGAACAAATTGATTACTTCATCCGTGAAACGGGCGTTCAGCCCTTCGTCGATCAGGGATTGGTTGTAAAGGCGGGCATAATCGTAGGAACTCATACGGTCGATCATTTCCGTGGGCCTCTGAACACCCACATATCCATTATAAGAGATGCGTGGTTTGCCGGTCTTACCTCGTTTGGTCGTGATCAGGATAACCCCGTTGGAGGCTTTTGATCCGTAGATAGCAGCAGAAGCGGCGTCTTTCAATACGGAGATACTTTCGATATCGTTCGGATCGACCGAGTTCATCGTACCGGTTTCGACACCGTCTACCAAAATATACGGGTCGGCGGTATTCAACGTACCGACACCACGCACGCGGATCGTAGCCTGGTCTTGTCCCGGACGTCCTTGTCCGGAGGTAACCATCACACCGGGCATTACTCCCTGAAGGGCGGACGATACGTTCTGCACAGGGCGACTTTCCAGTACTTTGCTGTCTACCGTAGCTACTGCGCCCGACATGTTTACTTTCTTCTGTACACCGTAACCGACAACGACAACTTCTTCCAGCTTCTGTGTATCTTCCACCAGACTGACAGCCAACGTAGCCTGCCCCGTATAGGGTATTTCCTGCGTCAGATAACCGATGAAAGAAACCTGGATCACATCGCCGTTCTTAGCGTCCAGCATAAACTTACCGTCGATGTCGGTAATACTACCTGTCGTAGTACCCTTGATGATAACATTCGCTCCGATAATCGGCTCTCCCGATGCATCGGTAACAACACCGCTAACCAGCCTGTTTTGCTGTGTTACGCCGGCATTGACCGTTTCCGCCGGATTGCCTGCTTTTACCAATACCTGACGGTCTATTATCTGGTAATTATAGCCGGTGTTATGGAATACTTGTTCCAGTACCTCTTCCAAAGAAGCATTTTTGGCTTTTACACTTGTTTTCCTGTTGACGTTTACATTATTGTCGTTAAAGAAGAACGAGAATTCGCTATTCTTCTCGATATCCTTTAAGATTTCAATAATACTACTGTTCTTCTTGTTAATCGACACCTTGTAGTTCTGCGCATAAGTGGAGGCAGAAATACAACAGGCCACACCGAGTGAAAATAAGGTTGTGATCTTCATAATGCGAATTGTTTTTCTAAATAACGGGACACAACAATCCCTGTCATTGTTTTTTTTCATAACTTTGTATTGTTTTTGATAAATACCTGAATGCAAGTCGAACCTTTATACTCTATAAGACTTACATTCTTTTCGAAAACTCACTGATTGGAAGGTACTTGCAGGTATCTTCCAATTTTTTTAGGTTAACCCCTTCATATGTCCATAGGCTATCAATTTAAGTTATTAATTACTTGAGTTTTATTATAAAATTTCCATTAGTGGTCTTCTGATAACCGAGCGGAGAAGATTCTCCCATTATAAATAATATACGCTCCAATGATTCATCTCTTACTTTAAACGTAAAACGGTATTTGTCCGCCAGATCCTGCTGGCACATCACTTTACGTCCGTACCATTGTTCGAGGCGCGGGATGATCATCGATAGTTTCTCATTCTCGAAGCTGAGTATTTTTTGTTTCCGCCAGGCAGTATATTTATCGGCATCGACTCCGGAGATACAGGTCGAGTCGGTTCGTTTATCATGCACGATCTTTTCGTTCGGAGACAGGACGAATTCTTCTGTATCTCCTTCCGAACGGTTCAGTCCTATTTTAACCATGCCGTTGAGCAGAACGGTTTCCGACTTGTTTTCTATTTCATAATCGAAAATTTCGAAGGCCGTACCGAGGGCTTCTACACGCATATTGGAAGTGTGTACAATAAATGATTTGGCGGGATTCTTATAGACATCGAAAAAGGCTTGTCCGTTCAGATATATTTCACGCGTCTCTCCAGTAAAGACGGCCGGATATGTCAGCTTGCTGCCTGGCCCCAGTTGAACAACTGTTCCGTCAGGCAAAGAGACCGACTGCATATTCTGGATACCGGAAGTTACAATATATACCGGGACTTCTTCCTTACTGCCAACCAGATAGGCCATACTTCCTACCGCCAGCAGTAACAGCAAAGAGGCCGCTATACTATATATTTTATAATATAGATATCTTCTGTCAGAGGCTTTATTCCAAAGCCTCTGACAGATCTGGTACCAGATCTGTCGTCCATCTACCCGGTCGGAGCTGACTGCGTCAGGCGCATTTTCCCATTGGCCGAGCATTTGCTGCTTCACTGCCTTCCGGTCGCTCAGAGCAGCCCGTTCCTCTTCGGCCAATGCGTCCTGCATCAGTTTTTTCAATATATATTTTGTATCGTTGTGGTCCATTTCTATTACTCACTTTATAATAAATACACGCGAACAGACGGGTCCCCCCTATCCGGTCGCAATTTTTTTTTCAGAAAATAAAAAGGGGACGGTATTGTTCTATACGAACAGAGACAGTAAAACGATATTTTTCCTAAGATACTTAAGAGCCTCGCTAATTTGATTTTCAACGGTCTTTTCCGATATATTCAGCAGAATGGCTATTTCCTTGTAACCTTTGTTCTCTTTCCGGCTCAGATTAAATATTTCTCGACGACGTGGCGGCAGTTCGGCTATCAGCATATCGATATATTCGCTCAGGTTCTTCGCTTCTATCTCTTCTTCAATATCGTACGAACTTTCCATGGCGGAAAGGACGGTTATCTTATAGAAGTCTTCATTCACGTTTTTGCGATGCATGTTAAAGATAAGGTTGCGGGTGATGATAAATAACAGGCCCTTAAAATTGTCCTCCTCACGTACAAAGTCGCGGGATTCCCAAACCTTTATGAAAACCTCCTGTACAACTTCTTCGGCTACCTCCTGACTGGTCAGGTAAAGCCGGCTGAAATTGTAGACCTGCTTCCAGTACTTTTTATATAAAGTCGTGAAAGCCTCCTTGCTACTCTGTTTTAGTAATAAAATAAGTTCGTTCTCTTCCATCTGTTACATTCAGAATAGTACAAAGATAAGAGAATTATTTTTATCGTTAATAAACAAAAATAAAATATACCCTCTTTATGGTATGTCCGGCAACCAATTCAATGCTTATCTTTGTTGTATAAATAAAGAACAACTAAAATTAGAAAGATTATGGCAAACGTAGCAAAAAAACTGACTGACTTAGTGGGTAATACTCCTCTGTTGGAGTTCTCGAATTTCAATGCAAGCAAAAGTTTAAAAGCTAAACTGATCGGAAAGCTGGAATACTTCAACCCGGCAGGCAGCGTAAAAGACCGCATTGCCCTGGCAATGATCGAGGATGCAGAGGAAAAAGGTATCCTGAAACCGGGAGCCACCATTATTGAACCCACCAGCGGTAATACCGGCGTCGGACTGGCTTTCGTTTCTGCCGCCAAAGGATATAAACTTATACTGACCATGCCGGAAACCATGAGCCTCGAACGCCGTAACCTGCTGAAAGCGCTCGGTGCACACCTCGTCCTCACCCCCGGAGCCGACGGCATGAAAGGCGCTATCGCCAAAGCGGAAGCCCTGCGCGATGAAACACCGGGATCTGTTATCCTGCAACAATTCGAAAATCCGGCAAACCCTGCCATGCACGTAAAGACAACGGCACAGGAAATCTGGCGCGATACGGATGGCAAAGTCGATATCTTCGTTGCCGGTGTAGGTACGGGCGGTACTATTAGCGGAGTTGGCGAAGGTTTGAAAAGCCACAACCCTAACGTAAAGATAGTAGCCGTAGAGCCCAGCGACTCCCCTGTCCTCTCGGGAGGCAAACCCGGCCCACACAAGATACAGGGTATTGGTGCCGGCTTCATCCCTAAAACCTATAATGGCAAGTTTGTGGATGAAATCATACAGGTAGAAAACGACGATGCCATCCGCACCAGCCGCGAGTTGGCACAGACCGAAGGCCTGCTGGTCGGTATATCTTCCGGTGCAGCAGTATATGCCGCGTTGAAGCTGGCCGAACTGCCGGAGAATGCAGGCAAGACAATCGTCGCACTGCTGCCCGATACGGGGGAACGGTATTTGTCGACAATGTTGTATGCGTTTGAGGAATACCCCTTATAATAAAGAATAGTAAATCATCTGTTTATAGCAGTCGTAATTGGCCGTGCAGGTAGCTGTAATTTCCTGCGCGGCTATTTTTTATTCCCTGCGCGAGTAGTGATGACTATCTGTGGTCTGATCCGGAAACGTCATCAAATAGTCTTTGTTTTCCGGCCTTCATATAAAATAAATAGTCAAACATTAAACTAATATCGAAAGATATACATACCTTTGCACCAACAAAGAGAACAAGTATGACAGCAAATGGTGAATTAGCCCACGAACTCAACCTTTTGGTTCTAAAAACACGAATGACTTTCCGGCAAACGATCCAACGGTTGCTCAAGCAGAATAATATCGATATGACTTTCGAAATGCTGCAAGTCATGCACTGCCTGTGGAAAGAGCAGGGAGTCAGCCAACAAACACTGGCTGAAAAGACGGCTAAAGACAAAGCCTGCCTGACCAACCTGATCAATAATCTGGAAAAGAAAAACTGGGTGATCCGGCAGGAAGACTCCAACGACCGGAGGAATAAACTGATCTTCCTTACTCCCGAAGGAGAAGAAATGGCCAGACGCATAAAATCGATGTTGAAAGATATGTATGACCAGGTGGGCGAACGAATGAATCCCCGTCACATGGAATCTTGTATGAAACAATTGATGAAGCTGAATGAGATATTTGATAAGATATAGTTTATTATTGTTACTGTTTATTCTGAAGCCTGTTGCGACCCGTTCCCAACAGGCTTATTCTCTTACCCTCGACGAACTGTTCCGGCTGGGCACAGAGAATAGTCTGCAACTGAAAGCCACCCGCATGCAGGAGGTGATCGCTGCCGACAAGGAAAAGACAGCACAGACATCCAGGTTGCCGGATATACATATCGGGGCAACTACGGGATATATCGGACAGCCTACCGTCTTCCGGAAAGGACTCTCGCAACCCGTACATCCGGATATGCCGGATTGGTCACATAATTATAATGTAGAAGTTACGCAACCAATCTACCGGGGAGGAAAAATACATTATACGATAGAACGTTCCTCGTTGGAAAAACAGATCGCAGCTTTAAACTCGACCAATAATGAAGCCGAGATAAAGCTACTTCTGCTCAGTCGGTATATGGATCTTTTCAGCTTGTATAAACAAAAGGATGTATTTGCCCGGAATGTGGAAGAGTCGACACGCCGGTTGGATGATATTCGGCGCTTGAAGAAGGAAGGGATCGTCACCCGTAATGACGAGTTGCGCAGCGAACTGCAACTGACCAACGATCAACTGGCCTATCGGGAGGCAGACAACAATATCGCCATCGTCTCCCAGCAAATGGATGTCATACTCGGACTGGATGAAACGTTGCTCCTTCAACCGGATACAACCCTGCTCTATACGGCTATCTCGCTGCAAAGTTACGAAGAGTATGTACGGCAAGCTTATGAGAACTACCCTGAGTTGCAAATCGCCCGATATAATACCCGACTGGCACAGAATGATATCCGACTGGCCAGAGCCGATTATCTTCCTACGCTCTCCATCCGCGCAGCCAATACGCTGGCACGCCCTTTGAGTACTACGATGGAAGATATGTTTTCCAACAACTGGAATGTCGCGCTCAGTCTGTCTTACAACCTTTCTTCGTTGTATCAGAATAAACATAAGATGCATGAAGTAAAACAATATGTCAATATTCAGAAGAACCGGGAGGAACAGATCATGCAGGATATTCGTGTTAACGTGAAAAGTGCCTGGATCAAACATCATGAGGCACTCGACCGGGTGCAGGCGTTGCTCCTCTCCGTCCGGCAGGCCGAAGAGAATTACCGGATCGTACGGAACCGGTATCTGAACCAACTCTCTATCCTGACCGACCTCCTGGATGCAAGCAGTATCCGGCTGGAAGCCGACCTGCAACTGACAAATGCAAGGACGGAGGTTATTTACAGCTATTACCAGCTGATGCGTTCATGCGGTAATTTATAATCAGAATAAAAACAGATCGATATGTCTGCACTAGATAAGAAAAGGAAACAACTCAGGCGGTTGAAAATAAGGAACATCACTCTCAACACGGTATGTATTCTGCTGGCATTTAGCGGAATATCGTGGACAGTCAATTATTTCTGGAAGTATGTAAATTATGAGATAACCAATGATGCCGTTGTCGACCAGTATATCACCCCGATCAATATCCGTGTTCCGGGTTATATCAGTAAAGTATGCTTCACCGAGCACCAGCATGTAAAAGCCGGCGATACGCTATTGATACTCGACGACCGGGAATACCGCATCAAACTGAAAGATGCAGAGGCCGCCCTGCTCGACGCCCGTGCTTCGCGCGATATATTAAGCTCCGGCATACGTACCTCGCAAGTCAACGTCAGTGTACAGGATGCTAATATAGCCGAAACGAAAGCCCGCTTGTGGCAACTGGAACAGGATCATCAGCGATATGCCAACCTGCTGGCTGAAGAATCGGTATCGCAACAGCAATATGAACAGGTAAAAGCTAACTCTGAAGCCATGCAAGCACGTT
>NZ_CAJJWO010000105.1 GCF_905196875.1 uncultured Parabacteroides sp. | reverse complement strand
CGACAGACGACGCCCTACCGGTATTCTATTCAGATTCTTCATTCGTTATCTGAACTTATTGAGTTAAAATTCTACCTTCGGAGCCTTTTCCGCACCACTCTCGGCACTGAAATAGGCTTTAGGCTGGAAACCGAACATTCCGGCCAGTACGTTAGTCGGAAAACTGCGGATATATGTGTTATAAGACTGTGCCGTTTCATTGAAACGTTTGCGTTCCACTGAGATACGGTTTTCCGTACCCTCCAGCTGCGCCTGCAATTCGGAGAAGTTCTGATTGGCTTTCAGGTCGGGGTAACGTTCTATTACGAGCATCAGGCGGGAGAGGGCACTGCTCAGTTCGCCCTGTGCAGCCTGGAATTTCTTCATCGACTCTTCATTCAGGTTAGAGGGATCGATCGTCGTCTTGGTCGCTTCGGCACGGGCGCTGACTACACCTTCCAACGTTTCTTTTTCATGTGTAGCGTATCCTTTTACCGTATTTACCAGGTTTGGTATCAAATCCATACGGCGTTGATACTGGTTCTCGACCTGGCTCCAGGCTGTTTTTACTCCTTCATCCTGCGTTACCATTGTGTTGTATGTGCCTTTCACCCAGGAGTAACCGGCAAATAAAAGTACCACGATAATGGCAAGCGTAATCCACAAAGCTTTGTTCTTAAACATTTTCTTTTTGCTTTAATTGTTATACATAGTTCTGCAAAGCTATATAAAAAACAGGATAGTATAAAGTTTGGTTTTATAGATTTGACGTTTGGTTCGAATATATTCATACCAACATACATCACCTTTATAGACTTTGACTATCTTCTGATAAATAAAACCTATCACTTTCATGAATATGTCTTAATAAATATATCTACATTTGCATTAATTATAACTTAATCAACCAATAATTATGCGCAACACTAGTCTTACTAAGATGACAGTACTTCCTGTCGGACTACTTACATTAGCTTTAACGATGCCTTCGTGCTCATCTAATGAGTATAAGAAGCTCGAAGGAGACAAAGCAAAGCAGGTAGCCTCTATTATCCGTAACAACGGATGTCTGGAATGTCACTCTGCCACAGCAAACATTCCATTCTATGGTAAACTCCCGATTATCGGTCCGGTCGTACAGGCTGATATGAAAGAAGGTACACATTATCTGGACCTTACCGCTATGCTTACGGCCCTTGACAACGGACAAGCTGTTTCCGAAGTAGATCTGGCAAAAGTGGAGAACACCGCACTTAGCGGTTCAATGCCTCCTGCTAAATATTACACCATGCACTGGGGTACAAATCTAAACGATGACGAAAAGGCGGTTATTATCGCATGGGCGAAAGAAGCTCGTAAAAACAAGTATGTATCGCCTACTGTTGCCGAAGAGTTTGCAAACGAACCGGTTCAACCGTTGATGGCCTCCATTGCAACCGATCCGGCAAAAGTTGCTTTAGGCTTTGATTTATATCACGATACTCGCCTGTCGGGTGATAACACGATCTCTTGTGCAACCTGCCACGGACTGAATACAGGTGGTGTCGATCGCAAACAATATTCAGAAGGTATCCACGGGCAATTCGGTGGTGTGAATGCCCCGACGGTGTACAATGCTGCGCTTAATTTCGTTCAGTTCTGGGACGGACGTGCTGCCGACCTGAAGGAACAGGCTGCCGGACCTCCATTGAATCCGGTAGAGATGGGCAGCGTTTCATTTGATGAAATCTGTGCTAAGTTGGCAGACGATAAGGAGCTCAGCAAACGTTTTCTGGAAGTATTCCCGGAAGGTTTTACCGAATCGACCGTAACGGAGGCTATTGCCGAATTTGAAAAGACATTGCTTACCCCGAGCCGTTTCGACAATTACCTGAGAGGTGATAAGAATGCGCTTACTGCTGAAGAACTGGAAGGTTACCAGTTATTTAAAGATAACAAATGTGCAACCTGCCACGTGGGTATGAACCTCGGTGGACAGTCGTACGAATATATGGGTATCAAAGATAACTATTTCGATTACCGTGGTACCGGTTTGACAGATGGTGACAACGGACGCTGGTCTGTAACAAAGAATGAGGCCGATCGTCATAAGTTCAAAACGCCGACGCTGCGTAACGTAATGATCACTCCGCCGTATATGCATGACGGAACAATCACTACCATCGAGGATGCTATCCAGGTAATGCATGAATTCCAGATCGGACGCCATATTTCAGATACGGAAACTGCTAAAATAGTAGCCTTCCTGAATACGCTGACCGGCGAATATGACGGAAAACTTCTCCAATAAATACAAATTAGTTATTATATTTGCACATGCCCTTCCGCCTGTCCCATATAATGCTCCTTTTCATCGCTTTACAAAGCGTAGGGGGTACGTGGGGGCAAGAGGAAGGGCTTGCTTCTTATTATCACGAACGTTTCCACGGCCGGAAATCGTCCAGTGGCCGTGTTCATGACAAAGACGAACTGGTAGCTGCCCACCGCACATATCCTTTCGGTACTTTCCTTCGCATCACCAACCTCGATAATATGAAAAGCGTTATCGTATGTGTCACCGATCGCGGTCCGCATCGTAAAGGTAGAATTATCGATGTGTCTGCCAGTGCTGCCCGATTGCTGGGATTTAAGAAAAAAGGAATTGCCCGTGTCCGTCTGGAAGAGGTTCCTTGTGCGATCGATCTGCGTTATTTAGATCTAATTTACCCTAAATGTCCTCCCTATCTCGATACCGACCATTTACAACCCACTCCTCCTTACCGCATGAAAATAGGTCGCTGACAACCTTCTAATCAAAATCTAATTTCACTTAAGAATATTCTAATCGGATACACAAGGCCAAAACAGCCCCCTCCTTATACCTTTGCTTCCAAAAAAACAGAAGCAAATGAACAAACGAGTCATTCTCCTATCATTTATCTTACAGGTATTTACCTTTAATATGCGAGCTGAAGACCAGACGATAAAACTTAATTTGCAGGAAGCCGGACAACGTTTCACCACCTGCAATCTGGAACTGATTGCCGAACGTTACAATATCGATATGGCCGAAGCCGAAGTCATTCAGGCACGTCTCTTTGAGAACCCTGTTATCTCACTTGAACAGAATGTTTATAACCGTCTGAACGGCAAATATTTTGATATGGGACGGGAAGGAGAGGCTGTTGTCGAAGTTGAACAACTTATCTATATTGCCGGGCAACGCAACAAACGTGTTCGTGTGGAGAAGCTGAACAAGGAAATGGCAGTCTATCAATTTGAAGAAGTTCTACGGACGCTGCGTAGCGAGCTTAACAGCAAATTTATCGAACTATACTACACCGGGAAGTCACTTTCCGTCTACGATAAAGAGATCGTTTACCTGCAACAATTGCTGGAAGTAATGAAAGAACAGAATGCGAAAGGGAATATCTCGTTACTGGAAAAGTCGAGGATACAGGCTCTTCTGTTATCCTTGCAGCAGGAGAGGAACGAAGCATCCAATCAATTGATCTCCCTGCAAGGCGATATGAAACTCCTGTTGGGCCTGAATGCCTCCGAGTCTTTCGAACCTGTTTTCGATGAATCTGTATTGAACCAGGTCGATATTGCCTCCATCCCTTTTATAGAACTGAACAATCGTCTGGCTGAACGTCCTGATATAAAGATGGCACATACTAATATACAAGTGTCACGTGCCAATGTTAGTCTCCAAAAATCGCTCACCTTTCCCGAAGTCAGCTTGAAAGGTTCTTACGACCGGGCAGGTAACTTCTGCGATAATTACTTTGCGATCGGCCTGAGTGTATCGGTTCCGATATTCAACCGTAACCAGGGAAATATCAAATCGGCCCGTCTTTCCGTCCTGCAAAATACCAATAGAGAGGAACTTGCACGGAAGCAGGCGGAGAAGGAACTCTTCACCAGCTATGCCCGTCTGGAAAAGACCGTGAAGTTGTATAATACATCGAATTACGAACTGGAACGCGATTTCGAAACGATCATCGACGGAGTAAACAGTAATTACCGCAAACGTAATATCAGCCTGCTTGAATTTATCGATTACTATCAGGCTTATAAAGAAACTTGCCTGCAGTTATACCAGACACAGAAAGACGTATTCCTCGCCATGGAAGAGATCAATACCGTGACAGGTAGCGATGTATTTAATTATTAATGAATAACAAGAAGTAAATATATGAAAAATAAGAATTGTATAGTATTAGCGCTCTTACTTCCACTGCTAGTGGCATGCGGCAGTAAAACCACCGGACAAGAAGATGGCACGGCCCCTCTCATATTGACTGACAGCCTGCTGAAAGTCGTATCGGTAGAAACGGTACACGAAATCCCTCTCAACAACGAACTGATCCTGAATGGCCGTGTCAGCTTCAACCCCGAACAGGTGGCGAATGTGTATCCTATTTTCGGAGGTAATGTGTCGGAAGTAAACGTAGAAGTGGGCGATTATGTAAAGAAAGGCGATATACTTGCTGTGATCCGTAGTTCCGAGGTTGCCGATTATGAAAAGCAACGGAAGGAGGCGGAGCAGCAACTGATCCTGGCAAACCGTAACCTCGACGCTACACGGGACATGTTGAAAAGCGGAATGGCTTCCGAGCGCGATATGCTTCAGGCAGAGCAGGAGGTGAGTAATGCACTGGCCGAACAGAAACGGATCGGAGAGGTGTATTCCATCTATCATATCACAGGAAATTCCGTTTATGAGATAAAAGCCCCAGTTTCCGGCTTTGTCATCGACAAAAATGTAAGCCGTAACATGCAGATACGTTCCGACCAAACCGAAGAACTCTTCACGATCTCCGGCCTCGACAATGTATGGGTGATGGCCGATGTGTACGAGAGTGATATCAGCAAGGTTCGTGAAGGTGCTCCGGTACGTATCACTACACTGGCATACAGGGATAAGGAGTTTACAGGAACGATAGACAAGGTGTATAATATTCTGAACGACGAAAGTAAGACCATGAGTATACGTGTGAAACTGAAGAATGATGATTATATGCTTAAACCGGCTATGTTTACCAACGTTTATGTGCAAAGTAACCAGGAAGGTGAAATAATGCCTTGCGTAGATGCCCGAGCTGTTATTTTTGAGAACGGACGGCATTATGTAGTGTGCGTCGACGAAAATAACGAACTGCATACCTGTGAAGTAACCGTATTCAAGCAAACAGAGAAAAACTGCTACCTGCAGTCAGGCCTGAAGGAAGGCGATCGTATTATCGACAAGAATGCTCTTTTGGTTTATAACGCTTTAAAGTAACGGAACGATGCATAAATTCATAGACAATATAATAGCCTTCTCATTAAAGAATAAATTCTTTATTTTCTTCTGCACCGTCATTGCCATTATCGCCGGCGCTGTCAGCTTTGTTCATACCCCTGTCGACGCCTTCCCCGATGTTACCAACACGAAGGTGACAATCATAACCCAATGGCCGGGACGTAGTGCGGAAGAGATAGAGAAGTTTATCACGATCCCTATCGAAATAGCTATGAATCCGGTACAGAAAAAGACGGACATTCGTAGTACCACTTTGTTCGGTCTCTCGGTGATCAACGTGATGTTTGATGATGATGCCGACGACTTTTATGCCCGTCAGCAGGTGTATAACCTGTTGAATGACGCTGATTTACCCGAAGGTGTTACACCGGAAGTTCAACCTCAGTACGGGCCTACGGGCGAGATATTCCGTTATACCTTGCGAAGCGATAAGCGTTCTGTCCGCGAGCTGAAGACCTTTCAGGACTGGGTGATCGAACGTAAACTGCGTGCCGTTCCGGGAGTAGCCGATATTGTGAGTTTCGGCGGCGAAGTGAAGACATTCGAAGTAAGCGTTAACCCGAACCAGCTGATTAATTATAATGTAACGACACTCGAACTCTATGATGCTATTGCCAAGAGTAATATTAATGTAGGGGGCGATGTGATTACCAAAAGTTCACAGGCCTATGTGGTACGAGGTATCGGCCTGATCAACGATACGAAAGAAATAGAGAATATCGTTGTCAAGAATATCAACGGTACGCCGATCCTGGTAAAACATCTGGCTACCGTAAGTGAATCAAGCCTGCCGCGTCTGGGACAGGTGGGGCGTATGGATGAAGATGATGTCGTTCAGGGAATTGTTGTTATGCGAAAGGGAGAAAATCCCGGAGAGGTTATTGCCGCCCTGAAAGAAAAGATAGCCGATATTCAGGAGAATGCCCTTCCGGAAGATGTGAAGATAGTCGCATTCTACGATCGGGAAGACCTGGTCGATCTGGCTGTGCGTACGGTAACACATAATCTGATCGAAGGTATCTTATTAGTAACTTTCATTGTGTTGATTTTTATGGCAGACTGGCGTACGACGGTGATCGTATCCATTATTATCCCGTTGGCGCTGCTCTTTGCCTTTATCTGCCTCCGGGCAATGGGTATGAGTGCCAACCTGCTTTCGATGGGCGCCATCGACTTCGGTATCATTATCGATGGGGCAGTCGTCATGGTGGAGGGGCTTTTCGTCGCACTCGACAAGAAGGCACGCGAAGTAGGTATGCCGGCTTTCAATGTGATGAGTAAGATGGGGCTGATCCGCCATACAGCAAAAGACCGTGCTAAGGCGGTGTTCTTTTCCAAGCTGATCATTATTACGGCGCTGGTTCCTATTTTTGCTTTTCAGAAGGTGGAAGGAAAGATGTTCAGCCCGTTAGCTTATACGCTGGGATTTGCGTTGTTAGGAGCGTTGATCTTTACCCTGACACTGGTTCCGGTACTTTCGTCGATGTTATTGAAGAAGAATGTACGCGAAAAACATAACCCGTTCCTGTCGTGGGTAAACCGGGTATCCGTTTCTATATTTGACCGTTGCCATGCCCATAAGAAAACGACGATCGGTATTGCTTCCCTGGTTGCCGCTGTCGGTCTATGGAGCTTTACGTTGCTGGGTACAGAGTTTCTTCCCCAATTAAATGAGGGTTCTATCTATATCCGTGCTACCTTACCACAAAGTATATCGCTCGACGAATCCGTAAAACTGGCGAATCTGATGCGCCGCAGCTTAGCTTCCTATCCGGAAGTTCGTCAGGTTCTTTCGCAGACGGGACGGCCCAACGACGGTACGGACGCTACCGGCTTCTACAACATCGAATTTCATGTGGATATCTATCCTGAAAAAAAATGGGAAAGTAAGCTGACCAAGGCTCAGTTGATTGAAAAGATGGAAGGAAACCTGGCTATCTATCCGGGCGTCGACTTTAACTTTTCCCAGCCAATTACCGATAATGTGGAAGAAGCGGCAAGTGGTGTAAAGGGGTCTATTGCCGTAAAGGTTTTTGGTAAAGACCTTTACGAATCGGAAAAGAAAGCCGTCGAAGTCTACAAAGTACTTCAAACCGTCGAGGGTATAGAAGACCTCGGGGTAATCCGTAATATCGGACAACCGGAGCTGCGTATCGAGCTCGACGAATCGCGTTTGGCACGTTATGGGGTTGCCAAGGAAGATGTACAATCTATCATCGAGATGGCGATAGGTGGTAAAAGTGCCTCTTTACTTTATGAAGATGAACGGAAGTTCAATATCATGGTTCGTTATGAATCTTCCTTCCGACGGAGTGAAAATGAGATCGGAAAGATACTTGTCCCTGCCCGCGACGGCACAATGGTGCCGATCAAAGAACTGGCCGATATCCGTACGATTACCGGCCCGCTGATTATCTACCGCGATAATCATGCCCGTTTCTGCGCCGTGAAATTCTCCGTTCGCGGACGTGATATGGGGACAGCCGTAGCCGAAGCTCAGCAGAAGGTGAACAAACAAGTGAGACTGTCCGACGGCTACACATTGAAGTGGACAGGAGACTTTGAAAACCAGCAACGTGCCACTAAACGATTGGCACAGGTGGTGCCTGTCAGCATTGCTATTATCTTCGTTATCCTGTTCGTCTTGTTCGGGAATGCCCGTGATGCCGGATTGGTTTTATTGAATGTGCCTTATGCAGCGGTAGGAGGGATCATAGCTCTTCTGATTACCCGCTTTAACTTCTCTATATCCGCTGGGATCGGTTTTATCGCCTTATTCGGTATCTGTATCCAGAACGGGGTTATCATGATTTCTGATATTAAAGGGAATTTGAAAGCACGAACGCCTTTGCCCGATGCGGTTAAGCTTAGCGTGAAAGACCGTGTCCGTTCTGTACTGATGACGGCTTCGATGGCGGCTATCGGTTTGATGCCGGCTGCACTCAGTCATGGTATAGGTTCCGAAAGCCAGCGTCCGCTTGCTATCGTTATCATTGGGGGACTGATAGGGGCTACCTTCTTCACCCTCTTTGTCTTCCCGCTGATGGTAGAAGCTTTTTACAGCCGGATGCTGTATGATAAAGACGGAAAGTTAATACAACGGAGGTTGTAAATTTGCTTATATTTGTGCTCCTAAGTAAACAAGATATCAGATGGCAAAAATATTATTGGTAGAAGATGAAGTGAATATCGCCTCTTTCATTGAGAGAGGACTACAGGAATTCGGTCACGAAGTAAGTGTCGCTTACGATGGTGTAGCCGGCTGGGAGTTGTTGCAAAAGGAAAACTTCCAGCTTCTCATCCTGGATATCATCATGCCTAAAATGAACGGTTTACAGCTATGCCGCCAATATCGGCAACTATATGGATATCAATCGCCAGTCGTTATGCTGACAGCTTTAGGAACTACCGACGATATCGTCAGCGGCCTCGATGCAGGGGCTGACGACTATCTTGTCAAGCCTTTCAGCTTTCAGGAACTGGAGGCACGCATAAAGGCTCTTTTACGTCGATCGGGAGTTGAAACAACCACCACTTCTTTGCAATGTGGCGACTTGAGTCTTGATCCGACCGGCCATCGAGCGATACGAGGAGAAAAGGCTATAGACCTGACCGTAAAGGAGTATCGCCTGCTGGAATATTTTATCCTGAACCAGGGAACGGCTCTGAATCGTCTGACCTTGCTGAAGCATGTTTGGGATAAAGACTTCGACACCAATACGAATGTAGTAGATGTATATGTTAATTATCTCCGAACTAAAATAGACAAGGATTTCGACCATAAACTGATCCGTACCGTTGTCGGTGTGGGCTATATGATGGAAGCATGAAAACAGGAAACAAGATTGCATTCTTTTATACGGCGATAACGGTCGGTGTCATTGCTTTTGTCACGATCGCTTTCTATTTCATTGCCACCAGTTATATCAGCCGCCTGTATTATTCTTATCTGACGGAAAAGGCTTATGCTACCGCTGAGAAGCATTGGGAGAAGGATGAAGTGGACGAGGAAAGTTATGCCCGCATACAAAAACGGTATGAAGATACTTTGCCGGTAGCTACCGAGATACTGTTGAATGCCGACAGTATAACCGAGTCGCACACGGCGCTGTCAAACTATATGACCGAAAAGGAAATAACCCGGCTCTATTCCGGTGAAGTAATTACTTTCCATGAAAAAGAGAAAGTAGGCGCCGCTCTTTACTATCCGGATAACGAGGGTAACTTTATTGTACTGGTGATCTCGAATAATCAATATGGAGGCGATATCCAGCAACGCATTGGCTGGCTGTTGCTTGCCCTGATCGTTATCAGTGCCGTACTGATCTATTTTGTCGGTAAGCTATATGCCACCCGAATGGTAGACCGTATCGACGCTGCTTACCAGAGTGAAAAGTCTTTTATCAGTAACGCCTCGCACGAATTGAACAATCCGCTTACCGCTATACAGGGAGAGTGCGAAATCAGCTTATTGAAAGAACGTACACCTGCTGAATACCAAGCTGCTTTACAACGTATCGCTTCGGAAACAAAACGGATCATCCAGTTGATGAAACATCTTCTTTTCCTTTCTCATGGCGACAAAGAGATATTAAAGAATGCCACCGAAAATATTATGCTGGCAGATTTCCTGATGCAGTTTGTCGGTAACCGAGTTCGTTTTACGACCGATACCTTTGCCTATTGCCTGGAAGCGAATCCCCACCTGCTAAAGATTGCTATCGGCAATATTCTGAACAATGCTTGTAAATATTCCGGCGAGAAGCCTGTGGAAATGCGTTTGAAAGGTTCCACCCTGACCATAGAAGATTCAGGTATTGGTATTCCTTCTGAAGAAATGAAACGTGTTTATCAGCCATTCTACCGTGCATCCAATACCCGCGAGTTTGCCGGGCATGGTATCGGACTGAGTTTATCGCTACGCATTTTGAATTCTTATGGAGCCGAAGTAGACATAAAATCTGAAGTGAACAAGGGAACGAAAGTTGTTATAGACTTTGGATAATAAAAGTTCGTTTTCATTTGTTTATTCGTGAACAATCTTTATCTTCGGTGCCATGTTTGACTTATTAAAACCTTGTGGCTATAAAATTCAAAAAAGAAGGAGGTATAGTATGAATATCTATGTATATATATGCGTATTGGGAATGGCTATTACTGCATTATCTTATCTCTGGTGGGTGGAAAGAAAAGAACGTAAACATAAAAACGACAAACAACAACCAAAAGAATAACATTTTAAGTTATTAATTTGTCTGATCATTATCAGGTCCTGCTAAGTAATATTTAGCAGGACCTGTTATTTTTAGATCTTCCGGCCGTATACCTTCAGCCTCTTCGGGTGTTATTAATCCGCGATCAATCAGGCGGCTAAGTATCACCTGGTAAAACTCCGTATAATAAGGTTTCAGTAGTAAGCCGTCAAAGCAGTAGCGGACATGTTTCGGTTTTGGTATAATACTGGCAAGAAAGATACATTCTCCTAAAGTCAAAGCTGATGGCTCTTTGGCAAAGTAAAAATGCGAAGCCTCGGCCGCACCATAAACAAACGGTCCCCATTCTACAATATTCAGGTAAACCTCAAACATTCGTTCCTTGGAAGTAAGATGGTTACTCTCTATGAGCCAGACAATCAGTATTTCTTCCAGCTTACGGGCAATTGTCTTGTTACGGCTCAGAAAGACATTCTTTACCAACTGCATACTTAACGTACTTCCACCCCGGGCAAAACGTCGCTCTTTCAGGTCCAGTATCAGAGACTCGCGAATCGCACTCGGGATAAAACCATTATGATAAAAGAAGCCTGCATCTTCACTTTGCATAATGGCCAGGGGCAAATAACGTGATACCATAGGGAAAGGGCGGAAAGAAGGATTGCCTTCACCTATCTCGAATGTGCGTACGGGTTCATCATTCTCATAAACTGTATATTCGAAGGGTTCGTTCATCTTGCGTAGATCGGTATTCCCATATTGAGTGATCTGGAAATTACGAGCAGTGAGCAATGATTCCAGTTGCAAGCTATCCAATGAAGAAAAGTCGACATCTAATAGAAAGTGGTAAGATAATGTTCCACTGGCCTTCAATCCTTCCAGATTATTGAACAACCCTTTAGGTAAAGAGACAAACAAATCATTCGCGGGGAAATCTTGTTTATTTACTGAGGCGGTTATATGCCAATTGGAACCTTTCTCTGCTTTTAGATAAGGGTGGAAATCCAATTGGTTAAAGTTTATCCGGGAGACACTATCCAACTCCAGATAGTTCTTACCGATATTCACCTGGCAATCGAAAGTTCCCCGATCCAGTAAAACCGTGTCGGGAGAAATACGTCGTTGATGAAGTGTCAGCCCACTGATATGTGCCTGCCCCCGGACAGCATGTAAATCGTTCTTTTGCAATAGTTCCTCCAGTTTGAACGCCAATGTATCGAACTGTATCTGTGCTCCCCAGCGGTAATTCAAAAAGGGGAGGGTAATCTTCGTATTTTCTTTGGCATGTAACCGGGCTTCAATCTTTTTTTCCCTGTCCTGTAACGCACCCTCGCAGACCCATTCGCTTTGTACTCCATTCTCCGTACTTCGTATTCCGGTGGTGAAACGACTATCTTTAATGACCAGCGAAGGAATTTCGATCAGGAGTTCATCCCCTTTATTCAGATAAGAAACACTTAGATTACGTAAAGTCGCATTGTCTGGCAGTAATTTGAAGAGCAGACTAAACAGTCGGCTTGTCTTTCGCGCAAAATTCTGTTCTGTTTCGGTACGGATTGTAACATCTTGGGAGGTGGCAGTATGATACAGGAAATCAAAATTAGAAGTTGTATCCTTTTTAATAAAGGATATGTTCACTACATCGGCTTCAATACTCTTTACAGAAATTTTTAAAAGAAGAAGAGAAGAACAGTCCAGCTTTAACCGGAAAGAATGGCTTTGTAAAAAAGTATCTGCATCCTGCGGGATCACAGACACCCCTTCGATCTGTATACCGCTCAGACCAATCATCTTAATATCGTCATAATGAATAGATATCCGGCGTGCCTTTTCCAACTTCTCCAGTTTATGACCAATGTATTGCCGAACGAATATATTCCGTACGGAAAACAAAAGCAGAACCAAAGCCGTTAAAAGAATGACACCTGTTGCAATTACTTTCCTAACAGGTTGATGCATATATTCTTCTTGTTTAAAACGGGAGTAAAAGTAGATGTATTTATTAAATATACCAACGCTTTTCTTCAACATTCTACCTCTTTATTCTGTTTTAATAAAAACAAATAAAACGAGTATGTCATACAAGATTGCATTTTTTGGAGCTAAACCTTATGATATAGCTTCTTTCGATAAAGTAAATGAGCATTTTAACTACGATATTAAATATTTTAAAGGACATCTTAACCCTAATAATGTTGTTCTGACGAAAGAGGCTGATGTGGTTTGTATCTTCGTGAACGATACGGCTGATGCGGCCGTTATCGATGCAATGGCAGAAAACGGAGTTAAACTGTTGGCTTTGCGTTGTGCCGGTTTTAATAATGTAGACCTGGCTGCGGCTAAAGGAAAACTTCCGGTAGTACGTGTCCCGGCTTATTCACCGTATGCAGTTGCCGAATATTCGCTGGCATTAATGCTTTCGTTAAACCGTAAGATACATCGTGCTTACTGGCGTACCCGCGATGGCAATTTTTCTCTGAACGGAATGATGGGATTCGACATGCACGGGAAAACGATCGGTATTATCGGAACAGGAAAGATCGCTAAGATACTGATTAAAATATTGAAAGGATTCGGTATGCATATTCTTGCTTATGACCTATATCCTGACTATAAATTCGCAGAAGAAGAAGGGATCATGTATACAACATTGGATGAATTATATCATAGATCAGATATAATTTCATTGCATTGCCCGCTGACGGAAGAAACCCGTTATCTGATCAACGACCAATCGATCGATAAAATGAAAGACGGCGTGATGATCATTAATACCGGACGTGGTCAGCTGATCCATACCAATGCACTGATAGAGGGGCTAAAAGAAAAGAAGATTTCGGCAGCCGGACTGGATGTGTATGAAGAAGAAGGTGACTACTTCTACGAAGATAAATCCGACAAAATTATTGATGACGATGTACTGGCACGTTTGCTCTCTTTCAATAACGTGATCGTGACTTCTCATCAGGCCTTCTTTACCAAAGAGGCAATGCATAATATTGCGGAAACAACCTTACAG
>NZ_CAJJWO010000104.1 GCF_905196875.1 uncultured Parabacteroides sp. | reverse complement strand
TGTACTTGTATTGTTCGGTATTATCAAAACAATCCTGTCGCAGACATGGCGGAAAGGCATCTGGTTTGCAGGAACAGGAACAGTACTTACCGTATTGGCGTTGCTACTTTGTGCCGGATGGAACAACACGGCTTATTATCCGTCCATCACCGACCTGCAAAGTTCGTTGACAATCCAGAACAGTTCGTCAAGCCTATTTACATTGAAAGTGATGAGTTACGTATCTATCCTCGTTCCATTCGTCCTGGCCTATATCTTTTATGCCTGGCGCTCGCTCGACCTGCATAAGATCGATGCAGAAGAAATGGAGCAAAAAGACGGGCACACCTACTAAAAGACACGGCATCCGTACGGGCGGTTCGCGAACCGCCCCCTGCAAGAAACAGGCCCCATAAAACAAAGGAAACGGCGAAGCTCACGCTTGGCCGTTTCTACATTTAACCGTTTTAAACAAAAAGAAAAAGTTAGTTAAGGCTTAGAATAAAATATCTTAAGTCTTTTCGCTTACAATATTTTGCTTCCATTAGGACAGCAAACAAATATATGTAATCCAACTCATCCTACGAACAATCAAGCTGCATTTTTTGCTATTTTTCACAGAACACAGATGCTTTTGTATTATCTTTGCAAACAAATATCCAAGGTATTCCTCTATGGCTGATTTTAACTTAAACATTTTAGGATGCGGTTCAGCGTTACCGACCACGCGGCATCTGGCAACTTCACAGGTGGTAGATTTAAGGGATAAATTATATATGATAGACTGTGGCGAAGGCACCCAGGTGCAGATGCGTAATATGCGTATCAAATTCAGCCGCCTGAACCATATATTCATCTCCCATCTGCACGGCGACCACTGTTTCGGTTTGCCCGGCCTGCTCTCTACTCTCGGTATGCTGGGACGTACCGGCGACCTGGTTATCCATGCCCCGAAAGAGATCGAAAACTATATGCGTCCTGTGCTCGATACCTTTTGCAAAGGAATGCCTTATGAAGTCCGCTTCAATCATATAGATACTCACAGCCATTCACTGATCATGGAAGACCGTTCCCTCTCGGTCTACTCCATTCCGCTGAAACACCGGATACCGACTTGTGGATTTTTGTTTGCCGAAAAGCCGAAAGAAGCACATATCATCCGCGAGATGACCGACTTCTACCAGGTGCCCGTCAGATGGATGAAAGACATCAAACAAGGGAAAGACTATATCACGCCGGAAGGTGAAATCATTCCCAACGCACGGCTGACACGTCCTTCGGTAGCCCCTAAACGATATGCCTATTGTTCAGATACAGCCTATTCACCTTCCATTATCCCGATTATCGAAGGAGTAGATCTTCTTTACCATGAAGCGACATTCATGGAAAGCGACAAGGCACGTGCCAAAGAGACATTCCATTCCACCGCCCGCCAGGCAGCGGAGATTGCTCTCAAGGCTGGTGTTAAGCGATTAGTTATCGGACATTATTCCGCGCGTTACGAAGATCTTGCCGCACTTCATAAGGAAGCCCAGGAAATATATCCCGACACCATTCTGGGAAACGAAGGCATGGTCCTTTCCATCTAATGATGCGGCTTTTCTCAAATAATAACGACTAAATATCACCCATATTCAAAATTATTCATACATTTGTACGAATTTAGGGTTTCGAATATGAGAATATTATTTTCCATCATTCTATTGATCAGCGTTTACGTTGGTAACTCGCTCACTGTGAAGGCACAGCAGGCGGCTGACTCGACGCGCGTTGCAGCGACAGCCCAACCCGTTGCAACACAAGCGAAACCCGACTCCGTTTCAATCAGCGCCTACGACAATAAGATCGTTGTAAAGAATGCTCCGATCGGAAGCAAACTCGAAATATACAGCGTCGTCGGTATCCGCGTAAAAGAATTTGAAATGAAACAACCGGACGGTGAATATACCGTAAACATTGCCAAAGGTTACTATATCATCCGCATCGGCGATACTGTTCGCAAAGTGGCTATCCGCTAAACAATCCTATTCCCGGCATACTACTCCGATAGCATATATTATGCTATCACAATGGCCTATATTATGATACTTTCAATACCTTGTAGTTTAATGATTTTAGTTGACTACTTTCTGTCTAATATGTAAAATAGGTTGACTCGGTTTATACTTAGCAATAAAAAGAGTTGTCCCTTCTGTTGGACAAGCAAAATAAAAAGGGGGCTTGCTTTCGCGGCAAGTCCCCTTCGGCTGATTTATTATATATATGTATAGGTTAAAAAGCGTAATCCAGACTTAGACCAAATACTTTATTGGTACGGCTATATACATTAGTTCCGGGAAGCCCCGTGCCATTGTAATTGTCCGATTTCTTTGTATAATCATGGTAGGTTGTCCACATATAACCCACGTTTAATGCCATCTTTTCGCTCAACATCACCTTGGCTCCGAAGCCTAGCGAGTAAGAGTCGCAGGAGAAACTAGTATCGGTCTGATATTTGTCCGACAAACCGTAATCTGTAATCTGGGCACCACCGCTAATAGTCAATCTCTTGATAACATCCCACTCGATACCCAGCAAATACTCGTTGGTTCCCCTTTCAAGTTCTTTCTGTTTTCCACCGGCCATGCCCGCTTTCTTATCATCGAAGAAGTGATACTCTACAGAAGCTTTCAACATGGGCAAAAACTGATAAGATGCAGCCACAGAAAGCATTGAAGGGATGTCGTTCGGCGTATTCACACCATGCTTGTAAGCACCGACCAAATCTTCCGCACTTTCGGGATAATCCAACTTCTTTGTATCGTTTTCGATATTCAGGTTCGTCTTGAACTCATATTTGGCACCGAAATTGAATTTACCATGTTTGATATCGACTCCAAGAACCGGCGTTAATCCCCAACCTGTCTGGTCGCAATCCAAAGCCAGCGCCATCAATTCTGCTCCGCCCAGATTTTGTTTTAGTTTTGCATTCAGATAACCGTCGTAGTTTCCTGAAAAATAATTCATTCGACCACCGGCAAAGGCTGAAAGCCAGTCCGTGATTTTGTATCCCAAACCAAGTTGTAGAGAATAAATAAACTGTTTACCATCCATCGCACTGTTAATAGTATACATTTCCGGAGTGACGATGGGACTCTGACCGCCTGTCTTTATATAGTTCATCAAGCTTTCCTGGAAGATACCGGCCATAGCAGCCGATTCAAACATAGGCAGACCGTCGTTAAACGAAGCCTTACCACCACCACCCGTGATGGCGAAGAATCCGGAAATAGTCCAGTCGCCTTTTTTGTAAGCCGCGAAAACACTCGGAATCACAGGAGCAGCCGCTTTTCCTTTGTAATACTTTTTGTAGGGAGTCTCTGCCACTGTTGGCTTCTGATTGACCGGGTCGAAACCATTGTATGTACCAAAAGAGGCATCAATATTTCTAGTCTGGAAAGCACTCTGGATACTCACACCTACGCGAAAACCATCTGTTGGCAAGAAAGAAAGACCCGCAGGGTTAGATAAAGCACCATCTATATCAATTGCAGCTCCTCGCGAAAGAGATCTCAGAAAGGCAGCATGCTGATTCGTATTTGTCAAATATCCACCAGCGAAAGAGAACAGTGGCAACATCATCAATGCCGCACCTAATAATACTTTTTTCTTCATATTTTACTATTCTTTATTACAAAAACAGCGACAAAGATAAAGACTTTTCCTTAACATTGCACACTTTTAACCAAAATGTGCGGCACATTTCCATTGTTTGTGTGCAATCTCTCTCCAAATCAAATAATTCAGAAAATCTATTTATCTTTGCAGCGCAAAGGAATGTTTCCTTTGCCGTGTGCTTGCTAAACCACGTATTAAAAACAAGAAAAGTATGAAACATCAAGAAGCCGCTTTGGTATGCTTCTCCGGTGGACAAGACTCCACGACCTGCCTTTTCTGGGCAAAGAAGCATTTTACACATGTAGAAGCCGTATGTTTTACTTACGGTCAGAAACACTCTCTCGAAATCGATATTGCACGGAAGATTGCTGCAGACGCCAATGTTCCGTTCCAGTTACTGGACGTTTCTCTGATCAGCCAACTGGCTCCCAACTCGCTAACGGACTCTTCTATCACGATGGACGAAGACAAACCCGCTGACAGTTATCCAAACACATTCGTCCCGGGCAGAAACATGGTATTCCTTACCTTTGCCGCTATTATGGCACGGAGCAAAGGTATCTTTCATCTCGTTACGGGCGTTTCGGAAGCCGATTTCAGCGGATACCCGGATTGCCGTGACACGTTTATCCGTTCGCTCAATGTGACGCTCAACCTGGCCATGGACGAACAGTTCGTGATCCACACACCGCTGATGGACCGCGACAAGAGCGAAGTATGGCAACTCTCCGACAAACTGGGTGTATTCGATCTGGTCCGCACGCAAACACTGACCTGCTACAACGGAGTCCCTGCTGATGGTTGCGGCCATTGCCCCGCTTGCAAGTTGCGCAAAGAAGGGCTGGAGAAATACCTTAAAAGGAAATTGACAGTCGACAAGTGACAGTAGACAGTTAATTCCTATTTCTGTAAAACATATATATTATTTTAATGTGACATTGAACTATCACTTATCAACTATCAACTCTAAAAATGGATACAAGAAAAGAAGAAAACGAACTGCACCTGCTGGGCGGTTCTACCGAATATAAACAGGACTATGCACCTGAAGTGCTCGAAGCATTCACTAACAAACATCCCGGCAACGATTACTGGGTGCGTTTCAACTGCCCTGAATTCACAAGCCTTTGCCCGATCACAGGACAACCGGACTTTGCCACGATACACATCGACTATATCCCTGATGTAAAGATGGTTGAAAGTAAAAGTTTGAAATTATACCTGTTCAGCTTCCGCAGCCACGGTGCTTTCCATGAAGACTGTGTAAACATTATCATGAAAGACCTGATCCAATTGATGGACCCGAAGTATATCGAAGTGACAGGAATTTTCACCCCACGGGGAGGCATCAGCATTTATCCGTATTGCAACTACGGACGACCGGGAACAAAATACGAAGCTTTGGCCGAAAAACGCCTTTTTTGTCATAATCAATAAGTCAGTTTTTTAGGTAAACTGATTACAACGTGGCAAATAATTACGTAGCTTTGCAATTACTTAATTGTAAACCTAAAATTATTTAGACCATGAGAAAGAAAGACATTACTATCAAGACTGTACTGGCCGCAATGGCTTGTACAGCTTGTGTTAATCTAAGTGCACAACAGAAAGAGTATCCGCAACCCGAAAAGATGACCCCGGGCATGTCGGAATACTGGACTCCCCAGCCCAAGATCGTAACACCGGGAGATATCAAAACCAATTCGGCTCCATCGGATGCAATCGTCTTGTTCGACGGCAAAGATCTCTCTGCCTGGGAAAGCACTAAAGGCGAACCGGCACAATGGACCGTTCACGACGGTGTATTCACTGTAAACAAAAAAACAGGCGATATCCAGACCAAGCAAAAATTCAACAATTACCAGCTGCACATCGAATGGTGCGTTCCTGAAAATATCACCGGAAAAAGCCAGGCACGCGGCAACAGCGGTATCTTTATGCAAGGAATGTACGAAGTACAGGTGCTCGACTGCTATAACAATGAAACATACGTGAACGGACAGACCGGAAGTATCTACAAACAGACACCTCCATTGGCAAACGCCATGCGCAAGCCAGGAGAATGGAACGTATACGATATTATCTACACTGCTCCGATATTCAAGGAAGACGGAACTTATCGCGTACCTCCGCGTATCACTGTTATCCAGAATGGTATCGTTTTACAGAATAACACGACAATCCTCGGAACAACCGAATATATCGGTTTCCCGAAAGTCGTTCCTCACGGAGCCGGTCCGATTGTCCTGCAAAGCCATGGCGACCCCAGCGAACCGATCAGCTTCCGGAATATCTGGCTGAGAGAAATGTAAGAAATAACAGGTAAAGTGTTTAACATTATGAAAACAAATTATTTATCGGGCATATTGTCACTTTTATTTTGTGTGGTCGGACTCACCAACTGCAACGATCATCTCGTGAACCCCAATGAAAAAGACCCGGAAGGAGGCGGAGGAGAAGGGACGGAAGCCTGGATGGACAGTATACCGGACGGTAGTTTTTTCGGAAGGGCAAACACTTTACGTCTGTACTATATCGATGAGAAAGGGAACAGCCTGATCAACCCGGATGACCCGAATACTTATCCCGTGTCATGGAGCAATAAACTGGAAAATCCCATCGAACGCACCAATGACCGGCAGGCAGACCTCGGCACCGACATCATACGCTACAACGGCAATCATAACTGGATTTATCTCGACGAAGGGGAAAACCTGTATTATTGCACATTGAGCGCGTATGGCGACGAGAGACACAGCACCTATACATTTCCTATCTATGTAAACGGCGATACCGACCAACTGGATGTCACCTATAAATACACAGACAAAGATGTGATCGGCGGTAAATACTACGCCAAAATAGTCTCTTGGAAATATAACGGTACACATATCTATTCGGACGACGACGAACACGATAAAAAAGTATTCATCCGAAAATCCGAAGGTAAAACGACTGTTTCCTTCGAACGATAAACAAATATGAACTTTAACAATACACAAAGGCAGGCCGTTAAGACCTGCCTTTTTCATTATCCCGTTTATCGGCAAAATCCCCGCTTTCGTCTATGAACCAACCTTCTATTTCTATTCTAATTGTATAGGAATGTAATGCAAAGTAGTTTTGCTTCAGAAAATAAAGGTAAAAAGATTGTTTAGGTCGCAAAACGAAAGCATTATGAAACAAGTATCTCTAATCATCCTCTCCTGCCTGCTTCTTCTGCCTGCCGGAATGAAAGCGGAGGACGACATGCCGAAGCAGTGGAAGCTTCGCGACTGTATCGATTATGCATTGGAGCATAACATCACCATTCGTCGTAACCGCATCAATGTCGAAAGCACGCAGGAAGACGTAAAGACAGCGAAAGCGGATTTTCTCCCCTCTTTGAGCGGAAACGTCAGCCAGCGTATCGTAAACCGTCCGAACAGTGCCAGCGGAACCATTATCAGTGGTGATAACATCACGACCAGTGAGAGCAAAACCTCGTACAACGGTAGCTACGGTATCGATGCCAACTGGACAGTCTACAACGGAAGCAAGCGCGTGAACACTGTCAAACAACAACAGTTGAACACCCGCATGGCCGAACTTACCGTCGACCAGAGTGAAAACTCCATCGAGGAAAGTATCACCCAGCTGTACGTACAAATACTGTATTCTGCCGAAGCAGTAAAAGTGAACGAATCGACTCTGGAAGTAAGCCGGAAAGAGTTCGAACGCGGACAGGCATTATTCGACGCCGGAAGTATCGCATCGAGCGACCTTGCCCAACTGGAAGCACAGGTGAGCAACGACAACTACCAGCTGGTGACTTCACAGACCACCCTGCAGAACTACAAACTGCAAATGAAGCAGCTCCTCGAGTTGGACGGCGATTTCGAAATGAACCTTTACCTGCCACAACTGGATGACAGCAGCGTACTGATCCCGCTTCCCACCAAAGACGATGTTTATCAGACCGCTCTTAATCTGCGTCCCGAAATAGAGTCTGGAAAACTGAATATAGAAGCCTCGGATATGAATATCAAGATTGCACGTGCCGGATACATCCCGACCCTCAGCCTCAGCGCAGGAATCGGAACAACCAATGCCAACGGTAGTGATTTCAGTTTCAGCGAGCAAGTAAAACAAAACTGGAACAACTCACTGGGGTTGACTTTAAGCATCCCTATTTTCGACAAGCGACAGACCAAAAGTGCGATCAATAAGGCTAAACTACAACGACAGACCAGCCAACTGGACCTGATGGATGAACAGAAAACGCTTTACAAGACGATCGAAAGTCTTTGGCTCAGTGCCAACAGCGCACAACAGCAATATGTTGCGGCCACCCAAAAGCTGAAAAGTACACAGGCCAGCTACGCCCTCGTCAGCGAACAGTTCAACCTGGGCATGAAGAACACCGTCGAGTTGCTCACCGAAAAGAACAACCTGCTGAGTGCACAACAGGAAACGCTCCAGGCCAAATACACAGCTATACTCAATGCCGGATTGCTACGCTTCTACCAGGGAGAAGAGATCAATCTGCTCTAAGTAAATATCCAGGAACGAATAAAAACAGATAAAGATATGAACAAGAAACTTATTATCGGTATAATAGCCGTGGTGGTCGTAGCCGGAGGCATCTGGTTCTTCACCGGCAAACCGACAAAAGGCGGGATCAGGCTCGAAACAGCCAAAGTGGGGCGCAGCTCCATCTCAAACACAGTGACGGCAACCGGAACAGTTGAGCCGGTTACAGAAGTCGAAGTCGGTACACAGGTGTCCGGTATCATCGACAAGCTGTACGCTGACTACAACGACGTAGTGAAAGCCGGACAACTGATCGCAGAAATGGATAAAGTCAACCTGAAGGCTGAACTCGCTTCCGCCCAGGCACAGTTGGCCAGCAGCAAGAGCGAATATGAATACCAACAGAAAAATTATGCACGTAGCAAAGTGCTTTTCGACAAAAAACTGATTAGCGATTCTGATTACGAAACAGCCACTTACAATTACGAGAAGTCGAAAGCTGCTTACGAGCAAAGTCAGGCTTCCATGGTAAAAGTGAATCGTAACCTCGAATACGCGACCATCACCAGCCCGATCGACGGTGTTGTCATCAACCGTGCTGTAGAAGAAGGACAGACCGTAGCTGCCGGCTTCGAAACCCCGACTCTGTTCACCATCGCAGCCGACCTGACGAAGATGCAGGTGATTGCCGACGTGGATGAAGCCGATATAGGCAATGTAGAAAACGGACAGCGCGTCAGCTTTACCGTCGACGCTTACCCAAACGACGTATTCGAAGGAACAGTATGGCAGATCCGCCTGGGTGACAGCAGCAGTAGTAGCAGTAGTTCGTCGACTTCCACTTCAACCGTCGTGACTTACGAAGTGGTTATCACCGCCGATAATCCCGACCTGAAACTGAAACCGCGCTTGACAGCCAATATCACCATCTACACGCTCGAGCGTGAAAATGTGCTGACAATCCCGACCAAATCGTTGCGTTTCGTTCCCGAAGAAGAACTCTTGATGGGCACCGGTCTGACCGCCGACAACAGTGCACAGGAAGCACCAACTGGCAAACGTATCGTCTGGGCTAAAGAAGGACAACAACTCCATCCGAAAGTGATCACCGTAGGTTCAACCAGCGGTAATATGATCGAAGTGACCGAAGGATTGACCGAAGGTGAAGAAATAGCTGTAGATCTGACTTCCGATGCTCCTGCTCAGGCAGCAGCTACAACAGAGAAGAGCCCGTTCATGCCAGGCCCTCCGGGAGGAAACAAGAAGAAATAATTGACAATGGAGAATTGACAATTGACAATTAATAGACAGATGTAATGAAAGAGATCATCAAACTAGATAATATCAAGCGCGATTTCCAGGTCGGCGACGAAACCGTCCATGCTTTGCGAGGCGTCAGCTTCACAATTTACGAAGGCGAGTTCGTCACCATCATGGGAACCTCCGGCTCGGGGAAAAGTACGCTGCTGAATACGTTGGGATGTCTCGACACACCGACCAAAGGCGAATACTACCTCGATGGCGTTTCAGTCCGTACGATGGGAAAGAACGCCCGCGCTACACTACGAAACCGCAAGATCGGCTTTGTATTCCAGAGCTACAACCTGTTGCCCAAAACAACAGCTGTTGAAAATGTGGAACTTCCGCTGATGTATAATCCCTCTTACAGTGCCTCCGCCCGCCATCAGAAAGCCGTCGAAGCCTTGATGGCAGTCGGACTGGGCGACCGTCTGATGCACAAGAGCAATCAGATGTCCGGCGGACAGATGCAACGTGTAGCCATCGCCCGTGCCCTGGTGAACGATCCGGCCGTGATCCTGGCCGACGAAGCAACCGGAAACCTGGATACACGCACGTCATTCGAGATACTGGTACTTTTCCAGAAGCTGCACGCCGAAGGACGTACCATCATCTTCGTAACGCATAACCCGGAGATCGCCCAATACAGCAGCCGCAACATCCAGTTGAGAGACGGCCATGTCACGGCAGATACGGTCAACACAAATATCCTGAATGCGGCAGAGGCCCTGGCCAAACTGCCTAAAAACGACGATTAATAATTATTCAATTTGCCAATATGCCAATGTGCCAATAAAAGGAAGACAACACATTGCCCTCATTGGCATATTAGCATATTGACACATTAGCACATTATTTATAATGAACGGAACAAACCTCATAAAAATAGCTCTCCGTGCCCTTGCCAACAACAAAATGCGCGGCTTCCTGACCATGCTCGGCATCATCATCGGCGTAGCTTCCGTGATCACGATGCTGGCCATCGGGCAAGGCTCCAAGCGGAGCATACAAGCCCAGATCAGCGAGATGGGTTCCAACATGATCATGATACATCCGGGAGCTGACGTGCGTGGCGGTGTACGCCAGGATGCATCGGCCATGGAAACGCTGAAGCTGGAGGATTACCAGAACATTGTCGATGAAACCCGTTACATATCAGCGGTTTCTCCATCGGTCAACAGCAGCGGACAAGCCATTTATGGAGCCAATAATGCTCCGACAACGGTTTACGGTATCAGCCCGGATTACCTGGAAATACGACGTTACAAAGTTGGTGACGGAGAAATGTTCACCGAACAGGACATTCAGACAGCTGCCAAGGTATGCGTGGTCGGCAAAACCGTAGTCGACAATCTTTTCACCAATGGCGAAAGCCCCGTAGGCAAAGTCATTCGTTTTCAGAAATTACCTTTCCGCATCGTAGGTGTATTGGAAAGTAAAGGATACAACAGCATGGGAATGGACCAGGACGACCTAATCTTAGCTCCATACACAACTATTCAGAAAAAAGTCCTGGCCATCACCCATCTGCAAGGCATCACCTGTTCGGCCCTCAAAGAGGAATACACCGACCAGGCCATCGATGAGATTACCGAAATACTGCGCCGCAACCATAAGTTGAAGGAAAGTGACGATGATGATTTTACCATCCGTAGTCAGCAGGAGTTGAGCACGATGTTGACAAGCACTACGGACATGATGACCGTGCTGTTGGCGGCTGTGGCCGGTATTTCGTTACTCGTTGGTGGAATTGGAATTATGAACATCATGTACGTCAGCGTCACGGAACGTACCCGTGAGATCGGCCTCCGCATGAGTATCGGAGCCAAAGGAATCGACATCCTGGCGCAGTTCCTCATCGAGTCTATCTTGATCAGCGTAACAGGCGGACTGATAGGCGTGGTACTGGGCGTTGGGGCAGCTCTGGTCGTCAATGCGGTAGCTCACTTCCCTATCTATATACAACCGTGGAGTGTGATGCTGTCGTTTGCCGTCTGTACCGTCACCGGAGTATTCTTCGGATGGTATCCGGCTAAAAAAGCAGCCCAGCTCGACCCGATCGAGGCGATACGGTATGAATAATTAATTAAATTAATACCTTTGTGATTATGAAAACAGAAGGAACAATGCAAACACATGTGGCACCTCCGTTCAAAGGAATGGGCAGCCTTATACATATCGTTGCCTGGGGAATCCTGATCGGCCTGCCTTTTTTCTTTACGGGCCGGGAGACGCAGGAAGTAACCGTGGAAAGTTACGTGCGATCCATTATTGTTCCGATCTCTTTCATGATCGTGTTCTATGTGAATTACTTCTTTCTGGTGAAGTATTTCCTGTACACCAAACACGGCTGGAAGTTTTTCCTCAGCAACGTGATTCTGATTGCAACCGCCATGATACTCGTACATCTGCTGATGCATCTCTTGCCGCCACCGGAATTTCATCGCCCGCGCCCGGCAAAAGAATTACAGGAAGTCATCGGCTTCTTCATCGTCAACGCGATGCTTTATGCCCTGGTGGCCGGCCTGAGCGTCGCCATCAAGATGACGAGCGGCTGGTATCAGGTGGAGTCGGCACGCCGTGAACTGGAAAAGAGCCGTGCCGAAGCCGAACTGCAAAACCTGAAAAGCCAGTTGAACCCGCACTTCCTGTTCAACACACTGAATAACATCTACAGCCTGATCGCTTTCAGTCCCGAACGGGCACAGGAAGCCGTGCACGACCTGAGCCGCCTGCTCCGTTACGTACTCTACGAAAGCAGCCAACAGCTCGTCCTATTGGAAAAGGAACTCGACTTCATCCGCAATTATGTGGAACTGATGCGTATCCGTCTGCCGGAAAATGTGGAACTGAAAACAGAAATATCCGCCGTCAGTCCGGATGCCGAAATAGCCCCGCTCCTGTTCATTTCGCTGATCGAGAATGCCTTCAAGCATGGCGTAAGTAATAACAAATCGTCGTACATCCATCTGGATATCCACCAGACCGGCGACCTTGTTGTCTGCTACCTGCGTAATAGTTATTTCCCCAAAGATGCCGAACAGGATAAAAGCGGCTCGGGCATAGGCATCAGCAACCTGCGAAAACGGTTGGCCCTGCTCTATCCCAACCGGCATATCTTCTCATGCGGAATAGAAGGCGACAGCTATTACAGCATGTTGGAACTGCAACTCGGAAGCGAACCTAAAAACGAAAGCGTATGAAACTGACCTGTGCTATCATCGACGACGAACCACTGGCAATCAGTCTGCTGGAAAGTTATGTAAACAAGACCCCTTTCCTCGAGCTGGCGGGAAAATACAACAGTGCCGTCAACGCACTCCCGATCCTAAGCAAGGAGCCGGTCGACCTGCTTCTCCTCGACATCCAAATGCCTGAGTTGAACGGCATGGAGTTTTCGCGCATCCTGGAGGCAGATACGCGGATCATCTTCACCACCGCTTTCAGTCAATACGCACTCGACAGTTATAAAGTAAACGCACTCGATTACCTATTGAAGCCGATCAGTTATCCCGATTTCCTGAAGTCGGCTAACAAGGCACTACAATGGTACGAATTACTGCGGAATAGCACGACAGAACCGTCGGTCGCCCCACCCGCACAAGAGAAGAACGAAATCGAAAGTATCTTCGTCAAAACGGAATACAAACTGATGCAGATTGAATTGCGTAAAATCCAGTATATCGAAGGATTGAAAGATTATGTCAAGATATTTGTAGAAGGTGAACCGCATCCCATCCTCTCCCTCGTAAGCATGAAAACAATGGAAGATATGTTGCCTGCGAACCGCTTTATCCGCGTGCATCGCTCCTTCATCGTCCAGCCGGAAAAGATCAAAGTGATCGAACGCAACCGCATTGTCTTCGGTAAAGAATACATCCCGATCTCCGACAACTACAAGCAGAAATTCATGGATTTCCTCGCACAGAGATCGCTACTGCCTTGAACTTTTGGTTACTTTTCTTTCAAGAGAAAAGTAACATTCAAATCTCGTCAATTAGTGAGTCTGATTGAATATCTCTTTGATTTTGTTGCGTAAACTATCAATTGAAGAAACTCCATCTTCATAAATCACTTTTTGAAT
>NZ_CAJJWO010000103.1 GCF_905196875.1 uncultured Parabacteroides sp. | reverse complement strand
AGCGTATCGTACTGATCGGAAGTAGCGCGGGAGCCATCACGGTACTTCATACCGACCATGAACTGGCGAATCGGAGTGAGATGGTGAAAAAACTTCCTCCCGATTTTCATTATGCCGCTGTCGTCTCGTTTGCCGGTGCGATTCTTTCTGTTAAAGGCCGACCGAAGTATGCGACTCTGCCGGCTCCGACTTTGTTTTATCACGGAACGAAGGATAAGATAGTCGTATATAATAAAGTATCGATTTTCAGAAAGGGAATGTATGGAACAAAATCTCTCGTCAAACTCTTCCGGAAAAAAGATTATCCGTTCATGGTTGTTCGCTACGAGGGATTGAAACATAAAGTAGCCTCCTTCACCCGCTTTGAAGCACAGGATCAGATTTGTGATTTTGTCGATATGGCAGTCTCAGGCCGCTTCCATAATGAAGTTGACTTGACGGTACGGGATAAGGAATTACAGCGGAAGTATTCTGAGTTTTTTTGAATAAAAATCAGATTAATTTGTATTAACTTTAAAAGTTTCCCTTGTAAATTGGCATAATTGAAAATATCTTCTAACTGCTTAAATAGTATGGCTTATAACGGTATTTCTACCCGGAGCAGGAGTGGTCGGAGATTTGGGAGGCGGAATGTATGCGCTGTTAGGTACAAGATTATGCCCGGATATTGAGATGGTACTCGATGCTATATCATTCGACAGGCTTTTGGATAATACTGATCTGGTGATTACGGATGAAGGACGGCTGGACCAGCAAACATCCATGGGAAAAGCCTCGGGAGGAGTATTGAAGCACGCTGTGAAAATGAATGTTCCTGTTATTGCCTTTCGGGTCAATATGACTATGAAAATTTATCTGACAAAAAGAGGTTGTAGTCCAGAATAGAAGTGCAGGAAAGTACTGTAAACTATATGGCTGTAAAAAGTAAAAGTCAGAAATATGAAAATGTCCATTTGAAGGGATTGCTCAACAAATCTCCTTCATATCGGCCTCAATACTGACGATCAGTGCAATCTTGCTTATGTTCTTATAGTTTAGTCTGGTTTAACAGTTGCTATATATTCTCCTACAATTCTAAAGTCATTACCTTCAATATCGTTTATTATAATAGGTTTATAATCTTTATTTTGGGGTTCAAGAACAATCTCTTCATGTTGCCAATTGCCTAATTCATCATATTTTTTTTTACTGGTATACATTTTGATAGAATAATTACCAGCATTATCTGTATCATAGAAATTATGATGTTGTGTTAATACTATTTTACCTTGTCTACTTCCTGCTGGATTAGCTCTAAATACACAAAAGTCTCCATCTTGTATATTAGGTTCCATTGAATGTCCTACAGCTTGTACCACATACATATTTCTGTTTAATTTTCCAACTCCTTCTACTCGGATCCAACCAAGTTCTTCTACACTTTCTCCCTCACCAAAATAACCACAAGCAGCTTGTATTGAATAGAGAGGTAGATAATCTATGTATTTTACGTCGTCATTCACATCTGCTTCTACACGAATATTTGTTAGCTTCTTTTCCTGCATGGGGTATAATTGATTCTTAAAGTGTTCCGCTAAAGCAGGGTTACAAAAATAAACATAACATCCTTTCATGCCACGGGTCATTAATGTTCGATAGGTATTCTTGATAATCTCATCGGCATTTTGTAAAGCTTGCTCTTTTTGTTGGGACTGCAGTAAAGATTTAAATCCTTTTACAGATTGGTCATTTTGGGATCGTTGAGTGACATCTGTAATGATTTTATTGTTTTCATATATCATATCTTTACCAACAATTACTCCCACATAATCCAGTTCTAATCCTTGACAAGTATGAATACAACCAATTTCATCGATGGATTCTTCTCTGATAATCCACAGATTTTTATCACTGTTCAGATTCCATCTTTTCTTGAATGAATGTTCTTTTATGACAATGTCATATGCATTCGGATCTTTTTTACTATTCCAGTCCCAGCAGTATCCGGCAACAACTCTTGAGCGTTTGTTAATCTCGTTTTTTGCAGCGATAGTTTCGAATAACTCTGTTGGATCAGAGAATATTCTGAAATCATAGTCTTCTTGTGAAAGGTGTATATTAGCTGTTTCTGCTATTTGTAATGTGTTATCTAACCAACTGAGATAGCCATCCGAACCATTACAACGGAATTGTGAACTTAGTTTTGTAGTATGTACAATAGCACCACATTGTTTTGCGTATTTTTCAATTGAACGTTTTGAACCAATGTCTTTGATATGAATCTTTTGTCTATTGTCCACAAAGAATATGGAAAATTTGGCAGATGTTATAATTTCAACAATTTGATTTTCTCCCAAATTTCCATATAAACCACTTTTCATGTTTAACCTATGAGCTTCATCTACAATTAAAGCATGAAAAGTATTAACCTTGGTATCAATGAAACTGCCACTTCCTACAAATAAGTTATTTATAAAATTTTTTCGGAAACTATTACTTAATTTTGCAGTATATACATCTCTTGGAGCGGCGTTTTTTGATACATATTGTGCGACTAATCCTTCTTTTGAAAGTTGAACTAATAGGTTGATAGCTACTACACTTTTTCCTGTGCCAGGGCCTCCTTCTACGATTAATACCTGCTTTTTACCAGTAACTGAAGAGCGTGCCAAATCCAACGCTGTTTCATAGACGATTTTCTGATCGTCAAGCAAAACAAATTCTTGATTCCCACGTAACATGGATGTCAATGCATCTGCTAATTGCTTTGAAGGTCTAAGTTTCCCGTTGTCTATTAACCAAACAATATCATTTTTAGCACCATATTTAATATGTTGTTTAATGAAATCCTGTAATTTTTGTGTATCTGATTTTAGAAAAATGGGAGCTCTTTGTATAAATTCTTGATAACAATCATTGTTTATGATATTATCAGCTTGATAATTATGTAAAAAAGCACATGGACTGAGTGCGATCTGTTGCTCTCTTATTGTTTCATTATAGTTTTCCAACATAAAAGCATACGACCAAGCTTGATAGGAAGGATGAGCTGTTTCACTTTCTCCATGTTGGAAACGCGTTTTTACAACTCCTGATTTATTGGACAGTTTGGCTTGTTCCCATTGTTTAAGTTCAATAATAACAATATTTTCTTTTCGGTTGGCATCTAATCCTGATATAATGAAATCGACTCTTTTGGATGTTAATGGTATTTGATATTCAATGGCGACCCCTGAATCATCCGGAATATCATTTGTATCAATGACCTTATACATGTGTAACATGGAGTTTTTCCAGGAGAGGACTTCATTGGGGGATGTATGCCTTCCTAAATGAGCTACGAAGGCGTGATCTATCTCGTCTGCAATTCTACCATAGAAGACATCTTCGATGAAACTTTTTTTGGAAGCATGGTAAATAATCATAATTCTGTATATTTCTTGGCAGTACCTTTTGCTTTATTTACCGGATATTTCTCATCATTCTTTTTTAACTTATTTAGGATAATATCTTTGACATCCAAATTATACTTATGGGCTATGAGAAATGCATAGTTCATAACGTCTGCAAGTTCTTCTTTTATTTTATCTATATTTACATCTTCAGCTTTCTTCCAAAGAAAGGCTTCTGTTAATTCTGCAGCTTCTATTGAAAGTGCCAAGGCCAGATCTTTTCCATTATGAAACTGATCCCAGTCCCGATCTTCTGAGAATTGGATTACTTTTTCCATTATATCGTTGATGTCCGACTGTTCGTTATGCATACTATTATAAGATTTGTTTTGTTCTTATTGTGAAACAAAGCAAAGTTATAAAGATTTTGCTATTGGATGTATGGCGAGATGGTTATTTCATCTAAATTTTTGTACAACTCTTAATCGCTGTCCTTGTAAAGCAAGAATGCACATCCCGCTGCAGCAAATACACTATAATCGAATGGAGCTTTTATATTCAAAGAAAACAGCATGGCAAAAGCAAAAATCAATAATAGAATACCGCTAAGAAGAGCAACCAAACGTTTTTGGAAACCTATTAATAGTAATACGCCAAGTACGATTTCTGCAATTGTAGCTGTCCAGGCGGATAGTGGTAACAGATATTGAGGAACCCACGGCAATAAAACTCTGGTGTAAGCGGTAAAACTTTCCATATTACTCCAAACTACATTGTTACTTCCCAATAATGGAGTCCATAACCCTAAACGGTCTGCAACAGCTGACAAAAAGCCAAAAGCTAAAGCAACGCGTGCAAACAAAGATATATAATCTATTTTTTTTGCCATATTGATAATGTTCAAAGAATGATATTTAAAATCTCTCTTGATAATGATTTTCAGAATCAAGCGGAAATCTTTTATTATAAAACGGGAGAAAGGTATTATATGTTTTGATTAGGTACATGAAAATGTATTATATATTGAAATAAGTCGGTATTAGTATAAAAAGTTATCCTCTACCAAATTTTTGTATCTTTGCCCCTCAAAGTAAAGTACAAAAGGCAATATGATCAGTTATTTACAGATAGACGGACTGACCAAGAGCTTCGGCGATTTGGTTCTTTTTGAGGATATTACATTTGGGATTGCGCAAGGCCAGAAAGTAGGTCTTATTGCAAAGAACGGGACAGGTAAAACAACATTACTGAATATCATTGCCGGAAAGGAGGATTATGATAATGGGGCGGTTGTGTTCCGTAACGACCTGCGTGTCGGTTATCTGGAGCAAACACCTGTTTATCCGGAAGGGTTGACAGTGCTGCAGGCTTGTTTCTATTCTCCCAATGAGACGGTTCGTCTGATTGCCGAGTATGAAGAAGCGATGGCGAGTGACGATCATTCTAACCTGCAGGATATCCTGATGCGTATGGATAACCTGAAAGCCTGGGATTATGAACAGCGTGCCAAACAAATCCTATCACAACTGAAGATTACAAACTTCGATCAGAAAGTTGAACATCTATCCGGCGGACAGTTGAAACGTGTGGCACTTGCCAATGTCCTGATTACCGACCCCGAACTGATCATCCTCGATGAGCCGACCAACCACCTCGATCTGGAAATGACCGAATGGCTGGAAGGATATCTGAGCCGTGCGAATATCAGTATCCTGATGGTTACGCACGACCGTTATTTTCTGGATCGTGTCTGCAGCGAGATTATCGAAATAGACCGTCAGCAGATATTCCAATATAAAGGAAATTACAGCTATTACCTGGAGAAACGCCAGGAACGCATGGAGACGATGAATACGGAAGTAGAACGAGCCAATAACCTGCTACGTAAAGAGCTGGAATGGATGCGCCGTCAGCCGCAGGCACGTGGTACGAAAGCTAAATATCGTATTGATGCTTTCTACGAGCTGGAAAAGAAAGCCAAGCAGCAACGGGACAACGGTAATGTGAACCTGGATGTGAAAGCTTCCTATATCGGTTCGAAGATATTTGAAGCGGAGCATGTAACGAAGAGCTTTGGAAACATTAAGATCGTTGAAGATTTCAATTATATTTTTGCCCGTTTCGAGAAAATGGGTATTGTCGGTAACAATGGGACCGGGAAGTCTACCTTTATTAAAATGCTGATGGGCGAAGTGGAACCTGATAGCGGCCGTTTCGATGTCGGTGAAACTGTTCGTTTTGGCTATTATAGTCAGGATGGTTTGCAGTTTGACGAACAAATGAAGGTGATCGATGTCGTGCAGGATATAGCCGAATATGTCGATCTTGGGGACGGAAAGAAGTTGGGTGTTTCCCAATTCCTGAATTATTTCCTGTTCACACCCGAAAAGCAACATAGCTATGTCTACAAGTTGAGTGGTGGAGAAAAACGCCGTTTATATCTGTGTACCGTCCTGATGCGTAACCCTAACTTTCTTGTGCTGGATGAGCCGACTAACGACCTGGATATCGTAACGCTCAATGTGCTGGAAGAGTATCTGCGTAACTTTAAGGGTTGTGTAATCGTTGTTTCGCACGACCGTTACTTTATGGATAAAGTAGTCGATCATCTGTTGGTATTCCGTGGTAATGCCGATTTGAAGGATTTCCCCGGTAATTATACCCAATACCGTGACTGGAAAGAGGTGCAGGATCAGTTGGAGAAAGAGGCGGAGGCGGCCCGTCAGCCCAAACAAATACCGGCTCCTGAAAAGAATAACCGTCTGCAGGCTGAGCAGAAAAAGAAACTTACTTTCAAGGAGCGGAAGGAGTTTGAAGCACTGGAAGCGGAAATACCGCAGCTTGAAGCCGAAAAAGCTGAACTGGAAATGGCAATGAGCAGCGGAACACTTAGTAACGATGAATTGATGACTAAGTCGGAACGTATTGCGAAAATAATTGAAGAAATCGACGAAAAGACAATGCGTTGGCTGGAGCTAAGTGAATTGGCTTAATACGGTATTACATATATAATATAATGTACGGGTGGGAGTATTTCCATCCGTATTTAATTACTAAAGATATGAACGAAGCGAAACCTGTGCTTTGGAACCGGAATTTCATTCAGTGTTGTATCTCTTATTTCCTGATGAACTTCTCATTCTACATGTTGATGCCAACTATGCCGGTTTACTTGGTGGAAGTTCTGAAGATTAACCCGTCGGAAGTGGGAATCGCTCTTTCCAGTTATTCGATCGGTTTGTTATGTGTTCGTCCGTTCTCCGGATATCTGGTGGATTGTTTTTCCCGTAAACCATTATATTTGTTTGCCTTTATGGTTTTTGCCTGTATGTTTGCCGGTTATCTGTTTGCTACGACGGTGCTGACTATTATGGCTGTTCGTTTTATACAAGGTGGGTTTATGGGAATGACGTCCGTTGCCGGAAATACCATAGCGATCGATGTGATTCCTTCTAAACGAAGAGGGGAGGGAATGGGCTTTTATGGGTTGACGATCAACCTGGCGATGTCTCTCTCGCCGTTGGTGGCCGTGTTTATCTATGATCGGTTTGGTTTTCATCCTGTGGTGTTTGCTGGATTGGTAATCGCTTTGGTGGGTGTCGGTTCGGTTTGCCTGATCCGTTATCCGAAGCGGGAGAAAGTGCCGAGACCAACTTTTTCACTGGATCGTTTTATCCTGGTGAAAGCATTGCCGACAGCTCTGGCTTATCTGCTGAGTGCGATTCCTTATGGGATGGTGACCTCTTTTGTGGTGTTGTACGGAAAAGAAATCAATATCGCAAATCCCGGGTATTTCTTTATTTTCATGGCGATAGGAGTCGGTACGGCCCGTTTGATTTCCGGGCGTCTAGTGGATCATGGAAAAATACATCTGGTATCAATAACTGCATTGGCTTTCTTAACCTGCTCTTTTGCAGTCTTTGCTCTGTTTCATAATGAAATTGTCTTTTTTGCTTCGGCGTTGGCGATCGGTATCGGTTTCGGAGTTTGTGTGCCTGCTATACAATGTCTTTTTGTAAATGTTGCCCCGCATAATATGCGGGGAACAGCAACATCTACCTACTTGACTTCTTTCGATTTTGGAGTGGGGATCGGAATGCTTGCCGCCGGCTTTATTGCTTCGTACACAGATCTCGCAACAGCTTATCTGGTCGGCTCGGGTTGTTGTCTGGTGTCGCTTTGTGTCTATCTGCGTTGGGTACGACCCTCGTATGAGAAATATAAGTTAATGTAATCCCCAAACCTGTACTTTTGCTTTTCTGTGTTTGTGATCTGCTCCCTGGCGCCTGGGCTCTGATTTGTAGTACATGATGACCTCTTTGATAATACGTCGGTTGCCTTTGAGATCCAGATAGCGGGAATTTTTTCCGGCAGGAACAAGCTGGTTGAAGTTTAAATTATCAATACTTCCGTTTGCATACTTTACTGCTACACGTAAGAAGTTTACGGGAGCTTTATCTACGTGGAATCGTATGGCGGTAAATGTCCCTTTATGTGAACAATTGATCACATCCTTGTCTAATGTTAGATTTACACTTCGTTCACCCAGTTTCTCCCATCGTCCGATTTTTTTTGCTTGTGTAATACTCGAAATACCGAATAGCATGATTGCTATCCACAGTAAAATTGAAAAGCGATTCATTTTCTTGTTATGCATCTTCTAAAAATTTGACTACAAAAAAATATCATTTAGTTTGATTATGTAGTATCGGTTAATTTTATTTCTGCTAATAATGTTTCTTTTAGCCAAAAATAAATTGATATTAGAAAGAAAAAATTAGATTTAACCAGAACTGCTATTTTACAACCTCCTTCTATCTTGTAGTACATATATCTTTTTAAAAACTGTTTGTGAACAATGTTGTAAAACATATTGTTATATACATGAAAACAATAATATAAAAAGATTGAAAGGAGGCAGCGGCCTCCGGGTTTAGGTTTATTAATTTAATGTTTAGGTATTATGAGACGTATAGGTATGGCTGTAGCAGCCGTTTTATTATGTGCAACTGTAGGTTTTGCACGCGAGAACCGAAACAATGTGAGTAGAGAACCGTTTGCTATTAACTTTGAGAAATTGAGCTATTATTTACAATTGACTCCCTCTCAGGTGGATGAAGTAGCAAATATAAATGAATATTTCCTTGATATGCAACGTGAAAGTCTTCGTTCGAGCGAAAGCAAACAACAGAAGAAAATGCATCAGGCTGTATATGGAAATCTGAAATTGATGAAAAAGGTTCTGACTCAGGACCAGTATCGCAAATATGTGACATTGTTGAATGTAACGAACAATAATAACCGGGCTTTAAGCCTTTAATAAAGAAAGGATCCGGATAAAATATCATTCGGTGAACGGTTACTGAAAATTGATAGAAGAGATTGCGCAATTTGTTTGTGCAGTCTCTTCTTTTTTTATTTATCTTTGCGACACTTAAAAAACAAATAATGAAATAATGGTTAATCTTGTATGAAACAATTAAGTCTTCCTTCTAATGCTACTTTGAAAAGTGCTGTCGTCGACTACTCTTTTATCGTGGTCGGGGCTTTTCTTCAGGCACTGAGTTATGTGCTGTTCCTTGCTCCCTTTAAAATTGTTCCGGGAGGGTGTTACGGTATTTCTATTGTGATACATTATGTAACGAAAGGAGTTTTCTCGATTTTTCCGGATGGTTTGCCGATGGGTGCTACTGCTTTATGCTTTAATATTCCGTTGATGATTCTGGCGATGAAAAAGATCGGTCTGTCGTCCGGTCCTAAAACGATTGTGACATTCCTTCTGATATCCATCTTTACGGATACCCTGTCGTATTTCTGTGGAAATGAACCGTTGGTGGAGAATGATACTTTTATAGCCTGTTTCTATGGTGGAGCAATTTTGGGTATCGGTGTAGCCTGTATTTTTAAGGCGCAAAGTACGAGTGCCGGAACAGATGTTCTTGCCCGTGTGATAGCCAACAATTCCAATCTGAAAGTCAGCAACATGATCATTCTGCTGGATTCGGCAGTCGTATTGCTGGGATTAATCGTCTTTAAGGATTGGGCTGTTCCTTTGTACTCCTGGTTTACTATTTTCGTATATGGCAAGGTGGTTGAAATGTTCCAGACGGAGAATCCGAACCGTGCCGTATTTATCGTGTCGAAAAAGACACAGGAGATAAAGGATCTTATTGTCGGAAAGATGGGGATGCGCGGTACGTTCCTGCACGGGCGGGGAATGTATGAAGGAAAGGAGAAAGAGATCATCTTTACAATAGCCGAACGTAAGGACATGCCGCGTTTGAAAGACGAGATTAAAGAGATAGATCCGAGTGCCTTTATATCGACAATGCATGCAAGTAAGGATTCACCTCGCCCTGGTATTTAATGAATTGAAAATAAGAAATTGAAAATTGAAAATTAAATAGGGGGAAAGACTGCAAACCGATATTAATTTTCAATTTTCAACTTTCAATTTTCAATTATTTCCTATCTTTGCCGAACTTTAAACTAACATATAGAAAAAGTAATGCCTAATATCTCACAGCGGGGTGTCGACATGCCGGCTTCCCCCATTAGAAAACTAGTTCCGCTAGCCAATAAGGCTAAGGCAAAGGGTACCAAGGTGTACCATCTGAATATCGGTCAACCGGATTTACCTACTCCAGAAGTCGCGATGGAGGCCATGCGCCGTATTGATCGTAAGGTTTTGGAGTATTCTCCCAGTGAGGGAATACGTAGTTTCCGTGAGAAATTGGTTAAGTACTATGCGAAATTCAACATCCATGTAGATGTTGACGATATAATCATCACTACCGGTGGCTCCGAAGCTGTATTCTTTTCTTTTATGGCTTGTCTGGACCCGGGTGACGAAATCATTGTTCCCGAACCTGCGTATGCGAACTACATGGCTTTCGCTATCTCAAGCGGGGCTGTGATCAAAACTGTTCCGTCTACTATCGATGAAGGGTTTGCCCTTCCGTCGGTGGAGCGTTTTGAAGAACTGATCACACCGCGTACAAAAGCGATCCTGATCTGTAACCCGAATAACCCGACCGGTTATCTTTATACACAAAAGGAGATGGATCAGATCCGTGATATCGTGAAGAAGTACGATCTGTTCCTTTTCTCGGATGAGGTGTATCGCGAGTTCTGTTATACCGGAGCACCTTATATCTCGGCTTTCCATTTGAAGGGGATAGAGAATAATGTAGTATTGGTCGATTCTGTTTCCAAGCGTTACAGTGAATGCGGTATCCGTATCGGTGCGCTGATCACGAAGAACCAAATGGTCAAGGAAAATGTTATGAAATGGTGTCAGGCGCGTTTGAGTCCTCCTTTGGTCGGACAGATCATAGCCGAGGCTTCACTGGATACGTCTGAAGAATATATGCTGGAAGTATACAACGAGTATGTGGAACGTCGTAAATTCCTGATCGACGGTCTGAATCGTATTCCGGGCTGTTATTCTCCTATTCCGATGGGAGCATTCTATACTGTAGCCAAGCTGCCGGTGGATGATGCCGACAAGTTTTGTGCCTGGTGTCTGGATGAGTTCGAATATGAGGGACAGACGGTTATGATGGCTCCGGCTTCCGGTTTTTATACAACGCCCGGCTTGGGAAAGAACGAGGTTCGTATCGCTTATGTCCTGAAAAAGGAAGACTTAGCTAATGCACTGATCGTCTTAGCAAAGGCGTTGGAGGCATATCCGGGAAGAGTCGTTTAATCAGTTGGCAGTTGACAAGTGACAGTTGACAGTTAAATGTTTGTTCAATTGTCGATTGTCAACTGTCAACTATCAACTGAATCGAATTGAACTTAGAACTATTTATAGCGCAAAGAATTCATTTTAGCAAGGAGGGTGATCGTCAGGTCACACCTCCTGCTGTGCGTATTGCCATAATCGGTATTGCACTCGGGCTGGCTGTGATGATTCTTTCTGTAGCGATTGTAATTGGTTTTAAGAAGGAAGTTCGTAATAAGGTGATCGGGTTTGGTTCTCATATCCAGATCACTAACTTTGATAATAACAGTTCGTACGAGTCGACACCGATAGCAGTAAGCGACTCTTTGCTTCAGGCACTTCATGCATTTCCCGGAGTTCGTCATGTGGAGACTTTTGCCACAAAGATGGGTATCATGAAGACCGATAACGATTTTCAGGGAGTTGTATTGAAAGGAGTGGATACGGATTATGACTGGTCTTTCTTTCGTAATAACCTGAAGGAGGGCGATATACTCACGATAAATCCGGATAAGACTTCCACAGATGTTATTATTTCCAGATATCTGTCTAATCTGCTTGGTCTTAAACTGGGGGATTCTTTTCTGACTTATTTTGTACAGGAAGATGTCCGTATACGTAAATTTACGATTACAGGTATTTATGAGACGGGATTCCTGGATTATGACAAGTTGTTTGTACTGGCTGATATCAAGCAGATCCGCCGTTTGAACGGTTGGGAAAAGGATCAGGTGAGCGGTCTGGAATTACTGGTCGATGATTATGACGATCTGGATCAGACTGCGGAGGATTTGTATTTCGATCTCGTAGAGAAGCAGGACCGGAGCGGGAATACCTATTTTGTTCGTTCGATAAAGGAATTGAACCCTATGATCTTTAACTGGCTGGATGTATTGGATATAAATGTGGTGGTAATATTGGTCCTAATCTTTGCAGTAGCCGGATTTACCATGATCTCAGGTCTGTTGATCATCATTTTGGAACGAACCAATATGATCGGTATCCTGAAAGCGCTAGGGGAAAACAATACCAGTATCCGTAAAGTCTTTCTTTATATTTCTTTTTTCCTTATCGGGAAAGGAATGCTTTGGGGGAATGTGATCGGTATTGCTATTTGTCTGATTCAGTCTCGTTTCCATATTATCACGCTTGATCCTTCCACTTATTATCTGGATGCAGTTCCCATCGACCTGAATATTCTTTCACTTGTTCTGTTGAATATTGGAACTTTATGTGCATCCATGCTGATGATGCTTGGGCCGTCTTACCTGATCACCAAGATCGATCCGGCTAAAAGTATCCGTTTCGAATAACCCTTATTTGTTTCCCAACCGGAAAGTATAGTCGTTTTTCCCGCGAAAGGCCCGGTATATCCTTACATACAGGTTGAATAAAGGTAGAATCAGTTCAAGGAAGAATAACCATCCTGTGACCGGTTTCTGCCGTAACAAATGAGCGGATTTATGTAGGATTGTCGCTTTTACGGCAAATCTGGTGATATATAACAAGCCTGCGAGAACGGATAGCAGCCAGTTTCCGTAAATGCCGAGAACGATTGAGGCGACAACTGCCAGGAAGAAAAGGAAATAGCTCATGCTTTCCATCCTGTAGAAAGTCAGTGTCCCTCCTTTATAATGGCGATGAGTGGCAGCGCGCGAAACTTTCATTTCTTTCCACATACTGAACCGTTCTATTTTTGCCATTTCAGTGATGCTTTCGGGAGTATATTCCACTTTTGTGTTTTTACCGTTTGCCGATTCGTTGATGAACAGGTCGTCGTCTCCGGCGTGCAGGCTCAATGATTTATAATATCCTTTGTGGGCAAAGAATAAATCTTTTTTATAAGAAAGGTTACGTCCGTTGCCGACATAGGGGTGGCGGGTTAGGGCTGAGGATATGTATTGTAGTCCGCTCATCAGGTTATCGTAAGCGACTAGTTTATGAAAGAAGCCCTTATGGTTGCCGTAAGCACAAAATCCTAATACGATACTGGTTTCTTTATTATAGTTGCGTGCCATCATAGAAATCCAGTTTTTGCTCATAGGCTCACAGTTCGCCTCCGTGAAAAGGAGGATGTCGTGTCGGGCAGCTTTGATTCCGACAGTCAGGGCCAGTTTTTTTCGGCTCAGATATTTTACATCTTCCGGAATATAGGTGTGATACAGATGTTTATTGTCGTTTTTTAGCTTTTTCAATACTTCGTCACTCTCGTCCGTAGAGCCGTCATTCACCACGATTACTTCATATTCGGGATAGTCCTGAGTCAATAAAGACGGTAGATGTCTCCGTAGGTTTTCGGATTCGTTTTTTGCATAGACAATAACAGATACGGCCGGTTGAGCCTCTTTTTTCTCTGTATTGTCTCTTTTGGATTCCTTTAATGGGCGGGCGTATGTCACCAGATAATACAAAAGTTGAATGATAAATAAACCGGCAGTTGTGGCCGCCAGGATCAGTTCTATATTGTTGAATATGAATAAGTCTTTCATTATTGAAGCTATATTTAAAAAAACGTACAAATGTACATGTTTCCTGCTTAATTACCATACTCATAAAAGAAATATCCGAAGTTCTTTATTGTCCCAGTAAATGTACAATTAATGTAAAAGGCGGACGGAAAGAAGGAAGTACTTTTGTAGCGGTAATTTTAATAGGAATAACGTGATGAATAGAAAAATGGGAATTGTGGTTCTGGTCCTTTCCTTACTGGCAGCGCTGGAACCTCTGAGTATAGACCTTTATCTTCCTGCTTTTACGGATATTGCCGAAAGTTTGCAGGTCTCTCTGAGTGAAGTACAAATATCCTTATCTATTTTCCTGGCGGGTTTTGCTATCGGGCAATTGTTTTGGGGATCGCTTTCCGATTA
>NZ_CAJJWO010000102.1 GCF_905196875.1 uncultured Parabacteroides sp. | reverse complement strand
CGTTAGTGAACGAAGTTATTCTATAAAGAGACTATTTTTTATCGCTGATTTATTATATTTTTGTGGCCATTGTCCGGTGTGAACCAGGCAATGGCTTATTAATTTTTTAAGAGTTATGGTAATAGATAATCAAACAGGACTTGTATTGGAAGGCGGGGGGATGCGTGCCATCTTCACGGTCGGTGTATTAGACTATTTTATGGATCACGATATCTGGTTTCCCTATACGATCGGCGTATCGGCAGGAGCCAGCAACGGTATTTCGTATGCTTCCCGGCAGCGGGGGCGTTCAAAATACAGTAATATCGATCTGTTGAAAAAATATAATTATATCGGCCTTCGACACTTTTTGAGTGGTCGGGGTTATATCGATATGAAATATTTGTTCTATACATATCCGGAACAGGATTATCCGCTCGATTTCGACACTTATTTCAAGTCGAAAGATCGTTTTGTGATGGTTACCAGCAACTGTTTAACAGGTAAAGCAGAGTATTTTGAAGAGAAACAGGATAAAGACCGTTTGGTGGATATCTGTTGTGCTTCCTGTTCGTTGCCGGTATTATGTCCGGTAGCGTATGTGGATGGTATTCCGATGGTCGATGGTGGTGTTTGCGATGCTATACCTATCCAACATGCTATTGATGACGGTTTTCATAAGAATGTCGTTATTCTGACCCGCAATAAAGGATACCGCAAAAAAGATAAAGACTTTTATCTTCCCGGTTTTATTTATAAACAGTATCCTGCTATACGCGAACAACTAAAACTAAGATATAAACGATATAATGAGGTACTCGATTATATCGATCGACTGGAAGCGGAAGGAAAGGTATTTGTGATCCGTCCGGAAAAAAAGATAGAAGTAGGACGGACTGACAGTAATCCGGATCGGTTAGAAGCTTTATATAATGAAGGGTATGCGCTTGCAGAGCGTTTAGTAGGGGCGGCCCTTACGACCGCCCGCTAAGTATCAATCTTTACATTCTTTGTGTAAGTCTTTGCTCAAGCGCATGGCACAGAAGTTCGGACCGCACATCGTACAATATTCACCATCGGTAACCGCACTTTCTTTATAATATTGCAAGGCACGCTCCGGATCGAGCGATAAGTTGAATTGGTCTTTCCAGCGGAAATCGAAACGGGCTTTGCTTAATGCGTTATCGCGAACCTGGGCACCGGGATGTCCTTTTGCCAGGTCAGCAGCGTGAGCGGCAATCTTATATGCGACAACTCCGTTACGTACATCTTCTTTATTAGGTAAACCCAGATGTTCTTTCGGTGTAACATAACAGATCATAGCTGTGCCATACCAGGCTATCTGCGCTGCACCTATGGCAGAAGTGATATGGTCGTAACCGGGAGCAATATCTGTTGTAAGCGGGCCTAACGTGTAGAAAGGTGCTCCATGACAGGCATATTGTTGTTCTTTCATATTCTCGTGGATCTTATTCATAGGAACGTGCCCAGGACCTTCAATAATAACCTGCACGAATTTCTCCCAGGCAATTTTTGTCAAATCTCCCATAGCATGTAATTCGGCGAATTGCGCTGCATCGTTTGCATCATAAATAGAACCCGGACGAAGTCCGTCACCAATAGATACTGCGACATCGTAACGGCTTAGGATATCACATATTTCAGCAAAATGGGTATACAGGAAGTTTTCCTGATTGTGCAGCTGCATCCATTTGGCCATAATGGAACCTCCGCGCGAAACAATACCCGACAAGCGGGTGGCAGTCAGGTCCACATGTTTCTTCAACAGACCGGCATGAATAGTAAAGTAGTCGACACCTTGTTCTGCCTGTTCAATCAGAGTGTCACGATAGACTTCCCAGTTTAAAGCTTCCACATCACCGTTCACTTTTTCCAAAGCTTGGTAGATAGGTACGGTACCCATCGGAACCGGACAGTTACGGATAATCCATTCGCGGGTTTCATGGATATTATCGCCGGTAGAAAGGTCCATCAATGTATCGCCTCCCCATTTACAGCTCCATACTGCTTTCTCTATCTCTTCACTGATACCCGATGACAAAGCCGAGTTACCGATATTGGTATTGATTTTTACCAGGAACTTCTTTCCGATAATCATCGGTTCGGCTTCCGGGTGGTTGACATTGGCCGGGATGATAGCACGTCCGGCTGCAATTTCCTTGCGGACAAAGTCGGGCGTTATATATGATTTTAAACCCAGTGCTTCGATCTGCTGGTTCTCGCGGATAGCTACATATTCCATTTCGGGAGTTATGATGCGGCGTTTAGCATAGTACATCTGCGTAATGTTCTTCCCTTCTTTAGCGCGATAGGGCAGATGATGTTTGGGGAAACGGATCTCATCCAGGCTCTTGTCTTCCAGACGACTACGGCCATACTCGGATGTAAGTTCGCTTAATTGTTCGATATCTTTACGTTTACTGCACCATTCTTCACGGATACGGGGAATACCGGCTGTTATGTCGATATTTATCTTCGGATCAGAAAAAGGACCGCTGGTATCGTATACAATTACCGGATTGTTCTTTTTGAAGATCTTTTCTCCGTTCTCCTCAACAGTTACAGTATCCAGCAATTTGATTTTACGCATTCCTACCTTAATCTTATTGATCTCGCCCGGTACATATATTTTCTCCGACGACGGATAAGTTATACGCATCGTATTCTTCTTGTTTGCCATTGATTTATATTTTAGTATTTATTTATTTCATTAATAAAGCGGCGTGTTTCTTCTACAGGATCATCCGCATTGATTATTGCGCCGGAAACAGCTATACCAGTTATGCCGGTTTGCATCAATGCCCCGACATCTTCCAGGCAAATACCTCCGATTGCAAATATCGGTATATTATAACCAGCATCCTTGCATTGCTGTATTATTTTTCGATATCCTTCCAACCCCAGAACCGGACTTAATTTCTTTTTTGTTTCCGTATGACGAAACGGGCCTAATCCGATGTAAGAGGCTCCTTGTTCAACGGCACGTTTTATATCCTCAAAAGTATTAGCCGTGGCACCGATGTAAAAGGTTTCATCCGGAGTAAGGAACTCACCGGTTTTCTTCCAGGCCTCAGACACCGGAATATCTTCTTTTCCCAGGTGGACAGCTGTTGCACCACACCGTAAAGCTATTTTTATGTTATCATTGATGCAATATACACATGGGGTAGTATGCATATTGATTAATTGGCCGATCTCCCTGGCTGTGAAAATATTCATATTCTCTTTCATCCGGAGTTGAACCCATGAACAACCTCCGTCCAGAACCATTTTAACTTCCTCGGCTTCTGTATACCTGGATGTCCGGTGAGTGATAAACATCAGACGTTCCCCATTTGTATGGGGAATGAAGCGACCTCTGTTTGCAGTTTTATATTCTATTGCCATAAAGCTAATTGTTTATATCGTTCTATAATGGATTCAATTTGGTTTCCGGAAGGTTCATTCCCCCATAAGGCCCCCAAAACAGCTACTCCGCCAAAGTTAAGTGACTTTATCAAAGGGATAGTCGTTGGGTCCATCCCTCCGAGAGCTATCACTTTTTCATTGATAATACCATCTGAGGCCGCTTTTTCTAGCACATCCATCGGGAATCCACTGCCATAACCCTCCTTGGATATGCTTTGAAAAATAGGACTGAGGAATACATAGGCCAGTTCCTGGTTCTCGTGGATTTCTTCCAGCGAGTGACAAGAGCGACTGATGCTTCCTTCAAATCCTTCCGGTACCGAATAATTCCGGCTGTTCAGATGGATACCAACCAGTTTATATTCCAGGACGAGTTCAAAATGATCGTGCAATACAATACGTGGATAGTATTCTGGTGGTATAGTCTCCAGCAGCCGTCGTAATTCATCTATATTACTTTGGGGTTTGCGTAGATGTAATCTTTCCATTCCTTCCTGAAACAGAAAGGATAATATCCGGCTTTCGCCTTCGAAGAAATGAGGAACTGTAATAACGATCAGTTTCATAACCCATTCGTTTTTATTTTTACCAGAGGTATCGGAGCAAAGAAATGATTCAAAGGCCCGTGTCCATGACCGGTTGTTACATCTTTTCCGGCAAAAATAGCTTTTGTTATATATTCTTTGGCCAATTTCACTGCTTCCTGTAAATTCTTACCTAATGCTAAATAAGCCGCAATAGCGGAAGACAATGTACAACCGGTTCCGTGTCCATTTGTTGTTGCTATTATTTCTGCCGAAAGTCGGAGAGGAGTTAAATTGGTAACATATAATATATCAGTCATGTTATCTCCTTTCAAATGACCGCCTTTCATCAGGACGGCACGACATCCCAATGCAAGTAGTTTATTGGCAGCCTGCTCCATTTCTTTTTCAGAAGAGATTTTTATACCCGAAAGAAATTCAGCTTCATCGATATTGGGTGTCACCAGTGTCGTTCGTTTGAACAGTTCGCGTACAATAATATGAATAGCATCATCGTGCAATAACTTATTACCACTGGTAGAGATCATCACCGGATCTAAAATTATATGGGAAGGAGAAAATTTATCTATCGTATCTACAACAATCTCCGCAGCGGCTTTATTATGTAACATGCCAATCTTGACAGCGTCAATTGTAATATCTTCAAAGACTGCATCCAACTGTCCTTTCAGTATCTCGGGAGAAATAGCCTGAATACCTCTGACTCCCTGTGTATTCTGGGCAGTAACGGATGTTATCACAGAAGTGCCATAGACTCCTAATGCAGAAAATGTTTTAATATCTGCTTGTATACCAGCTCCGCCGCCGCTGTCTGAACCGGCGATTGTAAGTGCTGTCGGATAACGATACGTTGTATCTGTTTTCATTTTTACATGCAAAAGGAGGGAAAAGCCTTTGTCTGTCTTTCCTACGGCGGCATTACCCGCATCAGGTTCACAGGGTATAATCTCAGCCCGTTTACAGTATGGCACCCCCTTTTCGTGGACAAAGGTAACAAGATTGACAGGAGAAAACAAAAGTGAATTGTTAAATTTAAGAGAGATTTTATAGCAGTAACGAAATAATCTCTTATATTTGCCACTGCAATTCGGGTCTAATATTGCTTTTCTTCCGGATTGCAGTTCCCTTTTGCCATAATAATTAAATAAACAAATCATGCAGAAGCAAACAGGTTTATATGTTATTACTGGTGGGCCAGGCACAGGTAAAACATCACTAATAGAAGAACTTAAAAGGTCGGGATTTAAAGCTGTAGAAGAGGTTGCACGCGAAATAATAAAAGAGCAGATGCAACAAGGCGGGGAAGCCCTTCCGTGGAAAAATACGGGATTGTACACAAAGCTTATGTTGGAACGTTCCATTGGATCATATCAGGTTAATGCCAGAAACGATGAGATATTATTCTTTGACAGAGGAATCCCTGATACATTGGCCTATGCGCGGTTGATCGGGCTGGTAAATACCGAGAAGATAGAACAGGCAGTAGACCAGTATAGGTATAATAATCCGGTATTTATACTGCCTCCCTGGGAAGAAATATATTGTACGGATAAAGAACGAAAACAATTGTTTAATGAGGCAATAGATACATACTACGTAATGAAAGAGGTTTACGAAAAAGCAGGCTATACATTGATAGAAATACCTAAACTTCCGGTAACGGAGAGACGGAATTTTATTATTAATTGTATAAGAGTATCCTAATTATTCTATATTGAGAGTCCTTTTTATGGGATTTGTTGTCAATTGGCATATAATCGGTTCAATTTGGAACATTAAGAAAGAGGAATCTGTTATAATTTTGCGGAGTCTTAACGAGAGAGTTAAATAAAAGGTGATGATGGGGAAGAAGATTGTTTTTATTCTGACATTTGTAATGATTGCTTTAGCTTCAAAGGGTCAGAACACTATAATAAATGGAGTTGTAACGGACTCAATAACTGGAGAGTCGTTACCGTATGTTTCAGTTATACTTAAAGGTACAACGATAGGGGCAACAACTGATGATGATGGAAAGTTTTCATTAACAACATCATCTAATGCCCGAACTCTGTCGGTGTCTTATTTGGGATATGAAGAAAAAGAATTTAAAGTAGCTATAGGGAAGAAGAATTACTTTAAAGTAGCTTTAGCACCCTCCAGTATCGCTCTTAACGAGGTTATCGTCAAACCTAAAAAGGAGAAATACAGTAAGAAAGAAAATCCTGCCGTTACTTTCGTAAAGAATGTTATCGATTCGCGCGAAAGTAATAATCCGCGTAATCATGATTACTTTAGCTATAGCCAGTATGAAAAGATGGTGTTCGCTATGAACGATTATCATCCCAAACCAAAGAAAGAGAACGGTAAAGCCGGGAAGTTCGACTTCCTGATCGATTATATCGATACTTTGGACATCGGCAAAACGATCCTTCCGGTTTCAGAAAGGGAGAAAGTGGAGGGTGTATTTTACCGTAAGGAACCTAAATCCGAGAAAAGAGTGGTGCTGGGAGCAAAAGCAGCTGGTGTGGATGAAGTATTTTCGCGTGACGGGATACAGCAGTTCCTCGGAGAAGTATTCCGTGAAGTGGATATCTTCAAAAATGATATTCCACTCTTCCTGCAACGTTTCGTAAGCCCGCTTTCTACTATGGGACCTAATTTCTACAAATATTATTTGCTCGATACCGTCCAGGTTAACGGACAGCAGTGTGTCGATCTGGGATTTGTCCCGTTCGTTTCGGAAGGTTTCGGTTTTACCGGACATCTTTTCGTTACACTCGACTCTACCTTCTTTGTTCAAAAAGCAATTTTAAATGTGCCGAAGAATATTAACCTGAACTTTGTCAGCGGAATGACGATCGAGCAAACGTTTAAAAAAACGGAAGATGGGACGCGTATCATTACCAAAGATGATATAAATGTAGACTTCAAACTGACGGAGAAATCGAAGGGTATGTATGCCCGCAGGTTAAACATATATAGCGACCATTCGTTTTTACCTCCTGAGAATCAGGATATATTTCAGGAAAGTGCTCCGATACTCACTTTGCAGAATGCTTATAAACAACCGGATGATTTTTGGGATCTGAACCGTCCGGAAGAGGCTGGAGTTCGAAAACAGAACACGGTAGAAAAACTGATGGCCAAATTGCGGGCTGTTCCCGTCTTCTATGTCACGGAAAAGATTATCACAATTCTTACTTCCGGTTATGTCGGAACCAGCACCGATCCGCTAAAGAATAAGTTTGAGTTCGGACCTGCGAATACTTTCATCAGTGGTAATGCCATTGAAGGAGCTCGTTTCCGTGTAGGAGGAACTACCACTACCGCATTCAGCAAACGTCTTTTTCTTGAAGGATATGCTGCATACGGAACTACGGACAGAAAACTGAAATATGACGGATTAATTGAATATTCCTTTAATGATAAAAAGGAATACCGTAAGGAATTCCCGGTTAACTCAATCCGGTTACAGTATACTTACGATATCAATCAGTTGGGACAACAGTATATGTATACTAACAAGGATAATATTTTCCTTGCCTGGAAACGACAGAGAGATACCCGTGCTACTTATCTGAGAAATGCGGAACTTGCTTATTACCGGGAACATTATAATGGTATCGCTTACGGTGTGACCCTTCGTAATAAAAAAGAGATCGCAACAGATTATGCTGTTTTTGACAGAATCGAGGCCGATGGTCATATCTCTCCAATCAAGTCATATTCTATGACAGAGATGGAGTTTAAATTCCGCTTTGCCCCGAACGAGAAGTTTTATCAGACACGTAACTATCGATATCCGATCACTTTCGATGCTCCGATACTTACATTGAATCATATCACTGCAAGAAAAGGCGTGCTGGGAGCTGATTATACATACAATCGTACAGATATCGGCATTCAGAAACGTTTCTGGTTTTCCGCTTTCGGATATGTAGACATTATCGGTAAAGCTGGTAAAGTGTGGGATAAAGTACCTTATCCATTGCTGATTTTACCGAATGCCAACTTGTCTTATACCATTCAGCCGGAATCATATACCAATATGAATGCAATGGAGTTTATCAGTGATGAATACGCTTCATGGGATGTAACCTATTTTATGAACGGGCTTATCTTAAACCGCCTCCCATTAATCAAAAAGTTGAAATGGAGAGAAGTGCTGTCATTCCGTGGAATGTGGGGCAACCTGACAGATAAAAACAACCCTTATTACGGTGGCAAAGATCTGTATCTGTTCCCGGAAGGTTCGTATACTTTAGGTAATACTCCATATATGGAAGCCGGTGTTGGTATTGAAAATATCTTTAAGTTCCTTCGTCTTGATTATGTCTGGCGTTTGACTTATCGTGATAATCCGGGTATACAGACAAAAGGTGTTCGCTTCTCGATGAAATTATCATTCTAATATAAAAACTTTGCCATGCCTGTGGCAGAGTTTTGCCATGCCTGTGGCAGAGTTTTGCCATGCCTGTGGCAAAGACTCTTTCTCTTATCAAAATGCTTCCGTCATATTCATATAAACCTGAACTCCATCCAGTCCAGGTTCTTTTCCTATATCCAATCTGAAGTTTTTACCCGGCTGCATCTGAACACGTAATCCGGCACCGAAATTCAGTTTCCATTTATTCCAGTCAAAAGGGGTATTACCGATTGTTCCGGTCCCCATCCAGGCTACAAAACCACATTTCGCCCAAAAGTTACCACTACTGTATTTTGCCGGGGAACCGAACATATGCCGATATTCGAGGATACCATAGGCCATCGATTTGTCTCTGTATTTACCCCAGTAATATCCACGCAGGTCGAAAGGTGAACCGAATGAAGGTAATTCGGAGTAGGGGACATCCCCCATACCAATCTGGCTTTTAGCAATCCACGCCAAGGTACTTCGGGGACGAAAGACATTTACAAAGTGGCGGTATTCGAGTTCCAGTATCTCGTAATTATATGCTCCTCCGAGATACTTCCCGAATGCTTTAATATTTCCACTGAGCAATACACCTTTTGTCGGGGTTGCCACATCGTTTCTCGTATCGTACTGGATTAGACCTCCGATACCTACATTCAGATATTTCAATTTGAACTCATTGAAATAAGGATCTTTTTCCATTACCGGATTTATATCGGAAGCTTTCGTATAGTTGATATCAAACAAACCTCCCAGGTAAAAGTGCGGTCGTACTTCCCAGACAAAACGGGGATAGAGTTGGAAATAACTTCTGTGATAACGGGTAGTCGAGTCACTTCTATCCACATGATCGATCGTTTCGTATCCTTTCCCATAATAATGGGCAGGCTCATTCCTGTATCCATAGCTGGCATAAATACGGAATTTATTCTGATTGAAAAAGAAAGTACCGGCACCGGCAACAACGATTGTTCCATTTAAAGAAAGGTTTATACCGGCAGGCAAGAAAGATCGTTGGGAAATCGTATCGTTCTTATTGAGCCTGAAGCTGGCTAATACAGCACCGCCAACGCCTAAAGAAGCTTCAGGGGTATAAGATGGCCCGCCCAGGACAGACCACCATATTTTTTTCTGGGCACGAATGGAATCTTTGCGCAACTGTTTATAATAGCGCTTCAACTGTTTATCGTTTAGTTGCTCTCCATCAATAATAACAACCTCTTTAGGGACAGTATCGGATGGCGTTATATTCTGTGCCTTTCCGGGCAAAGCAGAAACAGACAGGATCACTCCTGTGAAAACTATTACATGTTTAAACATCGACTGTTTTGTATTTTAGGTTGCAAAAGTATGAAAAAGAAAACACATAAACAGCTTTTTTTGTTTATAGCCTTTGGAATACTTAAGGTTTCTGCACAGGAATTTTCAACCAGAACAAGGAACCTTCTCCTACACAGGATTCTACGCCTATACTTCCTCCGAATTTTTCTGCAATCATTGCGCAAATAGGAAGTCCAAGGCCTGTACCTTGTGCGAAGGTATTCAATTTTACGAAACGGTCGAAGATCTGGTCTTTCTTATCTTCCGGTATGCCTATTCCGGTATCTTTTACATAAAAGCGGATCTCGGCGGCGGATTCATCCATTGTATATCCGAATAGAATAGAACCTTTCTCTGTGAATTTTAAAGCATTGGTAAGGAAATTGATTATTACCTGCATCAGACGGCTCCGGTCTGTATTGATCACACATTGGGGTAACTTTTGGTCGAAAGATATAAGGATTGCATCCGATGTGTTTTTCAGCTTTATCTGATGGCAGATATCTTCCATCAATTCATTTATATCCACTTGATCGTATGTGAAGTCCAGTGAGCCTGATTCTATCTTTGCCATATCGATAATATCATTAATCAGTTGAAGTAAAAGATCATTATTCATCGATATAATATGGATGAATTCTTCTTTTTCCGAAGGATCATCCGTTTCTGTCAATAAGCTAGAAAAACCGACTATTGCATTTAACGGAGTACGGATCTCATGGCTCATATTGGCCAGAAAAGCAGATTTCAGTCGATTGGCTTCGTCTGCTTTTTTAACCTCATACATCAGGTGTTCAATCCTCTTTTTATCTGAAATATCTTCGATTTTCATCAATCCTCCCAGAACATTGGTTTCGGTATCGTCAAATATCGGAATAGCACTGATTTCAACCGTTGTATCTCCTTCTGAAAATTCATGGCGTACCGGCTCTTTCTTAGTCATAGCCTCACTCAAGGCGCAACGGGGACACGGATCTTTTCTCCCCATAACAGTTTCATAACATACTTTTCCGGGAGTGTATCTGCGACCTTTGCCCAGTTCTTTCAGATTAGCAGTAGATTCCCATTGTACTATATAATCTTTATCTGTATAGATCAGGCCGAAGTTGATACTGCTAAGTACCATATTCTGGGTTTTAGCCGCATTTTCTAATTCTTCTTTTGCCTGAAGGAGTTTTTTTTCATATTCCTTCATTTGTGTTATTTCCCAGCGAACAATCAGAAGCCAACGGTTCCCTTCGTGAGAGATGATCGATTTATTAACTATTGTATTATGTAATACGCCATCATTAGTTACATAGTCCTCTTCAGCCCGGTAATTCTGTCCTTTACTTACCAGTTCTTCATCTATCCGGCGATATTTCATACCTCGTTCGGGACCATAAAGTTCCATGTCCGATTGTCCCAACACCTCTTCCCGTCTGATACCCGATTGCACTTCAGCCTCTTTATTCCAGTAGGCATATTTATAATCGTCGTCTATATTCTTTACAAAAACAGGGAAAGGAAGATTATCTAAAATATCCAGACTAAACGAATGTGTTTCGGTTTTATAAGTCTTATTTTCACGAATGAGTTTTTGATTTTTAAATATTAGTAAGACTATTATAATAGATAAAATCAGAAACACCGGGATACATATGGCTATATCCGAAGTTAGCATCAAGATTATAAAGTTTATCACGATGAGTATTCCCATATCTGTATTATTACTTTACCCTTTACAAATCTTCGCAAATGTATCATTTATATTTCAATTAATTTCCGAATACTGTTGAATTTCATAATAATTTTCTATTCTACCTCTATTTCTTAACAGAATAAGCGACCGAGTCTCCTTGTTATCTGAGAAAATAACTTTACTTTTGAAGATGTAAACAGAGAAGAAGTAAGTATGAAGAAAGTAGCTGTTCTGATAACCATTTTGTTAATATTCTTACAACCGGTTAATGCACAGAAAGTTGGATTGGTTTTAAGTGGAGGAGGAGCAAAAGGTGCTGCACATATAGGAGTCATTAAGGCGCTTGAAGAGAATGGTATACCTATCGATTATATAGCCGGCACATCCATCGGTTCCATTATCGGTAGTTTGTATGCTATGGGTTATTCTCCCGAAGAAATGCTGGAACTGATGTTGTCGGAAGAATTAGGTTATTGGCAAACCGGAACAGTAGAGAATGAATATAAATATTATTTTAAAAGACCGGACCCAACACCTGAGTTCGGCCATTTCTCTATTGACATGACAGATTCGTTACAGATAAAAGCAAACTTTCTGCCACAAAGCCTTATCAACCCGATCCAGATGAACCAGGCATTTATGGCACTCTTCTCACAGGCAACAGCTAAAGCCGGATGGAATTTCGACAACCTGTTTGTACCATTTCGCTGTGTAGCCTCCGATATTTACAGTAAGAAAGCGATCATATTCAAGAATGGAGACTTGGGAGATGCAGTGCGTGCCTCTATGACTTTCCCCTTCTTTTTTCAACCTATCTGGAAAGATAGCATTCCTCTTTTCGATGGTGGTATTTACGATAATTTTCCGGTAGGTCCAATGAAAGAGGCTTTTCATCCAGATTTTATTTTCGGATCGACAGTTGCCGGTGGTAATAATAAGCCTTCCAGCAACGCATATAGTCAAATTGAAACAATGATCATGCAAAAAACGGAGTATGATATTCCGGAAGAAGATGGTATGATGGTAAAGTTCAGTTTCCCTACTGTTTCATTACTTGACTTTCAGAAAGCAAAAGAATTGATGGATATAGGCTATAAACGGACAATGAGTATGATGGATTCCATTAAACAAAGGGTTCCTCGCAGGGTTCCACTCACAGAAGTTAATATGCGAAGAGTTGCCTATAAAGAAAGTTTGCCTCCACTGATTTTTCAGAATATATATGTAACAGGCGTTTCGGAATCGCAACGTAAATACATCGAAGCACAGTTACACCGTGATATGAACCACGAGTTCTCAATGGAGGAGTTCAAACGGGCTTACTTCAAAATGCTTACCTCTTCAAAGATCAAAGAGATCATGCCTCATGCCGTTTACAACCGAAGAGAAAAAAAGTTTGATCTTTATCTGGATGTTAAAATGAAAGAAGAAATTACCGTTGGTTTCGGAGGAAATGTCTCGTCGCATCAGGCAAACCAGTTATTTCTGGGCTTAGGTTATCAATATTTAGGTCGTTATGCAGCCGATGTGAATGCGAACTTTCAGGTCGGTAATTCTTTTAGCGGTATTATGCTCAGCGGACGCATTTATTTACAAACCAAGATACCTACTTATCTGAACTGGCAGGGAGTGTACTCCGACAAAAGATATTCGGAAAGCCAATCGTTGTTTTATGAAGATGTATTACCGGCTTTTATCAAACAGAAAGAACTATATATGAAGCTTAAGCTTGGATTCCCGTTCCTTAACAGGGCTAAATCGGAAATAGGCTTTGCTTATGGACGCCTGAATGATTATTATTTTCAGAGTACGAGTATGATGTTTCCAAACTCGACATTCGATCATAGTCGGTATGACCTTTTTAGCGGTTCACTCAGTATTGAGAGAAATTCGTTGGATGCCAAGCAATATCCGATAGCGGGACGGAAGCAATTTCTGATTGCCCAGTACGTTACGGGTACAGAAAATTATACACCTTCTACGTTGACCTCGGAGAACCAACCTGTCAATAGGAAGGTACACAGCTGGTTACAGCTGAAAGGGGAGTGGCAGCATTATGAAACATTGAGTAACCGTTTTAATCTGGGATTCCAGGGAGAGTTGGTTATATCCAGCAAGAACCTGATGAATAACTATACGGCGTCTGTTCTTCAAGCTCCTGCTTTTACTCCCACACCGCATAGTCAAATTGTCTTTAATGAGGCTTTTCGAGCGAATCAATATTTTGCAGCAGGGATTTCACCAATTTATAAATTCAGTAAATTGCTTCATTTCCGTCTCGACCTATATGGCTTTGCTCCATTATATGAGATAAAGAAGGAAGAAATCAGTACTACGAACAACTCTTATATGGCAGTTCCTTATTATGGGAAATTTCTTCACTCATTTAAGTATATGGGAGAGGCTGCTCTGGTTCTGCAATTACCTTTTGCCTCTATTAGTCTGTATGCCAATGGATATAGTTATCCGGCGAAGAATTTCAACTTCGGACTGAATATCGGCTACTTGATCTTCAATCCAAAAATGTTAGATTAATTTGAAAAAAAGATATAGCAAAGTCTTGCAAGTTTAAAAGAAAACACTACCTTTGCACTCGCAATCACGAAACAATGGCCGCGTAGCTCAACTGAATAGAGTAGCTGACTACGGATCAGCCGGTTACAGGT
>NZ_CAJJWO010000101.1 GCF_905196875.1 uncultured Parabacteroides sp. | reverse complement strand
TAAAGGATATGGTAGCCCGGTACGAAGAATGGGAGAAAGACTATATGGTCGTTCCGCGACCTGAATAATAAAAGAGAAGCGATAAGAAAAGGGCTATCCGGATAACCGGATGGCTTTTTTAAACCTGAGAAACTTTAGAATTATCTCCACACATCAAACACTAGTTCCTATTTTTTCCTACATTTGCCCCTATAATTAAATATAAGAAAGATCACATCTTAAAATGGTATATCTTAAATATCCCATTTAATTTTCATTCATGCAAAATAGAAAGACTGAAAAAGAACAGTTGTCGGATTTAAGTAACGGGGACATAAAAGCATTTAATGATCTCTTCATACTTTATTTTCCCAAACTTAAGTCATTTCTATCGGGATTTCTGGATAATGAAGCTGAAGCAGAAGACCTCGCTCAGGATGTGTTTGTTAAGTTATGGCAGAATCGCCAATTACTCACCCGGGTAGAAAATTTAAACGCTTATCTGTATCGAATGGCAAAAAACGCCCTTTATACTTATCTCAATCGGACTTATATTCCCGATCCGATCTCTGATACAGATCATAATCATATTCCATCCATAGATGAACTGGAAGAACTGATCTTTGCAAAAGAACTGGAAGAACTGATAGATGTGACTATTGAAAAAATGCCTCCTCAGCGGAAAACAATATTCTGTCTGAGTCGCAAACAAGGACTTAGTAATGATGCAATAGCCCTCCAGTTAAATATCAGTAAGCGAACGGTGGAAACACATATTTCTGCCGCATTATCAGACTTGCGTAAAGTTATTTCTATCCTTTTGCTATTTTTTTGAAATTCGACTACGTGTACTTTTCTTTTTTGTAGTCTTACTATATATAGACATATAGTGAGATGCGAGAAAACAGAGTTTATAATATATTGCGGCGTCTGACAGATCATACGGTTCCGTCAGCACATCGCCATTTAATACGGAATTGGTTAATCAGTAGCGATAGTATTCCGGAAAAAGAATCGGCTATGAGAGAAATATGGTTAGAAACTGAAGCCAAACCAGATAAAGACATACACCAGTCCCTTCAAAAAACCATACAAAAAATATATCATGCGGAAGATCGTACTCCTAAAGTCCCGTTAAAAACTCGTTTGATACGCTATGCGGCAATCCTTATATTACCATTAGTGACAGGCATGGCTGCCTGGTGGCTGACAAAAAGCGAATACGCAGAGCCAGAAATGATAGAATGTTATGTACCTAACGGAAAACAAGAGACGATAGAATTACCTGACGGATCATTTATACAAGTAAACTCCGGTAGTTTACTTATTTATCCGCGTAAATTCTCTGAAAAGAAACGTACGGTCTATCTAAGCGGAGAGGCAAATTTCAAAGTAGCCCAAAATCCGCACAAACCCTTTATAGTGAGTACCGGTCCATTGAAAGTAGAAGTATTGGGAACAAAGTTCAACATTGAATCTTATCCCGATAAGGAACGCATCACCACAACTTTGGAAAACGGCTCTGTCAAAATTTATAAAAATGATGAACCGGAAAAAGCAATAATTATGAAACCGGACGAACAAGTCGTTTATAATGAGCAAAACCAAACATTCAGTATCAACTGGGTTGAAGCCAGTGATTGTTCTGCTTGGACACAAGGAGAATTGCGCTTTGCCAATCAACCATTACATGAAATATTAACCACAATGGAACGCAAATACAACGTTCAAATCAAGTTGAGTCCGGAAATTGACACTTCCGATTTATTTACTATGAAATTTAAGCAACATGAAACGGTAGAAGACGCCATGTTCATATTTGCCCAATTAGCGGGGAATATCAATTATAAAATAGAAGGGAAACAAATCCTTCTGTTTAAAGCCGGAAAGGGGGTGGTACGCTAACAAAAAGACACCGGAAAGTACCTCTCACAGCAGCTTTCCGGCATCCGAAATAGATCTAATCCTGTTCTGAAATAAAACATCAAAGAATTTATTCACATTCACAGTAAAAATCTAATACACAAAAGTATGACTTTTAATTATAAAAGGGTACCTGTTGTACCTATAAAAAACAGTAAAATATTTGTACTTGCTCTTTGTTTATCTGCATCGGGAAGTGCTTATAGTCAAAATCAAAAAATCAGTATCCCCAAAGGAGCTACTACCCTGCAAAAAGTTTTTCAAGAGATAGAGAAGCAAACAAACCTGTCTGTCGACTACAATCAAAGCAAATTTGATATTAACAAGAAAATAGAGACAAAGGGGCAACAAAAATCTTTATCAAGTACTCTGGATGAAATCTTATCCGGAAGTGGACTGACTTATAAGATCGAAGATGGACATATTTTAATAATACCCATAACAGATAATAAAGAGCAAGTAAAACCGGATCAACAAATCAAAGGTATTGTTACTGATAATAGCGGGGAACCAATTATTGGCGCAAATATATCAGTAAAAGGTTCTACAATTGGTACAGTTACAGATATTAACGGGCAATTTTCCTTGAATGTACCCGGTAACGCATCGATTTTAATTTCATATATCGGTTATCTTCCTCAGGAAGTTCGTGTCGGGAACAAAAAAGATTTTTCATTTGTGCTAAAGGAGGACACTAAAGTTCTGGATGAAATTGTCGTAATCGGTTATGGTACGACATCGACACGAAAGATGGCCTCTGCTGTTACTGCTGTAAAAGGGGAAAAGCTACAGGATCTTCCATTTAACGATATGAGTTCGACATTACAGGGACGTGCTACCGGTGTTATCGTGCAGAATCAGGGAGGTGAACCCGGTTCCAATGCAAAGATCTCTATCCGCGGTGGTGGTGATCCGGTTTATGTAATCGACGGAGTTATCAGTACATCCTGGGAGTTCAATACGTTAAATCCGGTAGATATTGAAAGTCTGTCAGTCCTGAAAGATGCGGCATCACTGGCCGTATATGGTTCAAGAGCTGCAGATGGTATTATTCTGGTAAAAACAAAACAGGGCTCTCAAGGTAAGACATCTATCACTTATACATTCAATGCGGAATATAGTCAACCTACCACATTGATAAAGAAAATGGATGCATATACCTATGCTGATACCCAGAACAAAGCAGCAATGTATGATGGTCTTCCTGCTTTCCATCAATATAGTGAGGAAGAAATGAACAAGATCCTGAACCAAACGGACCCGCTCTATCCGGATGTTGACTGGCTCGATCTGGGACTAAAGAATTTCGCTCCCCAATACCGTCATGGCCTTTCAATGAACGGAAGCGGAAAACTCGTGAATTATTATTTGTCACTGGGTATGATCGATCAGGGTAGCCTGTTTACTTCCAATGCATTAGACTACAATAGATATACTATACGCAGTAATGTAAACACCACTTTCGACAAAATAGGTCTTACTGTCGGTCTTAATCTGAACGGAGCCATAGAGAAGAAAAACAGACCCTATGTAAGCTCCGGGACAATCTGGGGGCATTTATACAGACAGTTACCTCTTACTCCGGCATTCAATGAAGACGGTAGCTATTCTTCTGCAACCGATCATCCTTTGGTAGATATGGATGACCGGTCGGGTTATTACAAAAACAATAAAAAATATATCAATACACAATTAGTTGCGGACTGGGACTTACCGTGGGTAAAAGGATTCTCTTTAGGAACAATGTTCAATTACAGGGTCAGTGACGAATTCTCGAAAGCATTCAATACCCGTGCTCCCCAATTCTATCCGAATGGAGCGGCATATCCGGTTGCCAAACCGACATTGAAAGAAACGGCAGACTTCAAGGAATCCTATAATTTTGAAGTAAGCGCTTCCTATATGAATACATTCAACAACGATCATTCAATCGATACTAAAGCCGTATTTACTGTTGCTGAAAATAATGGAGACAACTTCTGGACATCCCGTAAAGATTATTTATCATCAGCAGTCGATCAGTTATTTGCCGGCTCACCAGTAGGCATTCTGAATGACGGTAGCGGAGAAGAAGGAGGTAGAATGGGCGTTGTAGGCCTTCTGAAATACGACTATAAAAACCGTTACATCATAGAAGGTAGTTTCCGTTACGACGGTTCAGACAACTTTGCTCCAGGACATCGTTGGGGATTTTTCCCGTCCGGTGCCGTAGCCTGGGCGCTTAGCGAAGAGCCATTCTTCAAAAACTGGAATTGGAAAGCTGTAGACCTGATCAAACTACGTGCATCCTATGGTCAGACAGGTACAGAAAATGGAGTTAACCGTTTTGGCTACATGCCGGTCTACGATCTGGATAAAAACATCATCGTTGTAGGAGGAAACTTACAATCCGGTTTCAGTGAAGGTAAATTGGTTTCACCGAACTTGTTAAGTTGGTACACCCGTAACTCCCTTAACTACGGTATCGACATGAACTTTCTGGATAACAGACTGAAAGGAACCGCCGATTATTTCTTCTATGTAACCAAAGGTGGATTGATGAGCCCGGGAGACAGATATACAACTCCATTGGGAAAAGATCTTCCGCAGATAAAATCGGATAGTGAACAACGAAGAGAAGGTATTGAATTCTCTTTGTGCTGGGGAGATAAAGCCGGTAAAGATTTTACTTATGAATTGGGCTTCAATATGACTTATTTCAATAATCTATGGAAAGTAAAAGCCGATGAATCCATGTCCGACCTGGTGAACCCGTGGAAAAGAGTCACAAATCAAACTGATTTCTATGATGTCAGATTAATATCCCAGGGATATTACCAAACAGAAGAACAGATACTGAACTCGCCACGTCGCCCACAAGCTTCTGAGTTAAAATTCGGAGATATCGCTTATCAAGATATTAACGGTGACGGTAAAATCGATGACCAGGACCAGACACGGGTTGGGAATGCGGCTATGCCTCATTTCACATATGGTTTTGATTTTTCTTTCGGATATAAAGGTTTCTCTTTATCAGGTTTACTATACGGAACAGGAAAACGTAATATGGAGTTAGGTTTCAATTACAAAGATGTGAAACCTTATTATAAAGAGCAATTGAATTATTGGACGGAAGACAATAGACAGGCTGAATTTCCACGCCTAACAGCAGCGACATCCAGAAACGGAGATAACAATATTCAAAAGTCTGATTTTTGGCTGAGAAATGCCTCCTTCCTGAGATTGAAGAATTTACAATTATCTTATGATTTAAAATACAGTGTATTAAAGAATACACCTTGGTTGAATATGTGTAGAGTAAATCTTACCGGAGCCAACCTATTCACTATTTCAGGAATAAGTAAATTCTATGATCCGGAAACCCCTAATTATAATGATGATGGGGATATCATCGCAACTGACGGTAGCGCATACCCAGTACAGCGAGTAATTTCATTTGGTTTAACAGTCGGATTTTAATAAAGGAGGATAACAATATGAAGAATATCAAAAATATAATTGTAGCTACTCTACTCTCCCTGTTGTGCTTCTCGTGCAACGATGTGTTGGATAAAGGGCCATTGGATAAATACTCGGAAGAGGACGTGTGGAACAATGCAGACCTGATCCAGGCTTTTTCTTACACTACACTCCGGAAAGCCACTGATTTGATGATCATGGTAGACGAATATACGGACAACAGTGTCATTGAGCCTAATTCTTCCATTATATCCTTTAATAAGGAACAAATGGACCGTTATTTTGACGTAGGTTGGAACAGGATCAATAATGATCTGAAGGTTTATGAAAACATCAGAAGATGCAATATGATCATAGCAAAAGCACCTGAGTCACCGGTTTTATCTGATTCGGAAAAAGCTAATTTCATAGCACAAGCTAAAGCCATGAGAGCTATGATCTATTTTTCAAGAGCCCGTTGGTTCGGAAAATTAATGATTGTAGACCGCTTGCTCGATCCGGATGAGAATATGGAGTTTTCAAGAACTGCAACAATTAAAGAGACATACGACTTTATTCTGAATGACTTAAAGGAGGCTGCAAATGATTTGCCAGAGACACTGACCAATCAACAGGGTATGCTCACCAAAGGAGCTGCCTATGCATTACTGGCTGAGGCTGCACTACATGGTGCCGCTTATATTGAGTCAGGACAGGACGAATATTATACTATTGCTAAAACAGCCAGTGAAAGTCTCTTTAAATTAGGCACTTATGAGCTAGACGAGAATTATCAAGGAATGTTTAATGATTTCAATCAATCATTAAGTTCCAAAGAGATCATCCTAGCTCAGTGGAAACATGCTGATGCTACAAACTTTGCAGATACCTGGATGCAGCAACTCGTACCCAACACAGACAATAACAAAGTAAAACCGGGTACTGTACCTGCATTCGTAGAGGAATTCGCCGGATGGCTTCAGCAAATGCCTTCTATTGACCTTGTCAATGCTTATGAGGTGATAGATGAAGATGGTAAAGCTAAAGATTGGGATCAAACTTCTTATTATAAAAGCTTCCAAGAAAACGGAGGATACGTTTCCGATGCCATTTATAAGAACCGTGACAATCGCTTTTATGCAAGCATCGTCTACGACTCCACCATGTTCTTCAAAAATGAAGTATGGACCAGACTCGGCGGTAATCTGAACTGGGCATCTGCTCTGGGTGGCGGCGACTGGGGTATGACGAAAACAGGCTATATCTACCGTAAATGCGTATACGAAGCAAAGAGACTTTTGAACGATCAACCGACCAATTATCATTATGTATTGTTGCGTCTGGGAAGATCTTACCTGAACTATGCGGAAATCTTGTTAAGACAGGGAGAGATCAATACAGCTATCGACTACATCAATAAAACGCGTACAACACATGGAGGATTGCCAGCTTTGTCACACGGGATGTCTTTAGAAGATGTATGGAAAGCGTACAAAAGAGAAAGACGTGTCGAACTGACTATGGAAGGAGACCGTTACTGGAGTTTGCTGAGATGGGGTAAAGCAGACAATTTATCCATCGTGAAAGAGCTGACCATTATTCATAAAGCTATTGAAATTGCGGCTGATGGCAAATCATTCCGAATTATCGACCTTCCGTTCAACGAAGCAGATAATATACGTGTCTTTACATCCAAACGTTATCTGATGCCTGTTCCTCAGAAAGAGATAGAGCAAAATCCGAATCTGGATCAGAATACCGGTTGGTAATAAACTATAAATCAATAACAAAACTATAAAAACATTATCACATGAAAAATATAGTAAGATTCGCTTTATATATCCTGTTCGTGATCTCTATCTCTTCCTGTCTTAAAATGGGATTAGACGATCTACCTACTTCAGATAAAGCTGAAATCACGAACGTGAAATTCGAATATCGTTGGTGGGATGAAGCCGCAGAACAGCTAAGAGTTGTAGAGTTGACTGCTGACAATAAAATAGCAGATCATGCGATCAGTTGTACAATAACCGTACCAGCTGTAACAGATAAATTCACATCTGAAATACGGGAAAAAGTATCATTGGCCAACATAGTCTGCCTGACAGATATTTCAGCAGGAGCATCGATCCGTCCCCTTAATGGAGCTCCGGTATTAGGAACTCCCGAAGATTTTTCAGGAAAAGAATTTAGTTATCTTGTTGTAGCTGCTGATGGCTCCAATATTGAATGGAAGATCAACATTATTGCAATTAATAAGTAATTATTACTCAAAAGAGGGGAATTATAAAAGCTTGTATACTAATACAGCCCATAATCCCCCTCTTTCAAAATACTAATCTTAAAAAACATACGAATGAAATACTTGATTATTGCGTGTCTATCAATGGCTGCTTTGTCTCCTGTCTACAGTCAATATAAAATAGACCTGAGTCATATTACTCCTATACCTGTAAAATACCTTGAATTAGGAAACCCCGGTACAGCAGGAAAGGAAATCCGTGTAAACAACCTGTATATGGAAGAAGGCGGTATCCCTCAACTTCCTGTTATGGGAGAAATCCATTACAACCGGATGGACTCCAGATATTGGAAAGATGCATTATTGAAAATGAAAGCATCCGGCATCGATATTGTAGCTACTTACTGTATCTGGTCGCTTCACGAAGAATTTGAAGGCGAACTATCCTGGGAAGGACAGCTTAATCTCCGTCGTTTTGTCGAGTTGTGTAAAAAGCTGGACATGAAAGTGCACCTACGTTTCGGTCCTTACTGCAATGCAGAGATAAAGAACGGTGGATTACCGGATTGGATCGTCAATAATAAAAATCTGGTAACCCGCTCAAACGATCCTTTATATCTTGAATATACACGCAGGTGGTATCAGGCTGTATACGACCAGGTAAAAGGATTACTGTGGAAAGACGGCGGCCCTATCATGGCACTTCAGTTGGAAAACGAATATGTACGTCCCGGAATGATCATTTCACATCTGCTCAATTTGAAAAAAATGGCTGTAGAAATAGGATTTGATGTTCCTGTTTATTCTATGACCCACTGGATGGACAGCGAATATCCGAAAGGAGAAATTATACCTTATGCTGGTTTCTATATCGAGGCTCCCTGGACTGCTTCCGGAAAGAATGAGATACCAACTTCTAATTTTGAATTCTTCACTTACAATCGTCTTTCGGATAATATCGGTACCGATATTATCAAAATAGAAGGAGATGTTGAGTCATTGAGCGGAGAAAATAATGACTCCCCCTTCTTTACCTGTGAAATAGGTGTAGGCACCACAGCCTTCTACCAACGCCGGGCTGTTGTTCCGGAAGAAATGGCAGGCGAAAATATCAACCTACGTTTGGGATGCGGAGCCAATATGATGGGATATTATATGTACACCGGCGGCACCAACCCTGTTGGCAAAGTAAGTACCTATCAATCATCCGGCCCTCGTGTCAGTTACGATTATCAGGCGCCAATCCGTGAATTCGGCACTTTGGGAACAGTCATGCAGGAAACAAAGAAATATAACTATTTTATGAATGATTTTGGAACAGCGCTCGCCCCGGCTGTAGCCTATCTTCCTACAAGCAATCAGGACAGGAATAATTTACAATGGGCAGTACGACTAAACGAAACTACCGGTTATCTGTTCTGTTCAAATTATCTGTATAAACATAGCCGGAAAGACTATAAAAATGTTCAGTTCTCCATCAAACTGAAAAATGAGATCCTGCGCATTCCACGCCAAAAGGTAACAGTGAAAAACGGCACTTACTTTCTTTGGCCGTTCAATCAGCAATTGAGCAATATCCTGCTGAAATATTCAACGACACAGCCAATATGTTCCATGAAAGAAGGAAATAACAATACCTATTTCTTCTTCGAAGATGATGCTATACCGGGAGAATATTTAATAGAAAATAAAGATATCCGGAAGATAGATGTGAAAAACGGTACTTACCGGAAAGAGAAGGATGGATATTTCGTCAATCAATTAACCCCGGGAAAAGAGTGTGTCATAGAAATTACAAAAGAGAATGGCTCTATAGTACGTTTTATTACACTTACAGAAGAAGAGTCGGATCATATCTGGAAAGGAACTGTTAAAGGCAAAGAGTTTGTCTCTATTACCAACTCCTCATTAATCTGCGATAACGATAAGATCACTCTGATAGACGATCAACCGTCGACAGACATTTGGATATATAAAGACGGTAACTTCAAACAGCAAACGTTCCGTAGTGACGCGCGTAATTTACACGCCTCATTCCGGCAGATTACTCCTATGGAGGAAAGTCAGTGGATACGTCCGGCAGAAGGGAACATCGTCAAACGCCAGTTCTCACTGAATACTTTCTCGCAGGTAGAACGGGCTTATTTACGTTATGTATCACTGAAAACAGCAAATTGCAAGATCAACGGAAAAGAAACGAAAACTACGGTTATAGGAGATTATTCCTATGCCAATGTAACAACCTTTGTTCAAGAAGGTGATAACACGATTGAGTTTACTCTTCCTGACAACAAAGAAATCAGTGCGGAAATTGAAGTTCTCCTCAAAAATGGTAAACGTATCGTCTGGAACACCGATCCAACCTGGTTATCAGCCGGCAACAAACCTGTAGTTCCAACAACCGGGAAGAAAAAACCTTCCGCTTTTGCTCCGGAAGAACATCTGGGACTCTACGAAGTAAAAGCTCCTGCACCCGTTTGTAGCGATGAGGAAACCCGCATGTATATTTCTTACCAGGGAGACGTAGCCAACACCTATCTAAATGGGAATTTGGTAGCAGACTCCTACTATGACGGAACAGAATGGATAGTCAGCCTGAGTCGCTTGAACGAAGCCATTGATATTAATCCGATGGTTATCCGTATAGATGGATTGAAATCGGCTGATGCACCTATTTACTTTGAAAATAATGTGATTCCGGCAGAATGTGTGGTTCCCTCAATGTCTAATATTAAAGTAAAACAAGAATATCGGTTTGATGTAAAGAATCAATAAAGATCTGAATACTATAAAATCAAAGGATGAAAATCAGGAAACTCTATTTTGTTATTCTATTTATTTTGATGGGCATTTATACAAATGCTCATCAAAATGATTCTATATTTACATTTAGAACAGTTAAGACCTTATACCCTGTTCTAAGCGAAAAAACAAAAAGCATACATACCCCAATCCCTACTTTCGTAGAAGGAGTCAAACAAACCAGCATATCATTAAATGGGAGTTGGCTATTTACAAACAAAATAGACAGTCCGTTTGATGGGAAAAAGAAAACAAATACCCAGTGGCATACCATCAATGTTCCCTCGGAATGGTATATGGAATCTTTCCAGGTAGAACCCGGAAAATGGGCCGGATATTACAAAGAATTCTCTCTACCTTCCGACTGGATAAATCAAAAAACATTACTCCGGTTCGGAGCTGTAGAAAGTGAATGCCGGATTTTTCTTAATGGGAAATATGTAGGAGGGCATATCGGATCAATGACACAGTTTGAAAAAGAGCTGACTCCTTATCTTTCTTCAGGGAAAAACCAGTTGATGGTTTATGTACGAAGCGAATCTCTGGCAAGTGAAATATCAAAAATCTCCCATTATGCCAAACACCAGGCAGGGGGAATATTACGTGGGGTCGAATTGATTTCGGTACCTCAAACCTATATCAACGATCTGTACTGTGACGCAAAATTATCAGACAACCTGGATCAGGGCACATTGAATATACATGTCTCATTATCCGGTAAACAGAAAAATCAAAAAGTTGAAGTAACAGTAAAAGAAAGAGGTATAGAAGGCTTACCCATGAATGAAAAAATAGTCTACAATGAGAAAATGAGACTTAAACAATTAAATCCGGTCATTATAAATACCCCCAAGTTATGGCATGCAGAAACCCCTTTCCTATATACTGTTGAAGTCGCACTGTTTAAGGACAATGAAAAGACTGAGGTCATAAAAAAGAACTTCGGCTTCAGGAAAATAGAAATAAAAGGAAATATATTATATGTAAATAATCAGCCGGTTAAACTAAGGGGTGTCTCCCGCCATGATATCTCTGCTTACGATGGACGTGCCATAAAAGATACTGCCTCTTTACACCGGGATATCGAACAACTGCGTAATGCTAATTGCAATTTCATCCGCACTTCGCATTATCCCCCTGACAGTTATATGCTGGATCTATGCGATCGTTACGGTATTTTTGTAGAAGATGAGGCTCCCGTCTGCTGGGAATCCGGAGAAGATTCATACGACCGGATTCATCAGATTTTCTATAGCTTCAAATCGATGGTAACCAGAGACCGGTCACATCCTTGTATTTTACTCTGGTCGCTAGGAAATGAAAGCGATTGGAAACCTAAATTTTATAACAGTTTACTTCTGGCCAAAGAGTTAACACCTGATATTCCGGTTAAATTCTCCCATTCTGAAACACACGGAATTATAAAAGCAACCGACATCGGAACCAAGCATTATCCCGGCTGGAAAGGGCTTATGGCATTCGAAAATTATTTCCGCCCGATCATATTCGGAGAAGCTCTTCACTTGAATTGCTATAACACTTCCGAAAACATAACTGATCCGGGACTAAGGGATATGTGGGGGGATTATCTTAAATATTTCGTCGACTTTATTCAGGAATCTCCCTCTATTACCGGATTAGGTATCTGGGGATGTACCGATGAAATGTTTTATCCGAAAGGAAACAAGCCCTGTGGGTATGGCCCCTGGGGAGTAGTCGACGGATTCAGAAGGGAAAAGCCGGAATTCTGGCATATGAAAATGAGCTACTCTCCTATTATTGTGACCAGTAAGCATTTCCAAAGTTCCGGTAATGAAACACTGATCACTCTTGAAAACCGCTACAACACACAAAATGCCAACCAAATAGAAATGTTATGGAAAGATATGGATCAGCAAGGGATGACAGAAATCGATATGGCTCCCGGAACGCAGGGAACTCTCCGCATACCTCACAACGTAAAAGGAGATACCCTCACAATCACGATGAGAGACAGACGGGGGTTTGACCTGGCTATCTGGAAAATACCAAAACACTATTTACCTTATTACCCCATGCCCGGATTATCGAAAGGAGAAGTAAAAGTCATATCCTCGGATTCTTTATACCAGATTACTTCAAAAGATATTCAATATACCTTTTCCCGGACGACCGGTATGCTAGTCTCTGTAAAGAAAAAAGGAGAACAAATTATAACCGGGCCGGTAAATATGTATGCCATTCCTCATTTGAAAGAGAATGAAGTAATCAATTACATACCACAGGAGCGTTCGGGAGAAGAAGTCGGTTTTACCTCTGCCCCCCTGACCGGCTGGACACTAGAATCCGAAAGCTTGGAACATACAGAGAATGGCATCTCAATTACAATACACGGTAAATATGGTGTAAATCCGGTAGAATTAGTATATTCCATTGATAACGACGAAAGACTCCGCATCGACTATGTCCTGAATATTTCCAAAATCGGCAATGGCATTCGTCAGATCGGGATAGGGTTCAATCTACCTAAAGCGTACAATACACTAGGGTGGAAACGAAAATCCTTGTGGAGTGTTTATCCGGACGACCATATCGGACGTACAGAAGGTATTGCAAAAGCCTTTTACCCGGAAACCTCAAGTAATTATCTGGCACAAAGAGTCATCCCTAAGCACAGTTACAGCAGAGACGGTAATGAATATGGCTCCAATGATTTCAGGTCAACCAAACAGTATATAATAACCGGGAATTTCATAAATGAAAAAGGAGATACAGTCACTATAGAGTCAAATGGAAAACAACATCTGAGAGCCTGGGTGCTACCGGAATATGTCTCCTTCCTGATTGCTAACTATTCCGATTCAGGCAATGAGTTCTATCTGAATTATGATGCAAACAGGACAAAATACCTGGATGCTTATATTGCCGAAGATGGTGATGTTGCCGGATGGCTGCAACTAAACTTCAAATGAGCTACGAAAACCTTTGCGTAGCTTTTTATCCAAGTAAATAGGAAAACAAACTGTATATTTCACTATTTTTGAGCACTAATATCCTTAGAAATAAAATATAACAAAAACTATGACAACACTCAAAAGTTTTCTACTTCTTTTATGCATCAGCTTCTCTTTGCAGGCTTATGCACAGGAAAAAGTAACCACCCGCGAAGTCCTGTCTTTGGATAAAGGTTGGAGCTTCCATTTGGGAGATATTCCCTACCCTGTTATCAAAGGACATAATGCCACTTACCGGAACGCCAAAGCCGGATATGTGAGCGGAGCCGCTTCCCCGAACTACGACGATTCTTCCTGGCGCATCGTAGACCTTCCTCACGACTGGGCAATTGAAGGAAACCTAGACCCTGATGCTAATCTTTCGCAAGGATACTACAACCGTGGTTTCGGCTGGTACCGCCGTAAATTCAAACTGTCTCCCGAAGATAAAGGAAAACATCTGGAAATACAGTTTGACGGTATCGCAACCCATGCAACGATCTGGGTAAACGGAACCGTACTGCATCGCAACTGGTGCGGCTACACGTCAATGTATATAGACATCACTCCCTATGCAACTTATGGTGACGATGTAAATACCATTGCCGTACGTGTGGATGCGGATGCCCAGGAGGGCTGGTGGTATGAAGGAGCCGGTATTTACCGCCATACCTGGCTGGTAAAACGTTCACCTCTGCATATCATCACTGACGGTGTTTTTGCCAATCCTGTGAAGAAATCAGAGAAGGAATGGGAAATACCGGTAGAAGTATCTTTATATAATAGCGGAAAACTTTCGGCAAGCGGAGAAGTAGAAGTTACTTTATTTACCCCAGACGGGAAACTACTTACAACACAAACAGAAAAGCTTTCTGTAGGGGCTTTGAGAGAGGGTATCGCCAATCTCTCACTGGCAGTGTCCGACCCTCGACTCTGGTCGCCGGACAGTCCTGCACTTTACAAGGTTAAAACCGTTGTAAAGCAAAATGGAACCGAATCGGATAAGGTGGAAACCAGATGCGGTTTCCGGACTATCCGTTTCGATAACAAAACCGGATTCTGGTTGAATGAAGAAAATATCAAAATAAAAGGCGTATGTAATCATCAGGACCATGCCGGAGTCGGCGTAGCTGTTCCGGATGCTTTATGGGAATTCCGCCTGCGTAAATTGAAGGAAATGGGTGTTAATGCTTATCGTGTTGCGCATAACCCGGTGCCCAAAGAATTTATGGCTGCCTGCGACAGCATGGGAATCATGCTACTGGATGAAAACCGACTGTTCAACACATCTCCCGAATATGTACGGCAACTGGAATGGCAGGTTCGACGCGACCGTAACTGCCCGAGTGTAATCCTCTGGTCCGTATTCAACGAAGAGCCGATGCAGGGTACTGAAAACGGATGCGAAATGGTTCGCCGTATGTACGACGTTGTAAAGAAGATGGACCCGACACGCCCTATAACAGCGGCGATGAATGGCGGATTCTTCTCTGAATATAATGTATCA
>NZ_CAJJWO010000100.1 GCF_905196875.1 uncultured Parabacteroides sp. | reverse complement strand
GTTGACCTGCTGTTGGAAACAGCTCAGTAAGGATACCTCTCCTTTTTCGTGAAATCTTTTGATCTTCATTTCTTTTTCTATTTTAGTAAGGCGTAAATATCACAACTTGTTTTAAGTATAAAAAACAAGAAGGGAGAAATGTTCTATTTATCCTGGCAAACTTCTCTTCAATGTTGAAAGGAGGCGTGCCATTTCCGGCAGGTCTCTTTTCGTTTTTGCATAAGCAATAATAATCCACAAAATAGGCATCTTTTTGCTATTTTATATCGGAAAAGGACCCTCTATATTTGCATTATACTTACAGTAGGAGTTACAATAACAATCAGAATGCCATGAAAAGAAAACAAGTATTATTTGCATTATTCCTGATATGCTGTGTGGCGGTGCAGGCGAAAGAATACCATGTATCCGTAAAAGGCGACGATGCGAATGACGGGACCGGAAAGGCACCCTTCCGAACCATCGGCAAAGCGGCGGAGTATGCTTTCCCCGGAGATGTGATCACCGTGCATGCCGGGACGTACCGGGAATGGGTGAATCCGCCCCGGGGAGGTGAAAGCGATGAAAAACGGATTGTCTATCGGGCAGCACCCGGTGAAAAGGTCGAGATAAAAGGCTCGGAAAGGCTCACCGGCTGGACGAAGGAGAAAGACGGGGTGTGGAAAGTAACGATACCGAATACTTTCTTTGGCGATTATAACCCCTACATCGACCTGATCTACGGCGACTGGTTCGACGGTATGGGACGTAAACATCATACCGGTGAGGTATTCTTGAATAACAAATCGCTATACGAAAAGGAAACGCTGGACAAGGTGCTTACCCCTATCCCCAATGAAAACAGTAAGGACAAGGAAGGTTCTACCTACACCTGGTATTGCGAAAACGATGGTGTCAATACCATCATCTGGGCTAATTTCCATAAATACGACCCGAATAAAGAATTGGTAGAAATAAGTACGCGTCCCACCTGTTTTTATCCGGAGAAACAAGGAATAGACTACCTGACTATCCAGGGATTTGAGATCAGCCAGGCCGCTACCCAGTGGGGAGCGCCGACAGCCGAGCAGATCGGAATGATAGCGACCCATTGGAATAAGGGATGGATCATCGAGAACAATATCATCAGCAACTCCAAATGTTCGGGTATCACCCTGGGCAAAGAACGTAAGACCGGGCATAACGTCTGGCTGAACGATACGAGCCTCGACGGTTCCCTGCATTATATCGAAGTCACTTTCAACACCATCCGGAACGGTTGGAATAAGGAAAACATCGGCTCGCATATCGTACGTAACAATGAAATATCCCATTGCGAACAGACCGGTATCTGCGGAAGTATGGGAGCTGCTTTCAGCTTGATTGAGAACAATCATATCCACGATATTTGGGTGAAACGCCAGTTTACCGGTGCCGAGATCGGAGGAATCAAATTCCATGCCGCGGTGGATACCCGGATTGTTCATAACCGTATCCATAATGCAGGTCGTGCCCTTTGGCTGGACTGGATGACGCAAGGTACCCGGGTGTCAGGCAACTTGTTCTACGACAATGATATGGAAGATCTTTTCCTGGAGGTAAACCACGGTCCGTTCCTGGTCGACAATAATATCTTCGCTTCCCGCCGGAGTATCCTGGAACAGTCGCAGGGAGGCGCTTATGTACATAACCTGATTGCCGGGGATATCTACCGGTATGTGGAACACGGACGTTATACTCCTTATTTTCTGCCTCATTCGACAGAGGTTGCCGGTTTATCCATTATTCCCGGTGGAGACGACCGTTATATCAATAACCTCTTTGCCATTGTTCGTCCCGAAAATGAGAAGGACAGCAAACGGAAATATGGGGTGGCTGACTATAATAAGACCGTTTATCCCATGATGGTGGACGGAAATGTCTATTATAACGGTGCCCTGCCTTTCGAAGGAGAAGCGAACAAGGTGTTTCTTCCTGACTTTAACCCGAATGTGAAGATCGAAGAAACAGCCGATGGTGTTTACCTGTCTTTTTCGGTAAAAGGCCTAGACGGTTTGCAGACCTCGCGTGTGACTACCGGAAGACTGGGAAAAGCAAAACTCCCCCGGCAGGCTTATGAACAACCGGACGGAAGCTCGATCGAAATAGCTACCGACTATCTGGGGAATGCGCGTGGCAGTCAGCCCAAACCGGGTCCCTTGGAATCCGTTAAAGAGGGCGAGATCAAAGTGAAAGTATGGTAATCTAAAATTAGTATTGAACATGACATCTAAACAGCGGGTGCAAAGCGCACTAGCCCATCGTATGCCCGATCGGGTACCGGTCGACTTCGGGGCAACTTCGGTTACAGGTATTCATTGTAAAGTCGTGGAGGCTTTAAGACAACATTACGGATTGGACCCTCATCCTGTCCGTATCATCGAACCTTTCCAGATGTTGGGGGAGATAGAGGAGGATTTGCAGGAGATTATCGGCATCGACTGTGTCCCCGTCTTCGGACGCAAGGACATGTTCGACATCGACGAAACCCAACTGCATGAGCAGGTTACCCCCTGGGGACAGAAGGTGATGATCGCTTCCGGTATCGACCTGACGACAGACAAGGAAGGAGACGTGTATATTTATGCCGGTGGCGACCGTTCCTATCCGCCCAGTGCCGTAATGCCTTCCGACTGCTATTTTATCAATGCAACGGAAAGGCAGGAATATGTGGATGATGATGCGATCACCCCCGAGGATAACCTGGAAGAGTTCGGCCCTGTTTCCGAAGAAGATCTGCAGTATTATAAAAAGACTGTGGACCAGGCCGCTGCAACCGGAAAGGCGGTTGTCGCCAGCTTCGGCGGAACTGCCTTGGGGGATATTGCTTTCGTGCCTGGCATGGGATTGAAGAATCCGAAAGGCATCCGTAATGTAGCCGAGTGGTATATGTCTACCTCCATGCGTCGTGACTATGTGCAGACGGTCTTCGAGAAACAGACGGATATAGCCATTGCGAACTATCAGCGGTTATGGGACACTGTCGGCGACAAGGTAGATGTGGTCTTCACCTGCGGCACAGATTTCGGTACCCAGGATTCCCAGTTCTGCTCACTGGATACCTTTATGGAACTGTGGCATCCCCACTACAAACGGATGAACGACTGGATTCATCAGCACACGACCTGGAAGGTTTTCAAACATACCTGCGGAGCTATCCTGCCGATCCTTCCCGGATTGGTGGAGGCCGGTTTCGATATTATCAACCCGGTTCAGATCAATGCGAAGGATATGGACCCGGCAGTTCTGAAAAAGGAGTACGGTAGCCAGGTCACTTTCTGGGGAGGGGGTATCGATACCCAGCGTATCCTGCCGAATGCCACCCCGGAGGAAGTGCGGAGCCACGTCTTGAAGGAATGCGAGATACTGGGAAAAGACGGAGGGTTCATCTTCAATGCCGTCCACAATATACAGGCCAATGCGCCTGTGCGGAATGTGGTGGCAATGATCGAAACCTTGCGTGAATTACGGAATCAATAATTAACAAGGAATAAAGTTATGGCAGATTTAGAGAGTTTATATGAAGCTATTTTAAAGGGTAACCTCAATGTCGCCAAGGCAGTAACGAATGAAGCGATAGCGGAAAACATCGATCCGCAGCAAATCATTAACGGTTATATGTCGCGGGCGATGGAGGATATCGGGAAACGTTTTGAGGAAGGTAAGGCCTTTGTCCCTGAACTGTTGATGGCGGCCCGTGCCATGAAAGGGGCGCTCGACCTGTTGAAGCCGCTGATGAAAGGAGCGGCTTCCCAACGGCTGGGTAAGGTGGTGATCGGAACGGTGAAAGGCGATTTGCACGATATCGGCAAGAACCTGGTCGCCTCTATGCTGGAAGGTTGCGGATTCGAAGTGATCAACCTGGGTACGGATATCTCTTCGGAGAAGTTTATCACGGCCTTGAAGGAAAACCAGGCACAGATCCTGTGTCTGTCCGCCTTGCTGACAACGACGATGAACTATATGCAGGAGGTGATCGACGCCCTCGAGAGGTGCGGTATCCGTCAGCAGGTGAAGGTCATGATCGGCGGGGCCCCTGTTTCCGAATCGTTTGCCCGCCAGATCGGCGCCGACGGGTACAGTGATAATGCGAATGCCGCCGTGACCCTGGCGAAGTCATTGTTATCCGCTTGAATGTATGTTTGATTGTGATTTGAGTTTTAGCCAGTTATCCCTGACAGCAAACGACCTGTTTGCTGAAATGGGATACGGCGATACTGCCCCGGAAGAACCGGTGGAGGCACTGACTGTTTCCATGCTGGAGGAGGTTTCTTCCCTGACGGTTCCCCGTTGTACTTTCGGCTTGTTCGGAGGGAAGGTCGATGTCGGGGCGGTTACGCTGGAAGGCGGTGAGTCCTTTCCCGTAGGGGGAACGATTGCCGCATTGCTGAAAGGCTCCGAACGGTTCGCCCTTTTTGCCGCTACGGCCGGTATGGCCTTCCAGGAATATCAGGACAGTCTGAAGGCGGAGGGAGATATTCTGAAATGCTTCATCGCCGATATTATCGGGACTTGCATTGCCGAGAAGGCAGGTGACCATATGGAGCGCCTGCTCGAAAAAGAACTGGCAGGCGAACGGCATACGAACCGCCTGAGTCCCGGCTATTGCGACTGGCACCTGACCGGACAGAAAGCTCTGTTCCGGCTGATGGGAGGGAATCCCTGCGGTATCGGCCTGTCTGATGTCTGCCTGATGACACCTATCAAGTCGATCAGCGGGATAATCGGTATCGGTCCGGAAGTGGATGAGAAGAAATACGGTTGCCAGTATTGTGAACTGGAAACCTGTTATAAACGGAAAAAAAAGAAGAAATAATGGAAATACAAGAATGGTTACAGGAAACAATCGGGCAAAAAGAGCGTAGGGCTATCCCTATCATGACTCATCCGGGTATCGAACTTTGCGGAAAAACGGTTAAAGACGCAGTGACCAGCGGTCTGGTACATGCAGACGCTATCTGCCGGTTGAACGAGCAGTATCCTTCGGCCGCTCCGACCGTAATTATGGATCTGACGGTGGAGGCGGAGGCTTTCGGTGCTAAGGTAGTCTTTCCGGAAGACGAAGTGCCCAGCGTAACGGAACCGCTGGTATCCGACAAGGAATCGATCGATCGTTTACAGATACCGTCTTTGGAGACTGCGCGTGTCCCCGAATATCTGAAAGCAAACCGCCTGACGGCGGAACGAGTGAAGGACAAGCCTGTTTTTGCCGGCTGTATCGGTCCGTTTTCATTGGCGGGACGCCTGTTCGGCCTGTCCGAACTGATGATTGCCCTGTATGTGGAGCCGGAGAATATCACTGTCCTGCTGGAGAAATGTACCCGTTTCCTGATCGATTACTGCCGTGCAATTAAAGAAACAGGTGTTCACGGGGTGATTATGGCGGAACCGGCAGCCGGACTGATCTCGAACGAGGACTCGTTGCTTTATTCGACGACCTATGTCCGCCAGGTGGTGGAGGCCGTGCAGGACGAGCACTTTATTGTGATTCTGCATAACTGCGGAAACGCAGGCCATTGTACGGAGGCTATGGTCGCTTCGGGAGCGGCCGGACTTCATTTCGGCAATAAGATAGATATGCTGGATGCTTTGGCTAACTGTCCGGAAGAACGTCTGGTGATGGGGAATCTGGATCCGGTAGGCCTTTTTAAACAATCCTCTTCGGAAGAAGTATATACCGCGACTATGAATCTGTTACAGCAGACCAAAGCCTGGAAAAATTTCGTTTTATCGACAGGTTGTGATGTTCCCCCTCATATTCCGGCTGAGAATATCGAGGCATTTTATCGAGCACTTAATGATTTTAACCGATCAATGTAAAAAAGAGAGCCCTGTGTAAAATAGTACTTACACAGGGCTCTCTTTTTTATAGTTGTTATTACCGGATAAACAGCAACTCCCTATATTTCGGCAACGGCCACATCTGGTTGTCCACCATCAGTTCCAGTTCGTCGATATGTTCGCGTATTTCATCCAGGAACGGAACGACCGTATCGTGATAGGCAATAGCCTTGCTGCGTAGGTCAGTAATGACATTCGCTTTTTTACGGGCTTCGATCATATCGTCCGTCATACGTGTTACTGCATTGACGTGTTTGGATATTTTACGTACCAGACGGCGTGGTTCGGCTGACAGATCCTCGTATTCTTCCGGACTGAATGTCTCTTTCAGCTTGGTAATATTGCTGAGCAATAAAGACTGGTAATGCAATACGACCGGAATAATATGGTTCATAGATAAGTCTCCCAATACGCGGGCTTCGATCTGCACCTTCTTAATATATATTTCCCATTTTACTTCGTTACGTGCTTCCAGTTCCTTTTCGTTCAATACGCCCGTTTCCTTGAACATGCGGATTACTTCCGGTTTCAGGTACGCATCGTATTGTAGCGGGACGCTGTTTTCGCAATCCAGACCGCGGCGGGCAGCTTCCTCTTTCCATTCGTCGCAGTAACCGTTACCGTCGAAACGGATAGGCTTGGACTCTTTGATGTATGCCTTCAGTGTTTCGAAGATAGCCACTTCTTTGCTTTTCCCTGCTGCCTGAAGTGCTTCTACATCTTTCTTAAACTGTTGCAGCTGGTGGGCTACAGCCGAGTTGACAGCCAGCATAGCCGATCCGCAGTTGACCGACGAACCCGGGGCACGGAACTCGAAACGGTTTCCGGTGAAGGCAAAAGGAGAGGTACGGTTGCGGTCCGTATTATCCAGCAACAATTCCGGAATCTGACCGAAGCCGAGGCTCAGGCGTTTCTTATCATCCACTTCGATCGCATCCTCAATCGAACTGTTTTCGAACTTATCCAGCACTTCGCTGATCTGTGTTCCCAGGAAAGAAGAGATAATAGCGGGAGGCGCTTCGTTGGCTCCCAGGCGGTGTGCATTGGTGGCCGAAGCGATACTTGCTTTCAGTAGGGCATTATATTTATAAACAGCCATCAGCGTATTAACCACGAACGTGATGAAACGCAAGTTGTCTTCGCGGTCTTTACCCGGCGAGAACAGATTGATACCCGTATCGGTACCCATCGACCAGTTACAATGTTTACCCGAACCGTTCACACCCATAAAAGGTTTTTCGTGAAGCAGTACGCGGAAATTATGACGGCGTGAAACACGTTTCATAACCGACATCAACAACTGGTTATGGTCGTTCGCCAGGTTACATTCTTCATAGATCGGAGCCAACTCGAACTGGTTCGGGGCAACCTCGTTGTGACGGGTTTTCACCGGGATACCCAGTTTATAACATTCCACTTCCAGGTCTTTCATGAATTCCTGTACGCGTGAAGGGATGGCACCGAAATAATGATCGTCCAACTGCTGGTTCTTGGCACTTTCGTGTCCCAGCAAGGTACGTTCTGTTAGCGACAGGTCGGGACGGGCCGAATATAATTCTTCGTCTACCAGGAAATACTCCTGTTCCCATCCCAGATAGGTAATGACTTTATGCACATCTTCATTGAAGTAGTTGCACACATCCTTTGCCGCTTTGTTCAGTGCTTCGACCGAACGGATCAGCGGTGTTTTGTAGTCGAGTGCTTCACCGGTATAAGCGATAAAGACAGTCGGGATACAGAGTGTGTCGTCTACAATAAATGCGGGGGAGGAAGGATCCCAGGCAGAATATCCGCGGGCTTCGAAAGTGTTGCGTAGTCCGCCATTAGGGAAGCTGGAAGCATCCGGTTCCTGTTGGGCGAGTAGCTTGCCGCTGAATTCTTCAATCATACCACCGTTGCCGTCATGTTCTACAAAAGCGTCGTGCTTTTCGGCTGTTCCGTCGGTAAGAGGTTGGAACCAATGTGTGTAATGGGTTACTCCTTTTTCCAGTGCCCACATACGCATACCGGCTGCCACATGATTGGCTATTTCGCGGTCGATGGGGGTTCCATTATCAATGGCGTGGGTGAGGGCTTTGTAGGTTTCCTTGGAGAGATACTTCTGCATTGCCTTGCGGTTGAATACGTTCTCGCCATAGTACTCGGATACTTTCTGATTGGGAGTGACTGCTTCCACAGCCTTGCGGTTGGAAGCTTTCTCCACTGCATTAAAGCGTGAGATTGACATACGGATTATTTTTTTGTTTTACCGACCGCAAAGATACGTGCAAATCTTTAGTTATGCTTTCACTCGGTTGTTAAAAACAAAAAAGTCCGCTGACTTTGGTATGAGCTCGATTTCTCTTTTTTTAGTGTAGTATGTTAAACAACCTTTCAGTTGAATATACTGTCAAAGAAGTCTTCATTCGTATTATCGAGGAAAGTAGCCCAATGCTGGTGTGTTTTCCGGTCGAAATAATGCAGTGCTCCATTATTACAAAGGATATAGAGGGTATCGCTAGCTTTTAATGTCCCATAAATAGTGGTTAGTGGCATGACGAGGACAGGAGTTCCATCTTCCAAAAATACCAGGCAACCATTCAAAAATGCAAATTTCCATTCTTCGCAGATGGAGTAAAGGAAAGCGGCAATCTCACAGGGACATTGTTTCGGGATGCGGTCGGCGATGTGGCGAAGTTGTACTAGTGTTTTCTTTTTCATATCCTACTGAGTTTTAAGTCTGATATGTTCCGCAACCGCACAAAAAAGGGGTACGTAACATATACATAAACCCTAGCTGTAGGTACTGGAATACCCCAAAATCGAGAATACGTAGCATGCCCGTACCCCCACTTATCGTAACAAAAATTACATAAGCGTGGCACGAACATCTAAATATCGGTTTAGTAAAATTTCCAGTTTTGCACCCAGATAATTAAATGTTCTATAACAAATTACCGAATTTCTCCCCGGTAATGACAGCAAAGATAGAATATTGGTTTTAGATAGCAAAAATTATGGTTGATGGATTTATGAATAATTAGTATGTAGAAGAGTATAACTTTTAATGGATAGTAATCTGTAATGAGTCAACCTGTTGCTAGCCGGATACCCCATATTCTATAATTGTTTTTTAATATTGGCAGATATGCAGTATAAATAGTATCAAGTCGTTTATTTATTGATGTGTTTACTTACGTATTCTTACACGATGATAAAAGTAAAAGTTAATATGACTTAAAAATTAGTACCTTGCGATACAAGGTATCTTTTATAAACATACTTTTGTTGCGTAGTGAATATAAAAGTTCCTTAAATATGTAACATTTTTAGCAATGTGTACGTCTAATAAGAAAAAGAAATGACAGATATTATGATTCAGCTGAAAGGAATTAACAAAACGTATTTCAATGGTGCTCCGTTGCATGTCTTGAAAGGTATAGACCTGGAGATAGAAAAAGGGGAGATGGTTTCTATTATGGGAGCTTCCGGTTCGGGCAAATCGACACTGTTGAACATACTGGGAATATTAGATACTTACGACACCGGCACTTATCATTTGAACGGACAATTGATTCAGAACCTGAGCGAAACCCGTGCAGCTGAACTTCGTAACCAGATGATTGGCTTTATTTTTCAGTCGTTTAATCTGATCTCCTTTAAAAATGCAATGGAGAATGTCGCCCTTCCGCTGTATTACCAGGGAATGAACCGCAAGAAAAGAAATGCCATGGCGATGGAATACCTGGATATGGTTGGTCTGAGAGATTGGGCGGAGCATATGCCGAGCGAAATGTCCGGAGGACAGAAACAGCGTGTTGCCATTGCCCGCGCTCTGATAGCCCGGCCGCAGGTGATCCTGGCCGACGAACCTACCGGTGCACTCGACAGTGTTACCACGGTGGAAGTGATGGAGCTTCTTCGCAACGTAAATAAAGAAGGTATGACTATGGTGATCGTTACCCACGAGCAATCCGTAGCTGATGCAACAGAAAAGATCATCCGTGTAAAAGACGGTTTGATAGAAAACATAGAAAAAGGAAAAGGATATGTTCGACTTTGATAACTTCCGCGAAATATGGAGTACGATCAAGAAGAACAAACTCCGTACCTTCCTCACCGGTTTCTCTGTGGCGTGGGGTATTTTTATGCTGATCGTCCTGCTGGGAGCGGGCAACGGAATGAAGAACGGTATAATGAAAAACTTCGACCGTTGGGCCGGAAACCGTGTGGAGACATGGCCCCGTTATGCCAGTAAACCGTACAAAGGGATGCAGACGAACCGGCGTGTAAAATATAAGGATGACGACCTGGTAGCTCTGAGACAACAGAATCCGGAAGTGAATCTGGTGTCGGGCGTACTTTATCAGAGCGATACGATTTCGTATAAAGAGGAATATAATACTTATTCTTTGCAAGGCGTCCATCCGGATAAGGCAATTATCGACAAGATCGAGATGACGGTTGGCAACGGGCGTTTTATTAATGAAGTGGATGTATTGCAAAAGAGAAAGGTGATCGTTATAAGTCCGCGAATGAAGGAAGTCCTGTTCAGAGGAGAGGATCCGTTGGGAAAATATGTAAATGCCAGTGATATTGCTTATCAGGTGATCGGAATCTATACTGATGAGGATAACAATAACAACGCTCCGGCATATATCCCTTTTTCTACAGCACAACAACTTTACCGTTCGGGCTATGGCCTGGATAATATTATCTTCTCCCTGGATGGTATCAGCACCAAAGAAGAGTATGAAGCTTTCGAGAAACGCTTCCGCGCACAGATGGGCAAGCGACACTATTTTGATCCGGAAGACCTGCGGGCGATCGGTATGTGGAGTACGATTGAAGATTTTGCCATGTTTAATGGTATGTTGAATGGTATTACCTTGTTTATCTGGATTATCGGTATCGGAACATTGGCGGCCGGGATCGTGGGAGTAAGTAACATCATGTTGATCACTGTGCGCGAAAGAACCCGTGAGTTCGGTATCCGCAAAGCGATCGGCGCCACTCCGTTCTCTATCCTGAAACTGATCATTGTAGAGTCTATCCTGATAACGGCAGTGTTCGGGTACATAGGAATGATCACCGGAGTAGGACTGACGGAAGCCATTAATGCCGTAATGGAGAGTAACAGTATGGGACAAGCCTCTTCGAATGATGATATGAGTATATTCCTGAATCCGACGGTAAGCCTGAGTGTCGCCTTGTCTGCTACCCTTCTGATTATTGCAGCAGGTGTGTTGGCGGGGTACTTCCCGGCGCGTAAGGCAGTGAAAATTACGGCTATCGAGGCCATGAGAAACGAATAAAAACAGAAAGATATGTTCGATATAGACCGTTGGGTGGAGATATGGGTGACAATCACCCGCAACAAGACCAGAAGTTTTCTGACCGGGTTCGGTGTGTTCTGGGGAATTCTGATGCTCGTTATCCTGCTGGGATCCGGTACAGGGTTTAAGAATGGAGTATTGATGGGAGTAGACGGTTTTGCAACAAACTCTGCTTTCTTCTTTTCCGAGCGTACCGGTGAAGCGTATAAAGGATATAAGAAAGGACGTTATTGGCAGATGCGTAACCGCGACCTGGAAACGATCCGTCAGCGTGTGAAAGGCGTTCGCTACCTTTCGCCGATGGCCATGTCGTGGGGCGGACAGAATAATGTGGTGAGAGGACAGAAGGCGGGTACATATAATGTACGTGGCGTACACTCGGAATATTTTCAGATTGAAACGCAGCATGTGCTTGAAGGGCGTTTATTGAATGAGATAGATGTATTGGAAAGGCGTAAGGTTTGTGTAATCGGAAGTATTGTCCGCGAAGTATTATTTTCTCCGGGCGAAGATCCGATTGGTCAGTATATCCGCGTGAACGGTATTTATTACCAGGTGGTCGGGGTGGTAAAACCCAAACCGCGTGTACAGATCGGCGGACGTACGGAAGAAAGTATTATGACCCCTTTTACAACCTTGCAGCAGGTGGCCAACCAGGGGGATAAGTTCTGGTTCTTGTGTGCTACGGCGGAGGATGGGTATAATTGTCAGGAGATGGTGGATGACATCACGATGGTGCTGAAAATGCAGAATGAGATTTCACCGACCGACCCGCAGGCTGTCAGCAGTTTCACAATAGCCAAGCAGTTCGAGACATTCGATATGCTTTTTACCGGGATCAACATTCTTGTATGGCTGGTAGGGATGGGAACGCTACTGGCTGGTATCATCGGAGTTAGTAATATTATGATGGTGACTGTCCGCGAACGAACCCGCGAGATTGGTGTACGACGTGCTATCGGTGCCAAACCGTTCGATATCATATCCCAGATCATGAGTGAGAGCCTGTTGCTTACGGCTTTGGCCGGGTTGATGGGGCTAAGCTGTGGCGTGTTCCTATTGGATGTGGTGAACCGGATGCTGGCAAGCAGCGGAGATACATCCGGCAACAACACTTTCTTCAGTAATCCGGAAATACATATCGGAGCAGCAGTGGCAGCAACCGTCGTTTTGCTTATCAGTGGTTTGCTGGCTGGTCTGATACCGGCCTGGAGGGCTATGCAGATCAAGGCTATAGATGCAATCAGAGAAGAATAATATATATCATTTGTCAATTAAAATAAACTATATAATCATGAAGAATCGTATCGTAAAGAAAGTCCTGCGAATCATCTTTTTAGTATTGGTGGGAGCCGCCGTGATCGGCACTTTCTACTTCTTGTGGAAAAAATCACAGCCTGTTATTACTGTTTATGAAGTAGTAACGCCTAAGCGCGACTCCGTGGAAACGAAAACCGTGGCAACCGGAAAAGTGGAACCCCGCGACGAAGTTCTTATTAAACCTCAGATGTCGGGTATTATTTCTGAATTGCTGAAAGAAGCCGGTCAGATGGTGAAAGAAGGTGAGATCATTGCAAGAATCAAGGTGATCCCGGAAATGGTTCAGTTAAACAGTGCTGAATCGCGTGTGCGGGTGGCTAAGATCAATCTGGAACAGATCACAGCCACCTATAAACGGGATGAAGAACTGCATAAGCAGGGAGTTATCGCGAAAGAAGAATATGAAACATCTTTGTCCAACTATAAAAAAGCACAGGAAGAAGCTGAGAATGCACAGGATGCATTGGAAATTATCCGTGAAGGTATTTCCCGCAGGTCTGCAGCATCCAGTACGACGCAGGTTCGCTCTACCATCACCGGTATGATTCTGGATGTTCCTATCAAGGTGGGTAACTCCGTGATCCAGTCGAATACCTTCAATGACGGTACGACGATTGCTTCTGTTGCCGATATGAATAATATGATCTTCCGGGGAAAAGTAGATGAAACGGAAGTTGGTCGTATCCATGAAGGAATGCCGATCAAATTGACTGTCGGTGCACTGGATAGCCGTACGTTCGATGCCGTATTGGAATACGTAGCTCCGAAAGGTGTGGAAGAAAACGGTGCCGTGATGTTTGAAATTAAAGCTGCCGTACAGATGCCGGAAGATGCTTTTATCCGTGCCGGTTATAGTGCCAATGCAGAGATTGTGTTGAAACGTGCGACAGATGTAATTACTATTCCTGAAAGTTGTGTAGAGTTCAGCGGCGATTCTACTTTTGTGCAGATCGTGACGCAGGAGAAACCGGAACAACTGTTCGAGAAACGTCCTGTAACAGTCGGTCTGTCTGACGGTATCAAGATTGAAGTGAAGGATGGTTTGGCTGAAAATGATAAGATTCGTGGCGGTGTTGTTGCTCCGGATAAGAAATAAAATTTAAACGAATAAGCTATGAAACAAGTAATATCATCTGTAGCGCTGGCTTCTTTCCTTTTCTGTCTCCCGGTGGGTGCACAGGAGGCTAAGCAGTGGTCGCTGGAAGAATGTATCCGTTACGCTATTGAAAATAATATCGACCTGAAGCAGAAAGAACTGGAACGGCAGAATCAGGAAGTGACTTTGCATACCAGCAAATATAGCTGGTTACCCAACCTGAATGCCAGTATCAATGAAAACTTCGGTTTCGGTCGTTCGGAATCGAAGGATGGTCTGATCGTAGATCGTAACTCGGCAAATACCTCTGCCTCGATCCAGTTGAGTATGCCTATATTCGATGGTTTCAAGATTCCTAACGATATTGCTGCCCGCAAGTTGGACCTGAAAGCATCTATTGAGACACTGAATAAAGCGAAGGAAGATCTCTCTATAAATGTGGCTTCCTATTATCTGCAGGTTCTTTATAATAAGGAAATGCTGAAAATTGCCGAATTGCAGGTGGCACTCAGTTCGGAGCAGGTAACAAAGACGGAGGCGCTTTATAATGCAGGAAAAGTACCCGTTTCGCAACTTTATGATATGAAGGCGCAGCTGGCAAAAGACGAGGTCACATTGACCGAATCGAAAAATAACGTAAAACTGGCATTGCTCGATCTTACTCAAGCGCTCGAACTGGAGCGTGATGGCGAAAATTTCGACGTGCTTGAACCTGAAACAGGTGATGCGGTTGAACAATATATGAGCAGCATTATCCCGCCGGATCAGGTGTATGACTATGCAGTCGGTGTCAAACCGCAGGTTAAGGAACAGGAATACTTGCTTGAAAGCCAGAAGAAAATGCTGAAAGTGGCTCAGGCCGGTTATTATCCCAAACTGAATTTCAGTGCAGGTTACAGCAATGGTTACTATCATAACTTCGGTGACGGAGATTACAATAATGCTCCGTTCAGTGACCAGTTGAAGAATAACGGACAGAAATCGATCGGTTTCAGTCTGAGCATTCCGATCTTCAATCGTTTCCAGGTACGCAACAGTGTACGTTCTGCCCGCATTGCTATCCACAATCGCGAGTTGCTCATGGAGAACACGAAAAAGACACTTTACAAGGAAATCCAGCAGGCTTATTACAATGCCACGGCTGCACAGGAAAAATATGTATCGTCCGACAAATCGGTTGATGCGAGTAAGATCGCATTCTCTTATGCGGAAGAGCGTTATGGTGCAGGCAAGAGTACTGTTTTCGAATATAGCGAAGCGAAAACCAAGTATGCGCAGAGCCTTGCCGAACAAACGCAATCGAAGTATAACTTTATCTTCCGTGCCAAGATTCTGGACTTTTATAACGGAACACCAATCACCTTATAATATTATATTACAGTTGGATTTTAGATCCTATTTTTAAACATAATTGATGGACACACCAAGAAGGAGGGAGGTTTCCGCGAGGAAACTTCCCTTTTGTTTTTATTCAGTAAATTCTATTCAAAAAGAGTGAATAAATATTATATTTGCTGCATAAAACAGAAAATGAATTCTTTTAAATAATGAGTTCTGGAAGAACT
>NZ_CAJJWO010000099.1 GCF_905196875.1 uncultured Parabacteroides sp. | reverse complement strand
GGGCGACCAGAATAATTCCCGCCGTTATCCCCATAACAACCGACACATGCTGAAAAGTTCTGAGTTGCAACTCCTTCCGGGCACTCTCCGACTCGAACAACTCCTGTTTGGCACGAAGCATCACGAGGGCGCTGTATTTTTCATCCTCCCGCCGGTTGGCTACGGTAGTCGAGTCCATGTAAGCGATGGAGCGTTCCCGGTCGCCGGTCCGGGCGTAATAACGAGCCATCACCGGATACAGGTCGCACGAACGGTAGGACATGACCCAGGGCCATTGTTCGATATGGTAGAGGGCGCTGTCGATCATCGCCTTGCAACGCACCGGGTCGCCTGTTTCCAGATAGCATTCCGCCAGTCCCACATAAATACCCGAGGTGAAGCTGTGGTCACCCTCCGCCAGTGAGACAGGCAAGGCGCCTTTATGCAGTTCCAGCGCTTCACGGTAACGGCCGCGTTTCCGGTAATTGGTCGCCAGGTTGCTGAGGGCGATACAGTCATGCATGGGACGCATCTGTACCCGGTCTTTGCTTTCCAGTATGGAGCGGAAGTAATAATCGGAACTGTCCGGTTCGCCGATCTCCCGGTAATAGACACCCAACACATTACGCGCCTGCAAATTATAGAAAGAGTAGTACCGGGGAGCGACATCGTCCAGCAGGGCCGCTTTCAGGTAGGGGATAGCATGTTCGTAATCACGGAAGTCGAAGTATGCCCGTCCCAGATTGTACCAGGCGTTTTTCTTCTCCGGATAATCAGTGTCGGCAATGACTTCCAGGCGTTCGACGACATGTCCGGCACAAACGAAAGCAGCATGGTATTGTTCTTGCTGATACAATTTGTGGAAGATATAGATAAGTGCCCTCATTTCCATAGAAACATCTTTACGGGCTGCGGATTTGTCGACGAGAACGTTGAAGGCGGCTATCTTACGGGTACGCTTTTCTGGGGTATTATCGGGAAGGGCGATGGCTTCGCCGTATTCGAGTTCGCGCTGCAACGTACTCCCACCGATACGTTTCATAGACTCACGCATCTTGCGGGCTTCTTCGCGGCGTTCGTTGTCATCAGGAATAGCATCGAGGTCTTCGTAATAGTGTTGCATAATGTCTTCCACCGCTTCATATCCTTCTGCCGCACAACGGGAGAATAGGGTATCACGACCGGGTACCCTGATCTCTCCGTATCCGGGCTGATAGATGTTGTCGGCGGCACGGGCCTGCATCTCAGGGATATAGCGCAGGTCGGATGCGAAGCGAGACAGAAAAAAAGTATCGGCCTTGCTTTCTGCCGCTCTTAAAGCAGGAGAAAACAGAAGGCCGATACCTATTATTATATATATTATTTTACCAGTATGCATTCCGTCCGTATTTAAGATTAACCGGAAATGCAAATATAAGCTTTTTTAGCCGGGGAGAAACATGGAAGGCAAGAAAATCAAATATTTCCTTATTAGCGTTTCCAGTATTGCTCCATCTGCTCCAGTGTCTTACCCTTGGTTTCGGGGACGAACTTCCAGATGAAGGCGGCAGCAAGGATACCCATCAGGCCGTATATCCAGTAAGCGACACCGTGATTGAAGGTTTCTGTCAGATACTGGTTCTTATCGAGCATCGGGAAAGTCCAGGAAACAAGAAAATTGGCTATCCACTGTGCCGCAACGGCAATACTCATCACCGTTGAACGGATGGAGTTAGGGAATATCTCTGCCAGCAATACCCAGCAAACAGGCCCCCATGACATAGCGAAACCGGCGGTATAAACCAACATACAAGCCAATGAACCGATACCGACGGAATGAGTATAGAACGTCGTGCCCAGTATAATCATCGAAACGGCCATTACCAATGCCCCGATAATCATCAGCGGACGTCGCCCGAACTTATCGACCGTAAAGATAGCCAGCACAGTGAACGACAGATTCACGGCCCCTACCACGATCTGCTGCAACAAAGCGGCATCGGTGGCAGCACCCATTGTCTTGAATATCTCCGGTGCATAATAAAGCACAACGTTGATACCGACAAACTGCTGGAAAGAAGACAACAGTACGCCTACCAGAATGATCAGCAGGCCGAATGAACGGATCGGAAGTATCAAAGAGACAAAGAAGCTACCGATCAGAGCAATTTCCAAAGCACTCGTGTTGCCACCCAGCTCCAGTCCTCCGTAAGAGACCAGGAACAGGAGCAACCAGGTTCCCATAAACCGGAAGTAAGGACGCATGGAAGGAGCTTTTTCCTTGAAGCTGTCTTTGATATCCGCCAGTTCTTTCGATGCTTCTTCCTTATCCATCAAACGACCGAGAATAGACAATGCCTTCTCTGTTTTGCCGCGCATGACCAGATAACGGGGAGTTTCGGGCACAAGCATCAGGAAAGAAAGGAACAAGACTGCCGGAATAATCTCGGAAGCAAACATCCAACGCCATCCGGTAGTATGCAACCAGGACGCATCGCCCTGCAAAGCAATCGTATAATTCACAAAATAAACGACCAGCATACCGAAGATAATGGCAAACTGGTTCCAGGAAACAAGATTGCCACGACGGTCGGCCGGAGCGATCTCAGCGATATACATAGGCGAAACCATCGAAGCCAGTCCGACACCGACACCTCCTACTATTCTATAAGCCACAAACAAATACATATAAGTATGATCTCCGCTTCCGGGCAATCCCAAACCGAATTCGGGCCATGCCGAACCGATCGCCGAGAGCAGGAAAAGGATAGCCGCAACGATCAATGTCGGCTTACGACCGTACCGCTGGCTGACCCAGCCGGCAAAAGAGGCTCCCAGGATACAACCGATCAGGGCACTGCTGACTACGAATCCTTCCAGTGAATTGGCCTGGTCGAGCGGGAGTCCGTAAGGTTCGATAAAGAATTTTCTTAGTGATTCTACTGTCCCGGAGATGACAGCCGTATCATATCCGAATAATAACCCTCCAAGGGTTGCAACAAGGGTAATACCAAAAATGTAACTATTGTTGTTTTTCATATCTATCAGATTAAGAGACATAGGGAGGAAAAGACTCCCCCCTATGCTGCAAAATTATATATATAAATTGAGAATCATTTCATACAATTCCTGTTTACCGCTGATCTGTTTCGGCTCGCCGTCACGGAGAGCGATCGTACGCAGGTCTTCCAGGGTAAGTTTACCGTCTTCGAATGCTTTTCCTTCGCCGCCGTCGAAGCTCGCGTAACGTTCGGCACGCATCTTCTTATAATCAGACTGTTCGAGGATGGCAGCAGCAGTTATCAGAGCACGGGCAAACGTATCCATACCACCGATATGAGCCAAGAAAATATCATCCAGGTCGGTCGAGTTGCGGCGTGTTTTAGCATCGAAGTTCGTACCTCCGGTAGTCAGCCCGCCACCTTGCAGGATAATCAGCCAGGCCTGGGTCAGTTCGTAGATATCCATCGGGAACTGGTCGGTATCCCAGCCATTCTGATAATCGCCACGGTTAGCATCGATACTGCATAACATACCGGCATCGACGGCAGCCTGGAGTTCATGTTCGAATGTATGTCCGGCCAGCGTAGCGTGGTTCACTTCGATATTCAAGGCAAAATCTTTATCCAGGCCGTAGTGGCGAAGGAAACCGATAACAGTTTCCGAGTCGACGTCATACTGGTGCTTGGTCGGTTCCATCGGTTTCGGTTCGATCAGGAAAGTACCTTTGAAGCCGTTCTTGCGGCCATAGTCGCGTGCCATCGTCAGCATCATGGCCAAATGATCTTTCTCACGTTTCATTTCGGTGTTAAGCAGACTCATATAGCCTTCGCGTCCTCCCCAGAACACATAGTTCTCACCATCCAGGGCAATACAGGCGTCGATCGCATTTTTGATCTGGGTACCTGCACAAGCGACAGCCGGGAAATACGGATTGGTAGCTGCACCGTTCATATAACGTTTGTTGCTGAATACGTTGGCTGTTGACCATAACAGTTTCTTGCCTGTTGCCTGCTGCAAACCTTTAGCATGTTCTACCATTGTCTGCAGGTCTTTTTCAAACTCGACCAGTGTAGGCGCCTCGTCTACAACATCCACATCATGGAAACAGTAGTAAGGAATACTACACTTTGTCATAAATTCAAACGCTGCATCCATCTTATATTTGGCACGGCTGATCGGGTCGGCAGCTGCATTCCACGGGAATGTTTTCGTACCGCCGCCAAACTGGTCGCCCCCTTCGGCACAAAGCGTATGCCAGTAAGCCATCGCAAAACGAAGATGATCTTTCAGTGTTTTACCCATCACCACCTTGTTTTCGTCATAATAATGAAATGCCATCGGGTTCTTTGACTCGCGTCCTTCAAACTGAATCTTACCTATTCCAGGGAAGAATTCTTTTTCGCCTTTATAAAAGTTCATGAAATTAATAGTTTAAATGATTTATATTACATTGGTATATTGTTATCTGACATTAGCTTATCCAGCCGTTCTTTCCAGGTGCTGTATGCAGCACAATATTTATCGGCCTTCAGCCCGTCCGGTTCGATCACGTCGATCTTCTTCAGGGAGGCAAACGCCTCTTCGGCCGACCGGTAGATTCCGGCACCGATACCGGCACCTTTGGCCGCACCCACAGCTCCATTCGTATCATATAGTTCGATCACAGCCCCCGTCACACCCGACAGAGTATCACGGAAAACCGGACTCAGGAACATATTGGCATTCCCAGCACGGATCACATCGATGTCGATTCCCATTTCATTCATGATATCCATCCCGTATTTGAAAGAGAACACGATCCCCTCCTGTGCGGCACGGGCGATATGCGCCTTACTATGTGTATTGAAGTTCAAACCATGAATAGAACAATCCATTTGCCGGTTCTGCAACATGCGTTCCGCTCCGTTTCCAAACGGCAGGATAGACAAGCCTTCCGATCCGATAGGCACACCGGCTGCGACATCGTTCAACTCCGGATAAGTGATCCCTTCCGGGGCTACGTTTTTCTTGACCCACGAATTCAGGATTCCTACCCCGTTGATGCAAAGCAAAACACCGAGCCTGGTCTGTTCGGGAGAGTGATTTACATGGGCAAAAGTATTTACCCGTGAAAGCGTATCATAATTGACTTTACCGTTTACACCGTACACAACTCCTGACGTACCGCCGGTAGCAGCGATCTCACCCGGGTTGAGAACGTTCAGCGACAAGGCATTATTCGGCTGGTCGCCGGCGCGATAAGTAACAGGCGTGCCCTTCTTCAATCCCAGCTCAGTGGCAACAGAACCCAGCAGTTCTCCCTGAAGACCGAATGTCGGGCGTATCTCCGGAACCAGTTCATCGCTGAAACCGAAATAATTCATCAGATCCGTCGACACCTTTTCATTTCTGAAATCCCAGAAAATACCTTCCGATAATCCGGAGATAGTAGTGACGATATCGCCGGTCATCCGCATGGCGATAAAATCTCCCGGCAACATAAACTTATGTACCGAGCGGAACAATTCCGGTTCGTATTCCTTCACCCAGGCCAGCTTGGCCGCTGTAAAGTTACCAGGCGAGTTCAGCAGATGCGACAGGCATTGCTTCTCCCCTATATTTTTAAAAGCACGTTCGCCATAAGGCACGGCACGACTGTCGCACCAGATAATAGACGGACGCAATATCTCCATCTTCTTATCCACCAGAACCAATCCATGCATCTGGTAAGAAATACCGATCGCTTTTATATCGCTCCCGTTGATTCCGGCCTGGGCAATCGCACCTTTGATCGCTTCCTTCAGGTATTTCCACCAGTCGTCGGGATTCTGTTCCGCCCAACCCGGCTTCACGGCCTTGATCGGGGCTTCTTCTTTCGGATAAAAATCGGCACCTACCGTCAACCCCGAACCGGCATCCACGACAGAAGCCTTTACGGAGGAACTTCCTATATCACAACCTAACAAATACATATTCCGTACGATTAGTTTTTATTGAACTTAGAATGCAATTTATTGTATTTCACTTTATCGAAACGATAATAACGAGCAGCACGATGGGCCACGCCTTCTTCCACCTCATCGGTTGGCACGACATATTCAAGCGAACTCATTTTCTTATGGAAATTACGAACATCCATTTCCTTATTATAGATGATCTCGTACGTGCGCCTCAACTGATAAGCTGTGAATTTCATAGGAAGATAATCGAAAACGATAGACGGTTCTTTTTCAATCCAGTCACGGATTTCCTCCACAGCAGCTCCGATGATCTCTTTATGATCAAACGGCAAAGCGGGTAGCGCGTCGACGGGGAACCAGGCCAGTGAATTATATTTATTCGTAGGGTTAGATTTTCTTCCTATCTTACTTAATGCCAGATAAGCCACCGTAACGATCCTTTCGATCTTCAGTTTCATGGCATTTTCCAACCACTGCATATCATCCTTATTTTTTGTACGTGAAGGTGATCCGAAGCTACGGAACTGCTTCAGGGGAACACGTTTCAAACCAGTCGCTTCGTTGAATACCCGGTAAGCGGCAGTGTCGAGGGCCTCGTTCTCAAAGATCAGACTTCCCGGCAATTTATAGTGTTTTTCATCACTTTCGTCTATTTTTCTCTCAACCAATAATACGCAAAGCGTATCTTCTTTTACCCCCAACAGGACGCAATCGACAGATACATGCGAAAAAAGCATCTTTTTATTTTCCATACGTGTTTCCATAATATTACATTAAACCGCCACAAATATAAGCATTTTCTCAAATAACAAACATACAAAACTATTTTTTCACTAATTATAATACTCTATTTATCTGACAATTTACTATCTTACCTGATACAATAACATATACATGTCATAATGTAGACAAAACAATATTATGAAATACAGGCCGATACATCTCCGTTAACATGCTTTATCAAAACTTTCCGAACTATTCGAGCTCTAAAATACTTTTATTAATACTTTTGTTACAGATTAAGATTCATCATGGATATAAAACATATACAGTTCTCATGCCGGATGTACTGGGCCAACATGAAAGGTCTCCTGAATATCGTTGCAGAAGGTATCATCCTCCTGGCATCTATTGCCTCCTTATTTGTTCTTATCTACCAGTTCGGGTTCCAGCAGACAGGCGAAACGATCCATAGTTTATACCTGAGCCGTATTTATATCCTACTTGCATTCTTTATCGGGATTACTTTACGGTATATCGTCCGTTTCAATGAAATCATACAGGAGAAATTATTGTATTTGGACATCGGGATCTATTTTCTTCTTTTCGCAGTCCTGTCGGCCAAGGTATTCTTTAAGGAAGCGATTGCGCAATCGCTTCCTTACCTCGAGTTCCTGTCGAATCCCCTGTTCGTTTACACGATGATCCTGCTGTTGAGCGTCATCCATTTGTCGAGGCAGACGTTCACGTTGATGCAGACACATATAAAACCGTCTCTACTCTTCCTGCTCAGTTTCATCTTCGTGATCCTGATCGGGGCCGGATTGTTAATGTTACCCAATGCTACCACACGGCCGATCCATTTCGTGGACGCCTTGTTCACCGCGACAACGTCTGTCTGCGTAACAGGGTTGACAACAGTCGATGTAGCAACCACCTTCACGCACATAGGACATATCATTATTATGATCCTGATACAGATAGGCGGGATCGGAGTAATGACATTCACCAGCTTCTTCGCCCTCTCTTTCATGGGACATTCTTCATTCACCAGCAAACTGGTCTTGAAAGATATGCTGAACGAGGACCGCATCGGTGGCCTGTTCAAAGTAATCCTGAACATCCTGTTCGTTACCTTCTTCATCGAAGGCGTAGGGGCCTACTTCATTTATATGGATATCCGGGGAACGCTTCCGGGAGGCAGCACCCAGGACGACCTGTTCTTTGCCGCTTTCCATGCCGTGTCCGCCTTTTGCAACGCCGGTATTTCGACCCTTAGCGGGAATATGTGCGACCCGGTAGTCGTACATAACTACAACCTGCACGTATGGATCTCCCTGCTGGTCATCTTCGGCGGACTAGGTTTCCCGATTGTATTCAACTACCTGAAACTATTAAGACATTTCATCGTCAATACTTTCAAGATCGTAATCGGACAACAGAAACATTATATCCATACGCCGCGTATTATCAACATACATACCTATATAGTAGTAGTCTGTACTCTGACATTGATTATCGGAGGTACAGTTCTATACTATCTGTTTGAGGCAGACAACACCCTGGCCGGACTCCCGCTGAAAGGGAAACTGGCCGATTCGTTGCTTGGCGCCGTTACTCCGAGGACTGCCGGATTCACCATCGCTAATATGGATGCGCTCCGACCGGTCACCCTGATGATGACACTTATCCTGATGGTGATCGGTGCCGCCCCGATGTCGACCGGTGGTGGATTGAAAGTGACCACTGTACTGGTAGCTATCCTTACAGCCTTGAATGTGGCACGGGAAAAGGAGAAAGTAGAAATCCGCAAACGCGAGATATCCCCTTCCACCATCCGCCGCGCTTTTGCAACGATCGTACTCTATCTCCTCTTTGCCTCGACGGCCGTGTGGATATTATCCTATACGGAAGAAGGGACTCCGGTCTTTACACTTACCTTCGAAGTCGTTTCGGCTTTGAGTACGGTAGGGTCGAGCCTGAACTTCAGCCCGTTACTATCTGTTCCGGGTAAACTGATCATCATCAGTGCCATGCTGATCGGACGTATCGGAGTACTTACTTTCATGGTATGTTTCATCCGGGAATACAAAAAAAGGGATTACACATATCCCCAGGAAAATATATTAATGTAATAAAATTACGCCTTATGAAATTTCTTGTAATAGGATTAGGAAACCTGGGACGCGCCATAGCGGAAAACCTTACCCGTATCGGCGATGAAGTAATAGGAGTCGATCTGAATCTGCATAAAGTGGAAGCCGTGAAGCAAACGATCTCAGGCTCCGTCAGCCTCGATACGACCGACCGGGATGCACTCAACACACTTCCGTTAAGCGAAATGGATGCTATTTTCGTTACGTACGGCAAGAACTTCGGTACATCGGTACAAACCGTCGCTTTATTGAAAAGCCTGGATGCGGGCAAGCTGATCGTCCGTTCGATCTCTCCGATCCATGAAACGGTGATCCGCTCTATCGGAGTCGCTGAAATCATCCGCCCCGAACAGGATTATGCAGCCACCTATGCTTCTCAAAGCCTGCTCGGAGACCTGTTCCAGCGCTGGTATCAGGTAACGGAAACCCATCACCTGTACACAATAAAGACACCCGGCGCCCTGGTAGGACAGAGCTTAAAGACAATCGACTTCCAGACAAATTTCGGTATCCGCCTGGTGGGTGTCGAACGTGCCCGGGAGACACGTAACCTGATCGGGTTGAAACAAACCGAATATTATGTGATAGATCCGCTGACAGACGATCTGATCCTGGAAGCCGACGACAAACTGATCCTCTTCGGAAAGATGGAGGTACTTCATAAAATTAAAGAGCTATAAAAAAAGCGGGTCCTTAGGGAACCCGCCTTTTCTTTCCGGTCAAAACAATAGATTAATCTATCTTTGAAACCAATACTTTATCGATACGTGCACCGTCCATGTCCACAATCTCAAACTGGAAGGTTAGCCAACTTAATGTCTCCCCCGTTTTCGGAACACGTTCGAGGATCTCGAGGATCAAGCCGCTTAATGTATTGTAATCATGTTCGGCATAGAGATCTTCCATATCGAAATATTCCAGGAAGTCATAGAAGTTATACTGTCCGTCGACCAGCCATGTACCATCGGCCCGCTGTGTGATCTCGGCCTCCTCGCCCATTTCGGGCACCTGGCCGATCAGGCCTTCCATAATATCCTTGAGGGTTACAATACCTTGTATACCACCGAACTCGTCCGTTACGATACCATATTTCACGCGTGCCTGCTTAAACTGCTCGAGTGCATTATATACGCTCTGGTTTTCAGGCAGGTACTGAGCCTGACGTATCACTTCTTCGAGTGAAAAATCAGGCTCGTCGATCCGACCGAATAGATCTTTAAGATAAACGACTCCTTTGATATTATCGAACTTTTCCGAAGCAACCGGATAAATGTTATACAAATTCTCCTGCACCTTTTCGCGGATCTTCTCGATACTATCCGTAACATCCAGCCACACCAGGTCACTACGGTGCGTCATGATTGAGCCGACATTGCGGTCGCCCAGGTTAAAGACACGTTCAACGATATCCTGCTCCACTTCTTGTACCTCGCCACCATCGAAGCCTTCCTTCACGATCGCCTTGATTTCTTCTTCCGTCACTTTATTCTCTTCGTTCGCCTTGATACCGGTTATCTTAATCGTAAGAGCGGTACTTTTCGACAGCAACCACACAAAGGGGGAAGCCAGCTTCGAGAGCAAGTACATCGGCTTGGCCACAAGCATGGATACACGTTCCGCATATCCCATACCGATACGTTTCGGTACGAGTTCGCCCATGATAAGAGTCAGATAAGTAACGATTATAACGATTACAGTCTTTGATAATCCAAGCGCATAGGGCTCGAAAGCTGGCACATGACGTACCACTTCTGCCAGGTTATAGGCAAACGCCTCTCCTGAATACAAACCGGTCAGGATTCCGATTAGCGTAATACCGATCTGGATAGTAGATAAGAAACGATCGGGTTCACCAGCCAACTTCAGGGCTGTTTGCGCAGATTTATTACCTCTTTTTGCCTCCAGTTCCAACCGGGCCTTACGGGCAGATACGAGAGCGATTTCAGACATAGACAAAATACCATTCAACAAGATAAGGCCAATAATAATAAATATTTCCATTTGCTATCTAAACAGCGATTGATTAGGGAGCGAAGATATGAATTATATCGAAAATAATGCTACATTTAGCACTTTAATTCATATATGATATACAACATGAAACATCAGATCATATTACTCGGGAAAGATATCACCTCTGTATACCATGGGATAAAAGAATTCGCGCCCGACCACATCCACCTGCTTTGTACCAACGAAACGAAAGACGTGGCCGGCCCCTTATTCCCGCTCCTCCCCGCTTCCGTGCGTCGCACGCTTTACCACACCGAACCCTATGACGGGGAAGACGTACGCAACGTCTGCCGGAAGATACATGCAACTTATCCTTCGGACGATTTCGCCTACAACCTGTCGGAAGGTACAAAGCTGATGGCTTTCGCCGCCTTTACCATCGCGAAGGAGCACAATGTACCGGCCTTCTATCTCACCCAACTGGGTGACCTCGTGTGGCTAGACAACTTCGAGAAGCGACCGATGAAGAGCCTACTGGACAATAAAGAGATACTGGGCCTCAGTGGAAACCAGCTCTCCGACTACCGTGATGCGAAACAACTGAGCGACATCGACATACAGGCCTCTACACTGATCAAGCAGTTCATCGAACAATACCCGAAAGAACACACCATGATCCAAAAGTTTTTCAACCTGTTCTGCAACCGGGAGGTTTCTCGCCTACCCTCCTCACGGGTCTTCAAAAATGGGCTTCGCTTCAAGCTTCGCCAGGGGACCCTCCTGATAGCCCAGCAAAACCATGTGCTGCTGAAGCTGGTCACTCCCAACGCCAGCATGCTGTTCTTCAAAGGTCGTTGGTGGGAGACACTGGTTGCGCACAAGGTCAGAACATGGAGCCAGCACCATACATCACACCCCGAAGTATGGCAAAGCGTTGTCTTCCGCACGGAAACCGACACCTCAAGGACCAAGAACGAGGTAGACGTGCTGCTCAACAACCAGCAACAGTTGATCTTTATAGAGTGTAAATCCGGGCAAGTCACCCAAAACGATATTTACAAGGTAGACGCTGTTCGCGAAACCTACGGAGGCGATATTTCTCTGGCTGTACTGGCCAGTTATTATCCTGTGGAGGAACATTTGCAGGAGAAATGCAAAGACTTACAGATAAACCTCTTCGCCCCTGCTTACATAAACGAACGCATCAACCACCTGAACACCTTGCCAGCCTGGCTGGAGAAACTATCAAACTCGCTGCAACTATAAAAAAGAAGCCGTTCTACCTTCTCAGGCGGAACGGCTTTTATCAATCGATAAGTTTTTGCTAATCTAATACATATTAGAAAACAATATCGGGAGATAGATACTTACACTTATTCTAAATTCTAAACTTCATCATCATTTTTAGGGAGGGGGAACAGTTGTTTCCCCTACGCTTACGAATAGTGCAAACGGCATGCCAAAATGGACAGAAGTCGTTAAATGCGCCACACTCCACTAATTATAAGATAGTTACACATTTTACCAGAAAACAGTATTAAAAACAGCAGGTGTAGACAAAGTGTGGAAGTGTAGAATTTTTCCCCACCCCAGTGTGTGGAATTACAAAAAAAGCCGGTACAGTTTCCCGTACCGGCCCATAAGTTGTTCGATTAGGTTATCACTTCACAAACGGTGCCTTCAGTAAATAAGCGGCACAATCCTTCACCCCTTCAAATTGGGTACGGTTATCTGGCATACCTTCCAGCTCTACATAATATTCTTTAATCTTATTCTTATAAGCTTGTTCAAAAATCTTTTCGAAGTTCATGAATCCGGATTGTCCCAGAATAGCACGATCCTTGATATGCAATAACCGGATGCGATCGGGATATTTCTTCATATATTCCACCGGATCATTCTGACCGATCACGGTCCAGTAAACGTCCATTTCAAAAAAGACCAGTGAAGGGTCTGTTCCTTTCAAGAACAGATCGTAGATTATTTCACCTTTGTTATGACGGTTGAAGACAGCCTCCTTGCCACCGGGCACTACCCTTGCAAATTCGAAGTCATGGTTATGATATCCAAAAGGAATACCAGCCGCTTTCATGATCTTTCCGGCTTCGTTAAAAGTGTCGCACACGTAGGCTACCTCTTCCACACTACGTGTACTGGGCTGGCCAGGTTGCACAAGATACTTCACGCCCAGTTTGGCATGATCGTCGGCCGTTTTCTTCCAGAATTCCATGATTGACTGTCGATTTTCCGGGGTATATGTCCCTGTGGGGGGATTAACATGCGAACTGGTGATCTTCAATCCGTTATCTTCTGCTATCTTTTTAAACTCCATCATATCCATGCCGTTGATCTTCCCATCGTTGTATCCGGCAAGTTCAAGCGTTGAATAACCAATCTGTTTGATTTTTTTCATTCCGGCAGGTACATCCTTGGTGAGTTCACCCCCCAGGGAATAAATCTGCAAACCGATACTTTTCTTTGCAGTCGTTCCCATATTAACAGGGCTGGCTGCGTGTGATACTCCCATCTTTCCGGCCACCAGGCCGCCAAGGGTTAACAGGGAAGCATTTCTCAGGAAATTTCTTCTATTTATCATGGTCTAATTATTTAAAGTCTCCAAAGGTATAATTAAATTTTGAAAAATATTTTATATTTGTAGGAAAGTAAGAACCTCATAAATTAATTTTAAGAACATGGAACCTAATTATTGCCAGAGTTGTGGAATGCCACTTGTCAACGAAACCGATTTCGGAACCAACCAGGACAACGGCAAAAGTTACACCAAGGAAGAGGCTTTGGCCGGAATGCAATATTATTTTCCGCAGTTGAAACGTTGGAAAAAAGCCTGAACCCCAGCAAGAGAAATTAAACCGCGTAACCCGTTATTATGTATCAGGAATATTCCCCATGCCCGTTGCTGGCTCCCTATATCGACAAATATTGGGAGATTAAAGGCGAAACCGAATACGACATACGTTATAAGATATTACCTGACGGATGCGCGGATTTTATATTTTCCATCCAGCAACCGTCGCAACCGCTGGATGGTGAAATGATTATGCAGCCTTACCGCTTTTATTTTGTCGGTCCCATGCGGGTTTATTCCGAACTAGTCACGCGCTCGACCCGCCTTCACATGATGGGGGTACGCTTCTCCCCTTGCGGATTGGCTGCATTCATCAAAGCTCCCCTCGGAGAGTTTACCGATATGAGGATCAACGCTTCCGAATTGAATATGCTTTTCGACGACGGTTTCGCAGAAATGTTATGCGAAAAAGAGTCGTTGCAGGAACGCATACGGATAATAGAAAAGCACCTTCTCGCCCGCCTGTCCGGTATCTTTCCCATAGACCGCCAGATGTTGCAGGCAACCCGGCTGATCATCCGGTCGAACGGGATGATGCCTATCAGGGAACTGACCGACCAATTATATCTCGGCCAGCGCCATTTCGAACGCAAGTTCAAACATACTACCGGATATACCCCAAAAGAATTCAGCAGGATCACCAAATTCAGGTACGCGACACGCGTACTAAGAAGCATAAAAGATACAGATATGCAGCAATTGGCCATCGACTGCGGCTACTACGACCAGTCCCATTTTATCAAGGAATTCAGGAAGTTATCGGGAAGCAATCCCTCCGCTTTCATATCTTTACCGATACCTGAAGACGATCCGCTTACCTACCTGGAATAGAAAAAAGTCGATTTTTTACAATAGCAACCGCAAAGTTTCCCCTATGTTTGTCCCCGAAACAATAAAAGAGTTTTATGGAAAAGATCAAACAAGAAGCAATCGAATTGCTGAATAATTGCGAGGTTGTATCATTAGCCTCCATCGACCAACATGGTTATCCACGTCCCGTAGTCGTTTCGAAGATCAAGACAGACGGGATCGATACGATCTGGTTTTCAACGGGAACAAGTTCTGAAAAGACAAAGAATTTTATCGACAACCCGAAAGCCGGTGTCTCTTTCTTCAAGGAAGGCGACAGTGTGACGCTGACCGGCGCAATAACGATCGTGAACGATACAACAGAAAAGAAAGCCCTCTGGGTGGACTGGTTCTATGAGCACTTCCCCAAAGGAGTAGACGACCCGGAATATTGCATTCTGAAGTTCACCGCCGAGCAGGCAACCTACTGGATCGGCCATAAATTCGTAAAGGAGAAAGTATAATGCATTATGCATAGAAGTAATCAGAAACATGCATAGCAAAAAATAGTTTGTTCTATGTGTTTGAACCTACCTTTGACTTGATCCAAAACATATTCTCTATTAAAATAATCATCTATTCTCACTGAGTATTCACCTACCAAACTGTATATCTTAATGAGAAAACAAAATAAATAAAACTAAAATGATGATTTGATATGAGGATAATTTATTCAATAACATTCTCACTAATACTTTTTTTTAATGTAGCTGGTTTTGCACAAAATGATCAAACAAAAGGGACTGTACCGGACATTTCTTATAATAATCCAAAGAGATATAAGATTGCCGACATAAAGGTAACGGGTATTAAGAATTATGATGATTTCGTGT
>NZ_CAJJWO010000098.1 GCF_905196875.1 uncultured Parabacteroides sp. | reverse complement strand
CGGCAGGAACATCTCCCTGTTGTTCCGTTTCAAAACCTGTATGCACAACAGATGCCGTAGTATAGACATCTTTAGTCATTAATTGTTTCTGGCCACTGCAAGCCGATAGAACCGCCAGCAATCCGACGCCGGCAATTCCTTCTAAAATTCTTTTTCGCATGATTTATTTCGATTAATTATATTATTTGTTGTTTCAGACAATAGCTGATCCGGATCAGGAAAATCTTGCCATTGCGATTTGGTATATTACCACAATTAAATAGCCATTTTTTTTAAAGTCCCTCCACTCAATATTTTCCTTTAAAATACGTGCCAGAACGCCTCCTGCCAGACAATTGGCAGGAACATCTTTTGTTACGACCGAACCTGCTGCAATAACCGAACCTTTACCAATAGTTACTCCCTTTAAAATAAAAGAGCGTGCTCCAATCCAGACATTATCTTCTATTATGATCGGTTTGCCTTTATTACTTGTATAGTTATCATTCTCCACTATATGTCCATCATCGTCCATAATAATTGCATAAGGTCCGACAATAACTCCATAACCTATTTTAATATAGTTCTTACAATGTATATAAGACCCACATCCAAGTTTCAGTTGGCCAATTAACAAAGTACCGTTATCTACATCTACTTTACATGCCGTATGCACTTGAAACAATTTTTTTATTTCGCAACGGCCTCTTTTAATGTAAAACTCGGTTGTTCTACTAAGTTCTCCCCCCAGGGATATCCAACAATCAACTCACCACCGTTCTCAATATATAAGGTGTTATCAGATATACGCTGTAATACTTTAGAAGAAAGTATCTTACAATATTTACTTTAAGCAAAAATTGTATTCTATAAATCAAGTGATTGAAGTTCATATACGATTCAATTTTTAATTACATTTGTTTCATTTTCAATTTTCAAGGCTCTCCAAGGAAACAAACAATCTGTTGCACCTGCAACGGTGTGAACTTGCGTTGGCCTTTGCACCAGCCGGCTTCCATAAGGGCGGCTGTCAACTGCGGATTATGATAGATCCAACGTTTTAAAGATTGTGCCGCCGAACCCGGCTGCAAATCCGGATTATACAATAAACCTAACTCTGTAAACCCATAACTTTTAATAGGGAATTTTTCTTCTCCCGGATAATCGATTGTCTTCATAACGGCTGTTCTTTTATTGATTTATATGTTATAAATTTACAAAAAAGGCCTCATTAAAGCAAGTATTATCGCAAGTTATTTCGTTGAAATTCAATTATTACACAATCATATTTCATCTTATTTACTCCTATCTGTTCAATACTGTTCATAACCGCTAATGTCCCTTCCCCGCTATCGTACCTTCGTATCGTTATCGATAACCAATTATTTACAGCCTACTGCTTCCGGACTATTTCCATTGGCATATTGGCATATTGTCTAATTAAAAAATTATTTATCATGGCTCTGAATTACCATTTAGTAAAACGCCCCGACATGCGCAAAGACGCAGCCGAAGGTTCCGAACTGTATTATGCCCAGGTTCGCGCATTGAAAAAAATCAGTTTCGAAAAACTTTGCAGCATGATCGCCATGCGAAGTACCGCATTTATCGGTGATGTCATGCTGGTGATCGAAGGCTTGCTTTCAGTCATGCAGGAACGCCTCGAAGAAGGCGATATTATTTGTATGGGCCGCCTGGGTAACTTCCGCATGGTAGCCGGAAGCAAGGGAGTCCCTGTAAAAAAGGATTTCGATCCCTCTCTCTTTAACGATGCACGTATCGTATATGTATCGGGCACTATGTTGGCCGATATCAAGAAGAATGCCAAATTTGAAGAACTGAAGCCGATCAAAGACCCCGATGCCGGCAGTAGCGAAGGCGGTAGCGGGGAAGATGATCGTCCCGTAATCGAATAGACATGGATAAACAAGTATTTTTCAAACAGTTTCTTCCGGCGGCACAAGCTGCCGGGGAACATTTCAAGCTGAACCCGGATATGATCCTGGCACAAGCTGCGATTGAAAGCGGTTGGGGCGAAAGCGTCCTCTGCACGGTGTACCACAATTATTTCGGCCTGACCGGTTACGGGCAACCGACCCTCTACTGGAAAGGGGCGAAAACCCTCAAGATCGAGGACGGAGGTATCTCCCATCTGCAATTCCGTATTTATGAAACGGTTGAACAAAGTTTCTTCGATTTTGCTCGGTTGATCCGCATTGTCTATCCGACGGCTGCCACGGTCAGCTACCATCCGGAAGCTTATGCCAAAGAGATCGCTTACAGCCGTTACATCAGCGAAGTAAACGGCGATAACCGCGAAGCTTATCGGCAACTGATCCTTTCGATCTGTAAATATATAAAATAACCGCCCGATTGGCATATTAGCACATTGGCACATTAACAAATTATTCTTATGAAATATCTTGAAGCAATACTCGGTTTTCTGACCACCATTGCCCGGCTGTTTTTTCGGGGTAAAGGAAAACATAAACTTGTGCATTCTCTTGCTGACGATTCTGGCAATACTGGCAGTTCGGCAGAAAAATACAGAAGTAGCACTGACTGCCATCGGAGCGATTCTCTCGATCTCCGGGAAACCTACCCGTCATCCCCCCAAATAATGGGTGGCGTATTAATCGTTTTCGCAATGGGCGGGTATTTATTAAGAATACTCGGATCATAAATAAAAGTCCGGTATATAGAGACGTAGTGTACGTGTGCTACGTCTCTACTGTTGTATATTACAGATATCCACAATTCTACGGCATATAGCCAATGATTCCGGACGGTGGGATATTACCAGTAAGGTCAATCCCGGGCATTCCTCCGATAACCGCAATATAGAATCATTGATAGTATGCTCGGAGCTCTCATCCAACGAAGAGGTCGCCTCATCGAACATCAGGATTTCAGCTTTCTTATATAAGGCACGGGCTATGCCTAACCGTTGGCGTTGACCTCCTGATAGCAGGCTACCACCTTCCCCCACCGGAGTAAAAACACCTTTGGGCAAAGTTGACACAAAACGTTCTAATGAAGCTAAACGCAAGACCAAAGCTATCCGTTCCATATCTGGTTGTTTGTCATCACATCCCATTACAATATTATCCAGTAATGTACCTTCTACCATAAACAGTTGTTGTGATACATATCCTATCCGGCTTCTCCAGGAGGCCAGCCTGTCGGCTGACAAATTAACTCCGTCGATATAAATTCCTCCGGAATCCGGTTGCAAAAAACCCAGTATCAAATGGAATAAGGTCGACTTGCCACATCCTGATTCGCCCCGAAAACCGATAAAGTCACCCTTATGAATCTCCAGAGAATAATGTTTAAATACCGGCTTCAACTTATCGTACGAGAAACTGAGATCACGAATCGAGATTGAATGCTCAAATGCAATCGGATACTGTTCTGTTGTTTCACGAGACACCTCTTCCGACTCCAGATCGTCTATTGCTTTAAATACAAAGGAATTCCCTCTCATCTGAAACAGATAGCCCGTACCTTTTATGATGCTGGGCAATACCCGGTAAACTGCAATCGCAAATATACCGACTATCAGACCTACCGACGGAAGTTCGAACAATTGTGTAGCTATAATCAAAACAATAACAGAACAGACAATAGCTATTTCCAGTACTCTTTGCAAGGAACCATTAAGTATTATATTACGAACGGAAAGACGATTTTGTTCTTTCAGCAAATTGGAAAAGCGTTGGATACTTTCAGGAAAAGTATTATTCATTTCCATATCTGTAAAACCGATAAATGTTTGCTGTAACAATTTTCCTCTTTGAGGAATCAGTAAATACAGCTTTTCTCCATATATTTTTATTCGGGAACGGGAAAAACGATAATAGATCAATGTTATCGGAACAAATGTGAGTATAACCAGTAGAAATACATACACATTAAAGGTTATCAATCCTACAAATATCGATACAGAAACAAAAGCCTCGCATGCCAGTGATGAAAAAGGAACAAAATAGCCTTTTATCAAATTATCTGCTATACTATTAACCTGGTTAATCAGTTTATGACTATTGTTTTGTTTAATAAATAAATATCCTTTGGAATAATAGCAACGATACAGCCGAATCGACAAATAGGAAGATAATGAAAACAGCCGCTGGTTCTGCTTATACTGTAACCACACAGATAAACAAACACGCATAATTGAAAAAATCAAAACCGAAAAGCAGATGAAGAAAACAAAGGTACGGATACTGTCAAACCCGGCCCAATTATAAAATAAAGCCAGATATTTATTTTCCAATATTATTTTTTCATTCAATACCAACAGCAAAATTGGTAACAGAACTCCTATTCCCACCAAGTCAACAATAGCCATGATAAAAACAGATAAAACTACCCCCCACAAACGTTGCTTATACAAACGTGGTAACAATTTATAAAACCGCATTATTTCATCAGGTATCAATCGAATCATATTAACCTATTATTTATATTTACTATTTTACCACATTCTGATAATAATAACCACAGGAAAAGACAGAGATAAGCTCCGGAAGCTACTATATATCCTTCGAAAAACAGATGAAACAGAAACAGAAATAAAAGAGAACCTAAAAAATATCCGTTCAATCCGACCGATTCCTTGGTAAACAACAAATAGAGAATACGAAAAAACGGAATAAAAAAAGATAAAAAACCGGCTAATCCCATAGAAGATAACAGGAACAACCAGCTACTTCCCGGTTCTATCGTTCCACTATTAGCTTTATTCGATTTCAACCCTTCATCTGAATATTTCATATTTATAGCCGCAAAACCGACTCCAAAAAATGGAAACGCTTTAAATTCATCCATTCGGTCTTCCCACAAACCATCTCTTGACTTTGTTATACTTCCTCCTTTTTCACCATTCTCCATCTTTTCACGTAACCTTTCCGTATAAGACCACCAAATACCGGAAGTCAGTACTGCCAGACATAACACTGTAAAGAAAACCCTACCCAATCTCATCACCTGGTAGCGGTATATCCGGCTGTAGAAAAAAACAGCAGCCAGCATAGTACTTCCTAAAGCCGAACGAGAGCCGGCCAATATCAAAATCACAAACGAAGCGATTGCTATCCCGGCTTCCAGATACCGTCCTATAAATTGGGAAGACAAATAAAAACGATACAAACTATAGATAAATGATATCCCACTTAGCAACCCCAACAACATAGACTGATTGGTAAATCCCTCAAAACCACTCTTCCCATTTACCAGATCCGGTTTTATTATCCAGGCCAAAAATGAGAATATAACTATCCAGCGAATAAATGTCAAACTATGTACAAACAATAAACGCCTCCATATTACCATTATCGGATTTATAAGAAAAGGCCCAACAACAAAAGTAACCGCCAGAAAAGCTATTATTCGAAATCCGACTTGAAAATAAGTAGGTATGTCATTTACTATAACCGAAAGAAATATAGCTATAAGGAAGGGTAACCAGATATACGAAAACACAAATCCTCCCTGGAAAACCATCCAAAGCAAAGCAGCCATAAAAGTACCATAATAAAATGCATCCGGTAAAGCCGGTAAATAAGGAACCACCCTCGTGAAAGATATCAAAAGGATACAAAATAAAAGAATATGGGATAAACTATCAACCGCTCTAGCCTTCATTTTTTCGAATACATTTTTATCTTCCGGTATTTACGATAAAGAAATTCCAGGCGATATCTGAGATATAATAATAAAGAACAACAAAAATCTGTAAACAGTGGCGATGTATGAAGCAGTAGCCCACGAAATAACTTCTGATGAATATCTTCCGGAGGAGTATCTTTAACCATTTGCTTTAGCATGGATGATGAAAAATATTCAGTATGCAAAATATCCAATCGTTCTTTTCGCGTTAACTTTGAGCCGGGACGGTATAAAGTATATAAATAAATACGATAATCCCGTACTTTCATTCGATGCAGATAATTGTTTGAAATCTTTTTCTCAATTCCAAACTGATCGAAAAATGATTGAAAAATCTCCTCTTTCTGTTTGTGAGCTTCTAAAAACTGCGGGCGATAAGAGGAAATAATGGTCATCACATCTCTACGCATGTAATGATAATATGTGCCGGGTAGTATACTAATAACTTTAACTTCTTTCAGGACTTGCAAATTAAAAGCAATATCTTCGAAAGGAGCTTCTACCTGAAAGGTCAGTTTTTTATTCCGGAGCATCTGTGTCCTATATATTTTATTACAGGAATAATTAAACAAATGCAATTGTGAAAGCTTGACAAAAAGAGGATAAAAATTCATTGGATCCCGTTCGGTATATTCCTGACTTACTTTTTCAAAATAAATTCTACTATCTTTTGTATATTCAACAGCAACACTACAGGTTACAACATCCGAATTTTCACGTTTAGCCATATGATACATCGACAAAAACATATCAGTTTCTATCCAATCATCTGCGTCTATAAAAGCTATATATTCTCCCGTAGCCAGTTGCATTCCATTATTACGGGAAGCACTTAAATGTGCATTTTCCTGATGGATAACCCGGATACGGGAATCTCTTTCGGCATATCGATCGGCAATCTTTCCGCTACTATCTGTCGAACCGTCGTCGACCACAATTACTTCGATCTCCTTTAGATCCTGGTTGATTATACTATCCAAGCAAGCGGGAAAGTATTCCTCTGCATTATAAACCGGTACTATTACTGAAACTAATGGCTTTTGCATCTTCCTTATGTTTGATCCTGACATCCAGTAAATGATTTATCAAAACGGCGAGCAGGATATTTATTATCAAGATTATATTCAAATCAACCAGCTCTCCCAACCCTAAATTTACAAACAAGGTTACGACCGTATAACTGACCAGCATGACTGTCGACTGCAAATGAGTGAAACCTGCTGCCAAACACTTATGGTGAATATGATTACGATCGGCTAGAAATACTGGATGTTTATGATAAACGCGAACCACCATTACACGTAATGCATCGAATACCGGTACAAAAAGGAGAGACAACGGTATAATTGCACAGCGAATATCCATCCCTTCATTGGGGACAAACATTGTATATTTAACAGCAAAAAAAGACAATAAATAGCCCAGCGACAAAGAGCCGGAGTCGCCCATAAAAAGTTTAGTGCCACGTTCCACCGATCCGAATATATTATAATACATAAAGGGTAACAGACACCCCACAACGGCAAAAGCCAGCATCGAATAAATCCATTCTTCCCTCAGGAGATAGAGTGTTCCAAACGTAATAAAACAGACTAAAGCTCCTCCGGCTGCTAAACCGTCTATTCCGTCTATCAAATTAACCGCATTCGTTATAAATACAATCATAACGATAGTAAACGGAATACCGATCATGGCAGGAACCTCATATATTCCGAACATTCCATACAGATTATTTATATATAATCCCGACATGGGGAATAAAGAGGCCACCAGAAACTGCGCGATAAATTTTTTACGATAACGTACTCCTATCAAATCATCTTTTACTCCAACAAAATACAAAAACAAGCTACCTGCTGCTAACAATAACAATTCCAGCAGTGTATAACCGGTCAATTTATCGTTAGCCGGAAAATCAAGCAAAAAGCGGATAGCTGTAGAGAAAGATAACGAAATCAGAATGGAAGGAATAAATACCAGACCACCCAAACGGGGAATAGCCCCTATATGACTTTTCCGGGCATCTGGATCATCATACAGGGCTTTTCGCTTAGAGATGATGATTATACGCGGAAGTACAAAAGCTGAAAACAAAAACGATAAGAAGAAACAAAGAGAAATGATAATTTCAGCTTTTGTCGCTTCAGCGTAAACAGAAAGAAAAGTAATTGGCATTGAATAAGTTGACATCTTTTCTGGATTTTGTTCTTTGCATAACAATGTTCGTCAGTCCCATTTATATGGATGACATACTAGTGTGTTTCTGTTTGACCCTTATTTATGGAATAAGGGTCATTGAGTTTAAATCGCTACATATCAACCACATACAACACCATTTTAAAAACTTATAGAGGATATTAATTCACAATTTTCCTATTGGAAGTAAAATACAATTCCAGAATAACTCATTTCAGAGTGAAAGAAGATAAGAGAAGTAGAAAGAACGATATAGTAGTGTTTATTTAGTAAAATAATATTTCAAACAACCCGAATTCGTTAAATAAACGTCAAAAGAAGAGCTTTTGATTATTTTGTCGTTTCGCTAAGATCAGTTAAGGGATTTTCAGCGACAGAGTTTGATTTTTATAACATATTCATTATTAAAGGTTTTAGCTTCGTTTTTTCATCAAAATAAACGGACTTGTTATAATTTTATTCTTTTTTAAGACACAAAATTTCTTCCGACTAAAGTTTTATCAATTTAATTTTTTTACTTTTGCTCCGTCTTAGATTTTTAAGCCTTCATGTGGTATAGGGTAGATTTATAAATGATTTTTCACCACTAGTTTTAAGGCAATGACCCTTATTCCATAAATAAGCGTCAATTTCTAAATTTATCCCCTATTATCCACTTTTCTACGTATCCAATGATTTTCATATTAACGCGATCGATTAGTGATTGATCCAAGTTACTCAAGTAAAAACGAGTCGTTTTCTCTGATGTATGACCCAAGGCCTGCCCTATTATTGTTACGGATGCAGATTTCTCTTTCGCACACATCGCCCACGAATGGCGAGCTACATAAGAGGTCAGTTTTACCGGGGTAGATAACCTGTTGCCGATAGCTCCCAAACGACGGTTATAGGTACGCAAAGCCACTTTATAACTCTCGTAAGATGCCTCTACCGACTTTAGGACAGGAAACAGCAGATCTGAGTTTATATCGGCATATTTGTCAAGCAAACGACGCATACCCGGTGTGATCGTCACACGAATCTCCGTTTTTGTCTTGACACGATAATAGACCAGTACATCCCCATGAATATTGATACGGGTCAGATGGGCCAGATCGACAAAAGCCATCCCGCAAGCCATAAAACTAAACAAAAACAAATCGCGTGCAAAGCCCAGCCGCTTACTGCCTTTCAAATCCAAATGTATTATCTCTTTGATCACATTTAAACCGACCGAACGTTTGTAGGTCTGGACAGGACGAAGATAAACCTTTCGAAACGGATTCTCATCCGGAGTAATCAGATTATCCGAAGCTGCCGCATTATAAGCTGCACGAAAGATACTCGTGTAGTTGCTAATCGAATTCTGACTTAACGACAAAGACTGTAAATGGGTTACAAAGTCTTGTACGAGATGGCTGTTCACCCGTTTCAGATTAAACTTACGCTTCCCCAAAAACTGTTCCAACTGACGACGGGTGGCTTTATACAAACCCGCTGTCCCTTTCTTTCCAGAGTCATATTTCTCTTTTTCAAGACAATCCATATAACTCAACACATTTCCACAAATGCGCATTTTTTTTGCTTTCTCTTGCTGTGTTACCATAAATATCATTTTTGAATTGGATTATAAATAACAAATGTAAGAGAAATGTTGTTGCGAATCAGCGATTTTGAAAAAAACAGGAGCATTCATCACAGCCCATATAATAAAAAGTCTCCCGGTAGAAACGAATTCAACCGGGAGGCCATTTTATCTAATATGTTATCCGTCTATCAGAAATTGTATCCGACACGTACCGCCAAAATAGGCTGATCGAAATCCTTAATGATATTGTATTTGAACTCCAAACCAACGGTTAACTGGTTTGTCGCATATACTTCACCGCCTAAACCAATGTTTGCTCCGAAACGAGTCATATTATGACTAACATCATATTTACCTAATCCTGCAATCTCCCCCTTTCCACTAAGCTTCCAGAAGGATAGGTCAAGACCTGCCAACGGATAGAAGCCGAACATCTCACTCAACTTGAATACATAATGGACATTCATATCGATAGCCCATGCACTCAGTCCATTATCCTTGACAAAATACGTCAAAGAAGGAGCGAAACGAACCTCATCGGTAAAATTATAACGATAATCAACTCCCAACAGTGCATTCCCATTATCATTAAACCCATAACCAAGATTGAAACCGAAAGACGATTGTCCTTGTTGAGTTTGTGCAAATGCACTCATGCTGATAATTGCCAGCATACACATAACAATTAATTTCTTCATACTCTCATTAATTTAGTTCAACATTATGCGCAAATATAATTATTTTACTTTAAGTCTGTCACCTGCGCTTTTTACGATACTACGGTAATAATCTTCGTCATAGCCAGGGAAATCAGGGTATTCGGACAATCCGTAACCATTTTGTTTAAACTGGCCATTTTCTTCTTTCTTAACATTACCGTCCATATATTTGACTAACAGGTACTCACCCAACTTCTTCCAGCGGGCGGTAGCTTGATCAGCAGTCGTTGTACTGAACCAGGTAAGGAACTTTACAGCCTCTGCCGGGTTCTTGGCATACAATTCCGATGCAGCCTTGTCGATGGCCGGAATTGCTTCTTTATAACTATTTTCCAGTTCCTGCTGAACCGGACGGATATCCTGGATCATAAAGCTGTATTTCGAATAAGCCTGGTTGGCTACCCAGTTGTGGATCCAGAAAGCAGAAGTCCATGAGAAGTTCATGATGTCTCCGTTTCCAACCCGGTAACACTCCGGCGACTCTGTGATAGAGCAATACAGCGGAGTGAATACAGCCATATCGGCATCATCCACACCGAACCAAAGGATTCCACCGACCGCATCCGGTAACCAGTTACGCATCTGCGGAACGATCACAAAACCGGTTTGCTGGGTTGCAATGGCACGTTCGTTCGTATAAGTTTCACCATCTACCTTAAATGTCATCGGACGCCAACGGTACGGCACCTTATATGAACCAGCTCCGGCATCGTTTGTCATATCCAGGTCAGTACCTTCGTAATGGTCACGCATACCGTTCTGGACATCCTGTACGGACAACAAACGGTTGGGCTTTACATATAATGGCATCGGTTCTTTAGAAGGATCACCTTTAATAAAGTCGGTATACTTATCCATTGTGTTATCATATTTACGGAAGAAAGACCATACACGGGCTTCACATCCCCTCAGGCCGCTGAAATCGTAAGGACAATAAGCCTGCTGGAAACTGAAGTCTTTATCTTTTCCACTGAAATAACCTTTCTCACGAGCAAAAGAAACAACGTCGGGCGAATATATACAGTTCTCCTTGTCATCGAAGGGGATCTGCTGGATACGCGACTGGTTGGCATGTGCCGAGATACAATCGTCCGGTACACGGATAGCCACCCATACCGCTCCTTTATTGCCTGTTCCCTTTCCGATCAACTCCATCACCCAGGCCTCATTCTTATCGGCGATAGAGAATGTTTCGCCACTGCTGTAATAGCCATGCTCCTTCACCAGGTCAGTCATAACCTTGATTGCTTCACGTGCCGATTTGGAACGTTGAAGCGCAATGTAGATCAGGCTACCGTAATCGATGATACCAGTTGTATCGACCAATTCGGGACGACCACCCCACGTACTTTCTGTGATCGCTACCTGATGTTCGTTCATATTACCTACTACCGAATACGTCTGTTCCACCTGCGGGATCTGTCCCAGCGGTTTATTTGTATCCCATTCCCTAACTTCCAGCATAGCCCCTTTCGGCCAGGTTGCCGCCGGCCAACGGTAGAGCTCGCCATATAACGTATGCGAGTCTGCTGCATAACTGATCATGACCGATCCGTCGACCGATGCTTTCTTTCCAACCAGCAAACCTGTACATGCCATTGCATCCATTCCGGAAAACAAAAGGGCGCAGGCTGCCGCGATAATCCAATTCTTTTTCATATAAATAAGTTTAAGCGAATAATAGCATATATACTGCCGCACCGCAAATATAACCAATCAATGCCAAAATTGAAAATCGCTTTGTATAGTACATGAAATCGATCTTCTCCAATCCCATCACCGTTACACCGGTTGCCGAACCGATAATCAGGATGCTACCACCCGTTACGGCACAATAGGCAAGGAAAGTCCAGAAACCACCGTCGGACACAAAAAATTGGGCATAAGGAGCCAGGTCGGCTGCCTGCTGCACCACTGGATACATTCCCATTGTGGCAGCCACCAAAGCAACGTTGTCCACACACGACGACAACGCACCGATCACGAAACTGATCAGGTAAGGGTCATGTACATGCTTATCGAGATAAGTAGACATCAGTCCCAACTGTCCGGATGTCTCCAATGCCCCTACGGCCATCAGGATACCCAGGAAGAAAAAGATCGTTGCCAGGTCGATATTCGGCAATAATTGAGTGATACGCAGCTTTTCCGATTCGTGTACATGCAAACGGCTATACATAATATCGGTATATATCCACAGGATAACCAAGCCAAGCAATACCCCCAGGAACGGAGGCAGATTCGTCAGCATCTGAAAAACCGGAACCAATGCCAGCGAAAGTACGCCAATGATAAAGATCACGCGGCGCGAATGAGTGGGTATCTCCGGAATGAACTCATCTGCCGCCTCTTCCTCGCTCATTACACGCAGCTGCGAGCCTTTCTTAAACAGCCAGAAATGAGCGATAGTAAGCGGAACCAACATATTGATCAGTGCAGGAACAAAGACATGTACAATCTGATGCATTGCCGTTACATTCTTCCCCACCCAAAGCAAGATAGTCGTCACATCACCGATCGGCGACCATGATCCGCCGGCATTGGCGGCAATAATCACCATACAGGCGTACTTCAAACGGTCGGTACGATCCGGAACCAGTTTGCGAAGCACGGCCATTATCACAATAGCAGCTGCCAGGTTATCGAGTAATGCGGAGAAAAAGAAGGTGGCAAAACTGATATACCACAATAATTTTCTTTTGTCGGAAGTCCGGATATATCCGGTAACGGCCCTGAATCCACCATGTTTATCGACGATATCGACAATCAGCATGGAACACATCACAAAGAACAAAGTCTCTGCCACATTTCCCAGATGGTAGACGATGGAGCGGTTAGTTATAAAATTGATAAACTGATCTTTAGCCGACAGGTTTGCCATGTCGGGATTCTGCATTAAGAATTCGGCGAATAAAGGGTTAGAGCGTTCAACGAAGATGTTATAGGCGTCAAACATCAGGATCATCCATAAAGAAATTGCCATAAAGAGGGCGGTTGCGGCTTTATTGATCTTAATCTTATCTTCAAGCGCAATTGCCAGGATGCCTGCAACAAAAATAATTGGCATTAATATAAACATAACTGTAATGTATTGTGGAAAAGAGGAGGCTTACAAAAGCGCCTCTTTCCCTTATTATATTATAAAGTATATAAATAACTGATTTCCTCGGCCCAGATCGATTCGTCGGGAGTTTCCAGGATCAACGGTATGTCATCAAAACGAGGGTCCTGCATCAACATCGTGAAAGTTGTCAGTCCCATCACTCCTTTTCCTATGCTATCATGTCTGTCTACACGCGTGGCCAGGTCTTTCTTCGAGTCATTGATATGCATTCCACGCAAATAGGAGAAGCCGATCACCTCGTCGAAATGGCGGAAGGTCTCCGTAAATCCCTGTTCGGTCTTGATATCGTATCCCGCAGCCAGCGTATGAGCAGTATCGATACAGACACCTACACGCGACTTATCTTCCACCTTATCGATAATAGCCGCTATTTGTTCGAATGTATATCCCAGATTGGTACCCTGACCGGCCGTGTTCTCTATGACGGCACATACTCCGGTAGTCTGTTCCAATGTCCAGTTGATGGATTCAGCAATACGTGCCAGGCAATCGTCGACAGACAGCTGGTTCAGGTGACTCCCCGGATGGAAGTTTAAGCGGCCTAACTCCAGTTGTTCACAACGCTGCATCTCATCCAGAAAAGCTTCGCGCGATTTCTGCAATCCTTCGGGTTCCGGATGTCCCAGATTGATCAGATAACTGTCGTGGGGAAGGATATGTTTCGCTTCATAGCCAAACTCCTTACAACGTTCTTTAAAAAGAGAGATACTTTTCTTTGTCAACGGAGAAGATTTCCACTGACGCTGGTTTCGGGTAAAGAGGGCGAAAGCCTTTGCCCCGATAGCCTGGGCGTTCAAGGGTGCATTCTCTATCCCCCCCGACGCACTTACATGAGCTCCTATATATTTCATTTGTCAATCTTTTGCTTTATTCTTTTATCTTATTTTTCATCTTCGGTCTTGCATCCGGCAAAATGAAACTGTTCCGTTGCCTGCTCCTGAGTAACAATAAAATATACGATGTCGGCACGTGAACAAAGTTCGTTTTGCGAGTTATATATTTCTGTCTCGATAAAAATGGCATTCCGTTTCCGTTCTTTGATGCGTCCACGCACCATTAAACGTGGTTCCCGTGTCGAGATACTTTTCAGGAAACGTGCATCCAGGCGGGAAGTTACTCCCGACGTTTGTAGTTTCCTTAACACAACCCAACCGGCCAGTTCGTCCATAAGTGTCGTCTGGATTCCCCCGTGCAATGTATTCAACCAGCCCTGATAATGGCTTTCCGGTTCCCAGAAAGCTACCACATCATCCCCATCTTCATAAAACTCCAAGTGAAGGCCCTGCGGGTTTTCAGGCGCACACCCGAAACACATATAACCTTCCAGTCCCTCCCAGGGATTAATAATCTTTTTCATACAACAACAGCTTTAAACGGATTGTTTCTTAAATAAAGAAAATTTTATAGCATAAGTTCGATACAAATATAACAAACTTACAACGAGTATTCCGGTAGGGAGCAAAAAAACAGAGATAAAGACAATGCCTTACCTCTGTTTCCCATACAAATGATCAGGTATCTTATTTATCTTTATTCTTCAATCACAGGCATTAAGAAGTCCACGAAACACAGGGCAGCCAAAGCTGTGCCATATCTCTTCTCGATGGTAATACCTTCTGTTATAAAGTTAAGCTCACCCAGATAATACTTACCGTAAGTTTTCTGGTGAAGATCGTTGATTACGCGGATCAAACGCGATTCCAACTCTTCAATACGATAACGGCCGCTGACCTCACATACCAGGGCTCCAACCTTCTCATCGAAGTTTTCATCCTTGTACATCCAGGCGTAAACCACACCGGCAGATACAAACTCATCCTGATACCCGTGAGACACGGCCATAATGGTCTTCAGTTCCGTACCAAATGGAGGAAGGTCTATCTCATCCATGGTAGCAAGATGTGCAGTGGCGGGTATAACAGACGAATACGTCATAATGTTAAAGTCCGAAATACCAGCATCATAAAGGGCCATGTGATAAGAACCTGCGTGTTTTTCCAGATCCGAGTCGCCACTACCCTTTGTAATAAAAAAGGTGTTTGGAATTAAATTCCCAACTTTCTTTACCATCTACAAATATGTTTTACTTAATTAATAATATTGCGGGCACAAAAATAGGAACTTCTTCGGGATTATTTTCTTTACAAATGATAAAAAAACAGCTTTTTACATATTATTATTCATTTTATTATACGTCTGGTTAAAACAAGCTCATAAATGCCTCTCTCCGAAAGCGAAAGTTAAACCGTATAAATTCCATCTATTATTTAATCAATAAAAGTTATAGCAAATGTAGGCTCTCTGCATGAACAAATAATGAACCGGTAATGTTAGATTAGTAGAAACAACATAAAACATATTGGTCATGCTTACATTATGTCTTAGTTTATTATTATTGGTCACAATTAACAGTAATCATAGTCAAACAACAAATAAAAAAGAAGAAATTATGAAATTCGAATTAATCCAATTGCCCTATGCAGCCAATGCGCTGGAACCGGTTATAAGTAAAGAAACTATTGAGTTCCATCACGGAAAACACCTTCAGGCTTATGTCAACAATCTGAATAACCTGATCCCGGGAACCAAGTTTGAAAATGCTCCGTTGGAAAAGATCGTAGCAGAATCGGACGGTGCCATTTTCAACAATGCAGGACAGATCCTCAATCATAATTTGTATTTCACAC
>NZ_CAJJWO010000097.1 GCF_905196875.1 uncultured Parabacteroides sp. | reverse complement strand
TGATCCAAGACCACTACAATAAGAAGTAGTCCATGCTACTCTTGGACCTGAAGTCTTAGCTATATATAATCCGTCGTATTTCCATACAGGCTCTCCGTTTAAGTCGATGCTTACTGCTATAGAGTAAGTTGAAGTCTTATTAGTATCTGATTTACTTTTGACAGTAATAGTTGTGCTTCCCGTTTTCTTTGCAGTAACTGTTATCGTATTACCCTCTTGTGAAAGAGTAGCAATGTTAGAATTAGCTATCGAATAAGTAAAATCTCCTGCACTTGTTACATTGAATGTGGTTGATGTTGAGTTTTCGTTTATAACATTTCCTAAAGTTTTACCAGTAGAAGACAGCGTTACTGCAAAATTTTCAGGCGTTACCTTAATCTCTTTATCTCCTCCACCGGTATGTTTGTTTGTCAGCTTAATAGTAGCTTCTTTCATTACCGTCGTTGTATTTGAACTTTTAAGGGTAATTGTAAGATTTTTGTTGCCTCCTTCTGTTGCGTTATTAGTCATGGTAAACCATTCTCCACCTCCAGGGCCCCAGTTTGTTACTTCGGCTTTGATTCCAAGAGGTGAAGTAATAGGAATAGTGTGAGAACCACTCGTAGCTGCTGTTACAGATAGATCTTCTGCTACAATTTTTGCACTGAGTAAAGTGATAGTAATTGTTGTGGTCTGATTATTATCCTTTGTGTTCAGAAAAGTCACAGTCCCTTCCTTATCACTTATATCTTCGGGCGTAGATGCATTGATTGTGAATTGATAAGTTGTTTTTGTCCCGACAGTTTCAATAGTTTCTATACTTAACCAACTAGGATGATTGCCCACCGTTACGCCATTGGGACAAGTTATGCTTGCTTTTATTTCGCTATTTGAAATTTTGTACATAGATGCCGTTTGTTGCTCTGCGTTGAATGTATTGAAGTTCCCAACTGTTTGTTGAGTTGCATCTACTTGTGGAGCCGAAACAGCTTCGACAAATAAGACTGTTTCTGAGCCATCCATTGCATTTGTAAAACGTACTACCGCACGAGGGAAGTTGGGTTTGTCATAACCGGCTTTCTTTGTGAATGTATAGGAGTACCCTGTCATAATTGCTTTTGTTACTTCTGTTATTGTGGGTTCTGATATTTCCAACCAGTCATATTGCTGGGCTTCTAATCCTCCGACGTACGTTTTTTGTATGGTAAGTGCTGAATTCGTCTGGATATCTACACTAAAGTTACTGTTCTCTTTGAGTGACATGCTAATAGTACGCGTATCCGGATCATATTGGGTATCTCCATCAAATGTAGGAGGTATAGTTATTTTAGTTTCTCCGCTTCCGTCTTCCGGTTTATATTCATCAATACTTCCATCATCCGCCCAGTCGGCAACGGTCAGTGTGAAATCCAAATGATAATCGTCCGCTTCGGTAATGCCGATCGTATAACGGTGATTGTTATTTATTTCTAGGAAGGTAGAGCCGCCGTCGGCTGTTTCTTGTATAAAAGGTATCTGGTAAGTAACCTCTTTAGTTTCCGTTTTATTTACCTGATAGGTTCCTTTCAGTATGATATAGCCGTTGTCTTTGCTAGGAGAGGGATAGGTATAAAAGGCTCCTGTTTGTGTTCCTTTGTTTGCCTTTTCGCCGTCGAAGGCACGGGCAGGATAGGTGATAAGTTCGTTGGCTGCGGCTTCCGGTGTCTGTCCGAAAACGCGGATAGGGAAGAAGGTAGCTCCCTTACGGCCTTTAGCCATTGAAATGCTTTCTATGGTGAAACGGGATGTTTCAGCATTGTTCACGATATCGAAACGGGCAGCCAGACGGGTCAGCTTAAAACCGATCTGCATACGGGCGGAGTTTTCGAAATCTGTCAGGTCGAGCGGAGTCGTATAAGCACCCGACATGGCAAGGGGAGTGCCAAGTATATCGCTTTCTGTTGCGGCATCCAACAGTGGAGTATGATAGGCAAGGAAAGTAGCTTCATCCGGTTGACCGATGGCAGCTATCGTTGTTCCCTGTTTGCCGGGCTCATTAAAAGTAATCGGAACAAACGTATCATCGGCTACCGTTTGGTCTTCGTGGGCAGGGTCTACCAATGTAGCTTGGTTGGCAATAGCGTATAGCTTGACGTACAATCCCTTTTTTAAGTTCAATAGCCCGGTTGTCTGGGTGTCGTCTTTGCCGGGTGTCAGCTCGAGTTCGGTTGCTCCCGACGGTAAATTGCTGCCATCGGCACGATAAGCGAAACGCTCCTGGTAGGTATATGTGCCATTCTCTTCGGCAGAAGCGAAAACATATACATCGAGCGTAGCGATTTTATTCTCTTCCGTGGTTGCAATCGGTGTTTCCGCTTTGGTGGAAGCATCTTTCAAGACTAGCTTGTTCTTTAGTGTGAGCAGGACTTCACGACGTCCGCCACTGTCGGTATCATCCGGTTTAGGCAGGTTGCCTTCGCCGTTCTGAACCTCTTCCGTACAGCCTGCCAGTAAGGCTGCCAGCATGAGTGCTGTGCATTTTAATACTAGTTTCATATTCGTTTGTTTTAAAGTATGTTCGTTTATCCGATTGTTCCTCCTTCATCCCAGTCGGCCGCTGTCGATTGGGTAACGATAATCTTGTCTTTGTAGACTGTGACCAGCAGATCGAATTCCTGCTCCATATTCGTATTCATATCCATCGGAATTTTCTGGAAGAAACTGTTGAGGTCGAGTTCTTTTACGATTTGTACTCCGTCCCGCCAAAGGCTCCACATCTGATGAGTTCCCGACATATAGCGGAAGGTGACGAATTCGCCGTTCACCTCCCCGTCGAAATTCATGGATGCCCTTGTTTCGTGGTAAGTGATAACGCCACCGATGCGGGGAATGGTATAAACGCCATCGCCGCCGGGAGTGGTATTTTCCCACTGTCCGGTAAAACCGTAAACTGCGGGGATACCTTTCAGCCGCATCCGGTAAGTACCGCCTTCGGGCGGTGCATCCGCCATCCAACGGACTGTCATTGTGAGTACGGCGTGTGCATGCGAGAGATAAACACGTTGCCGCAGGGTTACCCCCTTCTCCACTTCAAAGGTGGCCGTACCATAATATAACCGTCCGGTATTTCCCCGGAAACCGGGAGGCACGCCTTCCGTAACGGCACTGATCGACATTTCGTTGAGTGAAGCATTATTATCCGGGAGTATGTCTACCGGCATTTTGTTTTCGTCTCCGAGATTACCCCAAAGGACCATTGTATAATGTCCGTCGGGAAGCTCGCCGCTCCATCCGGTTATACTGTCGCCTTGCAGGATAGAGGTAGCCACCAGTTTCCCTTCTCCGTCGAAAAGGAATTGCCGGAGATTGTCTACATAGATCGGCAGCGTATTTTCCACGTTACTGCCGGCATACCAGTATTCCAACCTTATATTATAGGGGCATACGGAAGGTTCGTCGCCAAAAGCGCATCCTGTCAACATGCTTATCAGTATTATGTAAATTAGTTTATCCACTTTTCTCTTATTTAATAGCTTTCTGCTATTTCCAGATTTTGCCGGGCTTTCCGGGGTTCTACGCCTACTGCTTTACGAAACCATACGGCTGCGCCTTCCGGATCTCCTTCCATCAGGGTCAGTACGCCCATATTATTCCACGAACGCGGATCGGCTTCCGCTTTGCGCAAATAGTTCCAGGCCGACTCCCGGTCACCGGTCAGCATAACCGCCGAAGCAGCATTCACATTCGCTATTACATCATCAGGAAAATGGAAAGCGGCTATTTCGTATACTTCGCGATACTGGTCGGTTCCGGGACGGTAATACCGGGCAACGGCATAGATCTCTTCCAGACTCATCAGGTCGGGATGGGTGTAGATCATTTCCGCTATTTCGCTATCGTTGAGTTTCCGTATGCGATACTCCACCACGATTTCGATACGGCGCAGTTTTGGGAAGAAGCGGCGCAACATATCTTTATAAGGGGCACCTCCCTGCAAATCCATCAACTGTTTCTCGCGGCCGTTGAATATACCGTATCGATCGATAGTCTTCAATGCGGCCGGAGCATACGGAGGTGCAGCCTTACGGAGCAGCTCTTTCAGGCCGTTCCAGTCTTCTGCAACCGACGAGACATTGAACAGGCGCGAAGGGATATCGTAAGCTTCCTTCACATAGTCAGCGAATAGGCGGGAGCGGTTGGCCGAGAGTTTTTCGTTATCTCCGTAAGGACCGTCGGGGGAAGCATATCCTCTTATTTGTATACGTTCGAGTTCAGAGAAGCCATCAGACAGAAGCGGATACAGGATCGCGTCTATTTTGTTTATTTCTTCCCGGTTATTCTTGAAATCCGGATATACCTCGTCTTTTCCCAGCGGATAGTCGATATAGAGGGTCGCACTCTGCACTCTCTCTTTCTTTTCCTGCCCGTAGCCGGGTCGAAGGAACGATACCATGGATGAATAATCGGGTGTTTTTGCTTGAACGCTCACCTGTCCCCGCGCTTGACGCGGGGGCGCAGAGGCACTAGCAGTATAGTTATTTTCCTTAGGAGCAATTACCGCTCTGTGTTCTTGTGACCCCGTATCAAGCACGGGAATCAGGTTTTTAGTCAATGTATCTATTCCCAATACTTGCTGATCGCAACAGTCTTTTACTTCCTGACGGAGCAGGAGTGAGGCTTTTTGCATCCAGGAGGCGTAAGGTATGGCGATACGGTATTGTATATTTTTAGAACCTGTTTGCTGTTTGTCTAGCAGCACCCGGTAAGGTATTACCGGTATTTGTCCGACTGCTAATGCTCTTTCTCTCCGTTCGAAACGAAACCGTTTGCTGCCTGTTACAATAACCGGCGGAAGTTCTATTCTACCTACCTGTTCGTTTGCTGCCTGAAGAATAGGAATAAATGATACTGCCGTCAAAGAATTGACATGCACACTATTCAAATCCATATCAAGAAGCAGATGCAAACTATCGTTGCGTACGGCAAATGATCGGGGAATGATCCGGACTCCTTCGGCCACTATATTCGTGTTCCAAATGGCTATCGATATCACTAGCAGAGTTGTCCGTATTATATAATTTATACTATTCATATTCATCAGACCTTTATTAACGTAGAAAATAAATAACGGAAAAGCCCAGGCGGGTAGGTCCTATATAACTCCGTGTGTAGCTCCCGACCCGTTCGGCGCATTCGGCACACCGGTATTTGTCATATTTCATATAGGCATATCCGCCACCTATCATCGCTTCGATGCCCCATCGCTGGCCGAGGGCCCAATGATAACCGTATGTAACACCGCCACCGTAGAGGTCGCCACGTAAGACGTAGTTCTTTAATCCGGAAATAAAAGGGATTTGTCCGATATTGAAATGTCCGTAATGACCATGCAGGCCAAAAAAATGTCCTTCAAACTTGCGACAGAACCAATATCTGACTTCGGGTTGTATGAGGTAAAGGTTTAATTTCATTTCATTGTGGAATTTCCATGCATTATAGGCACCCCATACGTCGATTGTCACATTTCGTGTAATACCGAACTCAACACCTGCATTGGGAGTTGAGGTTGCCCAGAATAGCATGTTTGTTTTCAGCGCAGTCTGTTGTGAGTGAATACCGATCGGTAAACAGAAAATAACAAACAGTAATATGTGGAGTTCTCTTTGCATATACCCTATATTTTGTATGGTGAAATTTCGTTCCGTCTATTTGTAAGAGATGGACTCGTGCGAAGAGTGTTATTTCCATGTATGGATAATTAAAGCTTTTCGACTATTTAAGGAGTAGTCAAAAATGGATCGTGAAACATTTCGTGAAACAAAATGCCGGAAAGTCGAGGTAGAACAACACACTTTACTGGTATTTAATCTAAATAGGCTTGTTTCCCTTGTCGCTTTGTTTTAAAAGTTTGGAGAAATGAGCAAACGAGAGAATGAGACTTGATAGTAAGCATGATAATCATGTGTTCTCGTTTTCTGGTTTTGTGAAACAATCTGTAAACAATTGATTAGTAGTATGTAACGGAGCGTTTGAAGTTGAAATAAAGGCCAATAGATGGTCAGGGAGAGTACAGATAATAGTATTGTCTTTCCTTAAAAACTGTAATAATATTCACACTTAGATTGAATATTATGGACTGTTATGCGTAAAAAAACAGAAGAAACCTTGGCTATTCAAGAAAACCTTACTATTTTTGTCACGTTTTAACAGAACAAAGAAATATCCGTTCCATCTCTTACAAATAGACAGAATACCACACGGTCTATATCACCTTGTTTTTATAATGCGATTTAATATGTTCTTTTCTCGTTATTACTATCCTGTTTGCTCTGTCTAGTTTTGAATTATCCAGTGATGCGATATAGATGCGGGTTGTATCTATGGAAGTATGTCCCATACAATCGGAAATGATCTCCTCCGATATTCCTTTTTGTTTGGCAATGCTAGCCCAGCTATGGCGGGCTACATAGGTAGACAAATGAGTGCCTATTTGATCCCCTATGATTTTAAGCCGCTTATTCTGTAGCCGGAGTGCACTGTCGTATTCCTTCCAGGAGGCATCCTTGTTTTTAAGGATAGGGAAAAGGTAATATTGTCCGGGAACATGATATTTCCGTATGATCTTCAGCATAACAGGAAGTAGTTCCACTTTAAGAACCTGTCCGGTTTTTTTCCGTACGTAGATTAGTTGATTACCATGAATGTTGGCCGGCGTAAGGTAAGCCAGATCGACAAATGTCATCCCACGTACAAAAAAGCAGAAGAGGAAAAGGTCGCGTGCCAGTGAAAGCCCCGGTGAATTTTCTATATTCAGTTCTTTCAGTTTATGGATATATTTCTCTTTTATGGCCCTTTTCTCCGTTTTTTCTATCCTGGTGTTGATATTACGAAAAGGAGAGGGACGGTGCTCGACGATGTGTTCCCTGACTGCCGTATTCCATACGGCTTTGAGGTTGCGACAGTAGAAGGCAATGGTGTTTTTTGAGATCCCCTTCATCTGTAGATATTTCTCGAAATTCATAATGACGTCTTCGTCTATATCCCTGACGGGCATATCCTCTCCATTACAAAACTCATAAAAGGCTTTGTATGAACTCTGATAGTTGCGGATCGTCGTTTCGGCACGCATCTCTTTTTTCTTTTCAATAACGAGCTGGATATATTCGAGCCATAGCGTATACCGTTTCGACAACTGAAACCCTTTGATGATCCTTTCTGCCGTACAATCGTCTTTTTCGTTCAGGAAATCGATCACTCTGTCCATCTCTTTAAGATCCTGTTCGAGTGTTTCCCTGATGTCCAGCAGTTCTTCAACGCGTTTGTTTCCGGCATGAGAGGGAATAGCAACAGTACCGATGTCCTGTTGCCATTCATCTTCAGTCACTTTCAGTGCTAATACAATCCTTTTTACCTTGCGGTTGCATATGACCTGCAGGAAAAGGGGCATTTTTTTACCTGCTGTGACGGAGGTTTTTCGCTTTACTTTTACTGATACATTTACCATACTATTTTATATTAGTGAAATAATAGAACAAATGTATATAGAGGCATGGTTCATTTCATGTTACCATGCCGGTAAGGAAGATATCTTCTTTCGTAATTTCGTGTTCGAGTTATAATGATAATATGTAGGTGCAGAAGATGGAAAATAGTAAAGGTCTTGTGCCTTGTTATCTATTTCCACTTTATATGCAGGTAACGGCAAACTTTTGAGTGTAGGGTCAGGTCGGTAATATTCGTCATATTCCTCTAATAATGATATTTTTAATAGAGGGATAGATGTGCCATAGAGTTTCTCCAATGAATGGAGGATATCGGGACGGCTAATGACAAAGCGTTGCGGAGTATTATTTGCTGCATAAATGTACTCCGATTGTATTGTACTGTTATCTTTCTGCCGGATAATTTCCACCAGTGGTTTATCCAGGTACGAACTTAGTTTTAGCATGCAGACTTTCTCGCCACCTGTAGCCGATATACCATAAGCATTCGGTTGAAGCAGTTTGCCGGGGTCCATATTAAAACTTTCCAGCCGGAGAGGGGGATGTAGCTTACTTTCTTCTGTTTCCCTGTGACTGTTACCCAGCCATTTTGGAATTGGTGACATGGAAAGTAATCCAGTCATGATAAATGCACTGATACATATATAAATCCCTGTTTCTGTGATTTGTATCCATTGCCCTTTTCCCCAACGACAGGGAAGGGATTGTGGCACATTGCTGTCAATCTGTACCCATTTCCGGCGGACTTTTCCTGCTATAAGGCAAATTCCTCGTATTGTTAGTAGAAAAAGGAAGAATACTACATAAATGACTGCCGGTATCCATAATTCCGGATATTCTATATTAAAAAAGCTTTCTTCGCCTTCCGGTATGGTTGCAAGGAATGTCTGATAATGAAACTCCGGATGATGAGCTTGGGTAGAGGGTGCAAAAATCGGGGAGATAAGTCTGGTGACAAGTGTATCGGGATAACAGTAATCCAGTTTTAATGAGTCGTTGTGAGAATAAACAGATACGGAATGTAAAAAAGGAATATCTTCCGGTTGGTGAGTCCGGATATATTCGAGTGAGGGAAGTGCACGTCCCAGAAGGTCGTCGTTTTCAAGCAACAGGCTTTCCGGTGGTGAAGAAGTCGGAGGCGATGCCGGTACCAGTATTTTAGCCACTAGTAATAACGCTACGAGCATGGCTAACCCGTAGAAAATAAACTTTTTCCTTTCCATAAACAATCTTTTATTTTTAATTCATTTAGTCTCTTCCCGCTCTCAAGTCGGGCGCTGCGAATTTATTATATTCATTCCGGATTTGGCGAAACGTATAACATTAATTACAAATCATTTTGTATCTGACGTTTCAATCGAAAATAAGTGATAATTTTAATCATATAAAGTCCGGGAATTAATTAAATCATTACCTTTGCCACAATCTAACGCATAAAACATCGTTTTCATGGATAACACGACAAAATCACAAATTATATCCCTCATACATCAGGAGGTAATTCCCGCTATCGGTTGTACTGAACCGGTGGCCGTAGCTCTGGCCGCAGCGAAAGCGGCAGAAGTGTTGGGATGCCGTCCGGAGAAGATAGAGGTATTACTTAGTGCCAATATTCTGAAGAACGCAATGGGAGTAGGGATACCCGGTACAGGAATGGTAGGACTGCCTATCGCAATCGCCCTCGGAACCCTGATCGGAAAGTCTGCTTACGGACTGGAAGTACTTCGCGACATAACTCCCGAAGCGTTGCAAGCCGGTAAAACTATGATTGAAGATAAGCTTATCCATATCGCTTTAAAGGAGAATGTAGACAAACTATATATCGAAATAATCTGTACAGCCGGTGAGGAAACTTCGAGGGTAATCATCTGTCATGAGCATACACATATAATATATGTAGAGAAAAATGGCGTAGTTTTGACCGACGAACGAAAGGAGTTGCATTGCGATGCCGTCTGTCCGGAGGATGAATTGAAACTGTCTTTCTCGACGGTCTACGAGTTTGCGATGGAAATGCCGGTAGACGAAATCCGCTTTATCCTCGAAACAGCCGATCTGAACAAGAAAGCAGCACAGGCTTCCATGCTGGGACATTACGGACATACCGTAAGTAAGACGGTATCGGGCGAGTTCGGTAAAAAATACATGGGTGACTCTGCCTATACGCACATGCTGGTGATGACTGCCGCTGCCTGCGATGCCCGTATGGATGGTGCAATGATCCCGGTAATGAGTAATTCCGGCAGTGGAAACCAGGGGATTGCCGCTACGCTTCCGGTTCTATCGTTTGCCGAGGATATTGAGTGTACGGAAGAGCAACTGATCCGTGCCCTGATGCTTAGCCATCTGATGGTCATTTATATCAAACAGAGCCTGGGACGTCTTTCAGCTTTGTGCGGATGCGTTGTTGCTGCCACAGGTTCGAGTTGCGGTATCACTTATCTGATGGGAGGGGATAAGACACAGATTTCTTATGCTATTAAGAATATGATCGGAAATATCACGGGCATGATCTGTGACGGTGCGAAACCTAGTTGTGCCCTGAAAGTGTCGAGCGGTGTCTCTACGGCAATGATCTCGGCATTGATGGCAATGGAAAATAAGGTGGTGACCCCGGTCGAAGGTATTATTGACGAAGATGTGGACAAATCGATCACCAACCTAACGGCTATCGGTTCCGTAGGTATGGAGGCAACGGACAAATTGGTATTAGATATTATGACAGGCAAATCCTGTTAAGAAGATTGTTTTGTTTGATTATAAAAGGCAGAGGTAATTAATCTCTGCCTTTTTATTGTATTTATGGTACTGGATCAGTGTTTCTTCAGAGTCTCGAAAGAGATACTGGTGAAGCCTATTTTCTCGTATGCATTGTCGGTACCATATTCGTATAGCAGCCCGATGTTTCCATTTGGCAGATTCACTAAATCGGAATAGGCTGAGGGGCCGGGATAGATCAGGAAAGCATATGGCCATGTTTTACCATTATTCAGACTCAACTTGATTGTCATTTTCTCCCTTTTATCCGTTGATGCAGGATTCGAGAATAGGATATTATTGCTTACTTTGCCGTTCTTCATGTAGTTTAACGTGCTTCCTTGGCAAATGGGTTCTATCAACTCCGGCAGATATTGCATTTCAGAAACGGTTTCTCCACCATCTTTACTGATAACGTAGCTGCGCGATTTACTTTCTTCTCGGTTGTAGTTCCGCATATTCAACATAAGGTCTCCGTTTTTAAGTTCAGTCACACTACTCTCATTGCCTCCGTGTTTGCTGACTATCCCGCCCAGTTTCCAAGTTTCACCTTTGTCGTCGGAATAGATAATCTGGGAATGATATGTTTTAGTACCGGCTACCATATGATTGGCTGATACGACTAACCGTCCTTTATGCTTTTTGCTTTGCAGTTGAATGCCATGACAGGGGCCGGTTGCATACCATGTCCAGTCCGGATGTTTTACGGAAGAACTGATTTCTTTGGGAGCAGACCAGCTTATTCCGTCGTTATCCGAAGAGAGGACATATATGCGACGGCTGTCTTTGCTTTTCCCGTCTATGATCTCTTTTTCGTGATCTTCTCCCAGATTCCAACAGGTTACCAGAATAATGCGTCCGGTTTCCTGATCAACAATAGGAGCGGGGTTTCCGCATACATTATCTCCGTCGTCCCAAACAGTAATTGCTTTGCTCCAGGTTTTGCCACCATCTTCCGAACGTTTAACTACCAGGTCGATATTACCGGTATCCGAGCAACTGTTTTTCCGGGCTTCGGCAAAGGCCAGCAAGGTGCCTGCTTTGGACTGGACAATAGCCGGGATACGGAAACAGGCATAGCCGTCTTGTCCTTTTTGAAACACATCGGTTGTTGGGGTTTCCTGGGCTTGTACTGAAATACAGAGTTGCATCAGCAGGATAAAGCAAGTTGCTATTATTTTCTTCATAACTTAAATTGATTTGAGATTGTTTATTAAAAAATTCGGTAATGATATGACGGCCTGTAACTGGTTCAAAGAGATTTGCGGGCTCATAACTCTGGCAGAGAAATGTTTCTCTGCCAGTATGTATAACGTGCATATAAATATTTATTTGTCGTAGCCCGGTGTCTGTGTGATATTCGGATTCTTGTTGATAGAAGTCTGAGATACTGGCCATAATAATACGTTCAGTTCATTGTCGCGGCCTACCAGATAAGGAGCTTTCTTAAATACGACACCCAGACGGATAAAGTCCCACCAGAGTTTGCCTTCGGCTGCAAATTCTTTCATACGTTCTGTGACGATCGCTTCGTTCAGATCGGACGTAGAGATGGTAGCAGGATAGAAGTTTTCTTTGCCATAAGCCCGCTCGGCAATCCTGTTCAGGGAAGCCACAGCTCCGGATAGATCGTTTTTTGCCATTTTGATCTCCGCATCAAACAGGATTGCATCGGCATAGCGGTATACGATGATGTCGGAATCGAAGATGCGTGTCCCGTTTGTCCATGTTCCGGAAAATTTGTTGATCCACTGGAATGTGGCATTCTTCGGCTCGTCAAAATAAGTTTCAAAACTTAGGATCGTTCTTTGATCATCTTTATTTTCTGAAAGTAATGCCTTATAGTCTTCCGTGTAGAAACACCATTGTTGATGGCTTCCTACTTTTACCGGGTTCTCTATAGCTTCGGCCGACACATATTGAGAGGGAACCAGATAGTCACCTGGGTAACCGCCTGTATATTCATCCTGAATATAACTCCATGCAAATATAATCTCATTACCAAGTTCGTTATAGAAGATATTTCCGTAATCTTCTTCCAAGGAATAATCAGAATTACCCAACACGGCCTGAACAGCTGTATTTGCGTTATTCAAAGCTGATTCACCAGCATTTCTAACTTTATACATCCACAAATAGTAATCGGCTTTCAACATATTGATCGATCCTGGTGATGCCAGATTCCGGTCTTTAACGGATGTAGGTATAAGAGCCAGTGCATTGTCGATATCTTCGCCTACTTGTCTGAATACATCGTCCGCCGGTTGACGTGTCGGGAATAAACCTTCTTGCTGGTCTGATTCGAAACCATCCAGTAAAACCGGAGCATCGCCCCATATACGTCCGATCCAGTAATAACAGAATGCTCTTACATAATAGGCGTTTGCGAGGGTCTTATTTTTTGTCTCTTCGCTGTTGAAGGCAATATCGGGAGTGTATTTCAGAATCAGGTTCGCATTATTGATCGTAGTATACAAATCTTTCCAGTTTGCATATCCGTGGCTGGTAGGAATTTGGTTTTGGTAGACCTGATCGCGATCTGTCTGACCGGTTAAACCGTCTCCCCAAAGTCCTGTTCTATATTCGCCCCAGTAAATGTAGCCGGAACTAAAAGCAGCCCTGAATTTATTGAACATACCGTACATCGCAGAAGTAGCATCACCTTCGTCTTGCCACATGGAGTTGGCAGATACTTCGCTTTTCTGAACGATGTCCAGGTCACCGTGGCATGAAGCGAATAGAGTTCCTGCCAGTAATATTGATATTATTATCTTAATTTTCATAATACTATTGTTTTATAGCTTAAAAGATTCTTTTGTTTTTAGAATGTCACTTTAACTCCGATCGAGTATTTGCGAATAGGAGGATAGTTGTAGTAATCTTTATTATAAGTAGTAGAAGCTCCTACTTCCGGAGAAACTCCCTTTACTGCTGTAAAATAATACAGATTATTACCGGCCAGTGTGAAAGCAAGATTCTGAATACCCAGTTTGACCAACTTATTGGTCGGTACATTATATTGCAGGCTAATCTCGCGGATACACAAATAATCACCTTTATAATTGAATATATTGGAAGTACGACTGAAGTTTGCGTTACCGTCATCCGGGTCATTGGCTGTGAAACGTGCATATTTAGTGTTATCACCCGGTTGTGTCCAACATTGTTTCACTTCATCTATCAAGGTATAGTTATTGGCAAATGTATTCATGAAATAACGCATTTCAGAGTTGTTGTTGATGGAATGTCCCAAAGCCCAATCCAGGAAGATATTCAATGTGAAATTCTTATATGTGAAATTGTTGTTCAATCCACCTGTAGAATGAGGCACAGTGTAACCCAATAAGAATTGGTCCTGGCTGTCGATATAATCTTTTCCGTCGCGTGTCTGGCTACCTTCGCGGTTCTTCCATTCGTAATCGCCGACTTCTTTGCGTCCTGCTATATTCTTACCATCCGAATGACGGTAACCTTTGGCTGAGCTGTCGTACATGGCATTATCCGCCTGTTGCTGGGTTTCAAGGATATGATCGACAACGTAACCATAATAGCTATACAGGGATTCTCCTTCAGCGGTTCCTCCAAAGGCAGTTCCGTCAGCTAAGGTAATACCGCCGATACGGTTTTTATCGCGGCCGTTATCCGGCAATTTCAATACTTTGTTCTTTACAAAACTCCAGGTAAACTTGGAAGTCCATGTGAAATCTTTTGTTTCGATGTTGGTAGAACCTATTTCGATATCGAAGCCATAGAATTTGACTTTACCGATATTTGTTTGTACGTTTTCAAAACCGGATGTGTTAGGTAGTTCTTTGCTGAATAGCAGATTGTCGGTTCTCTTGTCGAAATAATCGGCATTGATGTTTAAACGGTTGTTAAACATCGATAAATCGAAACCGGCATCCAGTTGTGTCGAAACTTCCCAGGTTAACCCCAAATTAGGCATGGTAGAAGGAACAATGCCGGCTACACCATCGTATTTGGCATCCGTAGAGTATTTGCCGTAAGCATCATACAAGCCGATCGTATTGTTTCCTGTCTGACCGTAGCTGATACGCCATTTCAGGTTATCGATAACTTTCGCATTTTGCATAAAACTTTCGTCCGACATCACCCAACCGACAGATGCACCGGGAAAGAAGCCCCATTGGTTGCCACTGGCAAAACGTGAGGAAGCATCTTCCCTGAATGTAGCCGAGAATAAGTACTTTTTCTGGAAATCATAAGATAAACGTCCGAAGTAACCGATTGTAACGTCGTCTGTAAAGTCGCTTTTGGCATCTTTCTTATTAGGACCGGCTGTTAATGTCGGTACTTTGTCGGAACTTGCACCTGTGACGGTTGCTTCCATTGTCTGGTTTTTATCTTTTTGATAAGAATAACCGGCCATGATGGAGAAAGAATGGTCTTTGATCGTCTTATTATATGTACCGTATGCTTCCAGTTTGTTTCTGTCCAGTTCGCCAAATGTTGCTGTGGTTGTGCGTAAGCCACTGAATTCGTTCGCTTTCTCAAAACTGTCGCTTCTCCAATGATGGTTGTAGGTTGATAATTGCACATCGGCTCTTAATCCGTCAATAATACGATAAGTCAATTTACCGAAGGCAGACAAACGTTTTTCCTCTTTGCTCTGGTCGTTGTAGTATTGATACCATAGCGGGTTAGGAGAGGTTGCGTTGTAACCTTTGGTCGGCGTACCGTCTTCATTATATTTTTTTTGTGTGGGTGGCGTAGCCAGACCTCTGGATATCACATTCATTTGGTTCGGATATTCAGATGAATTTGTCTTGGAGTAGTCGAAACCGGCAGCAAGAGATAATTTACTGTTGATTTTTACATCCAGATTATTGCGCATACTCAGGCGGGAATAATCGGTAGCCAAAGCCACACCGCCATCATCCGTATAGCCGACACTTGCGTTGTATCTGACTGCATCGCTTCCTCCGTCGATACCTACATAATAGTTCTGCCACAAGGCATTTTTATAGATTTCATCCTGAAAGTTGTTATCCTGAAAGATCAGAGTCTTGCTTGGGTCAAGCGGATCAGGCATCGATTTATATCCGGTCGGAATGCTTTCTTCATCTCTCAGGTAGCGTGTGGAATAGATGGAAGATGCTGTATTACCGGAACTGGCGGAATAACCATCCATCGAATTGTATCTTGAATTCGGACCGACAGCAACAGCAGGACGGACAATACTCAGATAATCTTCGGCACTCATGAAATCATATAATGTTTCCGCCTGTTGTAAAGCCACATTCGCTTCGAACGTGATCCGGGGAGCCTGGTTCGCAGATCCTTTTTTCGTCGTGATCAGGATAACACCATTTGAAGCTCTTGATCCGTAAATGGCAGTGGATGCTGCATCTTTCAGTACTTCGATAGACTCGATATCATTGGGGTTGATACCTGAAAAAGCACGTTCGACACCATCGACAAGGATTAACGGATCGTTGCTTTTATTGATTGAGGAACCACCTCGGATGCGGATGGTTGCATCTGCACCCGGAGTATTGTTGTTGGAATACAATCTGGCTCCGGCGATTTTGCCTTTCAAACCTTCTCCGATCGTATTTACCGGCACATTTTTCAATGCATCTCCGCTAACTTTAGTAATGGCAGATGTGATGGTTCTTCTTGATTGTGTTCCGTAGCCGACAACAACAACTTCATCCAGACCAACCGTAGAAGCATTTAAAGTGATATTTAAAATAGATTCGTTTCCTATTTTCACTTCCTTTGTAGTATATCCTATAAAAGAGAAAATAAGTGTAGTCCATTTAGGTCAAATGATATTGAATTTACCATCCAGATCAGTGATCGTACCGGATGTCGCACCCTTAA
>NZ_CAJJWO010000096.1 GCF_905196875.1 uncultured Parabacteroides sp. | reverse complement strand
GATAAAAATACCCTTTTCATTTCCTAGTACACCAAAACAGGCAGTCTCCCCCACTTTATCGCGCAACTCACGCAAGCGAGGTAAAACTGTTTCCAACAAATTGTGTTCATTCAACGATCTAAAACCCAAAGTTAGCAATTTTCTCGATAACTTGTAGCGCTTCGTATCTTCATTATAGTTAAGATAATCCAAACGAACCAATGTATTCAAAATACGGTAAGCTGTTGTTTGTGAGATATCCAACTTACTCTTAATATCCTGTAGCGTCTCACCCTGTGGGCGGAGCGAAAGATATTCAAGCACCGCAATCCCCTTTTCAAGATTAGGCACCTTATAATTCTCTTCTCCTTTTTCCATATTTGGAATAACGCTTTCCATATTTGAAATATTGTTTCAGATTTGAATCAAATATAAAAGAGTAGCGTTAAAAACAGCCAAGAAGTGTGTAAAAATTGGTTAAGTATGCTGTAGAACATTTACATCCGACAAAAACCGAAGGATTGCCGGCCAATTATACAAAAACGCTATTATCTTTCCTCCTCTGTCCTAATTTTTCCGATAACTAATCACCGCCAGAACATTAAAGAATGCGGCAAACAGGCAGACTACGATAAAATGCCAGACCAGATCTGAGAAATGGCTGCCTTTCAGATAAATCATTCGCATCACTTCCACAAAATAACGAACCGGATTGAATAAGGTCATATCCTGCGCCCACTGCGGCATGCTGCTGATCGGAGTGAAGAGACCGCTTAACAAAGCAAAAATAATCATGAAGAAGAAAGCCGTAAACATCGCCTGTTGCTGGGTGGATGAAATCGAAGAAATAGCCAGTCCGAAACCTGTAAAAGCAATCAGATAGACAGCCGCAAACAAATAAATAATCCCCATACTCCCAACCGGAACCAGGCCATAAACGATCCAGGCTACGATCGCACCGATCGTCAACAGAATAAAGCCGATGATCCAGAACGGGATCAGTTTGGAAAGCAGGAACAGTGTTTTAGGAACGGGCGTTACGTTTATCTGCTCGATAGTCCCTTTTTCCTTTTCACTGACAATATTCAACGCTGAAAGGAAACCGCCGATAATCGTCAGCAGGAAGACCATAATACCCGGAACCATATAAATCTTATAATTCAGATGCGGATTAAAAAGATTCGTCGAACGCACGCCGCTCAAAGCCACTCCGCCGGACAAGCCTTTCTCCCGGTTAAAATCCTGGATGATCTGCGAGAGGTAAGAGCTGCCCATTCCCCCTTTCGTCCCGTTCACGGCATTAGCGGCAATCAGCACCTCGGCCTGCCCTTCCCGTCCGAGTTGTTGTTCGAATTTAGCCGGTATTTCAAGCAGAAGATCCGACTGGTTGCTTTCAATCGAGGTGATGGCCTGGTTATAACTGGGCGATACATCCGTCAGGCGGAAATAGCCGGACGAAAGGATCTTTTCCGTCAGCTGTGCAGACAGTACCGAATGATCGTTGTCGATCAGCCCCAGATTGATATTCCGCATTTCGAAGTTAGCGGCAAAAGGCAGAATGATAAGTTGCATCAACGGAACCAGAAAAATGATCCGGGGCAAAAAACGGTCACGTTTGATCTGTTTAAATTCCTTTTCAAGTAAATATCGTAATGTTCTCATAACTTTCTTTTATAAACGAATCTTAAAACGCTTTACACTCAGCAGCACCAAAACCACCACCATCAATACCAATATGCCGATCTCTTTCAGAATGGACGCGGCCCCCAATCCTTTTATCATCACATCCTTTACAGCGATGATATACCATTTGGCTGGTACGATATTCGAGAGCCATTGCAGGATATCCGGCATGTTCTCGATCGGAAACATCATGCCGCTAAGCAGCATCACCGGCAACATCAGCGCCATGGCACTGATCAGCATGGCCGCCTGTTGCGTCTCGACCATCGTAGAAATGAGCAACCCCAGACAGAGCGAAACCAGGGCATAGAGGATGGAAACCGCTACCAGCAGAGTCAGGCTGCCCGCTATCGGAACATCCAGAAGGAAATAAGACAGCGAGAGAATAGTCGCTATATTGACAATACTAAGCAACAGGTAGGGAGCTGCCTTGGCCAGAATGATGTAAACCGGCTTCATCGGAGAAACCAGCAGCACCTCCATCGTCCCCATCTCCTTTTCCTTTACGATACCGACCGAGGTCATCATGGCACAGATCAGGATCAGGATCAACCCCATCACCCCCGGCACAAAGTTGTAAGCGCCTTTCATCAGTGGATTGTAAAGCAGATGCACCACAGGGGTAATACCGGCCTGCATCGATCCGGCGTTGCCTTGCGATTGCAGTAGTTGTCCTTGTATCTCGGCCTTTGCAGAGAGAACGACCGATGTTACATAACCGGTCAGCTGTGTCGCCTCATTCGGATCGGTAGCATCGGCCAATAGCTGTACTTCGGCATCGGGCGTTGAAGCGTATTGCGGTGGAAACACAACGACGAGTCTTACCTTTCCTTGCCGGAAAAGTGTCTGTGCTTCTTCCTCGCTACCGATCATTTTATACAGTTCGAAGTACTCGCTCGACCGTAGATGCTCGACAATCTTTCCCGTCACCTCGTCCCGGCTCTGATCGAATACGGCAATAGGAACACATTTTATCTCGGTTGTAATGGCATATCCGAACAAAATAATCAGGATGACCGGCATTGCCAGCAAGATCATCATACTCCGCTTGTCACGGAAGATATGATAGAATTCCTTTCTAACAAAAGCCCAAAAGGGACTTTTGTTAATTAATAATGAATAATTAATAATGAATAATTTAAGAGGGATCATTATTTTTGTTGTTTTGTTTTTACAATAATGCTTGTTAATAATTTGATTAACTCATAACAATCAGTTGCTAATGAACTTGCACCTGAAGGGTCTATATATTCAGAGTCTTTTAACAGAGAAATCCAGTAAGCAGTTTCATTCGCTTCTTTTAATGCTATACTTAGCTTACTTACAAAATCAGCTTTCGATTGGGCATACTCCGCTTCACGAACTAATGCTCCAATAGCAGTTCCACTTCGTAACATTTGCTTCGACAACACAAACTCACGTTGTGAACTTGTTAAATACTTATAGGCCTTAATCATTCGCAGAGCAAAATCATAAGACTTCAACTTAACCGCATTCTCCCTCTCCATAATTATTCATTATTAATTATTAATTATTCATTGCGTTTAGCTTTCCGCGCCAGGGCGTGAAAGACTTCGTTCATATTATCGGCATGGAAAGTGGCTTTGAGTGCCGCCGGGCTGTCGAGTGCCTCGATCTTTCCGTCTACCATGATAGAGACACGGTTGCAATATTCGGCTTCGTCCATATAATGGGTCGTCACGAAGACGGTTATGTTCCGTTCGGCCGCCTGATAGATCAGTTCCCAGAACTGACGGCGGGTGACAGGATCGACACCGCCGGTCGGCTCATCCAAAAACACAATGCGCGGTTCATGAATGACAGCCACCGAGAAAGACAGCTTCTGCTTCCACCCCAGAGGAAGGGCGTCGACCAGTGTATTCCGCTCTGCCTCCAGATTCAGCACATCGAGCAGTTCGTCCGTCTTTTCTGCCAGCTTCTTCTCCGACAGACCGTAGATACCTCCGTACAGACGGATGTTCTCCCACACTTTCAGGTCGCCATACAGGGAAAACTTCTGACTCATATAGCCGATATGCCGCTTGATCTGCTCGGTCTCCTTATATACATCGAAACCTGCGACACGGGCTTCGCCGGATGTGGGAGCCGACAGTCCGCACAGCATACGCATGGCTGTAGTCTTCCCCGCCCCGTTAGCTCCGAGGAAACCGAAAATCTCCCCCTCGCCTACTTCGAAGCTGATATGATCGACAGCCGTAAAGGTGCCGAAGCGTTTCGTCAGGTTGTTTGTTTCTATTACGTTCATTATATATCTATATGAAGGTTTTATATTGTCTTCGTTTCCTACTAAGGAAACTGTAGTTTCTTCCTTAGGAAACGCGAGTTCCCTGCCTAGGGAATTACAGTTTCCTCCGCAGGGAACTGGAGTTTCCAAACACAGGAACTACGAAGTAACTGTAATCGACTGTTTATAAGTCTATAAAGCCATAAAGCAATCTTCCACACTCGGCTCCACCGGTTCTACCATTATGTCGGTATAACCTTTCCCTTTCAGGAACAGCTTCAAAGCGTCCATCTCTTTCCCATCTTCTTTCAACGTAAGATGATGCGCATCGCCAAAAGCGAAGCAAGAATACGTTCCGGGAAAAGAGCGAAGGTCGACCAGCAACCTATACATGTCTGCCGAACGGACAGCCCACAGCTGCCTGCCGAAGGAAGCACGGATGCCTGCCGGCGTATCGACGGACAAGCACCGGCCGGAACGCATCAAAGCGATACGGTCGCAACGGGAAGCCTCATCCATATAAGGCGTAGAGACAAGGATCGTTATCCCCTGCTTCTTCAGCCGGTCGAGCATATCCCAGAACTCCACACGGGAGACAGGGTCGACACCGGTGGTCGGTTCATCCAGGAAAAGAACTTCCGGGCGATGGATCAGAGCACAACTCAACGCCAGCTTTTGCTTCATGCCGCCCGACAGCTTACCTGCTTTCCGTTTCTTGAAAGGTTCGATCTGGACGTAGATGTCGCGTACCAGATCGTAGTTCTCCTCGATGGTCGTATTAAAGACAGTGGCGAAGAAATTCAGGTTCTCCTCGACAGTCAGATCCTGATAGAGCGAGAAGCGACCGGGCATGTAGCCGACCATCGTACGGATCTTCTTATAATCGCGAACGACGTCGAGGCCGCAAACTGTCGCCGTCCCTTTATCCGCCAGCAACAACGTAGTCAGGATACGGAACAGGCTTGTCTTCCCTGCCCCGTCCGGCCCGATCAGGCCGAACAATTCCCCCGAATGTATATCCAAAGAAATATCCTGCAAAGCCTGCACCTCGCCGTAATTCTTGAATACCCCTTCAACCCGTACTTCGTTATTCATTATTAATTATTAATTATTCATTATTAATTAAACCTCGTTTCCCCATACTGCCCGATCTTCAGGTAGCCGTCGTTCTTGACGGCGATCTTGATGGCATAGACCAGATTGGCACGTTCGTCTTTGGTCTGGATACCTTTCGGGGTGAACTCCGATTTATCCGAGATCCAGGTGATAGTGCCCGGATACTCCCGGCGGTCGCTATCGCCATAGTCGGCAAAAACGCGGACAGCCTGTCCCTGTTTCAACGTAGAGAGTTGGTCGGCTGTGATATAAGCACGAAGATAAAGCAGGTCGGTATCGGCTATTTTATACAGGGGCTTACCAGCAGCCGTTACTTCACCCGGTTCGGCGTATTTCACCAGAACGGTTCCCGTAGAAGGGTTGGTGATACGGCTTTTCTGCAACTGGTCGTCCAGCTGCATGATCTGGTAAAGGATACTTTCGGCATCCGCGTCGGCTCCTCCGGTCGTTTTATTCAGAGTCGAGTATTGGGCATCCAGTTGTTTCTGGAGATACTTGATATTGTTTACGATGTCGTCTACCTGCTTCTGGTTGCCGGCCTTTGCTTTTACCAGGTTTTCCATACGCTGCTGCTCGGTGCGGGCGGTGGCGATCTGTTGTTCCAAGGCTGCAATCTGTTTGCGTATATCCGGTTTGCGTACATCGACCGAACGCAGGCCGGCTGCCAACTGCATTTTCTTCAGATACAACTGGGTACTGTCTATATACCCAAGCATAGCTCCGGCATCCAAACGGTCGCCTTCCTCTATATTCAGCTCCATGATCTTTCCGTTAGCTTCGGACGAAACCAGTATTTCGGTTGCTTCAAAGGTACCGGTGGCATCGAAGTTATCATCTCCCCTGTTACATGCAGCCAGACTAAATAACACTGCCGCACTCAATATATAAGAACCCAATCCTTTCATCTCATTATTCATTATTAATTGTTCATTATTAATTGTTCGTCGTATACATATAATTATAAATAGCATTCAGGTGTTGGATGCGATGGGCGGCAGCAGACTGTTTAGCCAGGTCTTCCGCATTGATCTCACGGATCAGGTCGGTGACGGAAATAACGCCGTTTGCCAGCTTCACCTCCGCAGCATTCTTGATGCTGGTACGCAGGCGGATAATTTTGTCATCGGCTTTCATCAGGTCGGCCACCTTCTGTATCTCCGTATTCTGTTGCATCAGTTGCAACGAAGTATTGAACAGAAAGGTTTCACGTTGAACCTCTATCTGCTGAATGCTGGTCGAGACTTTACGGCGATCGTTCTTCAAAGTATACAGTTTACCCATATTCCACGACAAACGTACACCCGCCATATAGAACGGACTAAAGCTATCCTCCAGCATATTCAATCCCGGACGTCCGTATCCTCCCTGCACGAATGCACCGATACGCGGCATCAGGCCACTGGTGATCTGCTTGTTCTGGACATCCAGCAAATGGCTTTTAGCATCCAGCGCACGCAATTCGGGACGATCTATCTCTGCCGACAACGGGTTACCCGGTACAGAAGGAACCACCAAAACCCGGTCTTTGTCGTAAGGCTTCCCGATCAACGCACTCAGCATCCTACCGAAAGCTACCCGCGACGCTTTCAACTCGATCTCCTTCTGGCGGGCATTCAGCAATTCGACCTCCATACTTTCGCGATCAGACTGGTTGGCTACGCCGTTTTCCATCATAGCCGTTATCCGGTCGATATTGATTTGCAGCTCCTTTTGAAGCAGTGCGTTCTGGCGGATCAACTCTTCCTGAAGCAGACAGCCGAAATAAAGCTGGTTCACACGGTCGTTCAAGGCATACAGATCGCTTTCCAGTTGTTCGCGGTCGGCAGCAGCCTGCGCTTTAGTCAGTTGGCGAGTGGTGTGGATGATTCCGCCGTCCCAGATATTCTGGTTTACTTCGCCCACAATCTGATACTGGTCTTTGCTCAACGTCGGAATATTCATTCCCGGCATAACGGCCGATAACATTTCGGAATCAAAAGGGAGCTTGGTCACTTCGCTCTGGTAGGTTGCTTTCGCATTTACCGACAGTTGGGGAAGCCAGCCTTTCGAGGCATTCGACAAATTATACTGTTCCGTCTGCCCGATAAGACCATATTGGTGTATCTGCGGGAAATTGGCACGAGCCCACTCATAGCATTGTGCCAACGTAATTGTCTCCTGTCCTTTCACTATCCCCGGCAACAGGGGGAGACATAAGAATAAGATCACATAAATCCGTTTCATAGAGATATTTATTTATTCTGTGTATGATCGTCCGGTGTCAGCAACCGGATCATTATATCGGTAATGAATGGGACGCGTTCCTTAAAGAATGCATCGAATTTCGCCGTATCGCCATCCATAAAGACGGTCGTAAACGGCTTTCTGACCAATGCTGGGAAAATCACCAGGCTGACCAGTGTCGAAGCGGTATAGACCAAAGGCATTTTCTTCAGCAACCCTTTCTCCATCTCGTCCTGTATCTGGGTTCGCAAATGGATAATCGGCTCCACCCTGGCCGGGTCTTTGAGCACCGACTGATAAATATGCTCCGGATCACGCTGCAATTCACTGATAACGAAAATAGGCAGGAGCGGATTCTTCTGTAAGGTCTTTACATATTGCTCCACAATTCTCGGCAGCTTCTCCAGGAAAGGAAGATCCTCGTTCATGATTACCCCCAGGTTAGGCAACAAATCGCCCATCAACTGGTCGAATATAGCATCGAACAACATCTCTTTCGTTCGATAATAATAATGTAAAGCGGTACGTCCGATACCAGCCTCGGCCGCTACGTCTCCCATCTTAGTCGCCTCATACCCTTTCGTTACAAAGACCTGTTTGGCTGCCTCAAGGATACGTTCTTCCATCGTGTTTACTTCTTCTGTACTCATTGTATATCTTGCTTTTTCTTCATCTGTCACAACTGTCTGTCAATCATGTTTGACATTATTGTTTGACAGATGTGTCAAAAGTAGTATAAAAAAATAAGGATGCAACTACTGCACCCTTATTTTAATATCTTTTATACAATGGAGGAAAGCTTATTTTATTTTTCTTTCCGCTACTCCTTCGAAGGTCATCTTAACCGGATTGATGTATCCGTCCTTGTCGAAAGTCATCCGGTCGATACAAGTCACCCGATGGTCGCGTGCCGTATCGTTCAACGGACGACGGTGGTAAACGATGTAATAATCTTCCGAATTCGGCACATGTATAACGGAATGATGGCCGGCTCCTCTCGCTATCGTCGAGTCTTGCTCCAGTATCTTGGCTACCCGTTCGAACGGACCGAAAGGAGAATCTGCAATGGCATAAGCCACCGCATAGTCGGGGCCGGTCCAGCCGCCTTCGCTCCACATGAAATAGTATTTACCGTTCTTTTTAAACATGAACGGGCCCTCCACATAGCTTTCCGGCGTTACTTCCTTATAGATGGTTCCGTCTTCGAACGGCACCAGTCCGGTAAAGTCGTCGTTCAGTTGCACTACGTTGCAATGTCCCCAACCGCCATAATACATATAATAGCGGTCGCCATCCTTAAACACGAACTGATCGATAGGCTGCGCCCCGTTCACAATCTCGTTGATAAGCGGCTTACCAATCAGGTCTTTATAAGGCCCTTCCGGACGGTCGCTCACGGCAACGCCGATACCGCCTACCTCACCTTCATGCACATCGTTCGCGCCAAAGAAGAAATAATACTTGCCATCCTTACTGATGACAGACGGTGCCCACATGGCCTGTTTCGCCCATTTTACTTCGGTCGTATCCAGGATAGAAGAATGCTTCGTCCAGTTTACAAGGTCTTTAGATGAGAAGCAGTCAAAGAGGATCTGGTTCTCGTACAGGTCACTCCTGGTAGGATAGATCCAATAAGTATCATCATAGATAATACCTTCGGGATCGGCATACCATCCTTCGAACACAGGGTTGCCGCTTTTCGCCACCTCTGCAGACTGCTGTTTCTGTTGTCCGCAAGCCGACATCAAGGCGGCGGCACATACAGCAATAACACAACTTTTATTCATATAATATAGATTTATAAAATAGTCTTAGTCTCCGTACTTCTTGGCCAGACCACCTTCGGAAGTTTCCTTGTACAGACTGGGCAGGTCGTTACCCGTCTGACGCATCACTTCCACTACCTGGTCGAAACTCACCCGGTGTTTACCGTCAGAGAAGTTCGAGAAGGTATTCGCATCCAGTGCACGTGCAGCGGCAAACGCATTACGCTCGATGCAAGGTATCTGTACCAGTCCGCAAACAGGGTCACAAGTCAGGCCCAGGTGATGCTCCAATCCCATCTCGGCAGCATACTCGATCTGTGCAGGCGTTCCCCCGAAGAGCTGGCTGGCAGCAGCGGCAGCCATCGCACAGGCAACTCCGACTTCACCCTGACAACCTACTTCCGCACCGGATACCGATGCATTCGTACGGACCACATTACCGAACAGGCCGGCAGTAGCCAATGCACGCAGGATACGCGAGTCGCGAAATTCACGGGTATCTTTCAGATGATACAATACAGCCGGCAACACGCCACAGGAACCACAGGTAGGAGCCGTCACGATCTTTCCTCCGCTGGCATTCTCCTCAGAGACCGCCAATGCAAAAGCATATACCATTCCGCGGCTTTTGATGCTGCTGCCGTATCCTTTGGCACGAATCAGGTAGTCGGATGCCTTACGACGTATGCCCAGACCACCCGGCAGGATACCTTCCGCTTCCAGACCGTTGAGCACAGCCTGTTGCATCACTTCCCATACCTCGGCCAGATAATTCCATATCTGCGGGCCTTCGCATTGTTCCACATACTCCCAATAAGAATGACCGGTCTTTTCGCACCAGGCCTGAATATCCTTGATGGTACTCATTTCGTAGACTTTGGCAGTCTTCAACTCGTTAAAAGTCTCGTTGGCAAGCGTGCCGCCACCGATACTGTAAACTGTCCATGCTTCCAGCCTCTCGTCTTTATCGTTGAACGCCTCAAACAGCATTCCGTTCGGGTGGAACGGCAGGAATGTTTTAGGTTCCCAGGTAATATTCGTCGGAGCCACGGGTTGCAGCACTTCAAGGATACCGGCATCCGTCATGTGACCCTTTCCGGTAGCAGCCAGGCTACCATACAACGTTACATTGAAACGTGCAGCCTGCCGGTTGCGTTCCAAAAACATCCGCGAAGCACGTATCGGCCCCATCGTGTGGCTACTCGACGGGCCATGGCCGATTCGATATATCTGTTTGATCGATTCCATTTTCTGTTTTCCTTGTTTTGTGTGTTTTTATACTTTAAGAAATATATTACGTTTATAAAGCCACCACAAAATTACATAAATAACCAATATGTTTGACAAGCTAATCAAAAAGGAATAATAATTCCCCATATATTGCTGAAGCCCATAAAACAAGGACTCGCCCAAACAGCTGAAATTAATGACATTAGCCAGCATATACGCCACGATAGAGTTCATTCCGTACACTTTCAACCAGGTGATATTCTTATTATATCCCTTATAATCGATCAGATAATAGAACAATCCCATCAGCAGGAAACAGTAACCGCTGCTGACCAGCACCATAGAACTCGTCCATATCGTTTTAATAACCGGCATCTGCAATCCCCATAACCATCCGGCTGCCACCATAGCTGCTCCGGCTCCGAAATACCATTTCAGCTTATATACATCGCTCGTTTTATCCTTGGCAATATAGCCGGCAAATAATCCGGTCAGTACAGTTACACCGAAGTTCAGGCTACTCAATATCCATGTATAATAATATCTGGGAGAAAAAACAACTTCGCCATCCACTACTTTCGCTCCATCCCGGAAACGTCCCAGCACGGCACGGTCAATCCATTCAGCCAGGTTTCCTTCGGGCGTATAGTTACCTCCCCCGTAGTTGCCGATGGTAATAAACTGCATCGCCGCCCAGTAGACAAGCAATAAGACAACAGCCACTCCGATCTGTGTGCGACGGCTCGTATAGAGGAAGAGTACAGCGGTAATCAGATAGCCCGCCGCAATTGCCTGCAATGTATTAGAATATAAATAGATACGGTTCGGATCGAGGCCGAGCAGGTTACCTTGGCACATCATACCGAATATCCAAAGCAACAGGATACGTTTACCCAACCGGCGGAAAAGAGCTTTCTTGTCGGAAACCCCTTTAAAGCGGGATAAGGCAAACGGCATAGACGCCCCCGACATGAAAAGGAATAAGGGCATAATCAAGTCCCAGGGAGAAAAGCCAACCCAGGCTTCATGGCTAAATAGCCACATACTACTATTCAACCATTCCACATCTGCCGCACGGGCCAGTGAATGTGCCAACGGCCCCAGGGCCACGAGAAAGAATAGATCGAATCCGCGAAGTGCATCGAGCGACTCCAGTCGCTTATAAGTAGTTTTTTCCATTTGATAATTATGTTAGACTTTTAAGAAAATACGTTGACGATAGAGGAAGTAAAGGAAGCCCCAGCAGACAGCAATATACGCTATTGCCCCGAATAAGGGTTGAGCCGTTTCCGGTGTCAGTCCGATCAGTCCGCCGAAGATGGCATTTGCCGTAAAGGTGAAATTCACAAACTCCTGTGCCAGGTAAATCGTAATAGAATTCATACCGATCACAGTAAAGAAAGGCGTCCAGCCCCTTATCCCTTTCACGTCCACGATATAATAGAACAAGGCAAACAACAACATGGAAATACCGCCGACAGTACAAACAAACGAGCTCGTCCACAAATACTTATTGATCGGAAAAAACAATCCCCACAGCAATCCGATCACCAGTAGGACAGCTCCCGCACACAGCATATAAAGAACCTTCTTCGTCTCCGTCAGCCCTTTCTTTTGCAACTTGATAAATTCTCCGGTAAACATCCCCAGCAAAGCCGTTCCGATAGCCGGCAAGGTGGACAGGATACCTTCAGGATCATAGTTACCACCGTGCAAACGCCCCGGTAATAACAGACGGTCGATATAGCAGGCAAAGCATCCCTCGCGGGTAAATACCTCCGCCCCGTTTCCGTCGGGTGCCGGAACAAAGGCCAGCAGCAGCCAGTAACCGATCAGGATAGCAGCAACGATCCACACCCGCGTAATCGTCCGCGTATTCACAAAGATCAAAGCCCCGAACATCCAGGCCAGACCGATACGCGCCAGCACACTGGCATAACGCTGTGTCTCGAAATCAAAATTCAGCAGGCCGTTATAAACACAACCAAGAACAACGAGTGTAATTCCCCTGCGGATGATCTTTTTATAGATAGCCGCTTCCGACATTCCATGTTCCCGTTGTTTCGACAAGGAGAAAGGCAGAGATATCCCCGCAATGAACAGAAACAAAGGGAAAATAATATCTTCTACTGTAAATCCGGCTCCCCATCGTGCATGATGCATCTGGTCTGCCACCGATTGAAAGAAAGGAGTCGGAATCAGGGTGGCCAGTGCGATAAAGAGGGAACCGCCTCCCATGATAAAGAACATGTCGAACCCCCGCAAGGCATCCAACGACTGAAGCCGCTGAGTTTGTTTTTGTTTTTCCATTGTATCGAATTTAGAAATTAAGTATCTATCTCATTAATCATCATTCCCCTTTAATGATGATTCTATCTCTTCTATTGAAGGTAACCGGCTCTTAAAATCCTCTGGTATCAATGTTGAAAATTGATATTCAGAAATACCGATAGGCTGGCTACTACTTTCCAATGCATATTGAGCAGTAATAGTATTTTTTGTTTTACATATAATCAACCCTATGGTAGGAGCGTCAATCTCTTTTTTCTTCAAATGGTTGATAGCGCTTACATACATGCCCAACTGTCCCACAAATGCAGGATGAAATTTACACGCCTTGAGCTCAACAACAACATAACAGCGTAATTCCAAATGATAGAACAACAAATCGGCAAAATAAGTATCACCTCCAACTTCTAAAGGAACCTGCTTGCCAACATAGGCAAACCCCTGTCCTAGTTCGAGTAAAAACTTCGTCATATTATTAATCAAAGCCTCTTCCAACTCCAGTTCACAATAATTCTCCGTCAACGTGAGAAAATCGAAATTATAAGGATCTTTAATTATTTGTTCTGCCAAATCACTTTGTGGCACCGGTAATAATCTACCGAAGTTATTCACCGACCTACCTTGACGCTCATATAAATCCGTATCAAGGAAGTTCAACAATACAGAGCGGCTCCAATTGTTCTCCACCGTTTTACGGATATAGAAAAATGCTTCCTGCCTATCCTTACATTTCTCTATGATATACCGATGGTGACCCCAAGGAACAGCGAAAAAGACATCTTCGAAATCGTCCACAAGCTGTGGACGATTTACATCATCTTGATTATAAAACATATACCAACGACGGATATATTTCAGATTGGTTTCCGAAAAACCTTTCATATTTGGAAAGTCGGATAACAGCTCACGGCTAAGCGTATTGAAAAAGGCACTACCATATTTTGCATCTTCATAGCGTAAAGTAATCTCATATCCCAGAGTCCAGTAAAGGTGTAGCAATTCGCCGTTTACCTTCACTGCCGCTTTGATCTGCGCTTGCTTGATTTGTTCTTTCAAGTTTTGCACCCATTGCTTAAAATCAAGATCTATGATAACATTATTCTCCATGAATATGACTAATTTACATATAGCCTACCTACCAATTCTTCATTAATTACAGAGCTATTATACGCAAATTTACACAATACTATGGGATTTCAATTATTTTATTTGAATAAAATACAAATCCCGTAACTTTTCATTAGTTTTGCAGCCATGATGAAACAACACCTGAAACCGATTATGTTCGTTGGCACTTGTTCCGATGCGGGAAAAAGTGTAATCAACGCAGCCTTCTGCCGAATCTTCAAGCAAGACGGATACCGACCTGCCCCTTTCAAGGCGCAGAATATGTCGCTCAACTCCTACTCTACCCCCGAAGGCGGCGAGATGGGCCGTGCACAGGTGGTGCAGGCCGAAGCATGCGGCATTGCCCCACATACGGATATGAACCCGGTTCTGCTGAAGCCGACCAACGACAAAAGCTCGCAGGTCGTATTGAACGGGAAGCCGGTCGGCAATATGTCGGCAAAGGACTATTTCGGTATTCACAACCAGAAAGAAGAACTCTTCAAAGAGGCGATCGCTTCGTTCCGACGCCTGGAGTCGCGCTATAACCCGATCGTATTGGAAGGTGCGGGAAGTATCTCGGAGCTGAACCTCCGCGACCGCGACATCACCAATATGCGCATGGCCATACAGGCAGATGCCTCCACTTATCTGGTGGCCGACATCGACCGGGGTGGCGTATTCGGTTCCGTGTACGGCACTATTGCCTTGCTCAAACCGGAAGAACGGGCACAGATGAAAGGGATCATCATCAATAAATTCCGCGGGGATGCATCGTTGTTTGAAGAAGGACGCGCGATATTGAAAGAGCTGACGGGTATCCCGGTGGTCGGCGTTATTCCCTGGTTTCGCGATATCAAGATAGAGGAAGAAGACTCGGTTGCCCTGGATATGAAAACCAATACCTGGCAGGAAGGTAAGATCAACGTGGCGATCGTCCTGCTGAAACGTATGTCCAACTTCACCGACTTCGATGTACTGGACATGGATCCTCGCTTCAATCCTTACTACACAAGTAATATCGACGAAGTGGAGAAAGCGGATATTATCCTCCTGCCCGGTTCCAAAAACACATTGTCGGATCTGCAAAGCATCCGTGCCAACGGCATTGCCGATGCGATCGTGCGGGCTTACAAGAAAGGGAAAAAGGTGATCGGTATCTGTGGCGGCTACCAGATGATGGGTGCCCGCCTGGAAGATCCGGAAGGAATAGAGGGTAACCTGCCTGCGGTTCCGGGACTCGGATTACTTCCACAATGCACGGTGATCGAACAGGAGAAAGTCACAAAGCAAAGCACATTCATTTTTCTGCCGGGTAACGACTCTACCTGCCGGGGATACGAAATACATATGGGACGCACCACCCTTTTAGGCAACGCTCCGGAAAGTCCCGTGGCCCGCCTCGAAGACGGACGACTGGACGGATATTACCTCGACAACCGTTGCTGGGGCAGCTACATGCACGGCATACTGGACAACCCCGTCGTATTGGATTGCCTGGCGGAGGGCTTCGACAAAGAAGCAGATGCCGTTCCTTTCGATTATGCAGCTTTCAAGGAAGAACAATATGAAAAACTAGCCGATTTGGTTCGGAAACATGTGGATATGGAGTATATTTACAGTACGCTGTAATCACTCCCACAACAACCCATTCCCATGCATCAGTTTTTCCACCGCCTCAAATTGGTCTTTTTTGAGTTTGAGGGAGTCGTAAAGACTGCGGTAATTGAGGGAATGGATATCGGTTCCGACGAAATCATAACAACCTTTCTTCAGTAGAGAAGAGGCAGTCTTATGAGGTAACGGCCCGTAGAAGCCGACCAGGGAGAAAAGATTCAATTGGAATTTACATCCGTGCTCTTTCAGTTTCAGCAACTCATTTATATTCCAGAAACCGAAACGTTCCGGATGAGCCAGAATCGGGATATACCCGTTCAGCTGCAAATCATACAGTTTATCAAACAGATCGCCGGGGGCCTGCATAAAGGATACTTCCACCAACACGTGCTTTCCGTCATACGAGAGCAGCCCTTCGTTCATGCGGTCGTAAAAACATTCGTCCAACATATACTCGGCAGCCAGACGAAGCTCGATGTTTATACCCGTACAATTATTGCGGAAAAGGTCGAACCTCTCCTGGAGGTATGCTCCCCGGTTCTTCGTCAGATCAGCCATTATATGCGGTGTCAGAAAAAGACGTTTCACCCCGCATGTACCCAGGAACGAGAGCATATCGAGACTCTCTTCTTCCGACGAAAACCCATCATCTACACCCGGTAGCAAATGAGTATGGACATCGGTCATGCCCGGCCACAGAGGCTTTTTCCGGGTAAATAAATCAGAGAGGAATGCGTTCATAATATATCTGTATTGAAAAACAACCATCAAAGGTACAACAAAGTACAGTGATTTCCAAATCGAAATTCCTTCTCTCCCCCACAAACGACAAAACCCGCTGTCTGTAGCTGTCCGTACAAGAAAAGCCACTGGCAGCGGGAATAGGTTACTATCTGATACCTATCCTAAGGGATAGTTTCAAACAAAGGATCAGCCCTCGCCGAAGCAGGCGGCACAGGACTCGGATAAGATTCGGCAACATCGGGTGTTTCATCATCCGGTACAGGTTTAAAGTGAAACAAAAAGTTGAGTAAAGCCAGAATAAATTCGATGATTCGTTTGAATTTGGACATGAGAAAATGTTTATTAGAATGAATAATTTAATCTATATGACAGGCTCCGTAGAGGCAGGTTTGGAACCCGCCCTTACGAGGTCCGTTCACTGAATCATAGCCATCATCGCCCGGATCGTCCGCTCGATACTGACCAGGCTACTTCGGTAGACCTCGCGGTCGTCGCCATTGAG
>NZ_CAJJWO010000095.1 GCF_905196875.1 uncultured Parabacteroides sp. | reverse complement strand
AATGGCCAAAGGATTTTAAGTCCTTCGTGTCTACCATTCCACCATTCGAGCATCCCTTTCTCTTAAGAGATGAGCGAAAGACGGGATTCGAACCCGCGACCCTAACCTTGGCAAGGTTATGCTCTACCAACTGAGCTACTTTCGCGTTCTTTGCGTTTGCGTGTGCAAAGGTAGATAACTTTTTTATATCTGCAAATAATCGGATAAAAAAATTAGCTTTAAGTGCCGATTTTTTTAATATTGGATTAATAACTCACTCCCTCTTTGAGTGACATTAAACTTCGTAAGTGCAAATTCTGACGGGCCATCTGACGGAGTTCCAGAGCCATACGCTATTTCGTACTTTGTTCCGCATTCCGGACATTGTGCCCAACCGGTATTATCTGCTTTTACTTTAATATTCTTTTCGGCTTCGTGAGGGCAGCACAAATCATAAGCATAATATTGGGTACCTCCCGTAGTGGCGCTGAAACCGTTTACGACCAACACGCCCGAATAACCGAGCTGTGTACCGTAATTTTGGCCTGCCGCGCTTGTGATCTCTTTGAAGTTAAGGGAACCTACCAGATCTTTGTCTTTGAACTGCAAATCCAGTTCGAGGTATACCCGTGCATAAGGAATGTTCGACACATTCACTTTATTGCACGACATCACCAGCAACACCACCAAACAAAAAAATATTCTTTTCATCTTATTATGCTAACAGTTTCTTTTCAGCTTCGTTTACCTTATTAAACGAGAAACCGTCGATAATATTTTGCATCAGGGCGGAAATACTGTCGTTACACAGATTACCGATACTACCCTCATGTGTATGGTTCACAGTCTTATTCGGCGTGAAATTGCCCGCTTCGATCTCCAGACCCACCTGTTTGTAAGCGTCGCGGAAAGGAACACCTTCCAGGACGAGGCGGTTTACCTCTTCCACGCTGAACAGTAAGGAATATTTATCGTCGTCGAGAATATGATCGTTTACCTTCACTTCGCGCATCATGTGGGTTACCATACGAAGGCAATCCTTCAGCTCGTCGAAAGCAGGCAGGAACACTTCTTTGATGATCTGCAGGTCGCGGAAGTAACCCGACGGCAGATTGTTGGCTATCAGCGTGATCTGTTGCGGCAATCCCTGTATTTTATTACATTTCGCACGCGTCAGCTCGAACACATCCGGATTTTTCTTGTGCGGCATAATGCTCGATCCCGTCGTGAACTGATCCGGCAACTTGATGAAACCGAAATTCTGGCTGTTGAACATACAAGCGTCGAACGCCAGCTTCGAAAGCGTTGCGGCAATACCTGCCATCGCAAAAGCCACCGTACGTTCCATCTTGCCACGTCCCATCTGTGCATACACCACGTTGTAGTCCATCGAGTCGAAGCCTAACAGTCCGGTCGTCATGCTGCGGTTCAGCGGGAAAGACGAACCATATCCGGCAGCCGAACCCAGCGGATTGCGGTTGCACACCTTGTAAGCCGCCTGCATCATCTGCAAATCGTCAGCCAGGCTTTCGGCATACGCACCGAACCAAAGACCGAACGACGAAGGCATTGCTACCTGCAAATGCGTATATCCCGGCATCAGTACTTCGCTATAACGGTTGCTCTGGCTGATCAGCACCTCGAACAGGTCGTTCGTCAGTTCCACCAACTCCTGTATCTGTGCACGCGTGTACAGTTTCAGGTCGAGCAATACCTGGTCGTTGCGCGAACGTCCGCTGTGTATCTTTTTGCCTACATCGCCCAGACGGCGTGTCAGCATCAGTTCCACCTGCGAATGAACGTCTTCCACGCCCTCTTCGATAACGAACTGGCCGCTGTCGGCAACGGCATAGATATTTTTCAGTTCTGCCAGCAGAACTGTCAGTTCCTCTTTCGTGAGTAGCCCGATACTTTCCAGCATCGTGATATGGGCCATCGAGCCGAGAACGTCATACTTAGCCAGGTAAAGATCCATTTCACGGTCCCGGCCAACGGTAAAGGTTTCGACTTCCTTGTCTACCTGTACATTTTTTTCCCAAAGTTTCTGAGCCATAATGCGGAGATTAATAGGGCAGGGAGGCAATCACAGTTGATATTTTGTCGAGTGCGTCCTGCAACGGTTTTGATACCATCGGTTTGATAAACGGGTTCAGATCGGCGCGGATCGTCATTTTCAACCGCGTGTCGTTCTCTTCCACCTGTTTCAGCTGGATCCAGAGGAAAAGGGGAACGGGCGAGTTGGTTGTAGTAAATTTGATTGTTTTGTTCGGTTCGCGTTCAACGATCTCGAAACGTATCTTACCTACGGGATCGACAGCGAAACTGCAAGAGTCGCTGTCGAACTCAAAGTCTTTGATTTTATCCTGCGGAATGCGATCCTTGACCCGTTCCAGGTTGGAAAGGTCGGATAGCATTTCGTAGACACGATCCTCATTGTGAGGGATCGTTTTGATCTCACTTACAAATTCTGTCATCCTGTACTCGTTGTGATTAAGCTTCCGGATTCCAGTTTGCAGGGTCTTTACGCCATTCCTGTAGCGTAGCGATTTCCGATTCGTCGATATAGTCTGTACGTACAGCTTCTTCGATAACGGCATCGTAATTGCTCAGTGTAGTCAGCGTCACTTTAGCATCTTTGAACTGCTGTGCAGCGACAGGGAAACCGTGTGTGAAGATGGCAACCATACCTACCACGTCGCAACCGAAGTTACGCACTGCCTGTACGGCTTTCAAACTGCTGCCACCGGTCGATACCAGGTCTTCGATGATTACTACTTTCGATCCCGGTTTCAATTCTCCTTCGATAAGGTTTTCCAGTCCGTGATCTTTCGGCGTTGCGCGGATGTAAACAAAAGGCAATCCCAACAAATCGGCAACCAACGCACCCTGTGCGATAGCTCCTGTGGCAACTCCTGCGATGGCGTCTGCGTTTTCGTATTTTTCGCTGATCACACGTGCCAGTTCCAGTTTGATGAAACTACGAACAGCCGGATAAGAAAGCGTTTTTCTGTTATCACAGTAAATCGGAGATTTCCAGCCGGAAGCCCAGGTGAACGGATTGGCCGGTTGTAATTTAACGGCTTTAATTTTTAATAATTTCTCTGCAACTAATCTTTCCAGTGTTTTCATACAATCCTACATATATATTTATATCAAAGTGCAAAAGTAGCTAAACAGAATGATATAACCTTGTAGATACCGAAAAAAATGACTGCCTGAAAAGATGTTATTGAAAACAAATGGCTGCCTGTCAGTGCGGGGAACACATTGACAGGCAGCCTTTACTAAATTTTCAACCGTATCCTAAGGGATAGTTTCAAATACAGGTTCAGCCCTTTCTTTGCCAGGCGGCGCAACAGAAGGGGGATAGATTTCAACAGGAGCAGGTGTTTCTTCATCCGGTGTGGGTTTAAAGTGAAACAAAAAATTAAGCAAAGCGAGAATGAATTCGATGATTTTTTTAATTTTTGCCATAAGATGTTGTTGTTTATAAGATGGATAATTTAAACTATTCGATAACAGGACGGTCGTCTTCGCCACCACCGCCCGGTTGCTCCGGCTCTTTGCCGATACGCTCCAGGCTGATCTTTTCGAGCATGGCACGCAGCCGGGCGCCGGGGGTGAAGATGATCTTCGGCTTGCGGATCATGCTCGCCTGGAAGTCCTTTTCGAGCACCGAGCCCGAGCTGCCCAGCGACAGGCGTAAGCGCCCCAGCGTATCCAGTTCCACTACTTCATTACGTAACAACGCCTCTTCGGTTGCACGTAGCAGGCCGCGCACTACCAGGGCTACGTCGCCATCGCTCGCTGTCGAGCGGTCGGCTATCACATCGCAGATCGAGTTAAAATTCATCGTTCCGCTTACCGGGGCAGAGGCATAATACCGTTTGGCTCCTTCTGCCGCACCTTTCGTAAGGTCTTTTTTCAAGACCAGCTTGTACTTTACTGACATAACTTTAAATGTTTAAGGGTTAGTGTATTAAAAGTCTTTCTCTTGACTACATTGCAAAGATAATACACCCATTGCCACTGAAAGGATGCTGCGGAAAGGTGCGGGATAATCAGTATGTATTATTTTTTCGGTAAATATCCGTCTGAAACCTAACAACGTATTGATATTATTCTTATATTGTGGTATTCTAAATATTTAAATATCAGAAAAATATGGAAGACAAAAAAACAGAACCGTCTCCCTGGGGGAGAGCGTATGGGGTAACGGAATTCGCCCAACTCTATTTTCCCGGTCACACGCCGGTGGTTGCCTATAAACGCATGTGGGAATGGATACGCACCTCGCGCGGCCTCAAAGCCAAATTGGAAGCCGCCGGATGGGTAAAATTTCAAAAACTCTATACGCCGAAGCAAGTAGGCGTACTGATCGATCATCTGGGGGAACCCTGATAATGTTTAAACCAAATTTATTTACAATGAAAGACCTAACTAGTCAAAGCGTTGAATGTACCCTGTTCAAAACAGCATTCGACACCCTTTCTTACACGCCGGTCACCCTCGGTAGTTATTTCAACGACGTAGTAAACGGGAAGTACAAAAAACAAGTGGAAAGCGTTCGTGCCCTGGTAGCCTCCGGCCATCAGGAAGAGGCGAATGCCTGTAAAAAGAACCTTCCCCTGTTGGTGGCAGGCAGACGGATGGATGGTGGCCGCAAACGCGAGCACCTGGTAGAGTACTCCGGCTGTGTGACGGGCGACCTCGACCATGTGCCCGGATCACCTTCGGAGCTACTCGCCCGTGCCGGTGAACTGCCTTATGTGAAAGCCGGCCATATCAGTCCTTCGGGTACCGGCCTAAAACTCTTCGTGCTGGTAGACAGCGATATGGAACGCCACGCGCAGGCCTTCGCTGTGGTAAGCCGCCTGCTTGAAGCCGACCTGCCGGGCGTAAAGGTAGACCCTTCGGGCAAAGATCCTAACCGCGGTTGCTTCGTCAGTTACGACCCGTCGGCCTTTTATAAGGAAGAGGCAGAAGCAGTACACATTCCCGTCGGCCCCGACAAAGCCGATCTTCTCTCGCAGGCCGAACCGCGTTCGGTGGCCAACTATATCGACAAGTTTGAAACGAACAACCCTTTCACCGACGGCAACCGCCATAGCTACGTGGTGCGACTCGCTTCGGCTCTCAACAGCGCCGGTTTCAGCGAATCCGAAGTGACGGCCGAATGCCTCTACCGCTACACCGCTCCCGGCTTTGATGAGAAGGAGATCCTGACCACCGTGACCGACATCTACCGCCGTTATCGGGCGGCCCACGGCAGCAAATCGTATGTTCCGCCTGCGGGTAAAATGAACGGAAAGAGTATCAAAAATCTCAAAAATCTCGACCCCGTTTCCGAAGATGGCACTTTGTCGGATGATTCGCCTATAGGCCCTGATTATGAACCTGGAGAAGCTGATTTTATACGCTTCGGGATAGGGCATTTTAATAACCTTCCACCCCTCCTCTCGGACGTTTTGAAGCCGGCCACCGACGACACCGAATACGACTTGCTGATGCTTTCTGGACTGACCATGATCGCCACCGCACTGCCGGGGGTAAGCGGGCTGATGAACAACGAAGTATGCTATCCCCCTTTCTATGCCATCGTGATCGGAGCTTCGGGAAGTGGCAAAGGATGTATCAACCGGGTGCATAAGGTAGTGGAATACTGGCAGCGCAATGTGTCCGACAACTCGCGTCGTGAAGTGGAAGAAAACAACAAGAAGAAAGAAGCCTATGAGCTCTACAAGCTGCAACAGCGCCAGTCGAAGGGCAAGGCCCTGAGCGGTACGCCTCCCGAAGAACCCGGGGTGGTGCGCCAGAAGCAACTTCATGTGAGCGGTTATACCACCACAGCCCGTCTGATCGAGCAGTTGGAGGCCAATTTGCCTTTCGCATCGCTCTTGTACGAAACCGAACTCGAGTCGATCAACAACACCATGTCGCAGGATTTTGGAGGCTACGGTTACGTCCTTAACCAGGCATTCCATCACGAGGCGGTAAGTTGCTCATCGAAAACCAACGGCTCGTGTCTGACCGAACGTCCGCAGCTGGGTATGTTTGTTACCGGTACGCCCGGCATGTTGCCCCAGTTGGTGCCCTCTACCGAAAACGGCCTCTATAGTCGTCTGCTGATCTATCGTATCGGCGGTAATCCGGTGTACCGTCCGCTTACATCGTCGGATAATGTGTTTAAGAATGCATTCTACTATGACGACCTGGGGTTGCGTATGCTCGATATCGCGCTGTTTCTGAAGGATTCGCCTACGTTTGTGAGCTTCACCGACCGTCAGCGTAAAAAGCTCGACCGTTATTTCTCACGTGAATATTATAATGTACGCGTGTTCGGTAATGAAGATGTGACCTCCGTCGTTTTGCGTCACCGGTTGATCATCTTCCGTATGGCGATGGTACTTACCGCCCTGCGTAAAGGGGAAGCACGTATAGACCAACGTAATTGGAGTATCTCCGACGATGATTTCGAAACGGCCTTCGAAATCGGTACCATCTGTATGCGCCATTCGATGCTGGTAAGTACTACTTTGAAACATAGCGACACGGATACGCATTTTAAGGTACCTACCGCCCAGCGCGACCTGTTCGCCGCCATGCCGAAGAAGTTTAAAACAGCCGATATCCTTCAGGAGGCAGTTGTCCGCGGCATCAGCCGTGCAAGCGTTTTCCGGATGCTGAAAAAGGCGCAGGATTATGGGTTATGTATCTCATTGGGAGGAGGTTGTTATCAGAAAACGGACTCCGGAGAAAATGTCGCTACTTCAGGAATAGGGTAGAGATTATTGAGATTATTGAGACTTTTATGATAAGAGATCTAATCTTTGTCCCATTGAAAATGGGTAGTTATCGGTCGATCAACGGGTAGTTATCGAAGCCCCAACGGGTAAGCATCCGTTTGAGAACGGGTCATAAAAGATAAGTTTATTAACTTAAATTCACAACAGTAACTAAGACTATGAATAACAAGGCTAGTGGATGAAAAAAGACTGACTAAAAAAATCGATCGTTTTTTCTCGTCACAAAATTAAAACATCATTTTGAATAACCAATCATTTCCACTGATTTTTTTCACATTCCTATCTTCTTTCTTATCAACAGAATAGCAAAGCGAGTACGAAATTGCGACTTTTTGTTATGAAATCAAATCGTCTCTTAAAGTGTGACTAATTTAAACGATCGTTTTAGCTAGTCATTGGGTATGACAGACCTGCAGGGAGCAGGTTGTAAGAGGTTATTTATAACACTATTATTAATATTAAATTTATTGATTATGAACAAAAAGTTTTCTACTATTTTGACAATGGTCTTGCTGTTGGTGGGGCTATCGTTTAGTAATAATGCGTATGCGGCATTGAGCGGGACTAAAACGCTTAATGCGATTTCGGGTGATGCAAAGCTCAAAAATGGGGTGAAGTTTTATTTAAGTGATGGTGCTAATGGTTGCCTAACTGTTTCTGATGTTAAGTTTACAAAAGGAGATCTGAAGGATGTAGAAGGTGTAACATTTGGAACACCGGATGCTTCTAAAGATAATGCTGCTCTTTTTGAAGTTTGTGATTATGAACTAATTGCAGGTAACTCAATCTTCAGCTTGAAGGTGGGGGGTAAGTATGTTTATACACAGAAAGCTGCAGTTGCAACAGCAGATGACGAAAATAAAGGAACTACAATTGTTGCTACCAACAAATTCATGGTAGTAGGCGATAAGCTTGCTTTCACTTCAATATCTGCTTTCCTGGAAGGGGCAAAAGGCATTGGTGTAGCTTCTACTCCGGCTATTTCTTTTGCCGGTACTGATCTTGTAAAACCTTACAACGAATCAGCCGTAGTTACAGCAGCCGACCTGAACGGCTTGGCAGGAAGTTTTTCATTGAACTTTGCTATTCCTGAAGGAACAACACTGTTTGAAGATAATATCTTTGCTCAGGAGATGTTGGCAGTTACGACTCCTGGTACTAAAACCAATCTTGGTGATCTTGAAACTAATACAACTTACTTCCTGGTAGGTCCGGCAGCAAAACTGAATGCTGTTAAGGCAAAAATGACAGACGGTGTATTGGCAGATGAAGCAGCTGCTTTGACTGCTATCAAAGCCGATGGTATCAAGGTCGTTACTTTGAAAAAAGACACAAAGTATGAAATTGCGAATGTGCCGGAAGGTGAAGGTATGAAGTTTGTAATGGAAAAGGCTGTAGATGTTTTTGCTGCAGACGTTGTTAAAAACGCAGGTTTTGCAATCACAGAATTAGATAAGACTAACAATCCGGGTGCTTATGAGTTGAAATTAACTCCGCATACTGATATTGTATCTGGTAGTGCTAGTCTTTACGCAGGTGCTATGCGCTTCACTGCCACTGATGCTAAATCTTATATCACAACAGTTACTGAAGCAAACAAAGGCAAACTTTCTTTGGCAACAAACGGTATCTCTGCCGACCTGGATGCTTCAATCCTGTTGAAAAATACAATGAATGTGGTAAATATTTACTTTACTAGCGGTGTGCCGAGCACAAGTGAAGAAGCTGATGACAACAACACTGAATACCACAAATATCTGGTAGCTGCTGCCGGTGCTTCTGCTTTCGAACTTCAGGCTCTTCCGCTTGATAAGCTGGGTGGTTTCGCTTCTCCGCTTTCACAGTGGGTGGTAACTGGTTTTGATGGACAAAACACATTTACTTTTACAAACAGAGAAGCTTCTGCTGCTGTAAATACACTTGAATTGACATTGTTGCCTACAAAGGTGGCTAACGAATATAAGATTGTTTCAGCAGGAACAGCTAATAGCGTTGCAAACATCTATGCATCTGGTTCTACAGCAAAGAAGGCTCTTGTCAACAAAACCGTTAAGTTCAACAGCATCGCTGCAACAAACTCGTACCTGAACTTGAGCAAAGACGAAATGAAGGTTGCTGTGAGCTTGAGCTTCTCAGGTAAGGATGCTAATTTCGGTGCAAAGACTTTCTATGGTAAGTTTGATGCTGCAACTCCTACTACTTACAAGCCGTCAGCAAAAGAAGCTACTGCAAACTTTATTTTTGCAAAGGCAGCTAATGCCAAAGGTGAGACTGATTATATCCAGAATGAACTGACTTATGCTTATTTGGATGGTGAAGTTGTAAAGACTGCTAAAGATACTTTGTTTGTTCCTTCTTATACTTTGAAGGCTGCGGGAACTGAAAAGGATAAGTGTTATTTGAAACATTCGTTTGTTGAATTGGGTGATTATAAAGCTACTGCTGATGCTGCAGGTACAGGTGAATTCGTATTCAGAAAGAATCTTGACGGTACTTATGCTATGACTGTGGTTAATTCAAGTTCTGCTGCTATTGGTGCTGTTGCTAATTATACTGCATTCGCTACTTATAATGCTAAAGCAATTGCTCCGAAGGCAGATAAGACAGCATTCGATAACCAAACAGCTTTATTCTTTGCCCCTAAAGATGCAGACTTCGCTGCTATCACGTTGACTTCTGCAAATGCAGATAGAGTTTCTTTGCCAGCTGTAGGTCGTCATGCTACATTCGATAACGTATTGGGTTCTGTTGCAATGCAGTCTGTAGACGGTATTACTGAAGGTATCTTGAAAGCAGAAGGTCTGACTTTCTGGTTGGATACTGCCGATAGCAAAGCAACTATTCCTTCTTTCTATATCTCAATGGCTATGCCTGCAACAACTAAGGCTGATGCAGAAGCTCCGGCAGAACGTCTGTTCATGTACAACTCTACCGACTCACTGAGCTTGTTCAATGAAGGTGGTGCTATCGCAAAAGTAGACAAGAGATATATGCTCGAAGAAACAGCCGCTGATGCATATAATGCAAAAGCAATCTTCCGTGCAGCTACTATCGCGGCTATCGATACGCTTACTACAACAATCGATGGCGAAGCTGCTGTAGTTACCAAAGAAGCGAACGATGCTAAAACTGTATTAGGAGGTCTTGATAACTTCAAATACAATATCTTCCTGGCTGATAAAGATGTAGAAGGTGAATATCTGATCGCATCAAAAGAAGACGGCAGATACCTGTATAGCCTGAACGGTAAGTTAGGTTTCACAGCTGATGCTGCAAAGGCTTTGGTTGTTACATTGGGCGAGGGCGATTCTCCTGTGTCTAACGAAGCTGTAACAACATCTTCTGTAAAAGTAATTGCAGCTGAAGGTGCTGTTCAGATTGTTGGTGCTCAGGGCAAGAAGGTTGTTGTAAGCAACGTTCTTGGTCAGTCAATTGCTAACACAGTAATCTCTTCTGACAATGAAACTATCTCTGCTCCTGCAGGTGTAGTAATCGTAGCCGTAGAAGGCGAAGCTGCTGTTAAAGCAATCGTAAAATAATAAGCAATTATTTATAATCAAATAATTCTAAATTGACTGTGCGGTTTTCTCTACAAATGAATATCCAAGTATCCCGAGAGGGTGAATAAGCAGTCGATATTAATACTAAAGTAATGAAATAAAGTTCTTCTGTTCGATCTCTGTGAAGAGCGAAGACAGACAAAAACAAAGCCCGGTAGATTACTCTATCGGGCTTTCGTATATAGAAAAAGAATGTTCTGTGATTGCTAGGCTACTTTAATAATGGAGTACTTATATTGGCAAAAGAGGGGGCTCCCTGCCATAAAACATACATCTTATTTCTCTACAGCAAATGGTGTCCCTTTGCTGAACGCATCGGGTAATCGTGAAGCGACATAAGATAGTTTTTCATGCATGCTGTTGAACTGCTTGCCGCTCTCCTGGCAGTATTTTTCGATGACGGCTATTCCATCCTTCAGGCTGTCCTTTTCCGACTCCGTCATACAAAAAGTATCTCCGGCAGCGAATTCTTTATATTTGTCTTTATCTTCAGGAAGTAAGATAAAGACTTTCTCATCCGTATGTCCGAATGTCTCAAAGTAATCTTGATACTGCTGACAAGTCAATTCATAGAATTCATTCTCCCCGGGCATAAACCCCAGCTTGAAAATCACTTGAATGGCAGGCCCTGTTCTAAAGAATAAATCGAATATGTCCATGTCTTTATGTATTAAATAGTTTGGTTATCATTTTATCAATTGTTTCCTTTACTGCTGGCAAATTGTTTTTCATTACATCAAAAACTACATCTGCATCAATATCGAAATAGTGATGTGCTATAATATCTCTCATGCCCATAACGCCTTTCCAATATTCTGTCGATTGCTATTTCTACCTTCAATAAAGAAGAACGGATTATTTCAGTGTCATACATAAATGCCCTCCTTCTCTATCCTGTTCTTCAGTAATGTATCCATGCGTTCACGAAGGCGAACTATATCTACATTGCAACCAAATAGCGCTTGCAAATCTTCTTTTATATGAACTAATGCAAACATGCTGGGAGTTGATGTTTCCAGATAGACATCTACATCGCTGTCTTCCGTCTGTTCCCCCCGGGCAACAGAACCAAATATCCCCATACGTGTAATGCTGTATTTCGAAGCATTCTTTGCCATGTAGTCCCGTAGAATGTTTATGTATTCGGTAGTTGATTTCATATTGCTTGTCTTTAGTAGAAACAAAGTTATGCATAATTCTTTATATCTGCAATTCTTTACGCTATCGCCACCGCCAGCACACTCACCTGTACCCCTGGGACGGTCAGCAGGGCTTCGGCGCATGCACTGAGGGTAGAGCCGGTTGTGATAACATCGTCGATTAGCAGGATATGTTTGCCCTCGAGGGCCTCTGGATTGGCAACGGAGAAGATTTCCTGTACGTTCAGCCAGCGGTCGTATATCGGTTTCTTTGTCTGGGTTTCGTTCGCACGGATGCGGCACAGGCTGTTGGTATCGACGGGAAGTTTCAGTACGCTGTTTATGCCTCGGGCGATCCATTCCGACTGGTTGTAGCCGCGTTTCTTTTTCTTTTTGGGATGGAGGGGGACAGGGAGGATCAGGTCGGGAAGGTCGGAGAGGATGGCTTGCCGGTAATTCTGCCCTGCCATACGTCCCAAGCGGAAACCGATCTCTTTATTATCATTATATTTCAATTCGTGGATAAGCTGCTGCACATGGCCTCCCCGTTCGTAATGCAGGAAAGCCGCTGCATGATCGATGGCTACTTTACCGGTGAACAGATGAGTGACCGGGTTCTCTTTCAGGTAGTCGAAACCGGTACGAGGCAGGTTACACAAACATTTGAGGCAGAAATGTTCCTCACCTCCCATAAGCGGGTCGTTACATAACAGACAAAGCTTTGGAAAGAACAGATCCAACAGGTTATTCAAAGTCTTCCTCATAATCGTTCCCTTTGAATAATTGTTTCAGGCAACGTATTGCTTCACGGCTCTCGAAACCACGGCCGGCGGCAAAGCGGAGGAGTTTGGTGTAGATATCCCTTTCGTCTTTGCCTTTGACAGACTTTTTCTTTGCTTTCAGTAAGGCAAGGAGGATATCTTCATATTCTTTTTCGTCGATTCCTTCCAAGGCCTCCGCACGGATGGAGGCAGGAATGTTTTTTTTATGCAGTTCGTATGCGATCTTGATGCGTCCCCATTTGTTGAAACGCAATTTGTCATTTACAAAGTAACCGGTAAAACGGGCTTCGTCGATAAACTTTTCCTGAAGCAGGCGGGCAATGATCCGCTCACCTTCCTCTGAGGTGAGGCCGGCCGCTTGTATCTTCTTCTGCACGTCCTGTATGCAACGTTCGGCAGTAGAGCAATAGGCTGCTGCACGCCGCAGCATTTCGGCTTCCGTTATCTGTTCCATGTCTGTGCTTTTACAAAACGGTCTTTTCCCGACAGGTCTTGTATAAGTTCGACATTCTTGAATTCCATCAGACGGAGCATATTGACCGTTTGTTCTCCCAGCTGGGAGTTGATCTCGAAGTAAATGTATCCTTTCTTCTTCAGCTTCTGTTCCGCAAACATCGTGATGCGGTGGTAATACAATAGCGGATTGTCGTCGGGAACGAACAGGGCCAGTGAAGGCTCGTAGTCGAGTACATTGGCTTCCATGGAAGCCTTCTCCTTCTCCATGATGTAAGGAGGGTTGCTGACGATGATGTCGAACTCTTCTTCGATAGAATCTGCCGTTTTTGACGGGGTCAGGATATCTTTTTGGAAGAAGGTGATTATGGCCCTGTTGCGTACCGCATTTCGTTTGGCTGTTTTCAGGGCTTCTTCCGAAATGTCGAGCGCGTATACTTGCGATTTGTTCAGCAACTTCTTCAAAGTAATGGCAATACAGCCGCTGCCGGTTCCTACGTCGAGTATATCCAGTTCTTTCTTTTGAGGATAATCATGGACGATCAGTTCGACCAACTCCTCGGTTTCAGGACGCGGGATCAATACGGAGGGGTTTACCTCGAATTCAAATCCGTAGAAATCCGTTTTTCCAAAAATATATTGGATCGGTTCGTATTTGGTGAGCCGTTCTACGATATTATGAATCTCAGACTTTTCCTTCTCGGATAATTCTTTATCTTTGCAAAGTAAGAATTGATGTGGCTGAATATCGCACACACGTTCCATTATCAGGCGGGTGAATGCCTTGATTTCACTTAGTGGATAATAGTCTTTCAGCGTGTCTTGTATATAAGCGACGGTCTCAGTCATGATAATTTAATTTTAGTGCAAAAGTAATGCAAAAACCATTTATAAGCAAAGAAAATGGTCGAGGTTGAAAATAAATATATGGCTCGTTGTATTTCACTGGCCCGGGGCGGGGCAGGAAATGTGGCGCCTAATCCGATGGTGGGAGCCGTGGTTGTGCACCAGGGCAAAATTATCGGGGAAGGGTATCACAGGAAGTGCGGCGAAGCGCATGCCGAGGTGAACGCGATCGCTTCGGTAAAGGATGAATCTTTGTTGAAAGAGTCTACGATATACGTCAGTCTGGAGCCTTGTTCCCATTATGGGAAGACGCCTCCCTGTGCGGAATTGATCATCAGAAAGCAGATTCCACGTGTTGTGATAGGGTGTCTGGATCCTTTCCCGGAGGTGTCGGGAAGAGGGGTAAGGATGTTACGGGAAGCCGGGGTAGAGGTGGTGACCGGAGTGATGGAGCAGGAAGCCTGGGAACTGAACCGTGATTTTATGACTTTCCAACAACTGGGGCGCCCTTACGTCTATCTGAAATGGGCGCAGAGTGCCGATGGTTTTATGGATCGGGTGCGGACGGACAGTTCCACTCCGGCAGTTGTTCTTTCGTCGGCAGAGACACTTCGCAGGGTGCACTGTCTGCGTGCCAATGTGGCTGCCATTATGGTGGGTACACAGACGGCCTTGTTGGATAATCCGTCGTTGACGGTACGGCATTGGGCGGGAAAATCGCCTGTAAGGGTCGTACTCGACAAGACATTGCGTGTCCCTTCCGGTAATCATTTATTCGACGGGTCGGTCAAGACGTTGGTCTTTACGTCTGAAGATGCGGTGAGCCGGGAAAATGTGGAGTATGTAAAGATCGATTTTTTACAACCTGTCTTGCCGCAAGTCTTACATGAATTGTATACCCGCAAACTGAATTCCCTGATGGTTGAGGGGGGCGCCACGCTTCTTGGACATTTTTTGCAGGAAGATCTTTGGGATAAGATGTTTGTCGAGACAGCTCCGGTTTTTCTGGAAGCGGGTGTAAAAGCACCGGATATAAACCTGGCTCCCTCTTTGTCGTTAACGGAGGTGATTAAACGCCAGGATCATGTAATATCTGTTTTTTCACGGAAAAATCAGTGAGCGAAGTGGTTTAACGGAACTAAAATATTATAAATATTAGCCGATATTGGGTATAAAGCAAAAAATGTTTCTACTTTTGTGGCTTTATATGCAACAAACTTATTTTTGGATGAAAAATAGAATAGTACTATTTGTAGCGGGATGTATTGCATTGTTATTGTCTTCCTGTCTGGGATCAGACGATAATGAGTATGAGTTACCAAAGGATTGTCAGATTACTACGTTTAAAGTAAAGCATGATTCGATTCTTGGTGGCAAGTTGGATACAGTGAAGTTTGTGATCGATCAGGTGAACGGACGTATTTATAATCCGGACTCCCTGCCTTTTGGAACTGTAATAGAAAAAGTCGTTTGTACGGTAACGTATGCTAATGGTTTGGCTTCTATCGAAGTAACCCAGGATGCTTTGCCTGATTCTACCTATTACTGGAATTTGTCGGACTCTCTGGATTTCTCTAAACCCGTTAAAATGGTAACGACTGCCTATGACGGGATTACCAAGAAAACGTATATAACTCAAGTGAATGTGCATCAGGTGGTGCCCGACTCTATGTCGTGGGATCTGTATGCAGATAACGTATTCGGTTTCCCTGTAAAAGAACAGAAAGTAATTACCTGGGGAGCTGAAAATGACGAGTACTATTATATGTACGTGCAAGCAGCCGATGCCGGTAAGGGATATTCTTTGAAGAGTTCTTCCGTGTCGGATGGAAAAAGCTGGACGGAACTTTCGTTGGAAGGTCTGCCTGCCGGTGAAGTTCGTTTGTCCCAGATGACCGAATATGAAGATGCTTTGTATGTGCCTACAACGAAAGGTGCACTTTATCAGTCGGTTGACGGACAGAAGTGGACGCTGGTTGATCAAGCTCCGTCGGTTAAAACAGTATTGGGTGCAATAAAAAACGGTGGTTTGAATCAACCGTCGGCTTTGGCTACTATTGTTGATAATAACGGTACATTGAATTATGCAATAATGGATAAGGATATGGGATGGACAACAGGTGATGTTGTTCCGGCCGGTTTCCCGGTGAGCGGTTTCGGCTCTTTGTCGAGTCTGAATATGTTCCGTGAAAGTCTTACGGTTGTTGCCGGAAAAGATAAAGACGGTAAACTGCTGAACGCGGCCTGGAGTACTATGACCGGTACTTCCTGGGTGTTGTTAACCGATATGGAGTCGGATTATTTTGATAAGAGAGAAGGTGTTATGCTTTCTACTTACGATGATAAGTTCTGTATGGTAGGCGGTATCGACGGTTCGAATAAAGCTCTGAAAGATATTTATTTCTCCATAGATGGCGGTGTGTCGTGGACATTGTCGGATACATTAGTTGTTATGCCGAAAAATTATAAGGCCAGAGGTTTTGCTTCTGTGTTGGTGGATAAAGAGAAATTTATGCTGATTTTCGGCGGTAAGGAGAACAATAGTGCAAATGATCTGGATCAGATCTGGAAGGGCCGTATAAACCGTTTAGGTTTTAAGGATTGATAAAGTTCGTGGAGGAAAGTATAATTTTAGGAAGAATTTGACGTTAGAAAAAGAAGTGTAGTAATATAATAGCATCGTTTATGACTTCAACTTTTTTTCAACGGATTCTTATACTGATACTGCTGGCCGGCTCATTTACCGGTCTCCACGCACAGGAATATAAATATGAAATAGGCGGGATGGCAGGAGGCGCCTTCTATATGGGGGATGCCAACAAGAATGCTTTCTTCAAAGGGATGAACCCCGCGGTAGGGGTTGTGTTCCGTTATAATCCCAATTTCAGATGGGCCTTTAAAAGCAATCTGATGTGGGGGCAGGTATCCGGCAGTACGGAAGGACTGGAAAATGTTTTTCCTGACAATGCGCAAGCATCGTTCAGCCGTAGCCTGATAGAGCTGGGCGGCCAGATGGAGTTCAACTTCATGCCGTACAGTGATAAATTTGCTTATGCAGGGGCGAAGCGTTTTACTCCGTATGTTCTCCTGGGACTGGGTGTCACAGTGGGTACAGGGAATAAAATGTTTTTCGGGCCGAATATCCCGTTAGGGGTAGGAGTGAAATATAAGGTCAAGAACAGGATCAACCTGGGTTGCGAGTTCTCGTTCCGTAAATTATTCGGAGATAATTTCGATGTGACGGACGATAGCAATGCAATATTGGATAATCCTTATCAGACCGGTGGCAGTTTCTTGAAGAACAAAGATTGGTATTCATTTTTACTGCTATCTGTTACCTGGGACTTCGGTCCGCGTAACAGGCCATGTAATAGTATAAACAGCAACAGTACGTTTAGATACTGAAAACACTATGTCATTGATTGAGGAAATAGACAAAAATCGCTTGCCGCAACATGTGGCGATTATTATGGATGGAAACGGACGTTGGGCCAAAGCGCAGGGAAAAGACCGGAGCTATGGACACCAGGAAGGCGTTGTCTCCGTACGTAAAGTAGTTGAGGCGGCAACGGCTATTGGGCTGAAGTACCTTACAGTGTACACCTTTTCAACAGAAAACTGGAATCGTCCGGAAGCAGAAGTAAAGGCTCTGATGAGCTTGCTGGTGTCGGCCATCCATCGTGAAACGCCGGATCTGATGAAAAATAATGTCCGTCTGATGGCTATCGGTAATCTGGACCGTCTGCCCGAAGATGCACATGCCACTTTGCTGGATTGTATAAAACAAACATCTGCCAATACAGGTACCACGCTCGTATTGGCTCTCAGTTATTCTTCCCGCTGGGAGATAACGGAAGCTGTCAGACAGCTCGCTGTTCAAGTACAGGAAAAGAAAATAAACCCCAACGATATAACCGAGACAGTTGTCTCGGACCACCTAACGACTAAAGGCATTCCCGATCCGGATCTATTGATCCGAACCGGCGGAGAAAAACGCATCAGCAACTTCCTGCTGTGGCAGGCGTCTTATGCGGAATTCTTCTTTACCGATGTGTATTGGCCGGCATTCAGAGAAGAAGAGTTGTATGAAGCTATATTGTATTACCAGCAACGCGAACGTCGTTTCGGTAAAACAAGTGAGCAATTAATCTTATAAACAATAGCTGTTATATGTACAAAAGAATAGTGCTGTTTTTTATTTTCCTAGGTTTTGCCTGCGGAGCATTTGCCCAGGAAAGTGACACTACCAAGGTTGAAGCACCGGCAGAAGTGCCGGTCATTAATTATTCGTTTCCCAAACGGTATAAGATTGCCGACATAAAGGTAACGGGTATTAAGAATTATGATGATTTCGTGT
>NZ_CAJJWO010000094.1 GCF_905196875.1 uncultured Parabacteroides sp. | reverse complement strand
AAGTCGGAATTATAACATCAAATGTATCCATAATATTAAGTTATCAGTTGTTCGTCTTCCTACTTTCTACCTGATAATTAGCTTTATATATGTTATTCACGTTACTTCGCGGCATTATTAAATTTATGATGAATATGGAAATACAAACAGCTGACTCAAAAGGAGCAAAAAAGGTAAGTAGCGCTCTATCTGACTTTATATTTCACTGCCAATATGAAAAAGCATTGAGCAAGAAGACTATAGCAGCTTATCAAATTGACCTGGAACAATTAAAAGACTTTCTCTATGAAGTATACTCCATAGAAGTGATGGAATCTGTTTCAAAAGACATGATAAAAGCCTATCTACAAAAGATTTCAGACTTCAAGCCTAAGACCATAAAGCGAAAAATAGCATCATCAAAAGCATTCTTTTCATTCTATGAGTTTGAGAATGAAACATTTATAAATCCTTTTAGAAAAATGAAAATACATATGAAGGAGCCTTACATTTTACCGACTGTCATGTGCAGTAACGAAATAAAACTGATATTGGAATATTTATATAAAGAACGAATGAAAGAAGCCAACCATGACAGTTATACATATAAAGCTAAAACCCGGGATATCGCAATAATTGAATTACTATTTGCCACAGGTGTCCGAGTCTCTGAATTATGCCAGCTTCAATGGAATGATATCGATTTGACACAAGGTACAATTAAAGTATACGGAAAAGGAAGTAAAGAACGGATAATACAAATTTGTTCCAAGGGGATAATTACCATAATGAAAGAGTACTATAAACAAACTCAACCCACAACGTCATTTTTCACTAATAGGCTTGGGCATGAAATATCCCCCCAATCGGTAAGGCTACTTGTAAAAAGATGCATTAAAGAACTTAATCTATCAAAACATATCACGCCACACACTTTTCGCCATACTTTTGCCACATTATTATTAGAAGAAGATGTAGATATCAAGTATATTCAAAGCCTATTAGGCCATAGTAGCATTGTAACCACCCAAATCTACACACACGTCAATTCCAATAAACAGAAGAAGATTCTACATAACAAACATCCAAGGAACAAAATAGAAATCAAAATATGATACACCATATTAAGTAAATAGCCCAAACGGATAAGATTGCCGATTTCTGCTACGACAAAGAAAATAACCGCATTATCATGTGCATGAATGGCGATATACAGTTCGGTTATTTGGATTTGAGTAATTACTACCAGATAAGCCAACCGATATCCTGATAACCCGACCTATTCCGATTTTGTGTTTTTAGCAGATGGTATCTTTGTCATGTTCTCGAGAACAAACACAGTATTATCTATTAACATTCAAAAATTGAAAGAGTATGTCATTAAAGTATCGTTTAGTAAAAAGAATCAATTTAGGGAAAGACAAGGAAGAAAACCCTGAAAAGTTGTATGCACAGGCTGTTTACTCGGATCTGGTAAGTTTCGAAGAGTTGTTGGGCGAGATTAGTGAAGCCGGTATCCCTTCCAACCAGGTGAAGGGAGTGGCCGACCGTATGAATCATTTGTTTAAAAAGCATCTGGCTGCCGGTAGACGGGTACAGTTCGGTGAATTCGGAAATTTCCGTTACGGATTAGGTTCGACAGGTTCTGTCGATGAAGAGGGTTTCGAAACTTCCATGATCAAAACTCCACGAATTGTTTTCACACCCGGCTCTGCCTTGCGTAAAGCCCGTAAGGATACCAATTTCGAAAAGAAAGGGGTGCCAACAACCGGCAGTAATCCGGGAGGTGAAGATGACAGACCAGTGATCGAATAGTCCTTCACAAATCAGTCCCGAGTTTTAGCTCGGGACTTTTTTATTTAGTATGTAAGCCATACATGAAATAAACATCTTAATACTTGCTTCTTGATGGAAGTACCCATACATTTGTAAACAAACAACAAAAGAGCAATGAAGCAAGTACTTATATTTTTTATCTTATTCAGTCTTGTAATCTCGTGTACAAAGAAAGACAATATTTCCATCCCAACTATAACTGTTGATTTAGATAACACAAAAGAGACTATTCAATATTCTCAATTCGCCAAGTCGTTAGATTACATTGAGTTAAACACAAACGACTCATGCATAATATCAGGCATCCAAAACATTTTTCTAGACGATGACACCTTGATTCTATTAGATAATAAGAAAGCTGGCATTCTGATTTTCACGTTGGAAGGGAAATTCATTAATCAGATCAACCATTATGGAAATGCCCTCGAAGAATTCATTAGCATAAGAACATTTACAATTGATCCGGTTCTTAATCAAATATACATACTCGACGGTCATTCACAAAAAATAAACAAATACAGTTATAAAGGAAAGTTTATAGAATCAAAAAAGACGACTTTATATGTCAGAGATTTTGCTGTATTAAAAGACGAAATAAAGTTATGCATTTTGCCCTATTACGAAGAGCATCTACCTTATGGTATATGGACTACAGATAAGGAGAATAATATTATCAAGAAGATAGATTTTGATATTCCGAAAGAGGATAAATTTGAATTCCTAAGCTTATATACCAATTTATTGGATCAGGCTGTTTACTATTATGACAGGAATTGGGATAATCTCTCATACGTCACAAAAGACACAGCTATTGTAGAATATCAATTCAACTTAAAGCAACGATTAAAGGAAGACCTCAGAAAAAAAGATTCTGAAACAATTCCATTACAGGATTTTGCAATGATGTGGGGGTTCAGCAACTCCAGTAACTTCTTATTATTAACCTACTACTATTATGTTGAAGAAAATCCTTATAGATGGGTACTATACAATAAAGAGACACATGAATTAACAACGTCAACCGCTGTTATCAACGACATCGACTATGTACAATCATCTTCCGATCAAATATTCTATCTGAGCGATAAAGTATGGTGCCGTATACTAGATGATGAAACAAACAACTGCAATGTTCAATTACAAATTATAAATCTGAAATAAGATTATACAAAGAGTAAACAAACCTAGCTATATATAAAGAATACATATTTTATTCTCATACTATTATTCATTTGGCAATCATCAAATGAATAAAGCATATATATGTTTCTTTCGTTTGATATATGTCAAACGAAAAAAATACGATTATAGAATGAATTATTCAATGAGAGAAATTTGTTGTTTGGACGTAATCCCCTAATAATATAATTACTCATTATTATATTCTATCTGTTTAATAATAATTTTTATATCATTTTCTCCTTTGATTTGATACCCACTTCCTCGTATAGTATCAATATTCAACCACGGAATATCCTTTAGGTCTTTACGTAAACGGATCACGAGTTGCTCCAGGTGCTTTTTATCTGCAGTCTCCTCGTCCGACCAGAGATTTTGAAGCAAGAAATCATACGATTGGAAATAATCTTTCCCTTGCGCCAACAGATAAAACAAACCGAATACTTTCGGAGCAAGCGGTATTACTTTATCCTCATAAACTAAAGAGTGTTTCTCTTCATCCAGAAAAATAACTATGGCTGTTGGTTGCAAATTTAACCCTGGCTGTATATGCTTCTCTTCAAGTACAGGTTCTGTAATCAACTCCACATTCTGCCGAACAAATTCAACAGGCAAAGTCAAGGGGATTGCCTCGAGCAGCTTATTTTCGGGGACAGATTGCTTCAAACACTTTAACTTCTTCTTTTCCAAGACTAACAGAACCAAAGCCCCAAAGATAATTAGAGATAGCAAGATATAATAGCCTTTACCCCACAATAAGTTTTCTAACCAACCGCCCTTAACATATCCCTCCAAGAGAATAACATCTCGAATATCTACTTTGTATGTCAATTTCAAATAATCATGTAGGACTTTCACGTCTTCTTGACCATAAAATGTCTTTTTGGCTGTTTCATTATTATAAAGTGACACGGCCGTTTTAAAAGTAAAACCATTCTCCATCAACTTCAATCGGAAAAGACTATCCAGCGTTTCGATTTTCACAGGATTCTTGAGTGATAAATAATATTGGTCAGCAAGAAAATCTTTTTCAGCGGTAGTTAACGACGTGGTACCGTCCTTTTTTAAATGTAGAGTTTTATCTTCTGTCTCTATTTTGATATCAGAAGAAACTGTTGGAGACAATATATGTATTTTCTTCACATCAATTTCTCTCATCCTGTTCGTACAATCTTCCCACAAAGTCTGTTTCCAGGTTTCAGTCACTTTAGTACGCAGACTATAGGAGAACCAATACCCTATCCCTATAGCAATTACAGAAACCGCAATAATCAAATACAACCTGCCTGATAAACCCAAATTCATTATCATATTTATTTTGAACACAAAAATAAGAAAGAACCATTCAAAAAAAGGAAAAACAATGAGAAAAACAGCATTTCAAATAGAATCTAGGTAAAATATAGGTAAAATCTAGGAGTTTTTCATAAAAAGCCTCTCTATTTTTGCTGCAACAAACATTTAATATTGATATGAAGAAAAAATTAACGCTAATTGGATTTGTGGTTTGCCTAGTTGCGGGCTTTTGTTTTTGGACCAGTCAAAAGAACGATTTACCGACACTATTGTTAGAAAATATCGAAGCATTAGCTAACGGTGAACACGGAAGTGGAGGTAATTGTTACGGTAACGGATCCGTAGAGTGTAATGGATATTGGGTAGAAATGAAAATCACAGGCTTAAGCCTTGAATAAACAATGAAGCATCTCCTTTATATATTAATAGGTATTAGCTGCCTGGGCGCCTGCACGAGTTCTCCGGATTCGCACTTCCCGAGATACTCAGACTTTACCAAAACCAAGGCGCTCAGTGCACAGGTTATCAACCTGGATACTATTCTGTTCCGTTATCCATTCCGGGTAACGGTCAGAGATAGTATTGCCGTTGTAATGGATCTACATAACATAGATCACTATCTACATGCGTTTACCTATCCGGCGTGGAAACATATTGCTTCATTCGGCAAACGTGGAGAAGCACCGGAGGAGATGCTATCAGCAGCAAACATCCAATTTAACTCCTTAGACTCTTTGTGGGCCCTCGATCCCAATAAGATGGAAATTACCCGCTGGAAAATATCTCCTTCTACCGGTTCTGCGGAACGGGTAGAGGAGATTAAACTAGACAAGAAACTTGTTCGTTCTTTGGACTTTCGCACGATGGAATCGGGCTTTTTGATTCCTGACTATATGGGAGAGCATCGTTTTTGGGAAGTAAACAAGAATGGTAAAGCGACCAAAAGTAATGGTACAATCCCCAGCGAGACAACTAATGAAAAGACTTCTCGCCCGGCACTGGCACAGGCATGGCGAAGTTTTATGGACTATAATCCTGACAATGGTGTCTTAGCTATGGCTACCCAGTTGGGAGAAACAATAGAAATTTATAATTTAAATGACAATACACATAAAGTCCTATATGGTCCGGCAGGAGAACCTGAGTTTCAAACAGGTAAAGACGGTTCAGGAATTCCGAATGGAATCATGGGGTTTAGTGATATAAAAGTAACAAGCAAGCATATCTATGCTGTATTTCAGGGTATTAAATTCAAAGACAAGCTAGCCACCTATCAGCGTGGAGAACGGCCGGAAGACGGAGGAAGATTCATCTACGTTTTCGACCTGCAAGGAAATCCGGTTTGTAAATATACCCTCGATCATGCTATATATGGCATCGACATAAACGAAGAAACGAACACGATCGTCGCAACCGAAGTAAAAAGCGATGATCCGATTATAGAATTCAAAATATAGAGAACAAGATGAAAACTTTAAATCTAATCATACTAGTATTATTACCTATCTTCTTCTCCTGCAAAAACGAACAGAAAGAAAAGGAAACACGGATTGTACAACTTGTCAACGAATGGCAAGGCAAACAAATTGTATTCCCTGAAAACCTAATCTTCACTCGTTATCTGACAGACACAACTGACTATCAGATTCCAAATTCAGAATATAAGGTATTGATATATGTAGACTCTATCGGCTGCACCAGCTGTAAACTGCAATTACATAAGTGGAAAGAACTGATTGAATATACAAATTCCGTTACACAAGAGAAAATTCCTTTCCTCTTTTTCTTTCACTCAAAAGATTACAAAGAAATACGTTATCTGCTGAAACGTGATGGCTTTGACCGCCCTATGTGTATCGATATGGACGATCAGCTAAACAAACTGAATAAGTTCCCCGCAGATATGACCTTCCAGACATTTCTGCTAGACAAAAATAATAAAGTAGCAGCTTTAGGAAATCCAGTACACAACACGGCTATAAAAGACCTCTATCTAAAACAAATAACCGGAAAAGACAGTCTGGCTAAAAATATGTTGAAAACAACTGCTGAAGCTATACAAACAGAAATAGACTTCGGCACATTCGACAAATCAGAAATAAAACAAACAACCTTCGAAATAAAAAACACCGGGGACAATCCCCTCGTGATAGTGGACGTAAGTACCACCTGCGGCTGCACGGCAGCCACGTATGACAAACGACCTGCGAAGCCCGGAGAAACTCTCCGGGTGGGAATTAAGATGACACCGAAGGATACAGGATTCTTCGATGAAGTCGTAACGATCAAGTACAATAGTATTAACAACCAACCCATCAAAGGTAGGATAAAAGGGAATGTTCGGTGATCGAACAAAAGGGAGTTTGCTGCACGACCTCGAAAATTGTACAAGCAAACTCCCGGAGACCCCAAAAAGGAGGTGTATGATGGTAATATAACTGACAAAACAGAATGGTACAGGTGCCGTTCGGCTATCAAATCTGAAAATAGTAGGCAAAGATAGAAAATAGCCTGATTAATAATTAATAAAACAAACAATTAAATTGATACAGATATGAAGAAGTTATTTGGCATCATAATTATCGCTGCTATCGCTGTTACAGCAGGCTGGAATTTCAGTCAAAGTCAAAATGAGGTGGAACTGTCAGACTTGGCACTTGCTAATGTGGAAGCATTAGCTCGTCGCGAAGTTGGTTTCAATTGCTTCTGGGAAGACCGTAACTACGTCTTATGCTATAACGGTTTTGGGTTAGGATGTCCTTGCGGCTTATAAAAACATACTTATGACTGAATAAAATAGTTATTATCTATTGCAATAAATAAACTTTTTATTCAGTCATTTTCAACATAAAATAAAATTCATGAAAACACTATTACACACAATATTATTTATCACTCTCATCTCATGTACACAAAAAAACAGAGATACAGATAAACCAATTTACACTTTAGAAGCATCAAATGAGTATTTAAATATACATTTAGATGATAGTACATATATTCCATTAAGTACTATTTCTTATTATAAAAATGACAGCTCAGAATACATTGCTTTCATAAATAAACAAAAACCTCAATTAATTATATACAATCTTTCTAGAGGAGAAACATATAAAAAAATAACATACGACACTGAAGGAGAAAACAGCATAGTTGGATATATAAATGATTTTTACATTAAAAATCCAAATGAAATATATTTACTAAGTCCATATACTACATACTTATACAAGAGCGATGGAGAGGGAAAGATTGTCAATAAATTTGATTTCTCAAAAGCAATTAATGAAGAATTCCCTACAAGAATTCTTCATTCTTTAGGAAGAATAGAATTATACAACAACAAATTTTATCTAACGCAAAATTTAAACAAAACTTACGGTCGTGATATATTAAAAAAAAGTAGTCTATCTGCTATTATAGATACAATTAGCAATATAGTAGAATTAACACAATTAAAATATCCACAAATCATCACATTTGAAGATTTAGGCACAAATGCTGGATTTGGTTATCAATATAGACGAACTTTCGATGGTAATAATTTTATATATTCATTTCTTTATAGTGATTCTCTATATATAGTTTCTCCTGACCACAAAACAGTTAAAACAAAACAAATTAAAAGCAAGTATATACCAGAAGTAAAAATAAACAGATTAAAAACAAATGACTTCAATAAAATATTACAAGTCAGCTGTGAAGAAGCAACTTATGAAGACATTCTATATGACAAATACAGAAATGTATATTATCGTTTTGCGTGTCCACAAACAGAAATTGACACTAATGACAGTTTTTTAGAAATCACGCGTTATGGTAAAAAACAATTTACTATTATTATCTTAGATAAAGATCTAAACATTATAGGAGAAAAACTTTTCCCTGAATTCACCTATGTACCCACAGCTCATATAATTAGAGAAGATGGATTATATATAAGTTGTAGTCATTTTAAAAATCCTAATTACAATGACGACATTCTTAGTTTTCAGAAAATAAAACTCATTAAAAATCAATAGATTATGAAACATTTATACTTATTTATCACATTAACTATTCTTATCTGTAGTTGCAAATCAGAAAATGAGACAAACGAAAATACAATATCAGAATGGATCGGCAAAAATGTAATTTTCCCTTCAGATATTCAATCTAGCAATTATAACTCTTTAAAAGAAAACAAAATAAACTTAGATAAAGAATTTAAAGTGTTGACTTACATTGATTCCATTGGATGCATTGCATGCAAATTAAAAATGCACCTTTGGAAAGATTTAATAAAAGAGTTTGAAGATGTAACTAAAGACAACATTTCATTCATCTTTATAATAAATTCAAATAATTACAAAGAAATAAATTACATTTTAAAAGAATCCGACTTCAAATACCCTGTCATTTTTGACAAAAAAGATTCTTTTAATCAAAAAAATAAATTTCCAAGTAATATTAAACTACAAACATTTTTGCTTAACAAAAATAACAATGTAATTCTTATAGGAAATCCGATATTAAATCCTACAATAAAAGAATTGTATTTAAAACAAATATCGAAAGAAAATACTTATCAAACAAGTCTAACAAAAAAAATCAATTAACAACGAAGTAAATCTAGAAGAACTCTCCCAAAAGAGTATTTGCTACATTCCTATAAGAATGTATAGGAGAACTACTAGTTTCCCTTACAAACAGAAAGAAGTTCTTGTTGGAGACAACATTTATAAAATATAAAAAAATACAAATTTTCATTTTCTCAAATCCAAGCGATTGAGATAAAATTGAATACTTGATATTTCAGAGTGATTCTTTTGATATTTTCATAGTATAAAATATCATTAACTTCAAACTATTATATGTACCATCCAAAAAAGGTTCTATCACGTTAATAAAGACAGTTCCCAGGATAATTATTACTCCATATGTTAAGTGGCAACAAAATGAACTCATATAATTTGCGTTATTGGATATTATTACACTAAGAATATATTATTAGGATGATATGGTAATAGGCAGATCCACAACAGATAAATTTATTCGGATTCATTTTTAGTAATTCATTAAATTGAAAGTCATGAAAAGAAGTTTTATAGCAGGATTAAACATCCTGATTGCAATTTTTCTGATAGCTTGTAGTTCACTAGATAAAAAACACTTGGAACAGGCACTTACATTTGCAGGAAGTAATCGAAGTGAATTAGAAAAGGTATTGAGTCATTATGAGAACAATCCGGAGAAACAGGAGGCTGCCCGTTTCCTGATTAAAAACATAATAGGTAAGCAAGCTATAGATAGCAGTTCTATCCAAAAAATAAAGCCATTTTATGATGCACTCATAAACCATCATAAAAAATACGGCAAATACGATAATGATATACAATATTCTATATGCGACAGTATTAAACAGTTATATCCAAACACAGCAATATTCCCCCGATACCTACCGGATATTCAGAAATTGTCATCTGACTTTCTAATACGTCACATAGACAGGAACTTTCAAATATGGCGTCAATATCCATGGTGCAAAGATATCGACACCGAAACTTTTCATAAATATATTCTCCCCTATACAACCAGTAACTACTATTGGGAACAGGCATTGGATTTCTTTGATCGAAAGTATGCCATATTGAGAGACACAGCACAAAACAAATCCAATACGGAAGTAAGTGAACTTATTATCCATCACATAGATACGACTTTCCTGAGAGAATGGCCTATCTATGATGAAGAATATAAAGAACTGCTTCCAACAACCTTCCAAAATATAGCTGCCGCACAAATGGGCTCTTGCTTAGAAAACAATATTTACCAAATTGCAGCTTTAAGGGCAAACGGTATTCCGGCTGTTTTAAACACTCATCCGGGATGGGGTAATTTTGGTTATACACATTTCTGGACTGAAATAATCAATGATAAACCGGTAAAAAAACTGTATGATAACACTCAAAGACCCTATACATCGAAAGATGATATGTTAATCAGTGATATGTTCTGGGTTAACACTTATAGCCCGGCAGTAAAAGATTTACCTCCGTTTATTTCCCTAAATTATTGCAGAACTGTACCGAAAGTGTATCGATTAAATTATGAGATACAAAAAAACAGTTTAGCACTGATTGCTCAGGAAGAAATTCCAGCCTTATTCAAAGATCCTGGAATAGAGGATATCACAGATAAATATATTGTATGTAAAGATATTAAAGTGCCTCTATGGAATGATCAACATCCCCAAAAGCATATTTACTTATATTGCTATGATGTAGGGAAATGGAATCCTGTATGCTGGAGTGTAGCCGAAAAAAAACAGTCTTCTTTTCATAAAATGGGGGTCAACATTCTTTATTTACCCGCTTTCTATGATAACGGAGCAATGATCCCTGCCGGGGATGCCTTTATCCTGACTGCCGAAGGGGAATTCAGGTTCTTGTCTCCCAAAACAACTGAAAAAGAGAATACTGCCACATTTCACACAAAAATGCCATACCGCCTACATACGGCAATAAAGGCAACCGGAACTATTGGTACGCAATTTTATATGTGTAACAAAAGTGATTTATCTGACAGTACCCTTGTTCACACGATTAACAAACAGCCATTTTATATCGATAGTTTCAATATCATAGGAAACACAAAATACCGTTATATAATATGTGATTTTCAGAACGTCTCCTCATTATGTGAACCATTCTGTATCGCTGAAATAAAAGTGTTCGGAAAAGACAACAAATTGATAAAAGGTAACTGGACAGGCACAAAAAATTTACGGAAATATAAGATTGAGAACATCTCAGATGGAAGCCGGGTGTCATTTTATCAACCGGATAAATCCGAAAAACAGCAACGCATCATCCTCGATATGGAACAAGCCCATGAAATCGGGAAAGTAGAATTTTATCCAAGAAGCGATGATAATCGAATAGTCACAGGGGAATTATATGAGTTATTTTATTGGGATGGGAAATGGATCTCTTTAGGCCGACAGCAGGCAGAAGATTACAAACTCGTGTACCACAATATACCTAAAAACGCTTTATTCATGATCCATAATCATACACAAGGGAAAGAACACAGGCCGTTTACCTACGAAAACGGGAAACAGGTTTGGTGGTAATAAGATCGGAAAAAATAGACATGGCAAAGAAATCAATTAACAAAATAGTTGACCGGGGAGTGAATTTATTACTGATAAGTTTCGCTATGGTTGCTCTTTGGATATTTTTCCAGGTCTTTTTTTTCGCATCTTTCCGTATCCCTAGCGATTCGATGGAACCGGAATTAACGATCGGCGATAATGTATTGGTAAATAAACTAACAACCGGGCCTCGTCTATTCAATATCTTTGCCTCCATGAGAAACGAGCAAACAGAGATTTACCGAATCCCCGGCTTCAAAAAGATAAAACGAAATGATATTCTGGTTTTCAATTTTCCTCATCCCAACAACTGGAATAAAATTGAAATGCATATTCTCAAATATTATATCAAACGGTGTATCGGGTTACCTGGTGATACATTATCTATCCGAAACGGATCTTTTCATGTTGAAGGTGTACAAATACCCCTTGGCAATATAGAGTCACAAAAGGAGATTGCTGTTACAGAAAAATTTCAGGACGAAATATTCCACAGCTTTCCTTATGATAGTATCATCGGTTGGAATATCAAAGATTTTGGTCCCCTTTATATTCCGAAAAAAAGAGATTCCATCACACTGGATCAAACAAACTATCGACTGTATAAAAAGCTGATCGAATGGGAACAGCAAGGAGAGCTTCAATATAAGGAATCAACGGTCTTTCTTAAAGGGAATCCGATCAACGGATACCGCTTCCGGAAAAACTACTATTTCATGGCAGGCGATAACGGGATGAACTCGCAAGATTCTCGCTATTGGGGATTATTACCCGAAGAATATATTGTAGGGAAAGCCTGGATTATCTGGAAATCAATAGATCCGTATACGGATAAGTTCAGATGGGATCGTTTTTTAAAAGTAATTCATTAAACCGAAAGCCATGAAAAGTCTATTTATTATAGGATTAAACATATTTATCAGCATCATTCTGGCGGCATGCAATTCATCGAATAGCAAACGTCTGGAACAGGCTCTCCTGTTTGCCGGAGATAATCGGGGCGAATTGGAAAAGGTGTTGACACATTATGAAAACAATCCGGAGAAACTGGAAGCGGCCCGTTTCCTGATCAGCAATATGCCACGCTGGTATGGATATGAGGGGTGGCAACTGGATTCTATCAAACCGGTATTGATACAAAAAGATAAAGGAGAGACCGTATCGAAAGAAGTGATTGAAAAATGGCAACGGGTTTCTTTCTATTCACTTCCTAAAGTATATGATGCAAAAGTGATAACAGCAAACTACCTGATAGAGAATATCGATCTGGCTTTCGATGTATGGAAAAGATATCCGTGGAACCGGAGTCTCGGATTCGATGATTTCTGCGAACTGGTCCTCCCCTATCGTATCGGGGATGAACCGTTGTCGTCGTGGCGAAAGTTGTATCATGACCATTATACCGCGATACTCGACTCGGCTTATCAGGGAGATGATGTGATAGAAGCAAGCAAAGCTGTTGATGAAGAATTGAAAAGGGTCTATTACCGTTGGGATACGGATTTTAATATACCTCACCAAAGTGCTGACTTCTTGTTTTACCATCGTGTCGGATTTTGCAGAGAAGCTTGCGATGTCATACTTTATGCCATGCGTGCCTGTGGTATTCCGGTTGCCTGCGAATATTTTGTTTATTCACCCGAATACCAGCATCCGCACTTCTGGACAACCTTACGAGATACGACCGGAAAGTTTATTCAGTTCGGCTTTAATGAGTTTGAAGCATCCCGAATCAACCCCGGAAGCGACGGGCGAAAAAAAGGAAAAGTCTACCGTTATTGTTTCGGAACACAGGAAGAATCTTTTTCAGGAATAACAACGGACGAAAAGATGCCGGTTCTATTCAGGGATCGTTTTATAAAAGATGTATCTGCCAATTATTATGGGGAAAATGAAGTTTCCATCCCTGTTCAGTCCGGCTATGAAGAATATGTTTATCTGGGAGTTTTCAGTCCGAACGGGTGGATTCCGGTCGATATAGCCTACAATAACAAAGGGAATGTGACTTTCCGGAATCTGGAACCGGATGTCATCTATCAGCCATTAGTCTCGGACGGACACAACCACCGGGCAGCAGGTTATCCATTTATTTATACCAGGGAAAAAACTACCGTATTGAAAGCGGATACCGGGAATTTGAAAAGAGCTATCCTTCAACGGAAAATGTCTTTATTCGGCACTTATAAGGATTTTCAACATCGCGGAATTATCGGTTCTCGAATAGAAGCATCTCTGAACAGGGACTTCTCAAATGCAGATTTATTATATCAGTTCAATGACACACTCAAATCAAACTACTACGAACTGATACCGCCGGATATAAACAAAACGTACAGATATATACGTTTTGTCAGTCCCCCGGATAATATATTGGAACTTGCTGAGTTTGCGGTTTTAGCAGATTCCACAGACAGAGAAGAAATCAAATTGAACAGGATAGGTGATTATCCATGGCCGGAAAGCTGGTTAGACAATATTACCGATGGAGATATATTAAGTTATTTTTCTATAGGCGACAGTTCTTGTTTTGTCGCATACGATCTGGGAAAAGTTACTCCTATCAGGAAAATAGTTTTTTCTCCGCGTAATGATGACAATTATGTCTGGCCGGGAGACGAATACGAGCTTTTCTATCAGGATGGGATAAACGGTTGGAAATCGCTCGGAACGCAAACGGCTAGCGAGAGGGTACTGAATTATCTAGTTCCTGATAACGCATTGTTATGGTTACGCGATCGGACTAAAGGGCGAGAGGAACAGGTTTTTATTTACAAAGATGGAAAACAGTATTTTACAGTTGATTTATGAAATATAGACTATACATAAATTATTCCCTACTCGCTATCAGCGGAATTTTTCTGCTGTGCACCGTTTTTGCCACGGACATCAGTTTGGTAAACGGGTTGGTGATGGGGAAGGTTTACTGGTTTCATCTGACGATGTTGCTGCTGGCAGCATGCTGCCTGGTGGCTACTGTACTGATAAAGAAGGGAAAAACGTTTGTTCCTTCGATTGCAGATGGACTGGTATTAGCTTTAACAGCTATTGTTGCGTTTACTTACGACTGGCAATTGAATCCCGAACCGGAGAAAATGCTGTTTGGGGGACAATTAGTTATACTATGGTTCCTGTTACGGTTCGTATTTACAAGATGGCCGCAGTCGAAGATTTTTTTCCTGGTAATGATTGCAGGGACCGGATTGATTGAAGCGGTATCGGGGATGCGTCAATTACATGGATTTGAAGGTTCGAACCATTCACTGTTCAGACTGACCGGGGATTTTTATAATCCGGGGCCTTATTCGGGATATCTCGCGATGGTATTGCCGGTTTGCTTATGGATGATCCTACTGTTCGACGGCTATAAAAAAGGGGAATGGCGGCAGGCAAAGGTTTACCTGTACTATCTGGGTTGGATCAGTTTGCTGGCTATTATTGTCGTGTTGCCTGCCGGGATGAGTCGGGCGGCCTGGATTGCGGCGGCGGTTTCGTGCGGATGGGTTTACTGGGTACAACGTATCGGATGGGAAAAGACAAAGCTATTCATAAAAAAACACCGAACCTTAACTACAGTATCATCTTTCTTGATACTGATCCTTGTAGCCGGTGCATTGGCAGGTATTTACGTGCTGAAAAAAGAATCGGCCGATGGCCGGCTACTTCTATGGAAAATAACGACGCAGGCTATAACGAAACAGCCGTGGACAGGGACAGGACTCGGGGGTTTTCCGGCGGCTTATGCCAAAGCGCAAGCTGAATATTTTTCTTCCGGTAAGGCTTCGGAGACAGAAAAGCTGGTGGCCGGATGTCCGGAATATGGATTTAATGAGTTCCTACAGATAGGATTGGAACAAGGAGTGTTTGGTTTATTGGTTTTTGTATTGTTGTTAAGTTATTCCTTGTTCCGGGGGGTGAAGAACAGACAGATCGGGGCGGTTGGAGGGATATTGGCGTTGATGGTGTTTAGCCTGGCGTCTTATCCGTTGCAGTTGCCGGAGTTCTGGGTGGTGTTGGTGGTGTTGATAGGGGTAGCTTGTACGCCGGTTGCCAGTGACACACCCCCTACCCCCTCTCGAGAGGGGAGGAAGATACTTTCGGTCACTATGATCGGATGTTTAACCTTCTGTTGCGGATGGATTTTTTGGCAGCAGAAAAGGTATTATCAGGGGTATAAAAAGTGGAATACGATGAAGATGTTGTATAATAGTAAGGCTTATGAAGCGGCTTGTGACGGGTATGAAGAGTTGGTTCCGCTGATGGGACATAAGCCGGAACTGCTGTTCGAGACGGCACAGTGTTTGAGCAAGACTAAGCGGTTTACGGAAGCGAACAGGTTGCTGGAGCGGGCAATGAAGCTGAGCGGAGATCCTATGATATATTATATGGTGGCAAAGAATGAGCAGGCACAAAGTAATTATCTAAAAGCTGAAGATTTATTGCTGCACGCGATCGATATGTTACCGGAACGGATCTATCCGTATTATTTGTTGGCGAAACTCTATGCAGAACCGACTTTCTTTCAGGAAGATAAGTTTATCAAAGCTGCCAATGCCGTACTGACGAAAGAGCCGAAAGTGGAAAGTACAGCTATACGGGAAATGAGAACAGAAGTTAAAAACATGCTCAACAACATACGACAAAATCGTAATTAGTTTATTTATAAATCAATTACGAGAACATCGTAACAATTAATTTGTATATTTGGAAATTGAAAACAGAATCATAGCTTATATGAATATGAAATACTACAATTTGCTGGCAATACTGATCCTTTCCGGAATGATAGCCTGTTCCGGTGAAAAAAAAGGAGACAGTACAGGGGAAGAAACTGTTGAAACAGTTCTACCGGACGAAACCAACGAGGTGACCGTGATGACACTGAAGGCTACTGATTTCAACCATGAACTGATCAGTAACGGCAAATTGTCGGCCCGCCGTCATGTCGACCTGCGGTTTGAATCGGCCGAAACGATTGCTATTATCCATGTAAAAAATGGCGACCGGGTGACTAAAGGGCAAAAATTAGCGGAATTATCGACCTTCCGATTGAAAAACAAAACAGCTACTACAAAAGACGCCTTGGAACGAGCCAAACTGGAATTGCAGGACGTACTGATTGGCCAGGGATATGCGCTGTCGGACTCGGCGAAGGTTCCTCCGGCTACCATGCAGCTTGCCCGGGTAAAGAGTGGCTACGACCAGGCACTGATCCAGTACCAGCTTGCCGAATATGAAGAGCAGAATGCTGTGTTGACTGCCCCTTTCGACGGCATTGTAGCCAACCTGTTTGCCAAGCAATATAATACAGCTTCCACCTCCGATGTCTTCTGCACCATTATCGACCCTGTCAGTCTGGAAGCAGCATTCACCGTTCTGGAAAATGAACTGCCTCTGATAAAGAACGGCGACCGGGTAGAAGTAACTCCGTTTGCCCTGAGCGATGTCAAAGCAGAGGGACGTATCAGCGAAATAAATCCGTTGGTAGACGAAAATGGGATGGTACAGGTGAAAGCGGCGGTTACGGACAGAGGCAAGTTATTCGAAGGCATGAATGTACGTGTCAGCATCCACCGTTCACTGGGTAAACAGTTGGTCGTTCCGAAAGAGTCGGTTGTACTGCGTTCGGGAAAGCAGGTGGTGTTTGTTCTGGACAGCACAAAGACAAAGGCCTATTGGACTTACGTGCATACCGGCCTGGAAAATGCGGACAGTTACACGATTGCAGACGGTCTGAAAGAGGATGATATCGTCATTACCAGCGGTAATATCAATCTGGCACATGAGGCTCCGGTTACGATAATTGAAAATTAAGAATTGAAAATTGAAAATTCATGGTTAAATTCTTATTACAACGTCCTATCGCGGTACTGATGGCTTTCACGGCCTGTTTTATCGTAGGGTTGGTGACTTATTTCACTATCCCGATATCGTTGTTGCCAGATATTGCAATACCGGAAATTACGATACAGGTGTCCGGACAAAATACATCTGCCCGCGAACTGGAGAACACGGTTGTCAAACCGATCCGTCAGCAACTGATGCAGGTTTCCGCCTTACGGGATATCCATAGCGAAACCCGCGACGGCTCCGGCATTATCCGCCTGAATTTTGACTTCGGGACTAATACGGACCTGGCATTTATCGAAGTAAACGAAAAGATAGACGCAGCCATGAACTATCTTCCGCGCGAGGTGGAGCGTCCGCGGGTAATCAAGGCCAGCGCTACCGACATACCGGTCTTTTGCCTGAACCTGACGCTTAAAACAGATAGCAGTGAGGCCGCTTTCCTCGATCTTTGCCAGTTTGCCGAGAATGTGATCAAACGGCGTATTGAACAATTGCCGGAAGTTGCGATGGTGGATATCACCGGAATGGTGAAACGGCAGTTACAGATTGTACCCGATATAAAGACGCTGGAAATGGCAGGCATTACACTGGAGGACCTGGAATCGGCACTCAACTCGAATAATATCGAACCGGGAAGCATGACCGTGCGGGACGGGTACTACGAATATAATATCAAATTTTCTACGCAGCTGCGTACGCCGGAGGATGTGCAGAACATTTATATCCGGAAAAACGATCGCATATTCCAATTGAAAGATCTGGCTAAAATCGCTATTGTCCCTGAAAAAGAGACCGGGGCATCATTGGCCGGAGGAAAACGGGCAGTCACACTGGCCGTAATCAAGCAGGCGGACGAGAATATGGACAACATGAAAGAAGCGCTGGAAGGCATAACGGATTATTTTGTGACCATATACCCGGATATAGAG
>NZ_CAJJWO010000093.1 GCF_905196875.1 uncultured Parabacteroides sp. | reverse complement strand
CTGGACGGGGCAACCGGATAAAAGCCAGCACAGTTGAACATATACCAAGCCGACATCTGGCCGCAGTCGTCATTACCGCTCAACGAACCCGGTTCGTTGCCATAGAAGCGATCGACTATCTCACGTACCCATTTCTGGCATTTCCACGGTTTACCCAGGTAATTATACAGATAAGCGACATGATGACAAGGCTCGTTGCCATGCCAGTAACCGCCGATGCGTCCCTGGATGTCGTGGGCACCCGGTATATCGTCGGGCAGTTCGACAGTAAAGAGTTCATCCAGCCGTTTCTCGAACAGTTTCTTTCCCGCCAGGTTGATATAGCCCTGTATATCATGCGGAACGGTCCAGGTATACTGCATCGTAAAGCCTTCGGTGATATCGCCCCAGCCATTCACCGAACCCGGCCCCTGATAAGCGATCGGGGCAAACGGCGTACGCCAGTTGCCCTGACTATCGCGGCCACGCATGTATTTGGTCTCCGGGTCTATCAAGGTTTGATAAGAGAGGGAACGGTTCAGGAAATAGGTATAATCATCCGTCTTTCCCAAAGTCTGGGCAGCGCGGGCAATGCAATAATCGTCGTAGGCATACTCCAATGTTTTGGAAACCGACTCCGCTTCTTTGTCGAAGGGGACGTAACCGTTACGGTCGTAATCCGGCAGACAATCGTAATGTTTATTCATTGCGGTTGTCTTCATAGCTTCGTATGCTCTTTCGTAATCGAATCCTTTCACACCTTTGACAATCATATCGGCCAGGACGGATACGGCATGGTAACCGATCATACACCAGGTTTCGTTGCCGTAGAAAGACCAGATCGGAAGCATTTGCTCCGTACTTTTATCATAATGGGCAAGCATGGAATTGGCGATATCGGCATTCACGTCCTGATGTACCAGATTAAACCAGGGATGCAGGGCGCGATAGGTGTCCCACAAAGAGAAAGTAGTATAATTCGTAAAGCCTTTGGCTTGTTCGATATTCTTGTCCAGACCTCTGAAACTACCGTCGGCATCCTGAAAAATAAAAGGATGCAAAGCGGCATGATAAGCAGAAGTATAGAATGTTTCTTTTGTCTTCCGGTCGGCTGTCACGCGATACTTTTCCAGTTCCTGTTCCCATAAGTCGATACCTTTTTCTTTCAGGCCATCGAAGGTCATGCCGTTCAGTTCCTGCATATTCAGTTTGGCACCGTCGGTGCTGACTGCGGAGACAGAAGTTTTTACAATGACTTCTTCACCGGCTTCCGTTTCAAAGGAAAGACAAGCCATCAGGTTCTTTCCCCAGGCTTCGTTCGTACTTCTGAAACGGGAGGTATTATAAATAACCGGCTTCTTGTCCTGCATGATACGGAAGTCTTTCAGCTTTTTGGAGAAGACGGCGGTGAAATAGACATGGCGCTCCGGCCCCCAGCCTTTGACCAGTTTGTAGCCGGTCAGGGTCGAATCGTTCTCAACACGGAGGTTAGACCATTCACAGGATTGCCATAACGTATGGTTCAGGTCGATCATGATAAAAGACTTGTCCGATTTGGGATAGGTGAAACGGAACATTCCGCTGCGCAACCCGGCTGTCATTTCGGCTTTCACGCCATAGTCCTGTAAGAGAACGGCGTAATAGTTGGGAGAAGCCCATTCCTTTTTGTGCGTATAACGCGAACGGTAACCTTCATCAGGGTTTTCACGGCTTCCCGGATCGAGTTTCATCTCACCGGTTCCCGGAATAAACAGGAAATCGCCCAGGTCGGGGATGCCGGTACCGCTCAGGTGTGTCAGGCTGAAGCCAAGGATGGACGTATGGTTGTATTTGTAACCGGCTGCCGCATCGTAGTATTTGGAGTCGGTATCGGGACTGATCTGGATACCTCCGAAGGGGATTTGTGCACCGGGGTAGACATTCCCGTAGCCGTCTGTTCCGACCAATGGCCTGACATATTCCGTCAGTTTCTCATTTTGTGCCGTGGCGGATAAAGCGATGCAGGACGCGGCTAACAGTGTGTATGTTCGTAGTTTCATATTTTATCAGATTTAAACCAATATAACCGGCCTCGTAGGGGCAGGTTCCAAACCTGCCCTTGGTGCCAAAGGGTGTACCTTTTGATTTTGGGCGGGTTTAGAACCCGCCCCTACGGGGTCTGTTATTTCTATTATTCTTTTATCTCTTTCGAGAATGAATAAGGCGCATCCTTTTCCTGTGTACCACGGTTTTTGTTCGGGGTATCAGACATGGTGCAGTTGATGGTCATACCGCGCAGCAGGTCTTCGTGAGACAGGTAGTTGCGGGTATAGTTCTTGCCGTTCACTTTCATGGTAGAGATATAACGGTTCTCAGCAGCGTTGTTGGCAGCGTTGATCACTACTTTCTTACCATTTTCCAGATTCAGCGTAACGTTTTTGAATAACGGGGACCCCAGGATATACTGGTCGGTTCCGGGACAAACGGGATAGAAACCGAGTGCGGAGAATACATACCAGGCGGAAGTCTGGCCGTTATCTTCGTCACCACAATATCCGTCGGGAGTGGCAAAATAGAGCTTATCCATCACTTCGCGTACCCAATACTGGGCTTTCCAGGGTTCGCCGGAATAGTTATACATATAGATCATGTGCTGGATCGGCTGGTTACCGTGCGCATAGTTACCCATATTCATAATCTGCATTTCGCGGATCTCGTGGATAACACCACCGTAATAACTATCGTCGAACAACGGCGGTACATTGAATACAGAGTCCATCATGGCGTTGAAGCCAGTCTTTCCCCCCATCAGGTCGATCAATCCCTGCGGATCGTGGAAAACAGACCATGTATAATGCCAGCTGTTACCTTCGGTGAAAGCATCGCCCCACTTCAACGGGTTGAACGGAGACTGGAAGGTTCCGTCTTCGTTACGGCCGCGCATCAGCTTGGTTTCCGGATCGAAGAGGTTCTTATAGTTCATTGCATGCTTGGCAAAGATTGCTATTTCAGACTCCGGTTTGCCGAGTGCCTTTCCTAATTTATAGATTGTCCAGTCGTCGTAAGCATATTCCAGCGTACGGGCGGCACTTTCATTGATCTTCACGTTGTAAGGTACATATCCCAGCTTGTTGTAATAGTCGTAACCCAGACGGCCGGTAGACGACACCTTCGGATGTACAGCGTTAGCACCATGTACAACAGCTTCCCAAAGCGTTTCGATATCGTAACCGCGCAGGCCTTTCAGGTAAGCATCGGCAACAACAGAAGCCGAGTTGTTTCCTACCATACAACCACGATGGCCGGGACTCGCCCATTCCGGAAGGAAGCCGCTTTCCTTATAGGTATTCACCAGACCTTCCTGCATCTTCACATTCATCGACGGATAGACCAGATTCAGGAACGGGAACAAGCAACGGAATGTATCCCAGAAACCGGTATCTGTAAACATATAACCTGGCAACACTTCACCGTTGTACGGGCTATAATGCATCACTTTGCCATTAGCATCCACTTCATAGAAGCTACGGGGGAAAAGAACCGAGCGGTACAGGCAAGAATAGAATGTACGCAGCTTGTCGACAGTATCGTCATTCACCTGTATACGTCCCAACACTTCGTTCCAGGTCTTGCGGCCGGCGTCTGCTATCTGGTCGAAAGAACGGTCGCCCAGCTCTTTCAGGTTCTGCTCTGCCTGCTCGGGGCTGATAAAAGAAGAGGCAACACGGGCATGAACGAGTTCGCCGCGACGGGTAGAGAAACCGATAATCGCACCGGTATGATCTTCCTGTGCTTCTGTCTCACCTTTACGGATCTCATTATCGCCTACCGTAGCTTTATACGTAAATGGTTTATCGAAGACAACTACAAAGTAATTCTTAAAATTGTCGGGCACACCGCCACTGTTGCGGGTAGTATAACCGACGATCTTATTTTCTTCCGGAATGATCTTGATATAAGAGCCGCGGTCGAAAGCATCGACAATCACATACGACTTATCTGTTTCGGGGAAAGTGAAACGGAACATGGCGGCGCGTTCTGTCGGGGCGATCTCTGTCACCACGTCGTGGTCGGCCAGATACACACGATAATAGTTCGGTTTGGCAACTTCCGCCTTGTGGGAAAACCAGCTGGCACGTTTATCCTGGTCGAACACCACTTTACCTGTTATCGGCATAATGGAAAACTGGCCGTAATCGTTGATCCACGGGCTGGGTTGGTGGGTTTGTTTGAAACCGCGTATCTTATCGGCATCATAGGTATATGCCCAGCCGTCGCCCATCTTTCCGGTTTGCGGCATCCAGAAATTCATACCCCACGGCATAGCGATAGCCGGATAGGTATTTCCCGTCGACAGGGAGTGTTTGGATTGAGAACCAACCAACGGATTTACGTAATCCACGAGGTCTGCCTTTGCAGCAGCTTTCATCGAAAACAAGCTGCCGCAAAGAGCAATAGCTAAAACAAATAGTCTCTTCATGGTCTAATATATGTTATTTTAATTTGATGATAAAGAATAAGGTTTGTCAGCTTCGGCAAAGACACGCTTCTTATTCGGAGCGGATGTCATTTCGAAGGTCAGTTCTCCCCCGTTCATTATATCTTGTTGAGTAATATACGCTTTGGTATAAGGTTTTCCGTTCAGTTTAACGGATTTGACATAGCGATTCTTATCGCTCACCTTCTCGGCTCTTACCTCAAACGTCTTTCCGTTTTCAAGAGAAACCTTCATATAAGGTAGATACGGAGCGCCTAATACATATTGGTCGGTTCCCGGACAAACGGGATAGAAGCCCATTGCCGACAGGATATACCAGGCAGACATCTGTCCGCAATCGTCATTACCACACAGGCCGTCGATATTGTTACGGTACATCTTATTCATGATCTCACGTTGCCAGTACTGGGTTTTCCAGGGTTGTGTAGTCCACATATACAAGAATGGGATATGATGGCTCGGTTCGTTGCCATGCACGTAACCACCCAGAAGACCTTCTTTGGTAACATCTTCCGTTTCGGCGAAGAATTCGTCGGGAAGGTGCATGGTAAAGAGAGAATCGAGTTTGGTGATGAATGACTTGTCACCACCCATCAGCCGGATCATATTGTTTACATCCTGGGGCACATAGAACGAATAGTTCAGGCCATTCCCTTCGATAAAACCTTCGCCATGTGTGCTCAACAGGTTGAAGTTCTCTTTCCAGCGTCCGTCGGAATAACGGGGACGGGCATAACCGATACTGGTGTCGAATACATTAGTATAGTTCATAGCCCGCTTTTTATAACGGTCGGCAACTTCACGATTACCTGCCAGAAGAGCTGTATTGTAAATCGTCCAGTCGTCGTAAGAATACTCCAGTGTCAACGAAGCGGCACTACCACTACGGTCGAGGGAGACATATCCTTTTTCCATCAATTCTTTCGTTCCGTCATAATAAGGAATGGTAGAGCTGCTGACCATTGCTTTCAACACTTCTTCCTTATCCAGCGGCAAGCCTTTTGCCACAGCATCAGCCAATACGGATACAGAGTGATAACCGATCATACACCAGTTCTCATTTGCCATATGGCTCCATACAGGCAACGCCTTATGTACACTTTGTTCGCAATGTTTCAGCATGGAACGGGCAATATCGGTATTCACCTGACGATTGATGATATTGAACAGCGGATGCAAAGCCCGGTACGTATCCCAGACAGAGAAGACCGTGTAATTAGTGAAATTGTCTGCTTTATGAATATTACCATCCAGGCCACGATACCGACCATCGACATCGGTGTAAACGCAGGGGTTGATCATCGTATGGTACAGAGAGGTATAAAGCATCGCCATCTGATCGTCAGTACCTTTCGCATCGATAATAGAAAGCTCCTTATTCCAGGTATCCGCAGCACGTGAAGCCAGTTGGTCAAAACTATATCCGGTAGCCTCGGCATGCAGGTTTTTCAAAGCGCCATCGGTACTTACACCGGAAAGGGCTACTTTTACTTCCAGTTCATCCGAAGAAGCAGGATCGAAATCGAAATAAGCAACGATCTTCCGGCCGCCTATATCCGGGAAGTTCTCTTTCATATTGAATTTGCCGTAACCGCCGCGGTAATCGACTTTTGCTTTTTCATCACAGCCGTAATGGATAACCGGTTTGGAGAAAGACATGGCGAAATAGGTATAATTGGTTCGTGCCCAACCGTTGGTTATACGATATCCTGTCACTAACGTATCATTTTCCACACGGATACTTGCCCACAGAACCTTTCCGTCGTAGTTATAAATACCATGTATCATATCCAGGATAATACGCTGATTCTTCGAATCTTTAGGGAAAGTATATTTATGTATTCCTGCCCGTTTGGTTGTAGTCAGTTGTGCTTTCACACCGTAATCGGCCAACATCACCTCATAATAACCGGGACGGGAGATCTCTGTGTCGTGTGAGAATCGGGAACGATAGCCACCGTCGGGATTGGTTGCTGTTCCGGGATTCAGTTTCAGGCAGCCGGTAGTCGGCATAATCAGGATATCCCCCAGATCGGAATGTCCGGTTCCGCTGAAATGGGTATGGCTGAAACCGACGATGCTGCTGTCCTTATGCTGGTAACCGGCACAATATTCGTAAGCCCGGGGTTGATATTTCCCGTCCACATTATGCGGGATCGTATCGGTATCCGGACTCAACTGTACCAGTCCGAACGGTACGCATGCTCCCGGAAAAGTATGTCCCATCCCGTTCGTTCCGATAATCGGGTTCACTAATGAGACTTTATCCTGCTGAGCAAATAAATTTCCTCCTGTCAGTAAAGCGGACAGAATTAAGGCTAAACATGTTGAAGACTTCATAATATATAATGTATTTGTTATTTCGTCAGGAACGCCTGGTACTCATTCCACATGCCTTCGATGCTGCTATCTTCACCGAAGACACTTTTTATCGCTTTATCGAAACTCCAGACTTCCAGGTCACGGACAGTCAGATGGAATTTACGTATAGCATCCGGATCTTTGGTTTTCAGCCATTGGATAAAGAACCCCGTTGTGCGGTAACCATCCATCCAGCTACCTCCGGGCTTGCGTGTATTCATATCAAAAAAGCCAGCTTCTGCCCGGACAGCATCAGCCATTCCTTCGATACAGGCCCAGAATTCCTTATTGGTAGAATAACTCCCAATACCTCTCGGTTCGAACTGATAGGCATGAACCAACTCATGGTATAAGACGCCACGTGTCTCAAAGTCGAGTTTATACAACGACTCGTTGGCCGACTTCTCTATGTGTTGTGTACTGTATTCGATGGAAATAACAGGGGGATTGCCGGATTTGGCAGATACACCCTCGTAGTCTTTCAGTCTATATTGAATGGTCTGCACGTCATTCATCGTATCCTGAGCGGTATAGAAAAGGATTTCCGCCACCTTTTCGGCATGGTATTTTATGTAAGTATCCGGATCCTGCACCAGGTCGGCATAAATGGACGCCCCCCTTGTCTGAGGATCGAGCACTTCGAAGTCTATTTGGGGATATCTGAAATCTTTCCAGTCGGTCAGAAGGTTCTTTTCAGAGAAAGAGACATCGCCTATTATCAATATATTATTTCCCTCAGTGGCTGCTTCCAGCATATACTGTTTATAATTTGAAGGATTAGCTATCGTGCAAAGTATCTCCTGATAGCGGGAGCAGAAACGCTGGTCTTTGCGTTCGTCAATCACCACCCATTTCGTTCCGTCGTACGAACCTTTTAATGTCCAGGTCGCCGGATCGTGTTCCGGCGCTTCTCCTGATGAGTAGAGTTTGTAACTTTGGATAGGAATGCTGCATTGAGTATCAAAAACAATTTTATTTAAGCCCTGCACTCCCGTATAACAAGTGGTAGGATCTCCGTCCGATAATTCCGGGACATTTACAGAGATATTTTCCCTACATGCAGAGAATAAGAGTAAGCTAACTACTACAATTACATATTTATTCATAACAACACAACTTTACTGTTAACTCAATAATGCATTCACTATCCAAAGAAAACAACTCTCCCAAAACGCCTTTGTCTAAAAATGCCGATCAAACAAGGGCGGTGATAATTCTCGAATGCAATATTAGTTAGTTTCCATTTCCCCGGGTTATTCCTCAAACGCCAAAAGAGTGTCATAATCTACATTCGGCAGATTATGACACTCTTTTGGTGATTTATGACACCAACAGTAAATCAGTCATTTACGGGGTATTCCGATACTCCCCGGGTGTTTGATTGTACTTGGAGGCGAACTCGCGGTAGAAATAGGATTTGTTTGAAATACCGACTTTATAGATGATTTCCTGTACATTCAGATTGGTCGTTACCAGCAATTGAGCAGCATACGTCAACCGGTAATCCTTAATAAAGTCGGTCGGAGTAAGCGGAGATATTTTCTTGAACCGCCGGTAAAGTGAACGGGTATTCATTCCCATTTTCTCTGCAATCAGTTCGGGACGCAAAGTTTCCTTATCCAGATTCTCTGTGATGATAGCAATAACTTCATCCATAAAGTCCTTGTCTTCCTGATGGATCAACTGCCCCCCGGATTGCTCGTAAGCACTTTCCGGTGAATAGTAATAATCTTTCAGTTCCTTCTTACTTGTCATCAGACGATTCACCACCGAACGGAGCACAACCGACGAGAATGGTTTAGTCAGGTAAGCATCAGCCCCCAGGTCCAATCCTTCAGCCTGATCGCTTTCGGAGATACGGGCGGAAACGACGATCAACGGGATATGCCGGGTAAACTTATCCGACTTCACGCGACTGATCAGCTCCAGGCCGTCTATATCCGGCATCATTATATCAGTAATAATAAGAGCCGGTGTTTGTTTCTCCATCAAAGCGAGTGCCTCTTCTACACTGAACGCTTCTTCTATGGTATAAGCCGGGGATAAGGATTCTTTGATAAGCCAGACAATATCTTTATTGTCGTCTACCACAAGGATGCAAGGTTTATCATCTGCAAAAACCGGTATGCTCATCTCCCCCTGGTCCGGAGAAGTCGCTAAAATACAGGCATCAGGTTCTTCGTTATCTTCTACCGTATCGTCTTCGTCTACATCCAGATGTGGTAACCGGACGATAAATTCAGCAAATTTACCTTCTTCACTTTTTACTTCTATCGTACCACGCAAAGACTGCACCATGCTATGACAGATGAACAATCCCAAACCGTTTCTGGAAGTCATTTGGGTATAATTGTTTCCATCCAGATCACCCAGTATACGATATCGGTCAAAGATTGTATTCAGGTCTGCTTCTGATATTCCTTTACCAGTATTATATACACTGATGACTAACGAATCATCCTCTATCGTTGCCGAGATACGGATGCTGCCGGCCTCGTCCGTATATTTGAAAGCGTTGGATATCAAATTAACCAAAATCTTCTTCAGAGCGGTAGGATCGGTATTCCAATTAAGAGAGTCCGGCAGAGATGTCGTAAAGTTTATTCCATTCTGTTCAGCAATAGGGGTAAAAGAGTCGTATTGCCTGCGGATAATATCGGAAACGGAAGTCTTTTTAATACTGAAATAGTTCATTCCCGCTTCCTCTATCTTGCGGAAGTCGAGGATTTCCTGGATCAGTTCGTTAAGGCTTATTACGTTATCCCGCAATATACGGATATATCTTATCAGTTTATTATCCGAAGTATTCTCTGCATAAGTATGGATATAATCCCCCACCCCGTTGATCAAAGTAAGCGGAGTACAAAGTTCATGTGTGATATTGGAGAAGAAATTCAGCTTTGCCTCATATAGTTTTTCTTTTTGTTCTTCCCTGATCTTCCGTGCAACGAGTTGTTGCTTTTCTGCCATCCTACGGTTGAAACGGTAGAGTAATCCCGTTAATAAAAGAAGAAATGCAAACACATATAATACGATTGCCCAGGTTGAACGATACCAGGGAGGAAGCACCTTCAATGGTAAAAGGTATTCGCGGGCATTCGAGTCGTACACATCGTTTTTATAGCGGACTTTCAGTACATAGTTACCGTAAGGAAGTTTGGTGAACGATATTTCGTTATTCTTCTGTAATTCCGTCCAGTTGGTATTATAATTCTGCAACAGGTAAGAGTATTCATAGTTTTCTCCATGAATATAATCTGTTGCAACAAACGAGATATTAAACGTCGAGATATCCGGAGGAATCACGAGTTGAGCAGACTCTGCATCCGAATAGTCGTAAAGACTTACCGTCTCCCCTCCCATCTTCAGTTCAAAGAAATGAAGGTCCGGCCGAAAGTTTTCCAACTGGTCATTTTGGGGTTCGATCCAGACGAGACCGTCGATACCTCCGAAAAATAACCGTCCGGTATATTCGCATATCCAATAGGCGTCATCCGAAAATTCTGTAACTTTCAACTCCTGATGCCCATAGTTATGGAAGAAACTGTTACGGGGATTATATTTCGTCAATCCTTTATTGGTACTTAACCAGATACATTCGTCCCGGTCTTCCAGTATACCGTGAATCATATCGTTGCTGATACCGTCACTCCTGTCGAACTGCCTGACATCACAGGTGCCTGATGAATTACATTTCATACGGGTTATTCCGGAACTGGCACCCAGATAAAAGGTCGAGTCGCTACTATAATACAGGCTTAATACGTCACCAATTGCCTGGTTGGATGAATTATTCATCGACATAAAGTCATATTCTCGGGTAAGCAGGTCAAAACGTGCCATCCCGTATCCGCCCCGGCTACCCAGATATATAGTCGATTTTCCGTCATAATACATCGAATAGAATTCGTTACAGACTTTACCATCCTTCTCCAGTTGATAGGAATCAATATATTTAACGACCAGACCCGATTTACTTTTCTCCAGAAGAACCTCGATCAACCCATCCCCTGTCGTGGCTACCCATAAAGTAGAATCGTTCACCTCACAGATGGAATGCACATATCTTAACTTTGTATCGATCTTACTGGGAAGTGTATATACCTTCCCATCTTCATACGAATAATAGGAAAGCCCCGGACCGTCCGTTCCGATCCATACCAAAGAATGATACCGGCTCTTGTAAAAACAATATACACGGTTATTAGAAAGTCCGTTGGCTGTGGTATAACGGGTTATCTTATCTGAAGGTATTTGTTTTCCCTTATAAGAATCATACTCCTTTATACGAACAAATCCATCTCCTTTTGTTCCGAACCACAACGTTTTATCTTCGTCGGTATAAACCGAACGCACAGGATTACGCATCACAAAAGGCAAATCTTCCAGCAACAACCCGTCAAAACGCTCAGACTTATCGTAAAACATCCTGACACCCTGTCCGTCCGTTCCGATCCAAAGAATATTCTGCTTATTGTCTTTAATCATACTAAAAATACCGATATTCAGATCAAAAGCTCCTTCCGGTTCATCCAGATCCATCAATAAACCATCCCTGAACGCCAGGTATTGTTTCGACTGAAAAGAGACAATACGGGATATATCCCCATATTTCTTCATCCATACGGAAAGATCAGACAAATATTTTTCCTTTTTATCCTTCATTCCATATTGATACAATTTGTTCTCAATATCCACATAATAGAGAATACCTTCTTCATAAAAAGCCTGCCTTATCCCTTTATCATGTATTTTACTTTCTTTTATCTGTAATTTAAGAGGTAAAGTAGAATAATCCGTAACGATCTTTTTCAGAAAAGCGTCAGACGAAAGGATATAAAAATTCCCTTGTCCATCGGTAAACAAGGCTTTTACTGCATCCGGAGTTATCCCTTCCGTATAAATATCCTGAAAAGAACCGGCCTGGGCAGTATAACAGGAAATAAAATTCTTCCTACTGACCAACAAGGTGTTTTCCAGAGAGTCTGCAACAATCAGGCGGCATTCGGGATATTCCATATACGACTCCGTCACTTTGCGATCTCTCAATGAAAACCGGTTCAGTCCCATCGAAGTCGAGATCCATAAATACTCTCCTCCACCTCCCGATATCTTATGAATAATATTGCTGCAAAGTGTATTTTTATTATCAGGTTCAAAACGGTAAACATAAGTATTCTTCCCATTATACAAGTTCAATCCGTCATACGTTCCAAGCCATATATAACCATGGGCATCCTGATAAATATCTATTATCGCATTATTCGACAAATCAATATTATTCGCTTTATGGAACGCCATCGATGCCGTGCCTTTAAAAAAAGGACACAGCAGGAATAAGCCCAATAATAGAAATCGTATTGATAGGAATCGAGTCATTATTATGTTTATTATTGATCAGACGACAAATATAATCCATCTTTTCCGTAATATTAAAACTTTTTAAGCTTAAAGGAATAAAGGATTATTAATAAAGCGATAACTTCGCATATTCGAAGGTGATAATATCGTTTTAACACATATAATATATGAAAAAGTATCTACCTCTTGCCGCTTCCGCACTGCTTCTTGCAGCTTGTAGCGAAAAACCGGGTTACGAAATAACCGGTACAGTATCAAACGCCGATCTGAATGGAAAGTATGTATATCTCTATGAATACGGAAATCCGGATGACTTACCTCTGGACAGTGCATTAGTAGAAAACAACACTTTCAGATTCAAAGGGACACAAGAGGGTTCGCTGCTTGCTACTCTTCAGTTCTCAACGGATGTTGTTCCCGAAGAACGTGGTAAACCCAATCTGTTTAAAACAACATTCACCCTTGAAAACGGAAAAATCATCGCTAACCTCGACACATTCTCTGTTGTGACCGGAACACCGGCCAATGATGCAGAAAAGGCATTGAAAGATGAGATCGCTCCAATTTATGATGAAATGGGTAAGCTGGGGGATGCCATCCGTTCTGAAGATAAAGAGATAGCCAATGCCGCTGAAAAGAAGTATGACGAATTCAGCGAAAAGATCACACGGGCAATCTGTAACTATATCCTGGCCCATATGGATCAAAAAATGTCTGCCAAATATACGTTCGACAACCGTTACAACCTGAGTGAGGAACAACAGACTGAAATCATTTCACAGGCTGACTCTACATTCAAGGCATTCCCGGGTATCGACAAAATGATGAGCCGTCTCGAAATATTGAAAAATGTAGCTGTCGGTAAACAGTTCGTAGACTTCGAAATGGCTGACCCTAAAGGTGAAGTCCACAAACTTTCTGAATTTGTAGGTAATGGCAAAGTTGTTCTGATCGACTTCTGGGCATCCTGGTGTCCTCCTTGCCGTAAAGAGACACCGCATTTGGTTGAACTATACAAACAATACAAGAATAAAGGCTTTGAAATCGTTGGCATCTCACTGGATAGCAAAGCTGATGCATGGGCAAAGGGTGTAAAAGACCTCAACATTACCTGGATACAACTGTCTGACCTGAAAGGCTGGCAGAATGCAGGTGCCGCTCTATACGGAGTAAACAGCATTCCTCATACGGTTCTGGTCGACAAAGACGGTACAATCATCGCCAAAAACATTCACGGAGAGGAAATAGATATTAAACTGCAGGAAGTTATTAAATAAAAAGTTACGATATGCCTGCCCAAATAACCCTCGACTGGAAAAAAGATTCAGTCTTTGAGACACAGATGGATGGCCATACGGTAACAATCGACACCAGCAAAGAAGACGGCGGCACCGGTTCAGGTGTCCGCCCGAAAGCTTTGATGCTGGTTGCTATGGCCGGTTGCAGCGGCGTAGACGTGATCTCTCTTTTCAAAAAAATGAGAGTCCGTTTCGAGAAGTTGTCGATCGACGTCAAAGCAGAGACATCCGATACCATCCCCATGCTCTATACAGCATTCGACGTAACATACCATGTTACAGGAAACGCCGACGACAGCGCCCGGATAGAAAAAGCAATCCGCCTCTCACAGGAAAAATACTGCGGTGTAGCGCTTATGATGAAAAAGATAGGCCCCATCACCTACCAGATACTGCTTAACGGGACCGAACTTAATATTCAGCCTACCGAGAAATAACGAACTTACCGTCTTGCATGGCTGAATTAAAAATTTTATCTTTGTGCGGTCTTTTAAAAGGCGATATTACATAGAAATTAGCAAAAAGTTTTATTATCACTTTAATATAATAAATTAGCGATTATGATTTATTCACATGAAGTTCAACACATGTGTGTTGTAAAGAAGGGAGCCAACCATCCTTGTGCTCCGATTCCTGAAGAAGGAAAATGGGTTAGATCTACTCAGATCACTGACATCTCAGGTTTGACTCATGGTGTGGGTTGGTGTGCTCCTCAGCAAGGTGCATGTAAACTGACACTGAACGTAAAGGAAGGAATCATTCAGGAAGCTCTGGTTGAAACAATCGGTTGCTCTGGTATGACTCACTCTGCTGCGATGGCATCAGAAATCCTTCCGGGCAAAACTCTTCTGGAAGCATTGAACACTGACCTTGTTTGCGACGCTATCAACACAGCCATGCGCGAATTATTCCTGCAGATCGTTTACGGACGTACACAGTCTGCTTTCTCTGAAGGCGGTCTGCCTATCGGAGCCGGTCTGGAAGACTTGGGTAAAGGTCTGCGTAGCCAGGTTGGTACTATGTTCGGTACATTGGCTAAGGGCGTTCGTTACCTGGAAATGGCAGAAGGTTACTGTACTCGTATGGCATTGGATGCTGACGATCAGGTAATCGGATATGAATTCATCCACCTGGGTAAATTCATGGATATGGTAAAGAAAGGCATCGATGCTAACGAAGCACTGGAAAAAGCGAAAAGTTCTTACGGTCGTTTCAAAGAAGCTGTAAAATATATCGATCCTCGTAATGAATAAGAAAACACTGACACGCGTCCTGATCGGGCTAATTATCATAACTGTTATCGCGACGGTAATCACCTACTTCGTCATGAAGCCGGACCGTCCCTGGATGGCTTTTTATATGGCCTGTTGCGGCGGTGTACTTGTTTTCAACTTTCTAATATCTTTATTCCTGGTAAATAAGAATTTAAAAAAGTAAAAATAATATGGCTTTATTTGAAAGTTACGACCGTCGTATTGATCATATCAACGCGGTTTTAAAAGAATATGGTATCAACGGTATCGAAGATGCAAAAGCTATCTGCGACGCTAAAGGTATCGATCCTTATACAATGTGTAAGGAAACTCAACCTATCTGTTTCGAAAATGCATGCTGGGCTTACGTTGTAGGTGCTGCTATCGCTATCAAGAAAGGTTGCACAAGCGCTGCTGATGCTGCCGAAGCTATCGGTATCGGTCTGCAGGCATTCTGTATCGCTGGTTCTGTTGCTGACGACCGTAAGGTTGGTATCGGCCACGGTAACCTGGGTGCACGTCTGCTTCGCGAAGAAACAAAATGTTTCGCTTTCCTGGCAGGTCACGAATCTTTCGCTGCTGCTGAAGGTGCTATCAAGATCGCTGAAATGGCAAACAAAGTTCGTAAAGAACCGTTGCGCGTTATCCTGAACGGTCTGGGTAAAGATGCTGCTATGATCATTTCACGTATCAACGGCTTTACTTATGTTCAGACTCAGTTCGACTATGCAACAGGTGCTTTGAACGTGATCAAAGAATATCCGTATTCAACAGGTCTTCGTGCAAAAGTAAAATGCTACGGTTGCGACGACGTTCGCGAAGGTGTTGCTGTAATGCGCGCTGAAGGTGTTGACGTATCTATCACAGGTAACTCAACTAACCCGACTCGTTTCCAGCACCCGGTAGCCGGCACATACAAAAAAGAATGTATGGAAAATGGTCATAACTACTTCTCTGTTGCTTCAGGTGGTGGTACAGGCCGTACGCTGCACCCGGATAACATGGCTGCAGGTCCTGCTTCTTACGGTATGACCGACACAATGGGCCGTATGCACGGTGACGCTCAGTTCGCTGGTTCTTCATCAGTTCCTGCTCACGTAGAAATGATGGGATTCCTGGGTATCGGTAACAACCCGATGGTAGGTGCTACTGTTGCTGTAGCTGTTGCTATCGAGGAAGCTATGAAGAAGTAAGTAAAACTTCATATGAGAAAAGCTCCTGCAGTCGGTGATTGCAGGAGCTTTTTATTTTTATCAGGATAGCAAAACTTATTGTCTTCGTCCTCCATTCCTTCCGCTTGTATTCGATCTGTCATTCGTTGTTGACTGACTGTTTGTTGGATTGGTGTACTGTTCTGTCCGGTTGCTTGTTCCGCTGTTCGAGGGTCGGGTAACTTCTGAAGGCTTCGTCTGTGGACGGCTGGTTTCAGGACGATTCGACTCCGGTCTGTTGGATTCGGGACGGCTGGGTCGATTCGACTCCGGTCGGCTCGGACGATTCGGACGGTTGGGTTTGTTCGGACGATTGGGATGACTCGGATGATGATGATCCGGTGGGTAGATATAAATCGGACGACCATAATCCGGCCAGATCATAGGAGGCGCTGCCGGTGGCAGATAATTTACATCGTCATACAGATACTCATAACCGGTCAGGTAGTTATCCCAGAACTCCAGTGCATATACTTCATTTCTGCCTGTCCGGTATTCCAACACTTCCTGTACATAGCCATCCTTCTTGTTGACTGCCAATACCCGTTCGGGAGGACCCATAAGGTTTTCTACCTCGGCAATGGTCATGCCGGTAGTCAGCATTCCCAAATCGAGATATTTATAGGCACCACAGGCAACCAACAGGAAAGATGCGACTATGAACAAACCTATTTTCTTCATATTCATTTGGCAATAATCGACTCCAGATATTCTACGAATTCGGAAGTCATCCAGTTCCCTTCAAACTGTTCTCCGTTAACAAAGAAAGTAGGAGTTCCCTGCACATTATTTTCTAGGCCGGAGTCGTAATCGTCCTTTACCTTCTGGTAGAAACGATCTTTACCGAAATCCGTTTCAAATTCCGCTGCATTTATACCCAGCTTCTTTGCATATTCCAATAAGTAATAATCATCCAACGCATTCTGATTCTCGAAGAGAAGGTCATGCATCTCCCAGAATTTATCATGGGCTCCTGCAATCTCAGCCGCAATAGCAGCATGTAAGGCGTGAGGATGTAATTCTGTCAGCGGAAAGTTACGGAAAACAAACATCATATTGTTTCCGAACTTCTTTTGGATATCTTTTACAATATGGTATGCCTTACTGCAATAAGGACATTGATAATCGGCATACTCTATTAATTCTATCGGCGCTTTAGCCGGACCTTGAACATGATCGTTCTTGTTTACTTCCAAATACATATCTGTTACTATTTGATTTCTAAATAATAACACAACAACCTTTTCATTTGTTGCTTTATTAGCATTTCATTAACTGATTTGATTTTGTTTTTTATTTACCTTCGCATACATGAAACGAGGTACAGCTGATTTACCACTCCATTACGGGACCGTCCCACCCTGGTTGGCTCAACGGATGAGTTCGCTCGGAGGAGCTATTGCCGAAGCGATCGTTATCGAATACGGCCGCCCGGAATTATTACGACGATTGAGCGATCCGTTCTGGTTCCAGTCGCTGGGATGTGTGCTTGGCATGGACTGGCATTCGTCGGGTATCACGACTTCGGTGATGAATGCATTAAGGAAAGCGATCAATTGCCGGTCGGAAGAGTTGGGTGTTTATATTTGTGGAGGAAGAGGGAAGTTTTCAAGAGAAACGCCTAATCAGCTGTTGGAAGTAGCCGATAAAACTGGATTGAACGGGAATGAACTGGTGAAATGCAGTAAACTGGCAGCCAAAGTAGATAATACGGCGGTACAGGATGGTTTCCAACTTTATCTACATACGTTTGTCGTCACCAAAGAAGGCGACTGGACGGTTATACAGCAAGGGATGAACCCAAATGAACGTATGGCCCGGCGTTATCACTGGCTCTCTTCGTCTCTGCGTTCGTTTATGGAGGAGCCTCATACTTCTGTCTGCGGCAGAAATCAGGGATTGATACTTAACCTGACGGATAAATTGGCAGCTCCTACCAAAGAGGGGATCGTGGAACTAACCAAAGAGACACCGGATAAACTGATGCGCGAAGTATCTATTATCCTGCCTAACCATCATGAGGTGAAAGCGGAAGATGTGAATCTGAAACGGCTAGGTGCAGCGTTGTTACTGGCACATGAGACGAATGTAACAGATATGGAGTCGTTACTTTTGCTGGAAGGTGTCGGGCCGCGCACACTACAATCGCTTACTCTGGTCAGCGAAGTGATACATGGGACTCCTTCCCGTTTCTCTGATCCGGCACGCTTCTCGTTTGCTCACGGAGGGAAAGACGGACATCCGTTTCCGGTTCCGACAAGCGTTTATGATGAGACGGTCGAGGTATTTGATAAAGCGATACGCCAAGCTCGCCTTGGAAATAAAGAGAAATCGGATGCTTTGAAAAATTTATCCAAAATATCCCAGGAGATGGAAAAAGGATATACTCCGAGTAATTACTTCGACGACTGGGTACAGCATGAACGGGATACCTCTTATAAATATGGAGGAAAGACCGTCTTCGGCGATGCAAAAAAGCCTTTAAAGAAAGAGGATAAAGGAAAAGATAAAGGGGGGATACAATTAAGTTTATGGGATTGAGAGTTGTATATTGGTTTGATATGAATGCTTCACTAACTGACAATAATGAGCCAATTTGCTAATGTGCCAATATGCCGATGGAGATAGCAATAGGTTCAA
>NZ_CAJJWO010000092.1 GCF_905196875.1 uncultured Parabacteroides sp. | reverse complement strand
GGATTGGTAAAGATGCCTAAACAGGAGTTTCCTGAATTTACGATCCGACAGGGCGTTGTGGTAGGCGTATATCCTGGTGCCACTTCTTCCGGGGTGGAAGAACAGCTGGCCAAACCGCTTGAACGGTATCTCTTTACTTTTAAAGAGGTGAAGAAGAAAAAGACTTATTCCATATCGAGAGACGGCCTGGTGTATGTGATGGTCGAGTTGAACGATGATGTCAACAATAAGGACGAAGTCTGGTCGAAGATCAAACTGGGGTTACAGAACTTCAAGTCGCAACTGCCGGTCGGTGTATTGGCTCTTATCGCTAACGATGATTTCGGCGATACATCCGCCCTGCTGATCACTTTGGAGTCGGAAGATAAAACTTACCGTGAACTGGAGAAGTATCTGGAGACGTTGGAAGATCGTCTTCGCCGTATCGAATCCGTATCCAATCTCCGTCGTTACGGAGTGCTGAACGAGCAGATCGGAGTTTATCCGGATAAAGATAAGATGACAGCTTACGGACTCGATAGCAGGGTATTGCTGACAACTCTGTTTACCCAGGGGTTCACTACCTCCGGTGGAACAGTAAAAGGTGAGTCGCTCGATATCCCTCTTCATTTTTCCGTATCTTACCCTTCGGAAAAAGAGATCGGCGAACAGATCATTTACTCGGATAACAGAGGAAACATGATCCGCCTGAAAGATATCGCCCGGATCGTTCGCGAATATCCTGAACCGGATAGTTACATTACCAATAACGGAAAGAAAGCGATCATTCTCTCCATGGAGATGAGGGAAGGAAATAATATTGTGGAATACGGCAGACAGGTAGACGAAGTGCTGGATGCTTTCCAGAAGGAGTTGCCCGACAGTGTTTCCATCCGTAGGATCGCCGATCAGCCGAAGGTCGTGAACGAGTCGGTAACTTCTTTTATACGCGACCTTTTCGTTTCGATCGTCATTGTAATTCTGGTTATGATGATCCTGTTCCCTTTCCGCTCGGCTGTTGTAGCGGCGACCTCCATTCCGATCAGTATCTTTATATCGATAGGAGTGATGTATGTTTCCGGCATTCCGCTGAATACGGTTACGCTGGCAGCCCTGATCGTCGTGTTGGGTATGATCGTGGATAACTCTATCATAGTGATCGACGCTTATCTCGAGAAACTGGATCAGGGAATGTCTCGCTGGAACGCCGCCATCTCCAGTGCTAAAGATTATTTTGCATCTATTTTCCTGGCAACACTTTGTATCTGTATCATTTTCTACCCTCTGTTGTTCACCATGACGGGGCAGATGCATGATTTCATTGAGTATTTCCCCTGGACGATCACGATCTCGCTGATGGTCTCGCTTGTCATAGCCATGGTCTTTATCCCGTTGCTCGAGTATGCCATGATAAAGAAAGGCTTGCATCGACGGAAGGAAAAAGAAACCAAACCGGCCTTTAACCTATTGGATATAGTACAGTCCGTTTATGAGAAAACATTGAAATGGACATTCCGCTTTCCAAAGACAACGATCGGGATAGGCGTACTTTCCATCCTGCTTGCCTTATTGATGATGAGCCGGCTGGATCAGCGTATGATGCCTGTCGCCGACCGTGATCAGTTTGCCGTAGAAATCTATCTGCCGCAGGGAACGCCTTTGCATCGTACGGCAGAGGTTTGCGACAGCCTTTACGCTATTATGAAGCAAGACGAACGTATCCTGTCTGTGACCTCTTTTGTCGGTATGGCATCACCGCGTTTCCAGGCGACATACGCACCTAATCTGGCAGGAAAGAATTATGCACAATTCATAGTCAATGCAACTTCCACCAAGGCTACGGAGGAAGTCCTGAACGATTATACCGATCGTTATGCCGATTATTTCCCGAACGCTTATGTCAAGTTCAAGCAGTTAGATTACCAGATAGCCTCTTCTCCTCTGGAAATCCGTTTCTCCGGCGAAGATATCGCTTTATTGAAACAGGCCGCCGATTCGATGATGGAAGCTTTGCGAGGTATAGACGAACTGGAATGGATACACACCAACTACGAAGAAATGCAACCCGAAATACGTGTGAAACTCGATCCGGTAGAAGCCTCCCGCCTCGGAATTACCAAGGCAATGGCTGCTGCTGATATGGCTATCCGTTACGACGGTCTCTCTGTCGGCTCCGTCTGGGAAGGCGATTACGAGTTGCCCGTCCACCTGAAAGCTGACAAAAAGAGTGATAAGCAACCGTTCAACCAGGTAGAAGACGAGTACATTCCGACAGCTGTTCCAGGGGTAAGCGTCCCTCTGCGACAAGTCTCGACGGTAGAAGCCGGATGGAACGAAGGGCAGATCGTGAGACGTAACGGTGTCCGTACGATCAGTGTCATGGCACAGATGAAGCGGGGATATACGGAAAACAGCATACAGAAAAAGATTGGGAAATTGGTTGAAGCCAGGATCGAACCATCGCTTCCTGTGGGCGTCTCCCTGGAATATGGAGGGGCAAAAGAGGCGGATCAGGAAATCATCGACCCCCTGCTGCGTGGTTTGCTGATCGCGGTGGTGATCATCTTCTTCTTCCTTCTGTTCAATTTCAAGAAGATCGGTTTGGCACTGGCCGCTTTGTCTTCTTTGTTGCTTTGCCTGTTCGGGGCCTCTTTCGGGTTATGGATATCGGACATCGCATTCAGTGTTACTTGTGTCTTGGGAGTAATCAGCCTGATGGGTATTATTGTCCGCAATGCGATCATCATGTTCGAGCATGCCCAGGATCTGAGGATCAATCACCATTTCACTCCGAAGGATGCCGCTTTCGATGCGGGAAAACGTCGTATGCTCCCCATCTTCCTGACTTCGGCAACGACGGCGGTAGGAGTAGTCCCGATGATTATCAGTCAAAGTTCCCTGTGGATGCCGATGGGTGTCGTGATCTGTGCAGGAACTGTTTTCGCAATGATACTGGTCGTAACCATCCTGCCGGTATTTTACTGGAAGATATTCGGCAACAACTAATCCGAAATAGCCTGATAACTAATTGCTAAGTGCTTATATTTTAATAAAAATGTCCCTATGTTTTTTCTTTTTGAGCTAGCTTCAATTTAATTTTTAGCATGGTCGAAATTAATTTTGAGCCAGGGCGAAATTGATTTTGAGCTAGCTCAAAAGAATAAGAAGTAGGGAGAAAAATAATAAGATGTCATTACAAAAAGAATAAAATATGCAGAGAAAAGAGATAAGATATAGGATACCGGTTGTAGCTTGTTTATTGTCATTGTTCCTTGTAGTAGCGAATGCGCAACAGCTTCTTACGCTGGAAGATTGCAGCAGGTTGGCATTGGATAATAATGCGCGGATGAAGAATGCCCGCCTCGATCTGGAAGGTTCGAAAGAGAGCCGTAAAGAGGCGTTTACCAAATACTTCCCTTCCGTCAGTGCAACGGGAGGTGCTTTTGCTTCCGACAATGGAATAGCGGAAATGGTCCTGATGCCCGGACTGGAAATGACTGTTGGGAAAAACGGCGTAATGGGAGGTGTGACTGCCATCCAACCTGTTTTTGCCGGCGGACAGATATGGAACAGTAACAAATTGGCTGCACTGGCTGTAGAAGTAAGCCGTTGCCGGATGAAACAGTCGGAAGATGAAGTTCTGTTGACGGTCGAGCAATATTACTGGCAAAATATCTCGTTGCAGGAGAAGATGAAGACGATCGGGATTATGGAAACATTGGTCGGTAACCTGTATAAGGATGTGGAGACATCGGTGAAAGCCGGCGTTGCCAACCGGAATGAACTGCTTCAGGTTCAACTGAAAAGGAACAGTGTCGCCAGCGATCGCCTGAAGGTAGAAAATAATCTACGCTTGTCGAAAATGGTATTGGCACAGTATATCGGTCTGCCGGAAGATGATTTCCTGATCCGGTCCAGTCTGCAGGAATCGTTGCCGTTGCCGGAAACTTACCGGGTCGATCCGATAGCGGCTCTTCCTAATACCGTAGGTTATAAATTACTGGATAAACAGGTGGAAGCAAGCCGCCTGCAATATAAACTGGAAGTGGGCCGGAATCTTCCCGCGTTGGGTATAGGAGCCGGTTATATGTACCATAATATTCTCGATACCGATCATTCTTTCGGAATGATCTTTGCAACGGTAAGCATTCCGGTTACCGATTGGTGGGGAGGTTCGCATGCTATCAGGAAACAGAAGCTACAGTTGAAGGCGGTTGAATATACCCGTCAGGATTCTAATGAAAAATTACTTTTGCAAATGCAGAAACTGTGGAATGAGTTGGAAGAATCTTATAAGCAGGTCAAACTCTCGGAGGAATCAATCGCTACGGCAGAGGAGAATGTCCGCCTCAGTACCGCTTATTATCAGGCGGGAACTGAAACGCTGAGCGATTTGCTGGATGCACAGTCGTTGATGCAGCAGAGCCGCGACCAGTATACGGAAGATTATATGAATTACCAGATCAAACGTACACAGTATTTACAGGCGACGGGGCAATAGGACGGGGAGTTATTGTTTTTGCAAAAACAAGCCGGTATTTTCCGAATAAAGATCGATCCGATCGTTAAGGAAAATACTGGCTTTGTCGTATCTGGCAATATTATTCTTCTACCTGCACTTTTACGATCACTTTGCGGATACTTCCTTCTCCGATGCCGGGTGCATGGCCGTCTTCGGGGAAATAAACGGCAAACTGTCCCGGATAGATCTTCGTATAGGCCGTAGGACGGTCCACATAGAAAGCAATATCTTTCTCTTCATCGTAAGGAATGGAAACTTCCAGCAATTCACAACCGGGCTTCCATCCGATCTTTTCTACTCCCAGCAAAGGTAGTTGTATATCGATATACTTTTTATGTGTTTCGATGGCAGCCTCTTTTTTGTCTTTACCGAACAGGGTTACAACGCTCACGAACAAACGTGTTCCATCCAGTTCATACTTTCCGTCCTCCATCTTGGAGAAATCCGTTTCTTTTATGTAATCGAATGCTTTTTTGAATAAGGGGTGCAAGCGTTCTACCTTTTCTGTGTTGTTTAAGGAATCAAGTATCATACGTATTCGTTTTTAATTCATTCGTTAATTATAGTGTGACAAAGATCGTATATCCGAATGTTAAATAATAGGACAAATATACCAAATAAATCTATTTATTTAGTACATATCTTAAAGGGCTGGTTTGAAAATCCGCAACTTTGTTGCAACTGTTTTATTCGTATCTTTGTTCTTCATTTAAGAGTCAGTATTTAAACATAAGACATAATGAAAGAGGTAGAAAGTAAGGTATTACCTGTACTTGAGATGAGTTGTGCAGTTTGTGCCAACAATGTGGAGAGTACCGTTAAAGCCCTTCAGGGAGTAGAAGAGGCTTCCGTCAATTTCGCAGCGAACACTTTATCAGTTAAATATCATCCGTCCGTTATTACTTTACAGAAGATGCAGGAGGCTGTACGGGCTGCGGGATACGATTTAATTATTGAGTCGGAAGATCCGTTAGCCGAGCAGGAAGAGATGTCTCGCAAGCATTATAAGAGGTTGAAACGTAATACGATAGGCGCATGGGTGTTATCTGTTCCTTTAGCATTGCTGGGAATGGTATTTATGCATATGCCGTATGCCAATTGGATTATGATGGTGCTGGCATTGGCTATTATGTTGTTGTTCGGACGATCGTTCTATGTAAGCGGTGCACGCCATGCTATTCAGGGAAAAGCCAATATGGATACATTGGTCGCTCTAAGTACATCTATCGCATTTATATTCAGTTTCTTCAATACTGTGTATCCTCGGTTCTGGTATGAGCGGGGTCTGGAACCGCATGTTTATTATGAGGCTTCCGGTGTAATTATAGCGTTTGTCCTGTTGGGCAAACTGATGGAGGAACGCGCTAAGAACAGTACATCTTCCGCTATTAAAGGATTGATGGGGTTGCAACCCAAGACAGCTCGCCGGATTATAGACGGAAAGGAGGAGGAAGTTCCTATCTCTTCTTTGCAGAGAGGAAATGTGTTGAGTGTACGTCCCGGCGAAAAGATTCCGGTGGACGGACTCTTGTTGCAAGGTTCATCTTCTGTAGACGAAAGCATGCTGAGCGGCGAACCTATTCCGGTGGAGAAGTCCGTCGGCGACCGTGTACTGGCCGGGACGATCAATCAGAAAGGAGCTTTTACGATGGAAGCTACCGGTGTCGGAAATGATACTATGCTGGCGCAGATCGTACAGATGGTGCAGGCTGCACAGGGAAGTAAGGCCCCCGTACAGCGTATAGTTGACAAAATAAGTGGTATATTTGTTCCGGTCGTCGTGATCCTTTCCGTTATCACGTTCGTGTGTTGGATGGTGATCGGGGGAAGCAGTTATTTCTCTTATGCCTTACTGTCGGCTGTCTCTGTTCTGGTTATTGCCTGTCCGTGTGCTTTAGGCCTGGCTACGCCTACCGCTTTGATGGTGGGAATGGGTAAAGGTGCGGAAAGGCATATTCTGATAAAGGATGCGTTTGCTTTGGAGAATCTTTGTAAAGTGGATACGATCGTATTGGATAAGACCGGAACGTTAACAGAGGGAGTTCCCGTAGTGACGGAGTCTTGTTGGCTCACGGAATCGAATGTCTGCTATCTGGATATCTTGTATACGGCTGAACTGAAGTCGGAACATCCGTTGGCTTCTGCTATTATCCGTTGGCTGGAAGATTCGGGTGCTTCCGTTTGCGAAGCCCGAAATTTTGAAAGTCTTACCGGCCGAGGTATTCGTATGGAAGTCGAAGGCATTACCTATTGGGTGGGAAGCCAGGGATTGCTGGAAATGTTCGGAGCCAAAATTCCCGAAAAGTCAATGACGCAGATCCTTCACTGGCAGGAAAATGGCCAGAGCGTCGTTTATTACGGGAAAGGGGATGAGCTGTTGGCTGCACTGGCTATTTCCGACCGTATTAAACCTACTTCGGCTGCTGCGGTAAAGGAGCTGACTGCAATGGGTATCGAAGTCCATCTGCTGACCGGAGACGGAATTAAAACGGCAGAAAGAGTAGCTCATTCTTTGGATATAAAGTATTTCAAGGCAGAAGTGATGCCTAACGATAAAGAAGAGTATATAATTGCTCTTCAGGAGCAGGGAAAGAAAGTGGCAATGGTTGGAGACGGTATTAACGACTCGCAGGCGCTGGCTCGTGCCGATGTGAGTATCGCGATGGGAAAAGGAACGGATATTGCTATGGATGTAGCTATGGTCACATTGATTACCTCCGATTTGTTACTGCTGCCTGAAGCAATTAAACTATCCAGACGGACTGTGCGCCTGATCCATCAGAACCTGTTTTGGGCATTCATATATAACCTGATAGGTATTCCGTTAGCTGCCGGAGTCTTGTTCCCGATAAACGGATTACTGTTAAACCCCATGCTGGCAAGTGCTGCAATGGCTTTCAGTTCCGTGTCTGTCGTTCTTAACAGTTTGAGATTAAAATTTATGAAGTAATACTTTAAACATATTGAATTATGGCAACAATGAAATTTAAAACAAATGCGAAATGTGGCGGCTGTGTGGCTGCTATCGGTGCGAAACTGAATAAACTGGTAAAGGAAGACGAATGGTCTATCGACCTGAAATCACCGGAAAAGGTATTGGAGGTAACTGCTGATGTTCCTGCGGGTATAGTTATTGCAGCAGTAACGGAAGCTGGCTTCAAGGCAGAACAACTGTAAAACTGGGAATGGTCAGGACCAGACAAAGACAAACCTATGGCGAGGAAGTCGCTAATGTACTGACTCACGGGGCAGGCATGACCTTCGGGATAGTTGCTATCATCCTATTATTGATAACCTCTGTCCGGAGTGGAAATCCCTGGGCTGTGGGTAGTTCGCTGGTTTATGCGCTTAGCATGACATCTTCCTACGTCACATCGACCTTTTATCATGCTTCTGCCAATGTACGGCAGAAAAGGCTGCTTCGGCGCCTCGATCACAGTGCTATTTATTTGCATATAGCAGGGACATATACGCCTTTTACATTGGTGGCGCTTCGGCAGGAAGGATATTGGGGATGGTCATTGTTTGCTATTGTCTGGATTGCAGCGGTAATAGGTATTGCGCTTAGTTTCCAAAAGATGAGAAAGACCGATCATTTAAAAACGGTCTGTTATCTGGCTATGGGATGGGTGGTTATTATTGCTTTTAAACCTTTGCTGGACGTTTGCCGGCGAACCGACTCGATGGATGTATTAAGTTGGCTGATCGCCGGAGGTATTTTTTACACGGTAGGCTGTATCTTTTATGCTTTGGATAAATATAAGTATATGCATCCTATCTGGCATTTCTTTGTCCTTGGTGGCAGCACTTGCCATTTCATTTCGGTTTATTTACTGGTTTCATAAAAAACTCATCCCTATTCTCGCGAACGGGGATGAGGCAATTAGTTTATATAATTGGTGTGTCTATGAGACTAATTATTTACCAACCAGGATTCTGTTGTTCCGCCATTTTAGGATTCGAAGATGTTTCAGACAAAGGGATAGGGAACACATATCTTCTGTCGTCATAAGAGAATCCGGCAGTTTTAAGGATCTCCGGATCTATAATGCCGGATCCAGGATTATAAGAGGCAGAGCTCATACTTCCCCAAGATGCTTTATCAGGCACACCTGCTTTTCCTTCGGAACTTTTTATAGCATACTTGTCATAAGTCAGGCGATGGATGTCAGGCCAACGTCTGCCTTCTCCCAGGAATTCGATACGACGTTCGTTCATGATTGCTTCCATCAGCTTATCGACATTTGCAAAAGAAGCTGTTGTGAATTGTTTTGCCGGATCGGTAACAGCGCGGTTACGAACAGCATTCAATAATTCTACTGCAGTTGAAGTGACGCCTTTTACACGGGCTTCAGCTTCCGCATAGTTTAATAGCACTTCCGCATAACGGATAACAGGAGTCCAGTCGTTCATAACCGTACCTGTACGGTATTTCCATGACCAATAAGCATCAATACCACCGTATTTGGCAACTTTCAGTAGCTGTTCTCTTCTTAAGTCTTCTGCCAGCCAGAAATCAGCATTCACAATAATGGGACTTACACAAACCAGGCTACGAACAGTACTGTAAAATTGGGAAAGAGAACCGTTATTCGTACAATTATCTAACACACTGTTTTCTATAGAGAACAGCGATTCGGTATTGCTGCTGTTATTGGCAAACGGACCTTCCGGCTGTTCAGTCAGTTGGCGACCGGCTATCGGATCTTTAAAAGGAGCAGAAGAACTTACGATCTTTGCTGATTCGGAAAGAACCTTATCCCATGCACCCATGTGCTGATAAACACGGGCTTTAAGGGCGATAGCTGCTGTTTTTGTGGCACGCGATATTGTGTTAGGACTCTCGCGTAATTTGGCGATATCAGCACTTGTTGCAGCCAGATTGGCTTCTGCAAAATCGAGATCCTGAAGAATCTGGTCGTATGTCTCTTTAACCGTTTTTCTTCCGGCACTTTTAGCTTCTTCAACTTTGTCGATAGAGTTGATAGGAACTATACTTACAGGAATGCCATAATGGGACGCATCCGGTGTCGCTGCATAAGGCATACAAAAGAAAACTAACATTTCATGAAATCCCAATGCACGCAGGAAGTGTAATTCACCCATAGCGTCTGCATATTTCTCCTGAGTGATAACACCATTTGCCAGAGCTGTTTCAAGTCCGTCTATTGTAATGTTGATTTTGTTGATCATCTGGTAGGTACATTCCCAATGCGCTTGCCCGTTAGGGGAGCTAACGCTGTAATCTCCGTTGTATGTCACAGCGAAAAAGGCCTGTACATTTACCATATCTTCTCCTTTCATATCTCCCTGCTGGGTAGAAGCAGCTCCGAACGGATAACCACGTCGTTGGTCATTTCCCGGATAATATCCGCTTTGGGCAGCATCGTAACAGCCAACAATTGCCAACTCACATCTTTTAGCCGTTTCAAATGCTACATTATAAGGTATGGAATCTTTTGGATCGAGATCGATAGCATCGCTTGTACAACCTGTCAGTATTCCAATTCCTAACATAAATGTTGCTATATACTTTTTCATATAAATTTCTCTTTAAATAGTTATTTCATCAATCTGAATTCACATTAAAAGCCTACGTTAAGACCAAAGATGAATGAACGCTGTTGCGGGTTTCCGTTCAGTTCAACTCCGGGTACAACTGTGTATCCTTCCGGATCAAGACCACTGTAGCTGGTAATTGTAAATAAGTTCTGTGCCTGTACGTATACTCTTAATTTTTCCAGCCATATTTTGGAACATATATTCTTAGGGATCGTATATCCGAGTGCCAGGTTTTGCAGTTTGAGGAATTTGCCATCTTCTACCCAACGGGAAGAACCGTCGGAAGTCTGGTTTATAAAGCTGCTTTTCCCATAATACAATTTAGGAACCTGTCCATCACCTGGATTTTCCTTACTTTGCCAACGACCCAGAATTTCTGTGCTGTTGTTTACGAATCCCTGGTCGAGCATATCCCTGCGGGTTACGTTGGCAACTTTATTACCGCCGGAGAAGCGGAAGAAAATGTTCAGGTCGAAATTCTTCCAATATACTGTATTATCCCAACCGCCGAACCAGGTAGGAATAGAGTTGCCTAGAATTATCTTATCATCTTGTGTCAGGGTACTTTGTTCTGAAAGATCTTCCGGATTAGATGGATTGTATATATAATATTTGCTGTTTTTAGGATCACCCTGTATCAGTGTTCCGTCAGCCTTTTTATACATCGGATTACCATTCTTTTTATTTACTCCCTGATAATCAAATCCCCACAAAGCATTGATGCTTTCACCTTCTCTCAATACATAATGTTCGTATGGGATTTCTTCAACTAGTGTGATCACTTTACTTTTCTGAGTGGAGAAGTTAAATGAAGTTCTCCATGTAAAGTCCTTGTTCTGTATAACATTACCACCTACTTCCAATTCGATACCTTTGTTCTCGATTCTTCCATAGTTCTGTGAAATCTTATTCCATGGAATTCCCAAAGACGGAGGAGTCGGTACATCCAGTACAATATCGCTATTATCTTTTTTCCAGTAGGCAAAAACCAGGTTGAAGCGGCTGTTAAGGAAGGCCATGTCGAAACCTATATCCGTGATTTTTTGTGTTTCCCATTTCAGATTCTTGTTTCCTGCCTGATCGTATGCAATACCTGGTTGATCTCCGTATTTCTGGCCGATGAAGAAATCTTCATACAAAAAGTCTCCCGACAAACGGTCGTTTCCGACTTCGGCAAAACTACCGCGAATACGGAAATCGTTAATATAATCATTGATTGGAGCATCTTTCCAGAAATTCAGATTAGAGACTCTTAATGCACCTGACAAACCGAAGAATGTACCCCAACGATTGTCTTTATGCAAACTGGAAATACCATCCCAACGAACCGAACCGCCTACATAAATCAAACTGTTGTAGTTATAATTGGCACGGATAATGTAAGAAGCTAACCCGTTTGTTGTCCAGCTTCCGCTTGAACTTTGGGTAACATAAGTGCTTCCGATAAGCTCGTCAACAAAGAACGGGTCAGAAAATTCGCGTCCGCCTGCGGTGATACGGTTATAGGTATAATTGGTCCATTCGGCAACAGCTGTTCCATTAATGTTATGTTTACCAAAGGATTTGTCGAATGTAAGGAAATTCTGGAAATTCCAGCGCTGACGTTTCATTGAGCTTCTGTTGACCAACCCTTTGTATCCGTAACCGTCACCGGATTCAGGATTCCATACATATGTGTCTTCTATCAAGCTGATATCAGCACCAACCAATGAGCGGAAGGTAAGCCAGCTTGTAGGACGAATATCGATATTGGCAGTAGGTAACAAGCGCCATGATGTGTTCTTTTGTTTGTTGTTTTCAAGTACCCACACAATGTTCGGGATTGTATTTTCAATGGTACGTAAGTTAGCACCTTTCCCTAATGATTTTCTGTCGCTGGCTTCAATGTTGTAACCTGTCGGATCGTCCGGGTTATATACTTCAACGTTAGGTAACATACGGGAAGATGCGTACATGTTATCACTTATTGAACTGGTGCCTTTAACAGGGCCTGTATTGTTCTGAGCGGAAGCATTTAAAGAAAAACCAGCTGAAACGTAATCTTTTAGGAATTTGTGCTCTGCTTTGCCATAGAAGGTATAACGGTCGTAACTGTTATTGATCACTAAACCTTTTTGACTGGTATATCCGGCGGATGTAAAATACTGGGTCTTATTCGAAGCACCGGAGATAGAAACCGAATGACTTTGCTGGAAACCTGTTCTGAACGTATGGTCGTACCAGTTCGTGTCTGTACCTTTATTGTCCATAAAAGCTTGCGGTTTTCCATCCATGTTTGCATATTTTTCATTTGCGATGGTCACAAACTCCTGTGCATTGAGCAAATCATATAATTTGGCAGCCTTGGAAACTCCAAACCATGTGTCGTAGGTGATTTTGGCACTTCCTTGTTTTCCTTGTTTGGTAGTGATCAAAACGACACCGTTGGCGGCACGGGAACCATAAATAGCTGTAGCTGCTCCATCCTTCAGGACTTCCATTGATTCAATATCCGACGGATTAATATCGGCCAAAGCATTGTTGTTTGAATATGAATAACCTAAGTTTCCGGAAGTAACAGGCACTCCGTTGATTACATAAAGAGGAGAGGTGGAAGAAGAAATAGTTCCTACACCACGAATAATGATACGGGGAGGAGAGGTTACGTCACCGCTACCTGATATAACCTGTACACCTGCTGCACGTCCGGCCATCTGTTGCATAAAGCTCGGGGATGCTTTGTCTGCAAGTTCGTCTCCTTTAATTTGAGAGATGGAACTGGTTACATCTTTTTTACGTTGTGTACCATAACCAACTACCACAATTTCGTCCAGATTTTGTGTGTCTGTTGCGAGAGTTACATGTATTTTGGGTTGAACGGCAACCTCCTGTGGTACCATACCCAGATAGGAAAATACAAGTGTTTTTGCTGTGGTCGGGACATTCAGATCGAAAAGACCTTCATGATCTGTAACTGTACCTAATGAGGTACCTTTCACCATCACTGTAGCTCCGGCTATAGGGTCGCTATCATCGGCAGAGGTAACAAGACCTGTTACTCTGGTTGTTTGTGCGGAAACTAGCCCTATGCCTATAAACAGGCAAATAAAAAGATAGATGATTCTTTTCATAAAACATTTTGTTTACATTAATATTAATACTTGGTTAGCAAGGCACTAAATAATTATTCTCACCTGTCTCTGTCTGGTTTGTAATAACGTCGTTTGTTCTGCATAGTTCGAACACTCTTTTAAGGTAAAACAATAAATATAAAATCTCTATTTTCTATAGACCATAGTCTTATCAGAACTATGGTTTTTACACAGAGATATATGATGCGATAAAACGAGTCGGAATATATTTACACCTTATTATATTATAATTAACGCATGTGCTGTGTTCGAAAACAGCAGATAGTTTACTTCTAAATACTATAAATCAATCAATAAACAGAATATTTTTTGCCTGATTTATTGGTTATATTAATAAAATTTATTTATGTTTGCACTATAGAGGAAGTTGATCACAACAAAAAACATGACAGCAAGATTTGTTAACTTATAAAATAGTCCATTAATCTAGTAAAAAGAGAGTCATATTATTCTTTATCTGATAAGCACAAGAAACTCAGGATACACCGGCATTTTTAGTTTACATTACACAAATCAATAAAAGAAGTCATTATCAGTTGTTTAAAGGAGGATGAGTTTACCGGCTATACAAAAAACCATAGTTCTGATAAGACTTATGCCGTTTTCTTAAGTTTGGAGAGGACAAAAAAATAGCCCGGGGATAACATCCCTGGGCTTTAAATCTTATGTATTTTATATTAATGTTTACAATCCGCTGAAATCAACCCCATCGAACAGAAGCGAAGGGATACGCCAGCTGGAGAAGAGGCGGGGATCGTTTCCTGTTTCTACCAGATTGCTCCATAAGGAGATCATATTTCCTGTTACATTCATTTCTGAAATAGGCTGTGTCAGTTTACCTTTTTCAATCAGGAAGCCTTCTACGCCGTAAGAGAAATCTCCTGTCGTACTGTTACAGTTACCTCCGTTGAAGCCTGTTATCAGGATCCCTTTGTCCACGGAAGCGATCAGACCGTCGGTATCTTTGTTCCCCATTTGCATAGTCAGGATGGAAGGAGAGGCGATAGTCGGTTTTACTTCCATTTTATTGGCGGAATAGGTATCGATATAATACGTTTTCAATACGCCATTCTCGAATACCGGCAAACGTCGGGTCGCAACACCTTCACCGTCGAAATAACGGGCACCGGAGGCTTTAGGCATGTGCGGTTCGTCTATCAGTGTCAGTTTATCGCCTAACACTTTCTGATCCAGCTTATCCAGGAGGAAAGAGTTTTTCTGTTGGATGGAAGAACCGTATAAAGCGTCGAGTACCGGAGATAAAAGGCGACCGGAATTCATATTATCTACAACCATCTGATATTTTCCGGAAGCGGCCTTCTTTTGTCCCAGTTTACGGAATACACGTTCAAGAGCCTGTTTTCCTAACCCTGTCTTGATCATCGTATCGTAATATAATGAAGAGTCATACCAGTATGATTCTGGGCGGGCATCCCCTTCACCACGAATGCTTACGCTGGCTACCAGGCTGAAAGAAGAGCCGCAAGCTTCCCCTTCGAAACCGTTGCTGGCTACCATATATTTGAAGTCTTTCTCGTCGCTGTAGGAAGAGTTGGCAGAAATGATACGATCGTCTTTTCCCATCATCTCGTCGCAGGTATTCATGGCAAGTGCCACTTTATCGTCCGGAAGGATCGAGTCGAATTTCGGATCGATCAGTTGCAGGTCGGCACCTCCTCCTTTATAATAAAGCGAGGCATCGGGCAATGTACGGGCTTTGTCTTCTGCCAGATAGCGGGTCGAGTCGATACCGTTGCGGATAAACTTTTCCAGTTCTTGTTTATCTAGGCGATTGGTAGAAAATGAGCCATAACGACCATCCACAAACAGATGGATCACCAGGCTGTTTTCGGATGCCTGTTGCAGGCGGTCTATTTTCATATCCCGTATTTCAAACGAACTGCTTGAACCATTGTACAGACTTACACGTGAGGCCTGGCAACCATTCTTCAAAGCGAACTCCATGGCCCATTGAGCCAGCTTCTTATTTTCGTTAGTTATCATATCAATTTTCTCCTCCTACTGTAAGTTTACTAACCAAAGCGGACGGCATACCGCAAGTCACCGGACAGGATTGTCCGTCTTTACCGCAAGTCCATGTGCCGTTATCCATTTTATAATTGTTTCCGACCATTGTAATGTCGGCCAACGCTTTCGGGCCGTTACCGATGATATTGATATCCTTGATCGGTTGCGTCAGTTTGCCGTTTTCGATCAGGTAACCGTCTTTTACGAAGAAAGTAAAATCGCCGGCACCGATCTGCACCTGTCCGTTGGTAAAGCTGGATGCATAGATTCCTTTCTTCACGGTCGAGATCATTTCTTCTTCCGTTACGTTTCCGGCCTCCATGTAAGTGGCACGCATACGGGGGATAGGCATCTGGCGGAAAGACTCACGGCGACCGTTCCCTGTCGAAGGAATGCCATAATGCCTGGCGCTGATACGGTCGTGCAGGTAACTTGTCAGGATACCTTCCTTCACGATATAGGTTTTCTGGCCTTCCACACCTTCGTCGTCGATGTTGACGGAGCCACGGTTGAATGGGATCGTTCCGTCGTCGACTACATTGATATGCTCATTACATACCTTCTTATTCAACTGATCGGAGAATATGGAGGTGTTTTTGCGGTTGAAGTCTGCTTCAAACGCATGCCCGATCGCTTCATGCAACAGGATACCCGATCCTCCGGCACCCATTACGACAGGCATTTCGCCGCCTTTGGGTTTTACGGCCTGGAATAGGATAGAGGTCTTCTCTACTGCTTCTTTGGCTATTTCACTGATAATATCGTCTGTCAAGAATTCGGCTCCCATGCGGAATGCACGTGAGGCGTACGAATTTTCAATCTTTCCATTATCTTCCATGATACAAACGGCTGCCAGTGTGACCATCGGGCGATAATCGTAATACATCTGTCCTTCCGAGTTGCAGAAAAGAATATGTGAAGTCGTATCTCCCAGGGAAGCCATTACTTTATGCACCCGCTTGTCGAGTGAAAAGATCTGGTCGTTCAGCTTTTGCAGATAAGGTGTTTTTTCCTTAACGGCAATTTCGTCCCACGGAGTCTGTACACCGTAGAAGTTGTTGACGATCGGTTCTTCAGTCAGTTTGGCCGGACCTTTCCCGGCGGCACCATTGGCGATACGTGCAGCCGTACGCGCAGCTTTCACCATCTCGTCCAACGAAATATTTTCCACATAGGCATAGCCCGTCTGATCTCCGGCCAGGACACGTACGCCCATTCCGAAGTCAATATTAGAAGAGGCACGGTTCACAGCACCGTCTTGTAGCCCTATATTGTTACGGTAAGAATGTTCAAAGAAAAGGTCGGCATAATCCCCGCCTTTCTCCAGTGCGGCAGTCAGCACTTTTTTCATATCACTCTCACTCAAACCAAAATGGTTTAGCGCAAATGAGATACCGGCAGCTTTGTCTTCAGGACTTCCGGCACAACCTCCTAAAAAAGAGGGAACCGCTATCGAACCAAGCATAACCATACCTCCTGTTTTAATAAAATCACGTCTGTTGTATTTCATTTTGTTTTATAAAGTCTCTTTGTTCTCTTTAGCCCATTCCATCACATTCGCGGGCGGACGCTGGGCCAGTAATTCCTTTTTCATAAAATCCATATAAGGAGCTACATGTTTAAAAAACTTCTTGTATCCTTTGCATAGATAGTTTAATCCCGGTTCGCCGCTGGCTGTATGCAGGAAGCGGTTTTTAGGACATTCGCCATTGCAAGCAAAAACATATTCGCACTCTTTGCATTGCGTGGGGAGTTTATCATATTTGTCGGCACCAAACTTCAGTTGGTTCTGACTATACATCATTTCTGTTAATGTCTGCGTATAGATATTCCCCAGTTTATATTCCGGGAATACGAAATGGTCGCAGGCATACAGGTCACCGTTGAATTCCATCACACCGGCATGGCCGCAGGTGCGTGCCAGCGTGCAGATACCCGGCTGTTCGCCAACCCAGTTGGCTAAGGTGGCATCGAATAGCTGGATATAATAGTTCCCTACATCTTCCTTCAGCCATTCGTCGAAAATGGCACAGAGGAAATCTCCCCATTTCCCGGAGTCGACAGAGAAGGGTGCCAGTTTGATATTGGCATCCTGCTGTTCCGGGGAGGTGAGCTTTGTCCCGTCCGTGTGTGTTCCCAGCCGTTCCACAATAGGGGCGAATTGGATATAATGACAATCCAAATCTTTGAAGAATTGATAAAATTCCAGCGGATAATCGACGTTATAGTCGTTAACCACAGCCATAGCGTTGTATTCGACCTGATGTTTCTTCAGTAGTTCGATCCCTTTCATCACCTTGAAGAAGGAGGGAAGTCCCTGGCGGTTACGGCGGTATTCGTCATGAAACTCCTGCGGGCCGTCTATCGAGACGCCTACGAGAAAGTTATTTTCTTTGAAGAAGCGGCACCACTCGTCTGTAAGCAAAGTCCCGTTTGTCTGGATGCAATTATCGATCTGCCGTCCGCGGCCATATTTCTTTTGAAGCTCGAGCGCCTTCTTATAAAAACTGATCGGACGCATCAATGTTTCCCCGCCGTGCCAGGTAAAAAGCACCTGCGGCATGGTCTGACATTCCAGATAATCTTTAATGAATTTCTCCAGCAATTGTTCGCTCATTATATGGTTCTTCACCTCCGGATACAGTTTCCCCTTCTCCAGGTAATAACAGTATTCGCAGGCCAGATTACAAACTGACCCTACCGGCTTCAACATCACATAAACGGGTTTTGCAAAAGGAGATATATAAGAATTATTCATGGTGTTTTAAAACGATTCGATGATTAATACACAAAGGTACAATTTCTCTGTGGAATTTTCAGCAATTTTCTCTTTGTAAATTCAATATCAACGATCTTATTTGAGCTTTTTTCTGTAACGTTTATAGTCTGTTACAAAACCTTCGCACAGCCAGTTGGCCAGAGCCTGGCGATTATCGCTGAGAATGAAACGCTTCTGGTCGAAACTGTTTTGTATGTTTCCCAGTTCAACAAAAACGGAAGGAGGGGTCGTTTTTCTTAAAACATACAATCCGCGTTGTCCGACTGTCCCTGTAAATCCGCGGCCCGGCTGATGCCTGTTGTATTTATGTTCGAAAGTCGACTTCATCGTTTTGGCCAGATGTTTACTCTCTGAGTTTTTATCCTGGTAATAGAAGAAAACATCCGTCTGATGACTTTTACTGCGACTGTCGATATGCATGAAAATAGCACGTTTGTAGAGCTCTTTATCTTTTTTAAACAACGAATTGATCTTTTCGCTTCGCTGTTCGAGGCGTCTCACCTGATTGAACGGAATCGGGTCGCCCATACAGGTTTCGCGTTTGCTGTTTGTCAGGAAACGGTCGTTGCGGATACCATCCCGCGCGTCCTGAATGATGATGTGTACTTTGGCACCCCGCATAAGCAGGTTACGTGCCAGGCGCAACATGACATCGTAAGCATATTCATCTTCGTGAAGTTCCACCTTTCCCATTTTACCGA
>NZ_CAJJWO010000091.1 GCF_905196875.1 uncultured Parabacteroides sp. | reverse complement strand
GCGCGATAAAGTGGGGGAGACTGCCTGTTTTGGTGTACTAGGAAATGAAAAGGGGATTTTTATCGAACAGGCACAGGGACATCATACGTTCCGCTTTGTCCTGTCGCCAGGGAAACCTTTTGAATTACACTGCTCAGCACCGGGGAAAGCTATCATGGCCTATCTGCCGAATACGGTTCGTGACCGTTATTTGTCGTATATGACTTTCGCGAGGTATAATTCCCGAACAATAACTACACGTGAAGCCTATTTGGAGGAACTGGAAAAAGTTCGAAAGGTAGGTTATGCTATGGATAATGAAGAAGAACTAAACGGAGTGATTTGTGTAGGCGCTCCTATTTTCAACTATACAGGTTACCCTTGTGGAGCTATTTGGATATCTGGTCCTAAAGACCGGTTGACAAATGAGATATTCCGTTCGACGGTCGCTAATATTAAGGAGATAGTACAATCTATCTCTGCGGAGTTAGGATATAGTAAGAATACAAAAAAATAACATACCATGAACACACGGAAATACATGTTAAAAAGCTCATTGGTGGCTTGTTTTGTCAGCTGTTGCATCTCATTTGCTTCAGCTGACAACCCACCATTTTTCACCACAGACATTAAGCTGAATGACAAAGGTGAAATGCTTCTGACAGAGAAAGGTTTGAAGCGGGTGGATATTTTCTCTCCTGATGGCAAACAACTTTTACGTTCTTATCCGATGGATGAAACACCTACCGGTATTCTTCTTGATGGTAATAAGGCGTATGTAACTACTTTTGAAAAAACAGGGAAACTACAGATTCTGTTGCTGGAGTCGGGTAGGATAGAGGTTGCCATACCAACTGGTTCGGGGGCTTGTCATCCGATGTTCGGACCGGATAAGAAGACTGTTTATGTTTGCAACCAGTTTGAAAATACGGTTTCGGAGATCGATCCGGTTAATCATAAAGTGCTGCGTACGGTGAAAGTGCTTCGTGAACCGAAGTCTGCTGTATTCAGTAAAGACGGTAAATATATGTATGTGACAAATTTCCTCCCGGCACAGCGGGCCGATCTGGATTATGTTGCAGCTTGTGTTTCCGTTATCGAGATGGATGGTTTTACCAAAGTGAAAGATATTAAACTGGCTAACGGTAGTAATGCATTGCGTGGTATCTGTATTACTCCGGATGGCAAATACATTTATGTTTCCCACAACCTGGGACGTTTTACCGTGCCAACTTCTCAGTTACAGCAAGGTTGGATGAATACCAGTGCATTCAGCGTGATCGATACCGATAAGCAGGAATTTGTAGGCGCCGTGGTGGTCGATGAACCGGAAAGAGGAGCTGCAGGTATCTGGAGTATCGATTGTAATGAAGAGTCTATCTTTATTTCCCATTCGGGGACTCATGAGATAAGCGTGATCGATCATCCGGCGTTGCGCGAAAAGTTCGAGAACTATCCTAATAAGGCGATGTTGGATTACGACCTGAACTTCCTGTATGGTATCCGCGAACGTGTTCCCCTGCAAGGCAACGGTCCTCGTGCGATGGTACTGACAGGTGATAAACTGATTCTTCCTACATATTTTGCCGATATACTAAATGTCGTAGACGTTAATACCCGTGAGGTAACAGCAACCGACCTGAACCCCGGACGTACGGAATCTGATATTAATAAAGGTGAGAAATACTTTAACGATGCTTCCCACTGTTTCCAGAACTGGCAGAGCTGTAACGGCTGTCACCCGGGAGAAGCCCGTACGGATGGTATGAACTGGGACTTGATGAACGACGGTGTGGGTAACTCAAAGAACTGCAAAAGTTTGTTGTTTAGTCATGTGACACCTCCGAATATGATCTCTGGTATCCGTGCTTCTGCCGAAGTTGCAGTGCGTGCCGGTTATAATTTTATCCAGTTCTTCGATATAACAGAAGATGATGCTAAATGTGTGGATGAATATCTAATGTCTCTGCGTCCCGTGCCGAGCCCTTATCTGGTGAATGGCGAATTGTCAGACAAAGCGAAGGAAGGACGTAAAGTTTTTGATAAATTGGGCTGCGGCGACTGCCATAGCGGTCCTTATTATACGGATATGAAAATGCACCGTATCGGAGAAGATATTGAATTCGAAAAGGGTTGGGATACACCTACATTGAGAGAAGTATGGCGTACGGCTCCTTATCTTTTCGACGGACGTGCAGCCACAATGGAAGAAGTATTCGAGGTACATAAACATGGTATCGATAAGAAAGTTTCCAAGAAAGATATTGAAGCCTTAACAGAATATGTTAACTCACTCTAAAAAGAGGAATCGATGAATTATTGTGATAAGATAGAATACAATATTTACACTACTGAAAATGCGGAATTTGGAAAGATGGTCGATAGGTTGCTTGCTCAGCTTCCGCAGAATGAACAAATATTCAGGCTAGCCTTTTTTGGTATGCCGAGTGATAATGAACAGTATGTTTCACGCCGTATATTGCTGCGTGAAAAGGTGCGTAAGTATTATGGGAATCATGAGCCGGTATTGAGCTATGTGTCTCAACCGCCGTTGAACGGAGGACTGATCCTTGAAGCCCATACATATACTCCCGATGCGGGAGATCATATTACGTATAAGCATATCGGAACATTTCCGTATGTTATACTGGAAAATGGCAGTGGCCGTTTTCTGTTTGCCGGAGGTTTCCATGGCGACGTTATAAATTTTGGTATCGAGGTACAATCGAAGGAAGTATTCCAGTTGGTGTCCGACTTGATGCGGAGAGAGGGTTTTCCGATCAACAGCATCATCCGTCAGTGGAATTATATCGAACAGATTACTAAATTCGATGGTGACGACCAGCATTACCAGATATTTAATAACTCCCGTAGTGAGTATTATGCCAAGACGACTTGGGAGAACGGTTATCCTGCTGCGACAGGTATAGGTGCAAACCTGGGTGGTGTACTGGTTGATCTGGATGCTGCCGTGTTCTCGAATCCGGATTGCTTTGCGACTCCGATCGATAATAAGTTGCAGATTGCTGCACATGCTTACTCGGAAGGTGTGTTGGAAGCAGCCCACAGTAAAAAAACAACTCCGAAATTCGAGCGTGCGAAGAGCATGACCTTCGGCGATCGCGAGTTGATCTATATTTCCGGAACCGCAGCTATTCGTGGCGAAGAAAGTTTGGTCGGAGTGGGGTTAGAGCGTCAGCTTCATATCACAATGGAGAATATTGACGAACTGATCGGTGAGGCCAAATTGAAAATGCTTCGGGTATATCTGAAAGACAAATCTTTCTACGAAGAAGCGGAAAGATTATTGAAAGATTATAAACTGGATATCCCTATCTCCTATATGTGGGCAGATGTTTGTCGGGATGAATTATTGATAGAAATCGAGGGAATCGCAGTGTTATAAACTCTCTATTACTTGTAGACCGTTTGACGAAAGAAAGCAAATATTACTAACATAAATTAAAAGCGAAATGAAAAAAGGATTAAGTGTTAAAACAATGGCTGTAGGGCTTTTATTAAGTTCTATGGTGGCATGTACTGGTAACAAAACAAGTGACGCTACTTGTTGCAACGGAGAGGGCGGATGCACTGAACAATGCAAATGCGATAACAATTCTAATAGTAAAAATAAAAAAGAAATGACTTATTCAAAGAAGTACACAAACGCCGACTTCTACAAAGACGGCAAATTTGATCAGGAAGTAGCTATGAAGGCTATGAAAGACATGTTTGAGTTTTATGATGTTCCATTCACTGACCTGATGGCTAAGGACATGTGGGTTACCGACTTCGGTCTGGGTGACTTCGAAAATGTAGGTATGGGTGGTATCTTCTGGACTAACAACCAGGAATATGGATACTTTGCTCACGCTATCTATCTGCTCCCGGGACAAATGATCCCCGAACACGCTCACGTGAAGACTAAATTCCCTGCTAAGCATGAAACATGGATGGTTGAAAAGGGATGGGCTTACAACTTCTCTGAAATTGGAGATGAAACTCCGAATGCTCCTGCTATTCCTGCCGGTCACGGACCGATTAAGAGCAAGAACTTCACTATCCAGAAAGTCGGTGAAGTACTACCTTTGAAGAAACTGGAATCATTCCATTTCTTAATGGCTGGTCCGGAAGGTGCTATCGTTGACGAGTGGGCATGCTATCATGATAACGACGGTCTGCGTTTCACAAATCCGAAGGCTGCTCTGTAATTCCAATTGTAGTTGTTAACACCTTATATTAAAGATACATGAATAAATATTTTTTATTAGTATCACTCTTCTTATCCTCCTCTCTTTTCGCATCGGCTGCACCGAAGCCTAAAAAGGCGGATACCTGGATTGATGCCTCCATCAAAGCCAAGACGGAACTGCGTAATGAGCTTCAGAAGGCCAATATGCCTGTCATTTCCACCTGGAAGAAGCACAAGGAAAAAGCAGAACCGTTTGCGGTTGATTTGAAAGGCGTGGATAAGCTGGTGCTTATTACTGCCGGTGGTCCGGACGGCTCTGATTACGACCAGGCTGTTTGGGGTAATGCCCGCTTGATTGCTGCCGACGGTTCTTCCGTATGGCTGGATGAAGTTCCTTTCGAATATGGTGTGGCTGGCTGGGCCAAACCAAAAATGAATGTGAATGCTTACGACCATGAGATCTTTATTGCTGGCAAAGAATACAAACATGGGGTATTCTGCCATGCAAATGGAACATTGGTTTATCCGATAAAAGGAAAATATGTTCGTTTTGAAGCTGAAGTAGGTATCGACGATACTTCTTCCGGTGGTAGCGTTTATTTCCAGGCATTGAATGTTGTTCCTAAGTTTGTAGGTGACGAACTGATCGCTAAATATCCCGGACAGATCGGTATGTTAGGTGCCATGATGGACGGACTGGATACTTGGTTGATCACTCCCGATGCTTCTATCGAGAAGCAGGCGGTAGAATCGTTGATTACCAAATTGAAAGACGGGTCATACTATAAAAGTGTTATCCAGCAGATCGCTGCCGAAAAGGATGTAAACACACAGATTCGTAAATATCTGGAGTTATTTGAAAAGATTCAGGATGTTTATGCTGTTCAGAACGACCTCGAATGGTTGAACGTAGAAGCAATTAAACTTGCTTTTGCGGATATGAAAAAGCAGAAAGGTTTTGATGCAGCCAAATACGAACCGATGCTGAACGAGTTGGTACAACTCGAACAGAAAGGTTTCAGTGGTATTTACAAAGGCGATGAACAAGCATTGGCTAATGCTCGTAAAGCATTGGCTAACAAAAAGGCTATCCTGTTGGGTAACCCGTTGCTGGATGCCGACAAGATTGTGGCCGTTCGTTATAAATTAGGTTCTACAGCTCGCCAGGCTATGGCTCCGGATCTGGGAACACAGGCTAATAACTGGAGTAACCAGGAGTCTGCCCGCCGTAGCGGTTTCAATGCAGAGATCATCGAACTGAGCGATCTGCGTGGCGACATGCAGATGAAGAGTATCTTCCGCCCCAAGGTAGCGGATGCTTCTATTGCCGACCTGAGAATGCACTGGGATGCAGACCGCGTAATGTTTACTACCCTGATGGGAGAGAATGACAGACGTTGGAATGTATACGAAGTGAAACTGGACGGAACCGGTTGCAAACCGCTGGTTGAAAACGAAGAACCGGATCTGGAATTCTATGATGGTACTTATCTGCCCGACGGACGTATTATAGCCAATTCTAATATAGGTTATCAGGGTGTACCTTGTGTTAGTGGTGATGACCCTGTCGGTAACATGGTTCTTTATACTCCGAAGGATAAGAATTTGCGTCGTTTGACATTCGACCAGGATGCTAACTGGAACCCGGTTGTAATGAACAACGGACGTGTAATGTATACTCGTTGGGAGTACACCGACCTGACTCACTACTATTCCCGTATAGTAATGCACATGAACCCGGACGGAACAGAAAACAAAGCTCTTTATGGTAGCGGCGCTATGTTCCCGAACAGTACATTCGATATTCAGCCGTTGCCCGGACAGGGATCTGCATTTGTAGGAATCATTTCCGGTCACCATGGTGTTGCCCGTTCAGGACGTCTGATCGTATTCGATCCGAGTAAGGGACGTAAGAGCGTTGGTGGTATGGTACAGGAAATTCCTCACCGTAACCGTCCTATCCAGGAGCTGATCAAGGACGAACTGGTAAACGGTGTATGGCCGCAGTTCGTTAAACCGACAGCTTTGAGTGATAAATACTTTCTGGTTGCCGCTAAATTGGATCCGCAGTCATTGTGGGGACTTTATCTGGTGGACGTTTATGACAACGTTACTTGTTTGATGCAGGCAGAAGGTGAAGGTTATATCAGCCCGATCCTGGTGAAGGAAGCAAAAACTCCTCCGTCAATTCCTGACCGTGTGAAACTGGATCAGAAGGAAGCTACTGTATTTATCCAGGATATCTATGAAGGTGAAGGTCTGCGTGGCATTCCTCGCGGAACAGTAAAAGAACTTCGTCTGCATGCTTACGAATATGCTTATGTAAAGACTCGTTCAGACCATAACTGGCATGGTATCCAGAGTGGTTGGGATATCAAACGTATCCTGGGAACTGTTCCTGTTGAAGAAGACGGTTCGGTTATCTTCAAAGTGCCGGCTAACACTCCGATCTCTATCCAGCCAATCGATAAGGATGGTGTAGCTATCCAGTGGATGCGTAGCTGGTTTACAGGTCAGCCGGGTGAAGTAGTATCTTGTATCGGTTGTCACGAAGACCAGAACCAGATACCTATTCCTAAACGTGTCATCGCTTCTCAGAAAGCAGCAACTCCGTTGAAGGCTCCCGAAGGTGGTGTTCGTTCATTCACTTTCGACCTGGAAGTTCAGCCGATCCTCGATCGCGCTTGTATCGCTTGTCACAACGGTGAAGGCAAAGCATTCGACCTGCGTGGTGGTAAGAAAGATAAACTGGGTTATGGTACATCATATCTGAATATCCATCCGTACGTACATCGTCAGGGTGGTGAAGGTGATATGGTTGTTCTCCAGCCGTACGAATATCATCCTAACACAAGCGAGCTGGTTCGTATCCTGAAGAAGGGTCACCACAATGTGAAGCTGACTGACGCAGAATGGTTGAAACTGTATAACTGGATCGACTATAACGCTCCTGATAAAGGTTACTTTGATGCTAACGTACTGGGTAAAGAAATCATTCCTTACCAGGGATTCGATCAGATCCAGCGTCGTAAAGAACTGACCGACAAATATGCTAACGGTATGGGTGTAGACTGGAAGAAAGAAATCGCCGACTACGCCGACTATCTGAAAGCTCAGGGCCCGATCACTCCGGTAATGCCTGAAAAGTCTGCTCCTGTAAAAGAAAAGACAGTGAAGGCAAAAGGTTGGCCGTTCGACAAGGCTGCTATCAAGGATATGCTTGCAAAAGAACAGAGCAACCGCAAAGAGGTTGAAATTGCTCCGGGTGTGAAGATCAATTTCGTTCGTATCCCTGCAGGTGAATTCGTAATGGGTAGTTATCAGGGTGAGTCGGATGCATATCCTACTGCCAAGGTGAAGATCGGTAAAGCATTCTGGATGGGTGAAATGGAAGTAACGAACGAACAGTTCAATGTTATCTATCCGGATCACGATAGCCGTTTCGTCGACCAGTTGTGGAAAGACCACGTGGTACAAGGTTATCCGGCTAACGAACCGAAACAACCGGTTATCCGTGTAAACTATAACGATGCTATGGATTATTGCAAGCAACTGAGCGAAAAGACAGGCTTGAACATTACGCTTCCTACCGAAGCACAATGGGAATGGGCTTGCCGCGCAGGTAGCGACAGTGATTTCTGGTATGGTAATATGAATACAGACTTTGGTAAATTCGAGAACTTGGCCGACAAGACAACTTTGCTGTTCGCAGTAAGTGGAGTAGACCCGAAACCGATGTCACCTAACTCTTATTGGTATAAGTATTATACTTACCTGCCTAAAGAAGAAGGTGTAGACGACGGTCAGTTGATCCAGACAGGCGACAAAGTTTATCAGGCTAACCCGTTCGGTTTGTATAACATGCATGGTAACGTTTCAGAATGGACTCGTTCAGATTATGTTCCTTATCCTTATAATGAAAAGGCTAAGGTCACTTCAGACCATAAAGTGGTTCGTGGTGGTTCATATATCGAACGTCCGAAGTTCTCAACTTCTTATGCACGTAAGGCATACTATCCGTATCAGCGTGTATTTAATGTTGGTTTCCGTGTGATAATCGAAGACTAATCAAGAAGATATGTCCTTGACATAGATAAAATCTATTAGGTGGCCCCGGCGTGGCTGGGGTCACTTAATTGAAAATTATTATCTTTGGCCGACATAACTTAATAAAACAACAAATGAAAGCAACTCTCGAAAGAATACTCTCTTCCTTTGTAACGACAATCGTCCTGTTACTCCTTTATGGTTTTGGTCTGGCAATCGCTACTTTTATAGAAAAGTACCATGGAACGCCGGCAGCCAAAGCAATGGTTTATTATTCCCCGTTATTCTTCCTGTTGCAATTTCTTTTAGTGGTTAATTTCATTGCTGTTCTTATCAAATATCAGTATATCAAACAACGCAGATGGGGACTGCTGATTGTTCATTCCTCCTTTATTATAATCCTTCTGGGCGCGCTAACCTCTTTCCAGTTCGGCGAAGAAGGAATCCTTCATCTCCGTGAAGGCGAAGCAACCGATCAGATAGCAGTCCGCTCGGGCGATCTGACCACTTTCCATACTTTACCTTTCACTGTGGAATTAGAGAAATTTACCTTGACTCGTTATCCCGGCTCTTCGAGTCCGTCATCATATGAAAGCGAAGTTTTGGTTCATGTAGATGGTACGACACGCCGCGAACGGATATACATGAATAATATTTTAGATGTAAAAGGCTACCGCTTCTTCCAGGCTTCATACGATCCGGACGAACATGGTACCATCCTTTCCGTCAACCGCGATGTGGCCGGACGGAATATAACGTATACCGGTTATCTGATGTTGGTAATCGGATTGATTATTTCCCTGATAGGGAAGAACTCCCGCTTTATGAAACTGAGTCGTCGGATGAAAGAGCTACGTGTGGCAACTAAGTCGACGGCGGTCGTGGTGTTACTGGCTTTATCGGTAGCCGTGCAGGCAAAAGGGGAGGCTTCTCCCATGCTGGACGCCGTACAGAAATATATGGTTACTCCGGAACATGCCGCCAAATTCGGCTCGTTACCCATTCAGTCGCATAGTGGGCGAATGATGCCGATCAATACATTCTCTTCGGAGATACTTCGCAAACTGCATAAGGCGGATAAGATTGGCAAGATGAATTCCGACCAGTTCCTGCTGAGTATGCTGGCAATGCCGGATATGTGGATGCGCGTTCCGTTTATCGCCCTATCCAATAAGGAGCTGGCTAATTATTATGACCTGACGGACGGCGAGTGCGCTTACCTCCAGGTATTCGACAATAACGGAAATTACAAGTTACAGGAAAAGCTGGAAGAGGCGTACAACAAGATGCCGGCCGAACGTAATCGTTTCGATAAAGACTTGCTTAAACTGGACGAGCAGATCAATATTTTCCACCAGCTGATCAATCATCAGATGCTAAATCTTTTCCCGAAGGAAGACGATCCCAATCATAAATGGTTTGCTCCGGGCGACGACTTGTCTTCTTTCACCGGTAAAGACTCTTTGTTCGTATCCCGTATCTTGGACTGGTATCTGGCCGAAGTGCAGGATGCCCTGCAAAAAGGTGACTGGTCGAAATCGGATGAAGTGATCGATATGATCACTACTTACCAGCAGGCAAAGAACAAGACATTGGATATCTCTCCGAAAAAGATAGAGGCGGAACTGAAGTATAACAGAATGGATGTATTCCGCTACTGCAAGATCGGTTATCTGATTCTGGGGGGATTAATGCTTGTCCTTTCGTTTATCATGCTTTTCAAACGGGAGAAATGGATGACAGTGTGCTGCTGGATATTAGGTATTGCCGTGTTGGCCGTATTCCTTTTCCACATGTATGGAATGGGTATGCGCTGGTATATTGCCGGGTATGCGCCATGGAGTAATTCTTACGAAACGATGGTGTATGTAGCCTGGGCAACGGTTTTGGCCGGCCTGTTGTTTGTGAGACGCAGTACGGTTACTTTTGCATTGGCCACTTTGTTCGGTGGTATTATCCTGTTTGTTTCAGGCCTGAACTGGATGGATCCGGAGATCAATCCGCTGGTTCCCGTACTGAAATCACCGTGGCTGATGTTTCATGTAGCTGTTATTGTAGCCGCTTACGGTTTCTTCGGTATCAGCTGCCTGATCGGATTGACCAATCTGGTGATGACAAGTATCGCCGGCAAGAAAAATATAGAGTTACTGAGAGCCCGCGTAAAAGAGCTGACCATTGTCAATGAAATGTCGCTGTGGGTCGGACTGGCTTTAATGACAGTCGGAACTTTTCTCGGAGCCGTTTGGGCAAACGAGTCGTGGGGACGTTACTGGGGATGGGACCCGAAAGAAACTTGGGCACTGATCACGATGGTGGTCTATGCCATCGTAACGCATCTTCACCTGGTGAAACGCTGGTACAGCGACTGGTTGTTCAATCTTTGCTCGGTGGTGGCTTTCTCTTCGGTATTGATGACATTCTTCGGAGTGAATTATTTCCTGAGCGGGATGCACTCGTACGGGCAGAACGATAATGTACACGGTATCTTTACTTATTTGTACATAGCCGGTGCTGTTGTTATTGCTCTTGGAGTATTGTCGAGGATCGGTTATAATAAAACGAAGGAGAGCGGAAATGTGTAATCCGTCACCCGATAAAATAGATATAAAAATGAATGAATTATTAATATAAAGTTTAACATTAAATTTTAGTGATCATGAGAACATTTAATCATGTAGGTATCATTACCAACGAAAACCAAGAAGGTGCTATGTTCAACGAAGGTTTGAACGTATGGTTAACCGATTACAGCAAAAGCCCTAACAAGATCGAATTCTTGAAATTTGACGATCCTGCAAAGAGCTGTCTGCCTGATCTGGTTAAATCAAATGGTCATATTGCTTATACGGTTCCTTCACTGGACGAAGCGTTGAAGGATGCGAAAGTCATCTTTGGCCCGGCAGTATGCGACGAACATCTTACTATTGCTTTCATCGAAGAAGAAGGTATTGCAATCGAATTAATGGAAATTAAATAATTTATAAACCTAAACGAAACAAGGAGGAAAAACACCATGGCAGAAATTAAGACTAAATTCATAAATGATCCCGAGCAAGTAACTCCGGAATTACTGGAAGGTTATGTACTGGCTTATCCTGATCAGGTGAAGCTGGTAGCTGAAAATATCGTTGTACGTGCCAATCCGAAAGGGGACGACAAGGTTGCTATCGTTACTTTAGGCGGTTCAGGTCACGAACCGGCATTGAGTGGTTTCGTAGGCGACGGAATGCTGGATTGCTCCGTAGTAGGAGACATTTTCGCTGCTCCGGGTGCACAGCGTTTGTTCCAGGCTTTGCAGTTGATGAAGCGCGAAGCCGGTATCCTGTTGGTTGTATTGAACCACTCGGGTGACGTGATGAGCGCAAACATGGCTTGCCAGTTGGCTGAACGTGTAGGCATCAAAGTAAAACAGATCCTGACTCACGATGATATCAGTGCAGGTATCGGTGCTCCGACTAACGACCGTCGTGGTCTGGCCGGTTGTGTACCTTTGTTCAAGATTCTGGGTGCTGCTGCCGACGAAGGCAAATCATTGGACGAACTGATCGAGATCGGTGAACGTTACAATGCAAAAGCGGCTACTCTGGCTGTGGCTATGCGTTCTTGTACTCATCCGCAGAACAATGCTACGATCACGGATCTTCCCGTTGGTATCATGGAAATCGGTATGGGACAGCATGGTGAAGGTGGCGGCGGTCAGAAACCGTTGGTATCTGCCGATGCAACTGCTGCTGAAATGGTAGATCTATTGTGTCAGCAACTGCAACCGAAAGCCGGCGACAAGATGATGTTGATCATCAACGGTGTAGGTGCAACTACCCATATGGAGTTGAATATCATTTTCCGTAAGGCTTACAAAGAACTGGAAGCCCGTGGTATGGAAGTTGTATTCGGCCGTATCCAGGAAATCCTTACCGTACAGGAACAGGCTGGTTTCCAGATGATCATGGGTATTTTGGATGCAGATCATATTGACTATTTAAAGAACAAGAGTGCAAACGCACCTTATTGGACAACTATCGGTAAATAAACAAAAACATGAAACAATTGACAATCGAGGGCTTCCGTGCTATGCTGAATAACGCCTTAAAGCATATCAAGGCCCGTGAAGACGAATTCTCAAAACTGGATGCGGTAATCGGTGACGGTGATCACGGACAAGCTATCGTAACCGCTTTCTCTGTTGTTGTTAAGGCTTCAGAAAAAGGAACGGAATTCAAATCTATGCTGAACGATATGGGATTTGGCGTGATGCTGGAAACAAGCGGATCGACAAGTACTTTATTAGGAGCATTTTTCCTGGGTATGAGCGACAATGCTGCCGGAACCGAACTGGATGCGGCAGCTGTTAAGAAGATGTTCGCCGGAGGTCTTGCAAACGTGCAGAAACAGACACAGGCTAAGAAGGGTGATAAAACCATGATGGACGCCCTGATCCCGGCAATCGAAGCGATCGAAGCTTCTACATCCGACGATATCAAGGAAGTGATGACAGCAGGTGCTGAAGCAGCTCTTCAGGGTGCTGAACAGACTGTAAACATGAAAGCAAACTTTGGACGTGCCCGTAACTATGGCGAACGCTCGATCGGTTATGCCGATAGCGGTGCTACTTCCTGGAGTTGTATGTTCGCTTCTTTCGCAGAAGCATTATAATTGAGTAATTAACTTTTTAATTTAGAAAATAGAAAAATGGCAGATTTAGATGATTTGAGAGAAGGCAGTAACTTTGGGTTAGGTGTTGACTCTCAAAAACAAAGTTTCCATGTAAAGGGTGCAGAAAACCTTCCCTGGGGTATGAAAGACCGTTTGTCGCGTATCTTCAACCCGAAAACAGGTAAAGCTGTTATGTTGGCCTTCGACCATGGTTTCATTATGGGCCCGACTTCCGGTCTGGAACGTATCGACCTGAATATCGTACCGTTGGTGGAATATGCAGATTGTATCATGTGTACACGCGGTATCCTTCAGTCTACTATTCCGACTACAACAAATAAACCGATCTGTTTGCGTTCGGATGCAGGTACATCTATCCTGACTGAACTCAACGATAACGTTGTGATCGATATCGAAGACGCTATCCGTATGAACGTTTCGGCTATGGCTGTGATGTTGGCTATCGGCGACGAAGCACACGAAGCGAAAACGATCACCAACTTGTTTGCTGCTGTAGATAAAGGTTCTCGTTATGGTATCCCTGTAATGGGTGTGACTGCCGTTGGTAAGCAGATGGCTCGCGACGCTCGTTACTTCGGTCTGGCTTCACGTATCTGTGCTGAAAACGGTGCTAACATCGTGAAGACTTACTATTGCGACGGTTTCGAAAAGGTAGTTGCAGCATGTCCGGTTCCTGTTGTTATTGCAGGCGGTAAGAAATTACCCGAACTGGAAGCATTGGATCTGTGTTACAAAGCTATCAACGACGGTGCAGCCGGTGTTGATATGGGACGTAACGTATTCCAGTCTGAAAATCCGGTTGCTATGATCCAGGCTGTTCACGCAGTGGTTCATCAGGGTTTGACCCCTCAGCAAGGATTTGAATTGTTCCAGGATTTATCAAAATAATCAAACAAGAAACACCGAAGGGGCGGGGCTCTGCTCTGCCCCTCGTTGTATCTGAACATAACATAATACATATTGAATTGCCATGAAAAAAATATTCACATTACTGTGCTCTGCTCTTTTCCTGTTTGCTGCAACATCCTGCCAGCAAAAGGCCCAGAAGTTATTACTGGCTGGTTCCGGTTGGAATAAAATCGTTATCATCGATAAAGATACTAAGCAAATCGAATGGGAACATCCCATACAAAAAGGTTGGGAGTGTAACTCAGCCGTAGCTACTCCGGAAGGAAACATCCTGTTCGCCTATAAAAAAGGAGCGAAGCTGATCACTCGCGACCAAAAAGAATTATGGAACATTCCGGCTCCGGATACTTGCGAAATGCAGACTGCACGTGTGTTGCCTGACGGTAACTACCTGTTGGCCTGGTGTGGACATCCGGCTAAAATCATGGAAGTAAGCCCAAAGGGTGATATCCTTTCGGAAACGGAATATGAAACAGGTATCGAGAACCCGCATGCTCAGTTCCGCCAGGTGAACAAGAATAAGGCAGGCAACTATCTGATGCCTCTTTTCGCTACTTCTGAAGTACGCGAAATCTCTCCGGCCGGCGAACTGGTTAAAACAACCAAGCTGGAAGGTACTCCGTATAGCACCGTGTTGCTGGATAACGGTAACTACATGGTTGCTTGTGGCGACGGACATTCTCTGATGGAAGTAAACCTGGACAAAGGCGAAGTGATCCGTAAGATCGGAGAAAAGGACATCGACGGTGTTTCTTTATTCTTTGTAGCCCAGCTGCTGCCTACATCCAACAACGGTTTGTATATCTGTAACTGGCAAGGACACGATCCCAGTGCAAAGGAATCGAACAATCCGCAGTTGATGGAAATAGACGGTAACAATAAGGTTGTCTGGAGTTTGAATGACAATGATACATTCGGCATGATCTCTTCGATCAGTACAATCGACTAAAAGCAATCGCTTATATTTAAGGAACGCAGATAATATCTGCGTTCCTTATTTGTTTTTGGACATCTCCTTTCGTTTTTTTATTATATTTGCCAAACGTTAAACCTAATAACAAAATTCAATATCATGAAATTGCAACCTATCGACATCTTTATCATCGGACTTTATCTGGTGGCTATGATCGTCATCGGATTAGTTCTGAAGAAAAAAGCGTCGAAAAACATGGACTCCTATTTTTTAGGAGGAAAAACATTACCTTTTTATATGTTAGGCTTGTCTAACGCATCCGGCCAGTTCGATATCTCTGGTACTATGTGGATGGTTACACTAGCCTTTATTTATGGAATTAAAAGTGCCTGGATACCTTGGCTGTGGCCCGTATTCAACCAGATCTTCCTGATGGTCTACCTGTCGGTCTGGCTGCGAAGGTCGAATGTGCTGACCGGGGCGGAATGGATTCAGACACGCTTCGGAAAGAACAAAGGAGCTAATTTGTCCCATACCATCGTCGTGATCTATGCGTTGATCGGTGTGCTGGGTTTCCTGAGCTACGGCTTTATCGGCGTAGGTAAATTCATGGAGATCTTCTTCCCCTGGGATTTCGTTTCCCAGTATGTCCCGTTCAATATTCCGGCCGAATATGTGCCGCATGCTTATGGTATATTCTTTACCGCTATTGCTACTATTTATGTAATGTTGGGCGGTATGCTGAGTATCGTGTGGACGGATGTGGTTCAGTTTGCCATTATGACCGTGGCCGGTGTAACGATTGCCGTTATCGCCATGATGAAGGTGAGCCCGGAAACGATCGCAGCCATTGTGCCTGCCGGTTGGGATAGCCTGGTTCCCGGATGGAACCTCGATCTGAAATGGACTGACATCTTCAGCGATGTAAATACCAAGATAATGAATGACCAGTTCGGCCTGTTCGGGATTTTTATTATGATGATGCTTTTCAAAGGAGTGTTCAATAGTATGGCGGGACCTGCCCCCAACTACGATATGCAGAAGATACTTTCCTGCCGTAACGGTAAGGAAGCAGCCTTGATGAGCGGTTCTGTTCCTGTCATCCTGCTTATCCCACGTTATTTGATGATTATGGGATTTACGATCCTGGCGCTGGCCTTCTTCAAAGATCTGGACTTGACAACAAAGACCGGGGCGATCGACTTCGAATTGATCCTGCCGAATGCCATCAACCAGTTTGTCCCTGTCGGTGTATGTGGATTGCTGCTTGCGGGATTGCTTGCCGCCTTTATGTCTACTTTTGCCTCTACGGCCAATGCGGCGCCTGCTTATATTGTAAATGATATTTACAAAAAATATATCAATCCGAATGCCAGCAACAAGACTATGATCCGTGCCAGTTACATTGTAACCGTAGGAGTAGTGGTGATCAGTGTCGTGATCGGTTTCTTTGTGGAAAGCGTGAACTCGGTGTTGCAATGGATCACTTCGGCCTTGTATGGCGGTTATATCGCAGCCAATTTGCTGAAATGGCATTGGTGGCGTTTCAACGGTAACGGTTATTTCTGGGGAATGATTACCGGTATCCTGGCCGCTATGGTATGCCCGTTTATCTTCGACGGCTATACGATGGTAGACGGACATTTTGTGGAGCGGGTAGGAGAGTATGCCAACAATGCGCCGATGCTGCCGTTGTTCTATTTCCCTGTTCTGCTGGTGGTTTCGCTGATTGGTTGTATCGTGGGTACTTATGCCGCTCCTCCGGTGGAAGACGAAACACTGGAACGTTTCTATATCACCGTACGTCCGTGGGGATTCTGGAAGCCCGTTTATAATAAGGTTGTTGCCAAATATCCGCAGGTGAAGGCAAACAAGAACTTCAAACGCGATATGTTTAATGTGGCTGTCGGTATCATTTGGCAGATGTGTCTTACTATCATCCCGATGTATATCGTTATCCGTGAGGGTATGCCGCTGGTTACAAGCGTCCTGATCCTGGTTATCACTACATTGGTTCTGAAAAAGAACTGGTATGACAAGATGAGTAAAGAGGAAGTGGAGTATAATGCGTTGATGAAAGAGTTGAAATTGGATGAAAAGAAGTAATTTTGCATTGTCATTAATAAAACAAATCGATAAGAAATGGATAAACTGAAAATTATAGGCGAACCGCTGCCTGATATGCCTTGGGAAGATCGCCCGGCTGATTGTAAGGATGTGATCTGGAGATATTCGCAGAATCCCGTAATTCCGCGTGATATTCTTCCTACCTCCAACAGTGTATTCAATAGTGCCGTAGTCCCGTTCAAGGGAGGTTATGCCGGTGTGTTCCGTTGCGACGATACGAATCGTCGTATGCGTCTGCATGTCGGTTTCAGTGCGGATGCTATCCACTGGAATATATCGGAAACAAAGCTCGAATTTGAGTGTGACGACAAAGAGATAGGGGAGTTCGTTTATGCTTACGACCCGCGTGTCTGCTTTATCGAAGATCGTTATTATGTTACTTGGTGTAACGGCTATCATGGCCCGACGATCGGAGTAGCTTATACATTCGATTTCGAAACATTCCACCAGTTGGAAAATGCATATCTGCCTTTCAACCGTAACGGTGTGATGTTCCCTCGTAAGATCAACGGTAACTTTGCCATGTTGAGTCGTCCGAGCGACAACGGTCATACTCCGTTCGGTGATATCTTCTACAGCGAATCGCCTGATATGTGTTTCTGGGGAAAGCATCGTCATGTAATGGCTCCGGCAGCGTTCGAGGATAGTGCCTGGCAGTGCATGAAGATCGGTGCAGGCCCTATTCCTATCGAGACGTCGGAAGGCTGGTTGCTGATCTATCATGGCGTATTGCGTTCCTGCAATGGTTATGTATATAGTTTCGGTTCTGCATTGCTGGATCTGGATGAACCCTGGAAGGTGAAATACCGTTCGGGACCATACCTGTTGTCTCCGCAGAAGGATTATGAATGCATGGGGGATGTTCCTAACGTAGTATTCCCGTGTGCCGCTTTGCATGATCCGGAGTCAGACCGTATCGCTATTTATTACGGATGTGCAGATACTGTAACTGGGCTCGCCTTCGGTCGTATCAGTGAAATTATTGAATTTACAAAGAATACATCTATTGTATAATTCATTTCGGTATAACTGAAATAAGAATTACTTTTCAGATAAAGGATTTCCAAAGTACATTTCTTTGACTTTGGAAATCCTTCTTTTTTTGTCTGGGAAATAATCTTGTCTACATAATGTACCAAAACAAAAAAACTCAGAAAAATAAATTTCTGAGGTCTCTGTGGGCAGTGATGGATTCGAACCACCGAAGTCGAAAGACAGCTGAGTTACAGTCAGCCCCATTTGGCCACTCTGGTAACTGCCCAGTACAAAACTTTCGTTTTTATAGGAAAATCTCTCTTTTCCTTTGAGCCTCTTGTCGGATTCGAACCAACGACCCCGAGATTACAAATCACGTGCTCTGGCCAACTGAGCTAAAGAGGCATTCAGTATTTCTGTTTTGCGAGTGCAAAGGTAGTGATTATTTTAAATCGTGCAATAGGCAAGTGCGTTTTTTTATATGTTTTTTCTCGGTACTCCCTTTGGGTGCAAGCTATATATCTGATTGCTAATGATAAAGAATGTGTGATTTTTTCATTAAAATAGTAAGAATAAAAATAAATTCTTATTTTGGCAATTGAAATCTGAATAAAAACTGTTTGGTGGCTATCCCAGACTTTACCCGTGGTGTATGGCACGATTATAAACTCGTTGACATAAAAACTCCTGAAAGTTAGCCGGTTTACACAAGCCTGTACTTTCAGGAGTTTATCTTGAACGCGTATGTTTACTTTTCTTCTTTCTTCAAAAGCACTTCTTCGATAGCCTTTTTGAAATCAGCCTTGCTCATGGCACCTCTTGCCATCTGCGGTTGTTCACCCATCGGACAGAACAACAGGGAAGGTATGCTCCGGATACCGAAAGAGGCAGCCAGTTCTTCTTCCTTCTCCGTATCTACCTTGTAGATATCGATCTTTCCGGCATATTCGTCGGCCAGCTCTTCCAGGATAGGAGCGATCATTTTACAAGGACCGCACCAGGTAGCGAAGAAGTCTACGATACAAGGCTTATCACCTTCGTACACCCATTTGTCGGGGCTTGCTTCGTAGTTGGCTACTTTACTCAGAAATTCCTGCTTTGTTAACTCATTAATTTTCATAATTGTAACTCCTCGTTATTTAGTTATTACTCTTGCTTCTGTTTACATAACAAAGTTACAACCCTTTATTCCTGTAACAATTGGCTGTTTTTCCTTAATAATTGACATTATTACCTCTTGTAGCGGTATGCAAATAAAAAAACCGTTCGGAGAACTTGCTCCGGACGGCCTTATCTAGTTTACTTTACACTACTATTAATATTAATATCTTTTGCCAACGGCATCCCAATCAACGATCTTCCATAAGGCAGCCAGATGATCGGGACGGCGATTCTGGTAATCCAGGTAGTAAGCATGTTCCCATACGTCGAATCCCAGAATTGGAGTCAGCCCTTTAGCAACAGGGTTGCTACCGTTAGCTTCTTTGGTAATTGAAAGTTTGCCGTCTTTATCTTTTGCCAGCCAAACCCATCCTGAACCGAACAAGCCGGCACCTGCCGTGTTGAATTCTTTCTGGAAGTTTTCGAACGAACCCCAGGTCTTGTCGATAGCTTCAGCTAACTTGCCTGACGGTTTGCCGCCTCCCTTGGGTGAGAACTGTGTGAAATACAAAT
>NZ_CAJJWO010000090.1 GCF_905196875.1 uncultured Parabacteroides sp. | reverse complement strand
AGAAATAGTATTTCCACTAACAGCCGAACAAGATTCTATTGCCATCGAAATTATAAAAAAGATGCCTGGATGGAAAGCCGGAAAAGTAAGAGGAAGGCCAACAAAAATGAAATATACTGTCCCTATCATATTTAAGGACTTCAACAAAATCGAACAAGAGACAGGAAGTGTTCCGGGATGTTTTCAAAGACTTCAATAACAGACTATCTAAATAATATTAATCGGTGCATTTGCTTTTACACAAATGCACCGATTAAATTTTATAACAGATCCGATGCTAACTCAGACAACTGGCTTCGTTCGCCTTTGATCAGATTGATATGGGCAAACAACTCCTGTCCTTTCATCTTATCCACCATATAGGCCAGGCCATTACTCTGGGCATCCAGATACGGAGAGTCGATCTGCTGGATATCACCAGTAAAGACCATTTTCGTTCCTTCTCCGGCACGGGTGATGATCGTCTTGATCTCGTGCGGTGTCAGGTTCTGTGCTTCATCGATAATACAGAATGTTTCCGACAAGCTACGTCCGCGGATAAATGCCAAAGCCTCAATAACCAACTGGTTATTCTTCTGCAGATCATCTATCTTACGAACATCCGGGCTTCCCGGAGCAAACTGGTTCTTAATTACATTCAGGTTATCGAACAAAGGCTGCATATAAGGAGCCACTTTCTGTTTCTCGTCACCCGGTAGGAATCCGATATCTTTGTTCGCCAACGCAACGATCGGACGGGCCAATAAAATTTGTTTGTACAACCCAGCCTGTTTAAGGGCAGCAGCCAGGGCCAGCAACGTCTTTCCGGTTCCGGCTTTACCTGTCAGTCCAACCAGCTTAACATCCGGATCATTCAATATTTCAAAGGCGAAACTCTGCTCGGCATTACGGGGTTGTATCCCATAATTCGAACTCTTTTCCACCTTCTTTACTTTTCCTGTAAAAGGATTATAACGAGCTAAAACAGAAGCACGTATACTCTTCAATATAAAGCATTCGTTCGGCCCCAGTTTTGACTTGAATTCAAACATATCCGCATCGAGTCCGTCCGGTGTCGAATAGATCTTGTCAATCAGGTCAGGATCAATATTTTCATAGGTATCCTGTGCCCGTTCAAAGATATCGACATTGACCACTTTATCGGTGATATAGTCTTCCACCTGAATACCCAAAGCACGGGCTTTCATGCGAAGATTGACATCCTTCGTTACCAGGATAGTTTGTACTTTCGGATTCTTTTCCGCAACAGAAAGTGTACAGGATAAAATCCGGTGATCCGGTGTCTTGTCCGGGAAAGATAATGCAATCTTTTCCTGATATTTATCACCGGTTACCACATGTAATGTTCCTAAACCTGCTCCCAACGAAGCACCCTTCAGGAAGAGATCATTGCTGGTTATCAGATCCAGCTCGCGTACAAATTCACGGGCATTATAATTAATCTGGTCGCTCCCCTTTTTAAACTTATCCAACTCTTCCAACACGACGATAGGAAGATAGATATCATTCTCCTGAAAATTTTCGATACACTTGTAGTCATGCAAGATAACATTGGTATCCAATACAAAATTCTTCTTTGCTCCCATGATCATTTCGATTTAATGATTATCGCTTCTAAGTTAAAAACATTTTTGAGACTTATTTAGTTTAAAAGGTAAAATAAAGTTGAATGACCAATTTATTCCGTTTTTGGGCGAATCGCCGTAATACCTATCCAAATAACAATATCTACCCTCTCGATTCATTCAAATTTAAATCTTGTATGTATATTTGCCGCGCAATGATTTTTTTACAAACAATAAAATCTAACACCTATGATCTTTAGTACTAAAAAACTCAAACTCGTATCTCTGTTTCTATTAACAGCGGCTTGCTCATTCGGGCAAAGTAACACATCCGCATTATTACCTTTACCCAATCACATCGAACAGATTACAGGCAAGAAAAATTTCACTATCACTTCGCAGACAACCGTAAAAACAAATTTGCCGAAACAGGCATTTTGTTTGTTCGAGTTGCAGCGTATATTAAGGGATAGAGTTGGCCAAAGTGCGATTATGGGAGGTTTTACCGCTAGTGGAAACTCCCTGATCGAATTATCGACAGACCCCGGAATACAGGGGAAAGAACATTATGTTCTCGATATATCAGAGAATAAAATCTCCATCAAAGGAGCCACACAAGATGCTCTCTTCTATGGATTGAAAACATTGGACCAGATATTATTGGGAGATGTTTGTAACACAGCAAATAAACAGATCACCCCCATTCGTATCGATGACGAACCTCGTTTCGGCTACCGTGCTCTTATGCTAGACCCGGCCCGTCACTTCCTTCCTGTCGAAGATGTAAAATTCTACATCGATCAGATGGCAAAATACAAATATAATGTACTGCAACTTCACCTGACGGACGATCAGGGTTGGCGTGTCGAAATAAAGAAGCATCCGGGATTGACTGAAACCGGTGCCTTTCGTAATCCCCAAACCGGACCTAACGGACCGGATAACGGTTATTATACCCAGCAACAACTAAAAGACCTCATCCAATATGCAGCCGACAGAAACGTGGAGATCATCCCGGAACTGGATATACCTGGACATACAGTTGCCGTACTGGCTACTTACCCGGAACTCGGCTGTACCCATACCGATACGATCCAAAAAATCATGGGCAAGACGGTTGACCTGATGCTTTGTGCCAATAACGACAAGGTATATACCGTATACGACGATATAATCAAAGAGATAGCCGAACTTTTCCCTTCCTCCAAAATACACCTGGGAGGCGACGAAGCCGTTATCGAAAAGAACTGGACGAAATGCGACCGTTGCCAGTCATTAATGAAGCAGTTAGGTTATACTAAGGAATCGCAGTTGATGAATTATTTCTTCGATAAGATACTGGCTTCTGTCCGCAAATACGGAAAAGAACCGATTTTATGGTGCGAATTGGACAATATCCGTATGCCTGCCAATGAATATCTGTTTGACTATCCCAAAGATGCCACACTGATAACCTGGCGTGCCGGACTTACTCCTAAATGTATCGAACTGACAGCCAAACACGGCAACTCGCTAATCATGGCTCCGGGTGAATACACCTACCTGGATTATCCTCAGCTCAAAGGAGATCTTCCGGAATTCAATAACTGGGGAATGCCTGTTACCACGCTGGAAACCTGTTATCAGTTCGATCCGGGTTACGGACTTCCGGCAGCACAACACGCACATATCCAGGGTATCTGCGGCACATTATGGGGAGAAGCGATAAAAGATATCAATCGGGTAACTTATATGACTTTTCCACGCGGGCTGGCTCTGGCAGAAGCCGGATGGACGCAAATGGAGTATCGTGACTGGGATTCGTTCAAAGAACGGATGTACCCCAATTTGATGAATCTGATGAAACAGGGAGTATCAATCAGGATTCCTTTTGAAATCGTACCCAGATAAAATAAAAAGCGTAGACCGGAATTTATCGATCTACGCTTTTTTATTATTTTTCTCCAGCTTTATAAACCACCTCAAGAACTGTCTGACCAACCGCCTTCAAGGTATTGCGATCTATATTACCCAGATCATCAGCATGTGTATGCCAGTAAAAGCCAAAGCTGTGAGAGCTTTCCGGATCATTATTTATAATATTGATACACGGTATATTACGTCCTTCTATAACAAAGGTATGATCATCCAGTACACCACCACCTTCTTCATTAATAAAGAACTTACCATATCCGAGATCACGTGCGGCACCCCAAACTTTTTCCACTATCTGAGGAGCCGATTCCATAGATGTCATTTCTTTAAAGAATGTCGCATTACGACTACCCACCATATCCAGCAAGATACCATATTCCGCCCGATAATTTATTACGTGAGGATTAGCTGCCCAATATTGCGACCCCAGGCACCAGCTTTCTTTCGGACTATTAGCTGTAATAAAACGGGGTGTACCATAATCTTCCGCATCGAAAAATATAACATCAATACCGATACCCGAATTACTCATACCCAACTGACGACAAATCTCCAACAAGACACCTACTCCACTGGCTCCGTCATCCGCACCGTCAATAGGAACACGCCATTTAGCAGGATCGTGATCGTGATCTGCATACGGACGGGTATCCCAATGGGCAAAAAGAAGTATTCGCCGGGAGTTTTCCAGATTATATGAACCAATAATGTTACGGGCATTCAGACGATCTCCATTATATGCAGTAAGTTTTGCTTCCTGTACATGCACGGTTGCTCCAAAACGTTTCAAGCCATCCACCAGATAATCTCCACAATGCAAATGTGCTTCCGTATTCGGAACACGTGGTCCAAAATCAACCTGAGCTGCCACATAAGTATAAGCACTATCTGAATTGAAGTTCGGTACAGATACTGACAACGTAGATTGCCCTTCTCCTTCCAATGCTTTTCCGGTATTTCTGTTTTTACAGGAAAAACAAGAAAGAAAAATAAATAATAAGAGGGATGCCTTCAAGCCTGTCATTTACATAAGATTAAAATGGAACTAATTTATTCACTTACAAAACTATAAAATAAATACTAAAATCAATTACATTTTACACAAAGCTTAAAATACAGGACTATGAATATTCATCAGACACCGGAATATTAATCAAACTATTCCTATTATTTTCCGAACCGGGAAGTATCTACCTTATCATGTTGTTTGCTCTTATAACCACCGAACTTCCAAATAAAGGAAACCGTCACACAACGTGTATCGTCAATCTTCGTTAAGCGACTATATTGGTTTGCCTGATTGATCTCTACCTTTTTCGGAAGATTGCTTCGGAAGATATTATCGCACTTCAGGAGAACCGTCGCTTTATCATTGGCGAACTGCCATTTCAAACCGGCTGAAACGTTATAAACGGAACCCAGGTCGTAAATACCCTGCACTGCACCTGTTATATAATAACCATTCAAATCCAGCTTCAGGTTTGGACGCGATTTGGAAAGCGTGAACGTATTATTCAAAAAGAATTGTCCAAGATATTTACTGTTATCAAAAAAAATATCATTGAAATGATCGAGTTTCTGACGCATCCTGATTCCCTGTGCCGTAAACTGGCTATTCATGAACTCACCGATACGGAACGGAATAACAGTCCCTATTCCTACCATCAAATTATAATCCATATTCTCATAACGGAACACATTTTTCAGTTCTGTAGAACTTTGATACGGCAACTGGGCAAAGTAATCCGGTTCGTACTGCGCGAAAACCATAAAGGTATACTTCTGTTTAAAAATATAAAGTAACTGTCCTTCATACGAGCAATAAGGTTTCAAAGCCGGATTTCCTACAACTTCCGAATAAGAATTCATAGGTGTAGACTGTGGCGTGATATCCCAGTAAGAAGGATAGGTCTTTTCACTGTTCACATTCAGTTGCATTATATGCAATGGAGTAAATGTATAAGTTAACGATGCATTCGGGAAGAAAGTCCAGTCATTCCAAAGAGTCGACTTCTTTCCATTCGAAGTATAATCCGACTTAAAATACTCCCCTTTTACAGATGCGGTTGCAGAGAAATGATCACCAAAGTCTTTTGACGCTTCCAGAAAGACATTTCCGGTATATTCTTTCTGCAAATTATTTTCAAGCGATTCCGGATCAAGTTCATACCCGTTACCTTTATTATATAGATAATCATTATACGTTTTGGAAGAGGTGTAGCCACCGTGGACACCGTAATTCAGTGTCCACCCGGTAGCAAAAGTGTGTGTATGGTTGGCAAATAGTGCCCATTGTGAAATATTTTGACGGGAATTATTATTCATATCCGTCAATGTTTCCTCACCGCGTTTTTCCAGGAAATGTTGGAAAGAAGGCGAACGATACTTAGTAAAATCAATCCCTGCCATTAAACCGCTATGACTGTCGTATTGAAAACGAACATTATGCAATGTCGCATCGTCATCCCCATTCGTACTACTGAAACGCTGATCGGAAGAAAAGGACTTCTCCGGAGTCAGAAAAGACGTTTCAGCAGAACGATGTGTTTTGGTATTGCTGCCTCCCAGATAATAAGTAGCCGAGAGTTTATCTTTATTTTTAAATGTATAGTCCATGCCCAACCGCATATCTCCATTCATAACATTACTGTTTCCACGTCCGGTCTGGTTGATCTCAGTAACTTGATTTTTAAGCGTATGACGGGCCATGATGTCCTCTCCCACAAACCCACGCCCTTTCCCCCCGGTCATCAGGAAATCAATATTCAGGTTCGAAGTGGTGTATAGCAAATTAGCATGCGCCTTACCTGCAGCGTAATGCTTCTGAAGATAATCAGCTCCTACTTCACCCTGCAAGGCAGTACCGTCAGCAACTCCGCTATCCAGCACGACGTTGATCAAAGCTCCCCGGATATTGTATTTAGCCGGAGCATTATACATCACTTCCACATTCTTTACTCGTGAAGAGGGAACACTCTTCAGAAGTGTGATAAGCTGGTCGAGCGACATGGTTGTAAGTTGCCCGTTCAATACGATCTGCGGCGACCCGGCTCCCAACAATTGTATCTCGTCGGATCCTCCGATAATTCCGGGCAATTGCTTCACGACTTCAAAAGCATTACTGACTGATTTATCTTTCATCAGTTGCGGAACATCGTACTTCAATGCGCCGTTCTCTACTTTAACCTTCGGACGTTCGGCTTTTACCACCACTCCGTCCAGCTCATAATCTTTAGCTGTCAGACGAATCGTTCCGGCATCCGCCTGTGAAATTTCCTGTTGGAAAGGTTCGTATAAAAGATGTTGGAAGAGAAGTCTGTAAACCTGATTAGCTGCCCGGTTCAGGTTAAACTGTCCGAGACTATCGGTCACCACTGCATCCACATAAACGGAATCCAATGTCTGAAGTACGACAGCTACGCCATCTACCGGAATATTATCCGTATCGGTTACCTTTCCGTGAATCGTATTTTGAGCGATCAACATCCCATTACCGGTAACCAGCAAAAACATCATGTAGTAAAGTATTCGTTTCATATCCATCGATTTTATTTATTTCTCATTGCAAAGGAAAGGAGTTACAATGAGAAACTGTGTTACCGTTGGCTTATGAAGTGTTATTTAGTCTTATCATCGAATGTAAAGCGATATCCTATAATATAGAGATAAGCTTTCATTACAGACATTCCTTATTTCAATTTCTTACCATCGGAAAAAGCATTACCTACCTTTTTACCGACTTCCAGGTAATCGTTATTGAACGGGTCGAATATAATGGGAGACACTTTGGATACATCCACCTTACCATTTTCATCGAGAACGCGCTCATCTACGCTTACGTTTATTATTTCACCTCGCAAAATACAGGTTTCTGGGTTATAGTCCTTCAATTTACATTCCAGTACTACAGACAATTCGTCAATCAACGGTGCATCCACAAACTCCGAACGGGTAGCATGAAAACCTGCACGGGCGAATTTATCCGATACCTTATTACCGGAAACAATACCTACATAATCACATGCAAACACCTGCCCGGCTTCTGCCATACTCACGGTAAAAGCCTTACGCTTCAGGATATTTGCAGTCGTTTTATGTCCCTCACTGATACAAATACTAATTTCATGCATTTCACTGATACCACCCCAGGCGGCATTCATAGCATTGGGAGTACCATTTTCATCATAAGCAGCGATAATAAACACCGGCTGCGGATAAGTAAAGGGCTTTGCCCCAAAATTCTTTCTCATAATAATTTATTTTTTAGTCCATTTCTTAATATCTTCCTTAGTCGCACCATTCAGAAGTCGACCCTTCTGCCATTTCATATCAGGATAGGTTTCCTGTAGCTCTTTTTCTGCATTAGTAATACTGCTGCTCCCCGATGTTGCAAACGAAATAATCGTCTTGCCTGCAAAATCATTGCTTTCAATAAAAGTATTGATGATTCTTGGAACAGAATTCCACCAAATAGGGAAACCTATATAAATGGTATCGTAACCTGCAAAATTTTCAGATTTAGAATTCAACGCAGGGCGTGATTTGACATCTGACATCTCAACACTGCTACGCGAGGATTTGTCATGCCAATCCAAGTCTGCAGCGACGTATTCTTTTTCAGGTTGTATTTCATAGAGCGTTCCACCTGTAACTTCTACAATCAACTTAGCTGCTTTCTCCGTTGTTCCTGTTGCCGAAAAATAAGCAACCAATGTCTTATCACTTTGCTTCTGTGCATTTATGGGGATACATAATATCATGATCACTACCATAATCATACCTTTAACCTTCATTGCTGTCATATGTAATTTTTATTTCTATTTGTTATGACACAAAATTACAGAATAGTATCCAATATAAAAGTATATAAATCACTGATTATCTAACCCAAATTACTGATCGTAGTACTGGTAAACCTCGTCCACGCTCGCTTATCATGCAACGTAGCGTCCCATTCCACATTCCGTTTCCATGGACCGAAACCACACTCCGTCAAGTGCATAAATATTTCTGGCATATATTCTTACCAAATCTTTTAATTCCTCTTCCGTCAATAAGTCAAGCTGATCTGTCATATTCTTCAAATTAAAATAGCTACTACTATATTTTTTCACCGGTCACGGTGATGGAATATATCCCTACATTCCCTGCTTTATAGCCGGATATTGTCGATTCATCCAAGTGTTCTTCCAATACCTCGTCAGGAATCAGGACTGTTTTTGTCCGTTTGACTTCGATATTTGCAAATGCCGCCTTTTCAATCTCTGCCAAATAATCTTCCCGTTGAATCGCACTGGCAATACAACCGGCATACATGGATGCATTGTCCGTAAACTCTTTTGGAAATATACCGTTCAAAACCACATCCGATACACAAAAATGACCTCCGTGTTTGAGAACACGATGTATTTCTTTGAAAATCTTATTCTTTTCAGGAAGAAGATTCAAGACGCAATTACTTACGACCACATCTATTGAATTATCAGCCAGTGGTATGTCTTCTATATCTCCTTCGATAAATTCCACATTCGTATACCCTCGTTTTATCGCATTTTTACGAGCTTTCTCAATCATTTGCGGAGAAAAATCAATCCCGATCACTTTACCGCTTTCACCTGTTTCGGCTCTGGCAATAAAACAGTCGTTACCAGCTCCCGACCCCAAGTCCAAAACTATATCTCCTTCCTTTATACCGGCATATTGGGTAGGCAGTCCGCACCCTACCCCCAAATCGGCATCAGCTTCATATCCTTTCAGCTGGCTGTAATCCTCACTCATTATGGTAAAGACCTTTTTTGAGGGAGCCATAGGTTTTGTACCGCAACAACAACCGGATTTTAATAAATCACTGTTTAGTGCCAGTTGGCTATACTGTTCTTTGACTAATGCTTTTTTCTCTTCGTTCGTTTTCATATATATAATTTTAAGCGATCCGTACTTATACGGAGATAATGAATATTTCTATTTATTATTACAGTTTTCTTTCTTTTTGATAGCGACAAAGAATAAAGAAAATAAGTTTTTAGCCTCTTCCCAATTCTCCTGATTAATGCAATACTTAACTGTAGGAGGAATAATTTCTCCTTGTATCAATTCGGCATCTTTCAGTTCTTTCAAATGCTGTGAAAGGGTACTTTTGGCAATTGGCAGTACCTCCGACATGTCCCCATGATAACAACATTCCTGACTTGCCAACATTTGCAATATGGCTATACGGATAGGATGCCCCAATGCTTTAGCAAAACGGGCCAATCTTTCTTGTTCAGTTGTAAAATCTTTTCTTGACATAGAATAAAAATATTATTCGCAAATATACGAACAATATTCTATTCGTAATATCACGAACAATTATTTATTCTTTTTTAATACATAATTTCCCGACTTAGTCATCACAATGACTTCACGCACTTATCAAAATGACAACTTTCAATTTTGTGAATAATGGTAATCGCTAGGTGCAACACCCGTTATTTTTTTGAATATAAGACTGAAATACTGCACATTCGGATACCCAAGTTGACGGGCTATGATGGCTGGTGTGGCATCGGATTTCAGTAACATCCGTTTAGCAACTTCTAACCGTTTGAGTTCGAAATACTGTTCCAGCGTCTTGCCTGTTTCAAATTTCAGCAGGTCGTTGAAATAGGATGTGGAAAGATTGAGTCTCTCCGCAAGATAGTCGGCTGCAGGCAGTTTACCATTTTGCAGTCTACCGGAACTTATATAATCATCGAGCAATTGTTCCATTTTTTCCAGAATAGTCTTATTCTCATTCTCACGGGTGATAAACTGACGTTCGTAGTAGCGGGTACAATAGTCCAGCAACAATTCGATATACCGGGAGAGGATAGTGCTACTATGCATATCAATCGAGTGATGCAGTTCTTCTTCTATATTCCATAGACAGCAGGTGACTTTTTCCGTTTCATGCTGTGACAGGTGTAATGCCTCATCCTTGCGATAGTGGAAAAATGTGTAATTCTCTATGTGATTCTTCAGTGTGGTCTGAAATAGCAAGTCCGGGTGAAACACCAGCAGGTAGCCTTTGCCGGGCAAGGTTTTCTCCTCACTCATACGGAAAATTTCACCAGGGGTAAGAAATACCATTGTTGCATTGGAATAATCATAGTATTTCCGTCCGCAACATGAAGATTCATCAGGGTAATTCTCTATCAGAAGGATAGCATAAAACTCAAACTTGACGGTATCCTGTTCTAACGATGGGTTCTCCAGATTGATAAGACTTACCTGCGGATGCAACGTCTTGCAGGCCAGGCAACAGTTACAATCATATACGGTCTTAAAATCCAATGTTTTTTTCTTTTCCATATCCTACTTACAGATTATTCAGTGTACAGTATTCGTATCTCGATTACAAAAATACCGGATACTTCCGTCACTTCTACAACCCAAATTACGGATTGTATAACCTTGTTTACGGATTACATAAACTTACATATTCTCTCTGCATCATAAATCTGTAATTGGGGTTATGCAATCCGTAATTTATCTACCAAGAAAACTCTTCTTTATTCCGAACTTTGTAGCAGAAAATATAAATAACATAAGAATATGCCAAAGAAAGTTTTGATTTTATCATCCAGCCCGCGTCGAGGAGGAAACTCCGACATGCTTTGTGATGAATTTATGCGTGGTGCAATGGATAGCAACAATAAAGTGGAGAAAGTATTTCTCCGAGACAAGACAATACATCCTTGCTTGGGGTGCAGCGTATGCAGCCAATACAAAAAACCGTGTCCGCAAAAAGACGATGCTGCCGAAATCATCGACAAAATACTACGGGCAGACATTATTGTCATGGCAACTCCTGTTTATTTCTATGCTATGAGTGCACAGATGAAAATGCTGATAGACCGTTGCTGCGGCCCTTATACGGAAATGAGAAACAAGGAGTTTTATTTCATAGCTACCGCAGCAGAGGATGATCCTGCAATAATGGAACGTATCGTAACCAACTTCAAAGGATTCCTCGATTGTCTGGAAAATCCGACAATAAAAGGATATGTATTCTGCGGAGGTGTATGGCATGTTGGAGAGATTAAGGGTAACCCTGTTCTGCAAGAGGCGTATGAGATGGGACGAAAATGTAACAGACTCAATCATTTCTGCTGCCTATAGGCAACTCGGGGCTTATTAAAGAAGTTTCAAGTAGCGTTGTTACCCCGCATTAAAAACTAATTGAGAATAGCATCTCTGCCTGGAATTTGCCATAGTTAATTGGCTGTATCAGACGCACACCCGTAGTTAAAGGGAAAGTCATACGAAGGAGATTCCAGTCGAATATCAGGTCAGTACCATACGAGCTTTGGGTAGTCCATCCCCCGGCCTTACGGGCCTCGTTACGAGTTAGGTCATAAAAAAGATTCGCCCTCAAACGACGGATGTAAACGAATTGTCCCAGACTTAAATCGGGTGAAAAGATCGAAAAGGCATAATCTGCCTTGAACGCCCATTGCTGGCGGGTCTGATACAAATAATTATACCCGCGTGTTTCATCGAGCAAACGTTTGGGAAGATACAACGACTTTCCGTCCAATGTCTGATATTGATAACCGAAACGAAGCATCAAACCATGATTACGAATAATTCCCGGCCAATAAGTCGTCAGACGTGCAGCATATAAATCCCCATAATTCTCTGTATTGAAGGGAGAATACAGATACTGCAAACGAACCTGATATCCCCAGCGAGGCAAAATATCACGTTGTGCCAGCTGCCGATAATTATAAAATCGTAACTCAGGTAAGATATACTGGAAATTTCTAAACTTCCTACTCTCGAACTGCTGGTATCTATTATTGGTATAATAATAGGTAAGAGAAGGCTGAATACCACGTGTATAATGATTTCTTGTCAGGTTAAAAGGCAGATAAACGCGGACATCGGCTTCCAATTGGTTACGATGGGTATATTGCAATTGAGTAACTTCTTTCCCTTCCTCATTCTTAGTCCAGCTCATATCGAATGCTTTCTCTCCATAATCGAGAGCCAGGTCGAACACTGGAAACCAACCTTTATAGGTAAAAGCCATCCTACCGTGGTGATACCCTTTCTTATAATACCAACCGGCCTGCATGATAGCCGTATTCAACGAATTCTGCGATAATACCATGACACCGGGCTTTACGATGGTAGCCAGATCATCGGCTCCACTGTTCATCGCCTCGGCCACATCATAATAGAACGGAGCCCAGCTATGTATTTTAAACGTATGCAATCCTTTCCGGTATGGTACAGGATTGAAGTCGATCGAATCCATCCGGACCGAATCCAGATTGAACTGTTCCTGTTCTGCCAGTGTCTCTGCTAAAGGGAAACGATACGGCTGGCCCAAATTCGTGGCCTCTGCCAATAAACTATCTGTCGGTAGGGAAGCCACCCGGTATCCTTTTGCCTGATAATCCGAAAAGAATAAACGGTCCCCTTGCGGATCGAAAGCCGGGTCGAAAGCACCGAACCGGGAAGAGGTCAAGCGATAAGCCAGACTGTCCGAAAGATTCAGGCTATAAATATTATTCGTACCGGAAACACCAGATTCAAAGAACAAGCGTCCTTTATTCCAGACCGGAGCGGTAATATTGGCAGAAGTAGCCTCTATCAGTTCGGTCCAATCACCAGTTTGAGTATTCAATTGCAGAATCCCTATTCCGGCATCGCTGACAGCTATGGCGATCGCATTCCCATCTTCTCCGAACGTCAACTCTTTGATAAAAGCATTGTCGGGTACATCGAAACAGACCCGTTCTTTTCCATTTTCCAGATCGACCAGTACAAGTTCACTCTTCCCGGCTATAGTAAAACGGGAAACGGCAGCCGTCTTTCCAGCCTCATCGATAGCAGGTGCCAGATAACGTTGACACGGAGTGAGAGTCGTAATATGTCCGGTTGCCAGATCATAACGTTTCAATACTGAATAATTCTCATGTGTCCAGCGAAGCCCCGGTACAATTTCAGTCCAGAAAACCTGTCCGTTACGAAGGTTAAGACGACTGTTGATACGTCCGATATAGCTCAAACGCTTTTCTTTTCCATTTGTCAGTAAGACCAGGGAGTTCAGATCTTCCAAACCGGATTTAACTGCAATAACAGAAGAGTCGTTCAATAACTGGGGATACCGGTAAGAGGTATATTTATCTTGCGCCGGAGAAAGATAAGAAGGAACAAGTACAGCCGTATCTTGCTTCTTCCATTCATCCAGCAGATAATCAAATGTTTCCTTATAATGCTTATCTATACTGATCCCCGTATGATGTTTGAAGGCCGAAGAAAAAAGGAACGGGACAGACACATAGCGACTCGTCGTTTTGTCCCAGATATCACTGCCATAACGATAACGGGCATAAGAGGTCAGATCGTACCCCAACGCATAATAATCGCCGGTATAATCTTTATAAGAGCCGAGCAGTAACTTATCAAACGAAAACAATTTTCCGTCTCCCAGCATCTGGGCACGATAGGTCATATTGAATTCCGGCAACCGTCCCCGTCCGGCATTCGACATAGCCGTTTCAGTACTTACCGCATCCCCTTCCAGAAACCAGGTCGGTAAAAAGAAGGCGGCCACACCCGCAGCCTGCTCCCCTATTATATAATACAATGGCCGGAATATACCATGCATCAGTTTTCCCATCTGAATCACATGGCGCGATTCATGCAACACCAGATGCTTGTCCCAGCTTTGCGCATCCAGTTTCGACGAAGGAGTCGTAATCAACTCCATACGGCGCGGCGCCCACGAAACCAGTCCGTTCGACGACATACTGCTAGGATGGAGAATAACCGGAAATTTGATCTTCATCGGTTCTCCTATCGTCTTCTTAACGCGCGGATATACATTTTCAAGATATAAAGCATACCGGTAAGCCATTGAATCGTTGCCCTGAGGATAAATAAGATTGTAGTGCGGCAACTTCGCTACATTCCATTTAAACCGGGCCGGATCCGCACCATAATCCAGAAACTGAGCTTGTAATTCAGAAGTAATCAGCGAACAAGCTGACAATATGAAAAGGTATCTTAATATCGACATCTGGCTATCTTATAGGAAATAAGGCGCAAAGCTATAAAATAAAATGGACTTTTTATAACAAAAGATATATGCTTTGACAACAAAAGATATATGTTTTGACGACGAAACATATATGCATTGATATCACAAAAGTGTTATTTAGTCTTACCGTAATCCCAAACTCCCAAACATATCCATTATTTTTGCCTGAAAGATCAGGAACAATATATGAAAACCAAATTAAGTTTCAAAATCATAGCTACTTTGATAAGTTTATCGCTGGCGGCATTGTTATTTTCACAGGGATATTGGTTGAAAGGGCTCTACGATTCCACCTGGGAGCAAGTAAACGGGAATATACAGGATGCCATGCGTATGGCCGATTATAAGGAACTTTTCATCCGAATGGACTCGCTGACAGAGAACAAAAGCCCAGGAACAATAACTTCAAAAATCGAACTGTCGAAAGACAGCACAGAAGAGATTTCCCGAAACGGATTAATGGATACCTTCTCTGTAAAAACAGATAAAAACCCATTCAAATACGACGAAACTGCCGAATCGCTTAACGAATACCTGGCTCTGTTGACCTCGATGGAAGGTCAGATACAGGGAGCCTTACATGAGAAGCTCGATTCATTGAAACCGATCGACTATGCTTTATTCGAAAGTTTGCTGGTTCAGGAACTCAAACAGCACGATATTTCTGTCCCCTATAAACTGGAAGTAATTCAGGTAAAGGACAGCCTGCCGGAAACTGTTATGACATTCCGATCGGCCGACACACTCAGTACCAAAGGTTTAAAATTCACCTACCCGATCAAAGGTACACAGCCGGAGGCATATTACCGACTAACATTAAAAACACCCTTCCAGTTGGTCTTCAAACAAATGTCAGGGATACTTATTTCATCCTTCTTATTGGTCCTCCTGATCCTGATCGCATTCGTTTACCTGATTTATACCATCCTTCGCCAGAAAACAGTGGAAGAATTAAAGACGGATTTCACCAACAATATGACACACGAGTTGAAAACGCCTATCTCCGTTGCCTATGCAGCCAATGACGTTTTGCTTAATTACGACACCAACGTCAGCGAGAAACAGAAAAAATACCTGAGTATCGTTCGCGAGCAGCTCACTCAGTTGACCGGCCTCGTAGAACAGATCCTTACTCTCTCCGTGGAAAATCGCAATACCTTCCGCCTGAAGCAGGAATCGATCCTTATCTCCGATTTAATCGCTCCGCTCATTGAACAGCATAAACTGAAAGCCGGTAAACCAGTCAACATAACGACAAATATACCAGAGGCAATTGCAGTATTTGCCGACCGGACGCATTTCTATAACATACTGGGTAACCTGATCGACAATGCTGTAAAATACTCCGGAGATAATCCGGCTGAAATTTTTATCAGTGCCGAAACGCTGTCGAATGAGATCCGTGTATCCGTTACGGACAATGGTATCGGTATCAGCGAGGCAAACCAGCAACAAATATTCGACAAGTTTTACCGCGTACCCAGTGGCAACCTGCATAACGTAAAAGGGTTTGGGCTGGGATTATATTATGTAAAAGATATGATGTCGAAACATGGAGGATCGGTCACCGTGAAAAGCCAACCGGGCAAAGGAACCACATTCACCCTTCATTTCAAAAACTAAAAGAAAAGACAATGGCAAAGATAAAAGTATTATTAGTAGAAGACGAGCCGACACTGGCAATGATCATCAAAGATACGCTGGACGGTGAAGAGTTCGATATCGTATTGGCAGCCAACGGTGAAGAAGGACTGGCGCTTTACAAAGAAGTTAAACCAGATATTATCGTGACCGACATCATGATGCCTAAAATAGACGGCTTTACCCTGATACGGCATATCCGTAAAACAGACAGCCAGATACCGGTCCTTTTCCTTTCTGCCCGTTCTGCCGCCAATGATGTGGTTGAAGGTTTCGAACTCGGTGGCAACGATTACCTGAAAAAGCCTTTTGGTATGGCGGAGCTGATCGTTCGTATCAAAGCCTTGTTGAACAAGATCACTGTCCGGAAGGAAGAAAAATCGACCTTTACTCTCGGACAATACACCTTCGATGCGATCACACAAACGCTCCTCTATTGCGGAGATAAGCAACTCCTGAGCAACCGTGAATCGGAAATACTCAAACGGCTTTGCGAAAACAAAGACCAGGTATTGCCGATGAAAGGCGTACTATTAGACCTTTGGGGCGACGATTCCTTCTTCAACGCCCGCAGCTTGCACGTCTTTATTACAAAACTGCGACACAAACTGTCGAAAGACGAATCGATAAAGATACTGAATGTCCGGGGAATCGGATACAAACTGATAATCGATTAAATAACCTTATAAACGATCTGCATGAAGACCAGAATATTTCTATCGATACTATTTACCTGTTTCAGCCTCTTCCTGGTGGCTAATAACGGCTCGTATGTTATACAAGCACATATAGAAGGAGTAAAAGACGGTACTGTATTCTTCCTTAAACAATTCGAAAACCAACGTATCATCAACTCCATGCGAATCGAAAAAGGAAAATTCCTGATGAAAGGAACATTAGCCGATACTCCCCAGCATCTATGGTTATGCACAACGATAGATGATGAATTTTACCATTGCGACCTGCTCATAGACTACGATACACTTTATGTAAAAGGACACCTCTCCGACTTCCCAAACGGACTTCATTTCGAAGGGGCTGGTACACATACGGGATATGCTGTTTACCTGGAGGAAACACACGAGCTCAACAAAAGGATCGACAGCTTGAGTGCCGTCTCGATGGCTCAACACGAATTAGGAGCTATCGGCCAAAAACGCTCCGATGGAAAAAGAAAAAAACAACCGGCTTTTCTTCAATCCCTGAATAATCTGAAAACCCAACCGGTACGGGGAAGCCTGGAACTGGAAGTAGATATCGAACTGCATGCAGTCCAACGGGAAAGGGATTCCGTCCGCATTGCTTTTATCGGGGAAAATATGGATAAATATGCCGGCCAGTTCCTTCTGACCCGTATCATGAAGAAACTATCACCCGATTCACTCAGGCAGTTCTATCGCCTGATCCCGGTAGAAATGAAAAAAACGAAATTCGCCCGTATAATCAGTAACCAGATCAATCCTTACGCCGACAATTGCATCCGGCAGGCAGACAACCTGCTTTCATTGGACGGCACTCCCGTCAAAATACATCAATATACGGAAGAAGCATACAAATTATACGAGCAGGGGGTCCGTCTGGACCCTGAACGCACTGACGGATATATTGCACTGGCTACCATGTACCAACGGCTACTCCCGCTGAAAGGCAATGAAGCCTACGACATATCTATCTCCTATCTCAATAAATTCATTGAAAGCGATGTCAGGGAAGAAGACCGCGACGAAGCTCAGAAACGGATAAAAGAGATAGAATTCCGGAAGTGGTTATCAACCAATGTCAATCCGGAAATGATAGAGGTAAAAGGAAGTATTTTCAAAATGGGATCGACCTATAAAGAAGACAACAATCCGCCTCATGAAGTTAAAGTAAACAGTTTCTCCATCAGCAAATATGAAATTACCAACTTCCAGTTTGCCGAGTTCCTGAAAACATACGAAAGTAATGTGATCAAAGAAGGTCCCGACGCGGGACAGCCTTTATATTATGAATGTAACTGGGGAATCCAGAACGGGAAACCGGTTTCCGGTTACGAAGCCCACCCCGCCATTTACATCACCTGGTACGGAGCGAAAGCTTATTGCCAATGGGCCGGCGGACGTCTGCCGACAGAAGAAGAGTGGGAATATGCAGCCCGTGGAGGAATGTACGGAAAACGGGATCATTTATACAGCGGTGGAATGGAACTCGACAGTCTCGGATGGTATGCCGGAAACTCCGGAGGCAAACCACACCCGGTCGGCATGAAGGAACCCAATGAGTTGGGTATCCACGATATGAGCGGTAATGTGTGGGAATGGTGCTCCGACAGTTTTGAAAAAGAAGGCAGGCTATATGCCATCGTACGCGGTGGTACCTGGTTTAACGAACGGGCAAACTGTCGCCCTACCTGCCATTACTACATCTATCCGGGAAGTAAGCACTTCAACAACGGATTCAGGTTAGTGAAAGATATTCCGTAAATTCTTCAACTAAGCTTCTTTAAGGCCTGTGCCAACTGATCCGGACAGGAGGTGCCCCGTTCACGGCAGTCGATACCTTCCAACCGTCGGATGGCGTCCTGTACTCCCATACCGATCAAGAGTTTACTCAGTCCCTGAGTATTGCCCTGGCAACCGCCTACAATCTGCACACAGGTAATAATATTATCTTCCGCATCCACAATCATCATTTTAGAACATACTCCACCGATCGGAGTATAAGCTACACGTTGTTTATTCATCTCCTTTCTACTCTTATTTTTATATTAACAGGGTGCAAAGGTATAAATAAAATTAACTACTTTTGCCAATTATAAAAACGAACAGCATGACTTACGAAGAAACGCTTCACTATCTATATACAAGCATTCCGGTATTTCAGCACAGCGGAGCTTCCGCTTACAAACCGGGACTGGATACCAGTATCGCACTCGACAACTATCTGGGAAATCCTCATAAAGCCTATAAAACGATTCACGTAGGAGGAACGAACGGGAAAGGTTCCGTCAGCCACTTACTAGCTGCGATCCTCCGGCAGGCCGGATATAAAGTAGGACTTTTCACCTCTCCCCACCTGATCGACTTCCGCGAACGTATCCGCGTAAATGGTAAAATGATTCCCCGGGAATATGTTGTAGATTTTGTAGAACGCCATCGTACCACCTTCGAACCCCTTCATCCTTCCTTCTTTGAACTGACCTCTACCATGGCTTTCGATTATTTCCGGGCTGAAAAGGTAGACTTCGCCGTTATAGAAGTAGGTATGGGCGGACGCCTGGACAGTACGAATATCATTACTCCGATCCTAAGTATCATCACGAACATCAGCCTCGATCATACCCAGTTCCTGGGCGATACGGTTGAGAAGATCGCTTTTGAAAAAGCAGGGATCATCAAACCGAATGCACCTGCATTGGTCGGAGAAGTGTATAGCCACAGTGTAGCCAAAGTATTTTCCGAAGCGGCAGTTAAAAACGACACACTGGTTTATTTTGCATCCGAAGAGGATTTGCTCGGAGAGTCTTACCTGATGGATACCGGAGAATGGTACCTAGATTCCGTCGAATACGGACAATTGTTCGGAGAACTGGGCGGCGTAGTCCAGATAAGGAATGCTAAAACCGTACTGGCAGCCCTCAACTTGCTCAATAGTGTGGGAGTCGATATTCCACAGGAAGCCGTACGCGAAGGTTTCGAACGTGTGGTAGAACTGACCGGATTGATGGGACGTTGGCAGACCTTACGGGAAAAACCGAAGGTGATATGCGACACTGGCCATAACATAGGCGG
>NZ_CAJJWO010000089.1 GCF_905196875.1 uncultured Parabacteroides sp. | reverse complement strand
CTGACAACTTTTATCAGCCACTCCCCGGCTCTTCCATAGGAAATGCCGGCTATAGGCACACTTCTAAACGATAATAGAAAATACGCGCTATCAACCGAAAGAATATTACTTCTACTATTTTACGATTTTTTTCAATGTAATAAGCGGATGTGAAATTGCATATTGAATACGATTCTTATTATGTAGAAAAGATAAATACATAAAACGACATGACGAGTTCTTGATTCCAAATAAATAGAAAGCAACCTTATTTTCCCAACGAATAGGATACTTTGATTTAATATCATCAATCATCGTTATCTTCATTATTAGCTCTTTTCTGATTGTTTCCGGCAAATTAGAACGTAAAATACCCTCACTTAAGCGTAAACAAAACTCTATGATATCATCAACTATATAAGGACAAGCAGTTGCCATACTATTTAAGCAAACAGCTTTTTTTTCATAATCCAAAACCTCTAAATAAGTATTGACTTTTTGAACAGTTAGTCCAGTAGTTTTAGTGACATTGGTTGTTGAATCATTCCTTACGTACCAGTTATAAGTAATAGCATCCAGAAAAGTAAAAGAAGAGGTATAATAATATAGCTGAAAAGAAAACCAGACATCTTCGTTCAAAGAATGAGGAATACAAGCTATGTTATTTCTTTTCAAGAATGACAAATCATAAAGCTTATTCCAAGTCATTATATAAAAACTACGCTCCTGCCCTTTTCTATATTTAGCCAACGCATAAGATTCCTTACTGGTTATATATTGAAATCGATTGGCAGACAGAATATCTCCATCAAAACTAACTTTTTGAAAAGAAGCTGCAACAAAATCAACAGGATTCTTCTTCATCTCCTGATATAATATATCTATGCAATCAGGAGTAATCACATCATCACTGTCCATAAAATAGAGATATTCACCTGTTGCTTCTTTTATTGCCGAATTCTTTGTAGCCCCGGTTCCCCGATTAACCATGTGGTCAATAATCCTTATATCTTTTCCACGAGGATGTTCCCGCATAATCCGTTCGACTACCTCTATACTATTATCGGTACCTTTATCATCTATTATTAAAAACTCAATACTTGCAAAAGTCTGATTTAAAGCAGAAAGTAAAGATCGTTCTATATATCCTGAGACATTATAGACCGGCATAGACAACGTTACCTGATAGTTCATTTTATGACACATGCTTTCTTGTTATTTTATTTTTTATGTATATTATTTCATCCAAACGAAACAAATATCCTACAAATAAAAAGATAAAGACACCAATCAATCCCCCTCCAAAGAGCTGTAAAAAGATATTTTGTACAACATTTATAAACACATAAACTACTCCCCCCATCCCCGCAGATAGTAACAATATAAGAAAGACTGTTTTTATCTGTAAAAAATAGCCTGTATTAATTACCTTTTTCGCAAAATATACAATTATCACAAAATCAAGAATATTATATAGAACCAATCCCCAGCACAATACTCGAACTCCATAAGGAAGAGTCAACAATAAAATAACTACAGCTATCGATTTCTTTATAATTTCTGCTTTTAAGAAATAATCTGAACGCCCTTTTACATTTAAAATATTATTATTTAATACCAATATGGGATACCAAGCATAGGCTATACACAGAATAGACAATAGTCCGGCTGCATCAATCCATTTATCCGTAAGAATAAAAAGGATTAAAGGTTTGGACAAAACTGAAAGTAGAATCATTAATGGGAAAATAATAAAACAGGAAAAACGTAAATAATGAGTGAAAGAGGCTTCCAATTGTTTATCATCATCCTGTATACTACATTGCATTGGATAAACAACCCGGCTTATTATACTGACAATATTTATGGAGGGAAATTGAGCCAATGAATATGCACGGTTGTAATATCCCACATCAGAAGCCTTATAATATCGTCCAATAGCCAGGCTATAAAGATTTATATAAACAGTATGAAGTAAGCCCGATACAAGTAATTTGGATCCGAAAGAAAACAGCTTTTTAAAAGAGTCCCAAGAAAATGTCCAGGAAGGACTCCATTTGGCATAAATCCATAAAAATACTGTATTCAAAATATTATTTGTAATATTCTGAAAAACCAATGCCCAAACTCCTTGCCCTGTATAAGCAAGAAATAACCCAACAATACCACTAATACACACAGATGATAATGAAGCTTTTGCTTGGCTCTTGAAATCAATCTGTATTGTCAACTTTGCCCGTTGCACAATTGAAAACGCAGTAATGATTATATTAATTCCTACCCACCTGGTAATTATGACTAATTGTTCTTCGTTATAAAAATCAGCAATAAGAGGTGACAACAAATAAAGGAGTAGATAAACAAAAACAGATATTACAACATTAAAATAAAAGACTGTACTATAATCTGTTTCCGAGCGATCTTTCTTTTGTATCAAAGCATTGGCAAATCCACCATCTATAAAAGTTTGAGCGATAGCCATAAAAATACTCAGCATGGCAACCAACCCATAATCTGAAGGTAGAAGCTGACGGGCAATAACGATACTTAGCAGGAATTGAATTCCCTGCACAGAAAACCGCTCAATGGCACTCCAGAGTACACTCTTAGTAACTTGTTGCTTAACAGACATATTACCCTTATTTATTTCAAAACTGCACTATTATCCTCACCCTTTACAAATCGTTCCCACCAGATGGCTAAGGTTAGTAAATTGAAATACTGGATAGCTTTATTCTGTTTGTACCAGAACCAGTTACCATCTTCGTGTACTTCCTTATCATATTGCCTTATAAATACTTCAACTACATTTCGATTAAGAAATGTATCAAACACAGAAGAATTCATGATATAATCTGCCACCTTGGACCGTTGAAGATCATTCTTAAAAAACAATGGCATAGGAGCAAAACCACCTTGTTTCTTTTTGGATGTTATTGCTTCAGGCAGCATGGGTTTATAATGATATTTCAATAAATATTTCGCGGTTGCATGCCCTTTAGCTATATCAGTTACATTTCCCCCTTTACATTTATATTTTACAGGCAACTTTTGTAAAAACTGATACAAATCCAGATCCATGTATGGAAATGCAATTCTATTATCAAACATTTCCGCCATTCTGGTAGCTTTAAATAATATCACCTGATTAATAATCTTTTCCAAATCCGTTTTATATGCATGTTGAACATACAGATGTTCAAAACTACAAATATCCGGTTTGATCGTATCAGGGGTACTCAAAAAAGACTTTTCCTGTAACATCTCTTTCAAACGAAATTCCGGAAACCCAAACAAGTCTCCCTGAAGAATATTCAGTACTTTATCCAAATGAAACCGAACACGGTAAAAATAATTATTCTTATCGAAGCCCGACTGGCATAATAAACGATAAACAAACTGCATAAGTGGAGCCATCTTATACTTGGAAATAAGATAATGAAGAGCGACTTCACGACCGGAAGTTCCAAAATATTGATCACTACCATCTCCTCCCAAAATAATCTCCGGCTTATTATTACCGATTAATTTCATTACTGCATAGTTAACCATTAATCCTCCTTCCACAAAAGGATCTCCCAGATGTGCAACGATATCGGGTAATCCGGAAAGTTCACTACCATCAATCTCATATTCGGTGTGTATAGTACCAAAAGTATCAGACATACAACGAGCCAAAGGTAATTCTGTCCAGTTATCTCCCTTGAATCCAATGGAAAAAGAACGAATATTTCCGGCATATATATTACGTAATGCTGCCAGATTACATCCGGAGTCATATCCTCCACTCAATAAGATACCAACATCTTGTTTATTGTCTATACGTTTTTTTATCGCTTTTATATGCAAACGACCATATTCTTCTGCCAGTTCATTTAGATCTCCATCACTCAAAACCGGCATAATATCATCGGTACAATACAAATTCCCTACCTTCTGTTTACCTTCTTTATATATCAGTACTTCTCCTCCACCAAGTTTATGTACACCTTTCATTGATGAAAATGGTGTTGCAATATAGCCTATATTAAGGAAACGGCTTAGTGCCTGAAAATCCGGTTCAGTTATAAATCCATCTGTTTCCTGCAACAAAGATAACGAAGAAGCAAAATAACGATCAGTATAATAGACCGGTTTACTCGTCCCATGATGGTCACGGGCTATAAGAATGTCTCTGCCTTCTTGTATCATCAATGTATATGATCCATCTGCCTTTGCAAGTCCTTTCAAACCGTATAATTCATATAACACGGAAATCACTTCGGCATCTGATTGATCAGATGTATACCCTAAGACTTTCTTATTATACAGGACACCCCAAAAGTATATCTCAACTTTTTTAGTCTTATAAACAGAGCATGATTCATCATATATAATATGACCATAAGTCTTTGACAAATACTTTTGTGGCAAGACTCCTTTATTTTCAAATTTACCGATAAACATAGATTCTTTATTTTACTCCGTGAGATGTATGGATGAATTTTTTATTAGCACCTTTTAAACGAAACAAATTACAAAACATCAGTAAAAAGGAATAAGGTAATTCAAATAAGGCTACAAATAACCTTTTATTTAATAAAGTTCTAGGAATAGCTAAAAATAAAGCCAACACCAGAATTAAGAATAATATCCACCATTTTAATGCTATGGTCCATTTAATAAAAGAGAAGACTAAGGATATTATGAAAATTACCCCCAGCAATATTATTCGGGGAATACTCATCTGTTGAAAGACTTTATCACAAAAATCCCAGTTACCCTTTTTTACAGCATTTGGAACGTCTGCTATAAATTCCACCAAATAGTGTAACTGGGCCGATAACCAACGACGTCGTTGATCAGAAAAATTTGCATGACTTTGAACTTTCTCATCCAATACATCAACATCCTGTAAATAATAGATCTTTTCACCTTCTTTTATTAAAGACAATTCCAATGCTCTGTCAAATCCTCCTACGGCATTTATTGAAAGCATAATCTCCTTAAATAAAGTATAGTTGAATGCCATGCCCGAACCGATCAAAGCAGCAGATAATCCCATGGTAGCATGTCCCAGTCTAAAAATACTATTATTAATTTCTTCACTGACTGCATCCAAAACAGATAAGTTTGTATTCAGATTCTTTGCTTTACGATGTGCCTGAACGATCCTAACCCCAGGAGTCGAAAAAAAGTTATTGATATTTTGCAGGAAGTCGGCATAGATCACGTTATCGGCATCCAATACTACTGCAATATCGTAAAGATCACCGATTTGGTCCATTGCAAAGTTTAAAGCTTTGGCTTTAGTGCTATTTTCAAAATGGACATTTACCAACTTAACCGGAAGAGACGACAATGTCTGATCGGTACCCTCTTTCATCCGGTCTGAGATAACCACAATATCGTATTTATCAGTTGGATAGTTCTGATTCATACAAGACGCAACACATTCCATAATAACGCGATCCTCCTTATAGGCAGGAATCAAAATTGCAATCCGCTTTGTAACAAAAGATAAAGAGCTATTCCGTTCCAAATGCAGATGAGAAGCAATACTGAACATTAGTAAATAAACAACGTTCAGAACAGCTACTACAAATAAAATTATTTCCAACCAATGCAACACCACCATATTTTATAAATTTACAAAAACACAGGAGCTGCAAAAATAATAAAATCCAGAACATAAAAACTAAAAACACGTTATTTTTCATAGTCTTTTAAAAAAATATTTATTTGATGAATTATTATAAAACTTTATTATATTTGCAAACTATAAAAATATATTTATATCAAAATATGAGTATGGATTCATTTTATCTGACTATTAAGTACTTATTCTGGATAGGAATATTTATCGTTTTCTACACATATCTCGGATATGGTATATTATTATACATTTTAGTATGGATAAAAGAAGTATTTCATAAACCGGTCAGATACGATTTAACAGATCCACTCCCTGAAGTAACCCTTTTCATAGCCGCATATAATGAAGAAGATATTGTTGCGGCCAAAATGAAGAACTGCCATGCTCTCTCCTACCCTGTCGACAAATTAAAAATAGTTTGGGTGACCGACGGCTCAAACGATCATACGAATGAATACCTGAAAAAATATCCGGAAGTAACCGTACTCTTTCAACCGGAACGGAGAGGAAAGACAGCTGCACTAAACCGTGGAATACAATATGTAACCACTCCTTATGTCGTTTTCACAGACGCCAATACCATGTTGAATGCAGATGCGATCACAGAGATCGTCCGTCAATTCTCCAATCCAAAAGTCGGTTGCGTGGCGGGAGAAAAAAGAGTAGAAACGGCAACCGCACAAGGTGCAACTGCCGGAGAAGGGATCTATTGGAAATATGAATCGGCATTGAAAGCACTGGATTATCGATTATACTCCGCTGTAGGAGCTGCCGGCGAACTATTTGCCGTACGAACTGAACTATTCGAACAAATGCCACCCGACACACTCCTGGATGATTTCATCCTTTCTCTCCGTATCGCGCAGAAAGGATATAAAATCGCTTATTGCAAAGAAGCTTACGCAACTGAAACTGCATCATTGAATATGAAGGAAGAAGAAAAGCGTAAAATCCGTATTGCTGCAGGCGGTTTGCAATCGGTATGGCGTTTGCAGAGCTTGTTTAACATATTCCGTTACGGCACATTGAGCTTCCAGTTCATAAGCCACCGGGTCTTACGATGGACCATTACACCGATTGTCTTATTCCTGTTAATTCCTTTAAATATAATATTAACATGTAAGAGTGAGTTTACATATATATTTTTACTACTTTTACAAGTCGCATTTTATATAATGGCTTATGCAGGCTATTTGATGGAGCGGCGAAATTTGCGGAATAAACTACTTTTCATTCCTTATTATTTTTCCTTTATGAATATAAATGTCATAAGAGGTTTTTTCTATTTAGCTGGAAATAAGGGGAATGGAGCCTGGGAAAAAGCAAAGAGAACACAATAAAAAAAATATTTCTAAAATGCAATAATGAAAACCTCTGTAAATTCAAACATTATTAATACATTTGTGTACTGATAGTGATTGAATATCAAGAAAAGTGTAAATTAATATGAATAATTTAGCATCAGAGTATACAGTATTGATCGTTGACGATGTTCCAACCAACGTCATGTTAGTACAGGCTATATTAAAAAAAGAAGGATATACACTATTGACCAGCGACAGTGGCGCCAAAGCTCTTCGTATTGCTCATGACAGACATCCCAATCTCATACTGCTAGATATCATGATGCCGGAAATGGACGGATACGAGGTATTACAACACCTCAAGAGCGCCCCGGACACCAATGATATCCCTGTAATCATCATGTCTGCACTTAGCGATATGCAGAGTATAGTGAAAGGATACCAGTTAGGAGCTACCGAATATGTCACAAAGCCCTTCCAGAGAGAAGAACTGGTCAAACGCGTTGCCCACCGTTATGAACTATTTAGTATTAAACGCATAAAACAGGAACTGGAAAATACAATTGAGTCACGTGATACACTCTATTCTGTTATAGCACATGATCTTCGTTCTCCACTCGGTTCTTTGAAAATGATGAATAATGCTATCCTTATGATGGTAGATAAGAGTCAAGTCAGCCCCGAAGTATTCGAAATGCTTCAGATGATGAATAAAACATCAGAAGAGATTTTCCTCCTGCTTGATAACTTGTTGAAATGGGCAAAGAACCGCCTGAAAAAGCAAAACATATATAAACAAGAGGCTGATATCAACAGCCTGGTTTCCAGTACCGCTGAAATTTACATTCCGATGGCTGCCCAAAAAGGCGTTAGTCTGCAGTTGACAAATGTTGATAAGGAACTTGTTGGCTCTGTCGATATAGACATGATAAAGACAGTTGTCAGAAACCTTATTTCAAACGCGATCAAGTTTAGTTTCGAAGGAGGTACAATTGAAGTTTCGACTAGTATTGAAGGTAACAATGTAATTGTCAGCGTAAAAGACTCCGGTAAAGGAATTAAGAAAGAAGACCAGGAGAAATTACTGAAAGCCAACACGCATTTTACTTCTTACGGAACAAACAACGAAAAGGGTTCGGGATTGGGATTGATGCTTTGTAAAGATTTTGTGGAACTACATGATGGTAAATTATGGTTCGAGTCGGAAGAAGGTAAAGGTTCTACTTTCTTATTCTCCCTGAAAGCATTGAATAAAGAATAAATACCATTCAATATAGAAAAGAGAATGAAAAAGGGAATGTATTCGCTACATTCCCTTTTTCATTACTATCACATTCAGATCGGAGGCGAACTTATTATATTCAGAGACGGTCATCTCACCCTCCGTAGATAAAACAACTAACGAATGATCCGGATATTCACTTCTGTAAGCCGGATGAATATGTGGGAACGGATTTTCCACAAATCCATACGACTGATAAAAACGCAACCGGGCTGCAGATATATTATCAACCACCGGATCTATCTCCAATAATACACGTCCACTCTCCTGATCTATCAGATTGTTTAGGATCAGTCCACCCAAACCTTTACCACGCCTATCAGGGTGGATAGCGAAATGCTCCACATATGTATAACGGTCAAATCTCCAGTAAGCAATAAAACCTTGTAAAAGACCGGTATCCTTGCCAACATAACAATCCAGGTGATAACGGTTATCCGTCAAAGCATCCTTCTGCTGTATTTCGGTTCGCTGTTCGAAGACAGGAAAACTAACATCGTATATCGCTCTGAACGCTTTATACAGCAAGGCATCCGAAGTTGTCAATCTCACAATTTCCATATGACTCCTTTTTTTATTTAAGCAGGCACAAAGATAAAGCTTATGACAAACTAATCAATAAGTCACCACCTTTTATTTCAAAAGAAGGGATTAACTGTTGCTATAGTGTACACCCTATGAAATTATCCTGTACACCATAAATTTCTATCCTGTACACCCTGCCGAGCTACCCTGTACAGGGTAATATTACTTCTTTACGACTTTTAAACTAATCGGTAATATGTTTTACTCTAAAAGGTAAGGAGGCAAACAATAAAAAGGCGACTACCGGGAAATATAACCCGATAGTCGCCTGCTGTGTTTTCTGTATATCCGCTTGCTTATTACTGCATCCGGCGGATACCGATAGCCTTGTTATACTGAGCCAAAGAGGCTTTTTGCTGATACCAGGTCTGGATCAGACTACTGTATGACTGTATCCAGGAGAGCTGGGCAGAGAGTACATCGACAATAGGAAGTTTACCTTCGTTGTAACTGAATGTATTCAGATCAAGGTTCTCTTCGGCTATTTTGCAGGCATCCTCGGCGACATCGATCTGCTTTGTATTCTCAGTCAGGCTGGTCCATGCGTTGGCTACTTCCTGACTGATCTGGTCGCGGGTGTTATCCATTGCGTATTCTTTACTGCGTAGGATGGCTTTTTGAGAATTTACCTCCTTGAAGCGGGCACCCCAACGGAACAATGGAATTTTCAGAGAAGCAAAGACTGCCGGCGTCCATAAGTTATCAGAACCTTTTACATTCAGCATAGAAGTACCCCATGATCCCTGAAAACCGATAGACAGATTCGGATTATATTTTGCTTTGGAAAGATTGATCTGTCTCTTCTGATACTCGATATTCAATTGGGCGATATGGTAATCCGGACGATTATCCAATGCTGCCGATTCACCGACCTTCATAGGTAACGGCAAGACCATTGTAATAGAGTCTGTGATCGTGATCGGTTCCATCGGCGGAACTCCCATCAGGACATTCAGATTCTGCAAGGCAATCTGATAATCCTTATAAGCGGAACTTTGATTCAACTGTGCTTCTTTCAGACGGGCCTGTACCTGCAACAAATCTGTCTTACTGATCTGTCCATCCTGGAAACGAAGAGCCAACACATTTGCCAACTCCTGTACAATATCGACATACTGCGTCATTACACCATACATTCCCTTGCGAGCGGCCACCGACCAATAGTTCATATCGGCGGCATAGACGATGTTGTCGGTTGTCAACTCTTCTGCCTCGGTCGCTATCTGGCCTTGTATCTCAGCGGCCTTATAGTTGTTATAAATTTGCCCGCCGGCATAGATAGGCTGGCTTACAGTGGCACCGAGACTATAGGTGTTATGATCCATTTCGATACCAGGGATACCTTCGCCCATTCCCAATTCATACTTATTGATACGATATTGGTAACTACCGGAGAAATCTACAGCCGGGAAAAATGCAGTCTTTGCCGCCTTGATAGCATGTTGCATGGCGATACGCTCTTCGGAACTCTGCTTGATCTGACGACTGTATTCAAGCACTTTTTCTTTATATTCGGCTGCTGTGATGGGCTGTTCCTGCGCATTCGCAGATATAGCACCCAACAGCATACAACCTATTATCAGTTTACTTTTCATATCATTTATTCCGATTTAATCTTAAAGAATATACAATAGGTAACCGGAAGCACGAAGATGGTCAGGATGGTTGAAACGAACAAACCTCCCATGATCGTAGCCGCCATACCGGCAAACATCGCATCCCCCAACAACGGAAGCATACCCAGGATCGTAGTACCTGAAGCCATCGTGACTGGCACGATACGTGTTTTAGTCGCATCTATTACGGCATTGACCGGAGCCAGACCACTGTTAAGTTGCAGGCCTATTTCGTCGACAAGCACAATGGCATTCTTAATATTCATGCCGATCAGTCCTAACAATCCCAGCATAGCAAAGAAGTCCAGCGACTTACCAAATACCAACAATCCCAGTACCACACCGATAAAGATCAACGGAAGCATTGCCATGATCAGCACCGGTTTCCGGTAATATTTCGGGAAAAGGAACAGCAGGGTGATGTAGATCAGCCCGAACATCAACGGGATATTGGCTGCGATCGCCTTGTTACCTTTGTCCTGTTCGCTTTGTTCACCGAAATAAGTCATCTTATAACCTTCGGGAACCTGTATTTGTTTTTGGGCTTCCGTCCAAAGATGACTGAAAGCAGCCATCGTATTGGCTCCACGTTTCGGCTCGCATTGCATCATCATATAAGGCTGGCGGTTGAAACGTCTTACCACATTGTATTCGTAATCGAGCGAGAAGTCGTCGATCACCTGCTCAACTTTAACGGAACGTCCTTTGGCACTGTAAACCGGCAATGTCTTGATATCATTCAGGTTCATTGAGTCGCGGTCGGCATCCTTCATCAGGATCGGCATAAAGACATCTCCTTCACGGTATTCACCCAACGGAACACCGTTCGTAGCCGAACGCAACGAATAAGCTACCTGCTGACGGGTAATCCCCAGACGCAAACCTTTTTCCTGCGAGTATAACGGTTTCCATACAGGAACCTTATTTCCCCAGCTGTCGCGCACTTCCATTACCTGATCGTAATTGCGGGCAATTTCTTTTACCTTCTCCGTCAATGCAACCAACGTGTCCACATTATCGCCGATGAAACCGATCTCGATAGCCGCATCTGGCACGGGAGACAGTGCAAATAAAGCTGAACGAGTCAGGATATTCGGATAGTTGGCTACCATATAATCATAGAACTTTCCTTCTTCCACCTGTGCATCTTCCGCTTTGGTCGTTTCGATCAACACATTAGCGAAGTTAGGCTTCGGTCCCACCGACGAACTTGCCAGGTAATAACGAACCGGTGAACCTCCCAGAGTAAATGAATAAGATTTGATATTCTTATTATTACTCAAATAACCTTCGATCTCTTTCACACTTTTTTCTACATCATAAATACTGTAGCCTTCAGGGAAGATCAGGTCGGCACGGAAATAAGGCTTGTTCATAATCGGGAAGAAGCTCTGAGGCATGATACCCATAATAAACAAGGAAAGGAACAAAGCCGCAACGACAGAAGAAACAGTCACCCATCTGCGTTTGATCAAACGAGACAGCATCGCTTCGAATTTATGATATAACTTCGTATCATACGGGTCTTTGGCTTCGCCCGGTTTGGCTTCTTTCAGGATAAAGTTACCGAAAGTTGTTGTCTGCGTTAATGCCAACACCCAGCTTAACCCCAATGACACAGCCAGTACAATAAACAAAGGTTTAACGATTTCAGCTACGGCAGCAGGAGCCAGATACATCGGCAGGAATGAACAGACAGCGATAAAGGTAGCCCCCAGTAAAGCCCATTGTGGCTTGGTTGCTCCGTCTATCAATGCCTGATAACGGGAAAGTCCGCGCTTAATACCAACCTGTGCATTATCCGTTACCACAATCGCATTATCCACCAGCATCCCCATCGCAATGATAAAGGCAGCCAGCGAAGTTCGATTCAACCCGACACCCCAGATAAGCATAAGCAGCAATGTACCTCCTACTGAGAAAAGTAGCGAGCTGCCGACCAACATACCCGCACGCGATCCCATGACCAGGAAAATCACCACGATAACGATCAACAGCGATTCCATCAGATTAAGGATAAAGCCATTGTTTGCTTCATCAGCAATCTTATTCTCAGGGTAGATTGTTTTAAGCTCCATTCCGATAGGGAAAAGTTGTTCCATTTCTTCCAGGTGGCTGGCTACATCATTACCAACTGCCACCACGTCGTCATTCGGTCCGGTAGCAACACCGATGCCAATGGCACGCTTACCATCTACACGCATCAGGTTAGAAGGCGGATCCATATAACCGCGTTCAACGATTGCAATATCACCCAGACGAACTTCTCCTCCACCTTTGGTTACGATCAACTGATCGCGGATATCCTGTATGTTTTTATAAGTACCTTCGGCTCTTATCCGCAACTGATAGCTACCGGTATTAACATCCCCAGTATTGACCAGTAGGTTTTGGGTTTGCAATACTTGCTGGATCGAGTTAGGATCAATTCCCAGATTAGCTAGTTTAGGAACGGATATTCTGACATTGATCACCTGTGTCTGTTCACCGAACAAGTAAACCTTTTGAACACCGGGTACGGGAGAAAGTTCCGTTTTAATCTTCTGCGACCAGTCGCGCAGTTCGTCATAGGTAAAACCATCATCGGCTGTCAGGGCATAATAGATACCGAACACATCACCAAAGTCATCGCTGACCGATATGGAAGAAGCTCCGCTCGGTAGGCGTGGTTCTATATTCGCTACTTTACGACGAAGTTCGTCCCACTTAACGGGCATATAGTCGGGAGCAAGCGTCGGTTGCAATTCGATCGAAATCTTCGACATCCCGAAATACGATTCCGACTTGATCTGATACACGTCCGACATAGACTGTATCTCTCTTTCGATCGGTTCCGTTATCAGTTTTTCTACTTCGAAAGGAGTCGCACCCGGATATTGTGTAACCAGCACAGCCTGCTTGATCACAAAGGGGGCGTCCTCCTTCTTCGGCAGTTTGAAGAAAGAGTATATACCGCCTATCAGCATCACAGCCAGAAAGAAGTATATGATCTTACTATTCTCTAAGGAATATTTTGGAATATTCATTGTTTATCTTCTTAATCTGTTAATACTTTTACTTGTTGTCCGTCTACAAGGCGGGTTGCTCCGGCAGTAACGACACGTTCGCCGGCTTTCAGTCCTTCCAATATGACTACCTGATCCTTACCTACCAGTTCTTTTTCACTAATCTTGCGGCGTTCGACCTGCTGGCTTTGCGGGTTATAAACAAATACAAACTTATTGCTGCTGTTTGCTTCGTCGGCAACAATAGCGGACAGGGGTATTAACACAGCCCCTTCATTGAAGCTCTGGCTTTCGATATTCAGTACAACACGGCAAGAGAAACCTACTGCTACTTTATACTTATTAAGATCGAATTCAGGATCATCGATATAAAGGAATACAGGTACGCCGGAACCATCCGGAGAAGCTTCGACATATTCTTTTACTTTTGCTTTGAAACGTACACCCTTATAGTTGTCGAACTCCACATAGATCGAATAAGGAGTCGAGAAATAGGTAATGTTCGTTTCGGGCATCGTAAACTGGATTTGCAGCTTATTCGGGTTGATCAGGCAGACAATACCCTGCCCCATCTGTACTTTCTGATAGTTCTCTACATACTTTTTCTGGATAAAACCGTCGAAGGGAGCACGAAGTTTGGTTTGCTCCAATGTATTCTGAGAGTTCTCGAATGCAGCCTGAGCATTGGAATAAGATGCTTTTGTCGTTTCATATTCCTGTTGGGAGATAGCTTGTTTCGCCAGTAGTCTTTCTGCACGCTGCAACTGAGCCTGTGCAGTTTGAAAAGATGCTTTCTTCGCTTCAAAATCCCATTTAAAGTCCTGTGGATCCATTTCTGCCACCACTTGTCCGGTACGAACTTTTTGTCCTTCTTCCACGTTCAGGGAGATCAATGGTCCGGACATTTTAAACGCCAGGTCGCTGAACTGGTCAGGCGATACTACACCACTGAACGACTTTTCCACCACATTTAAAGATGTCACTTCAGCCAGCTTAACCGGACGGGGACCTTGCTCTTTTACCGGCGGTTGGCTACAAGACATCAATGCGGCCAATACAAAAACGGGAATCAATTTACCATTCATGATAACTTGCATTTACTTATTTAGTTATTTGTTAATTATATGCTAATACAAAGTCATATAATACTATGTGTTAAGTCATAGTATTACAACATTCATTTTTTTATAATTGTTCGGATATTACCTACCTTTTTATCAGCGGAATACCATTTGCTTGTACATAATTAAAAGGACCAACTGTCCCAGTCTATTTTTGCTTCCATTACTTTTTCCTGTTCATCAGGAACGGCCGGGAAGAAATCTATTCCCGTTACTTTTTCTACGCTATCAACAGGGATTGCCATGGATCTCAATGCTGTTTTCTTATAGTCCCTGTTCTCAAAAATAAATCCGATAGCCTTATACTCTTCACCTGAAACATAACAAATCACTTTGTAAAATGCACCGGGTACTCCTATCCTGTTCTTTCCCATCCGCTTCATGTCGTCTGTCATAACAGGACCGGTAGCAATCAATAAAGCTCCGTAATCGTTCGCCCACATCCGACTTAATTCTTCCAGATCTTTCCAGATACCACGATTCAACGCCGGCTTCTGCGGACAAATATTACTCAGATAAAACGATTCGCGCATCGCTTTAGCCGACCATTTCATGTCACCCGCCGGAGCCAGATGACCACGGTCATAGCCCGTACGGGTATAATCATCGTTGGTAGCAGTAGCTCCTTTTACCAAGGGATCGGGAACGAACTTGTTCGAACGTTCCGTCTTTTTACTTTTTGCTTCTTCGGGAGTCAATTCATAGGCAACCCAGTTTGCTATTTTGTAATCAGAATTATAGGATACGGTATAACCTTCATGGCGAATCACCTGTTCAGACCGTTTAGCCTGTAACTTGGGTATCTCTGCGTTTGCAGGAATTTTGAAGGTCGTTGTTTTGGGACGGGAAGGCTTTATTGAGGATGGCTCGTCTTTTTTCTTTTGTTCAGGAACCGGCTTTTTCGGAGTTGCAGACTTCTTCTGCTCTTTAGCAACCGTTTTTTGCTGTTCCTTCACAACTGGTTGTTTTCCGGTTACAGGATACAGATAATCATATAAAAATAAAATGCCTATCAGGCAGGCAAGTATTATAGAAATAGCGACAAATACCCGTTTGACACCCAGAACAAACGATGATACCTGTTTTTTCTTCTTCCTCGATTTCGACTTTGTTTTACTTTTTCCTTTCACCATCGACCAATAGCCTCACATTATCCCCGGCAAAAGTAGATAATGTGAGGCTACCAAACAATATATAAATCTTAAATCTATTCGTCAGTTTTATTATAAAAAGTGCCCGTATTAAAAGGGACACTTTAAATTATGGGCACCAGGGCCAACTTTATAAGCTTTCCCTTTGGGCGAAATCACTATTGCAGTTGTTTGTTCGGGTACCTGAATTTCAATAAGAATATTACGACCCGATTTCCGTAAATCTACTTTGATTTCACCATAATGAGTCGCTACCGTAGCCGATGCTTCTGCCAAAGAACCCATCTGTGGCTTTACCCGGAAAGTTTTAAATCCAGGCGAAGTCGGCTCTATGCCACAGACTTTCTGGCTGAGTAGTGTTAACGGACCACCACTCCATGCATGATTGATCGTTCCGCCACCAAAACCATCGACTCCTACTCCCCAACCTTCAAACAAGGTCGTGTATTCCTTATAACCTAACATATCGGCATAACGATCTCGCATACGCTGCAACGCAACATCCGGAGCCCCTATATGGAAAAGAGCCTCCAGTACATATTTTTCCATATACGGACTTGCATGATACTCTTTCTTCAGGAGTGTCAGTATAGCAGGATATTTATCTTTCGGGGCCAAACCGGAAAGGACAGCCATTGCCTGTGCCCGGTCGTCATTCTCACCATGATAGCCGGGAGAACGGTAGGCTGTTCCTGTCCAGAACTTCGTATTGAAGCATTTCTCTATGCTATACATCATACGGCTGATTTCTTCGGCATCGGCTTTCTTTCCGAGTTGCAAAGCAAATTCTTTCTCGGCTTTCAGTGCAAGATAGTACCAGCAATTGGTCAGTACTCCCATGTCGATCTGCTCACCCCAGTCGCCCCAACTCCATTCTCCGCTACGTTCAATAGGCAGGCCGCTTTTGTCCACCTGCCAGGTTTCGTGCAGATAACGGTGCAGACGGTCGTAGATAGCCGGAATGAAAGTACTGTCGCCACTATAATAATATTGGGTATAAAAACCGTACCAGCCGACAGAGGCCAGGATCTGTAAAGGTAGTTCCTTCGACCAGTTACCGGCAGGAACCGGAGCAAACAGAGAACCGTCGGCACGCTGCCAGTTCATCAATTCATGGATACCTTTTACTGCCAACTGATGGGAAGAGGTGGAAAGAGCGTAGAAAGCTTCCCCCAGTTCATTCACCTCATCGCCCCACCATTGGGCACGCTCGCGTTCGGGACAGTCCATATAGTTATCACGCATCGTTATATATAATGTACGTGCGGAACGTTTCCACAACTCATTCAGGAAAGGATCGTTACAGTGGAAAGAGCCGGCAAACTCGGTGTCGTATCCTGTCTCACGGTATTTTACTTCCAGTATCTTTACTCCTTCGGGGATAATGTACCACATTTCGTGGCCGCTTATCCATCCATAACTTTCATACTCCTGTACTCCTTTACGGGTGATGTATTCGGCACGGATATTTTCCGGACCGCCTCCCAGGTAATTATCTGTCTGCATATGGATAGTCTTACCTTCGGATGCTTCCACTTTCAGATAAGGTGTGAACTGACAATTGTAAGGCAGACGGCAAAACAAAGTATCTCCCTTTGCCGACTGCCGGATATTTGGATAGGCTTTCAAACCAAAATCTTTAAACATCGGTATCGGACGTTCCACCAATTTACCCAATGGGGCCTTCCCTACCACACATGCAATTTCTGCGCCGGGGAAACCATCGTTAAAACCAGGCTGGTTCCAACCATCCATTGCTATCCGGGCATCAAAACGGATATTGCTTTCCGACAAGCGATAATTCGGAAATGGAGCTTCCGTATTCTGATAAGCATCATAGACCGTACACTTCCAACTCTTATCCGAAACAATCTCTACTCCGGGCGCAATGGCTTCAAACAGTAAAGCTGCCATTCCGCTGTTGATATGGCTGAAACCATTTTTCCCGAAATGCCAGACCAAAACAGCAAGGGTGTTCTCTCCTGAAACAAGATAAGGAGCGATCTCCACCGAATCATAATAGGTATCATAGGGAGAAGGGCCACGCTTCAGGCCTCCTTCGAAGACTACCATACGCCCGTTGATCCACAGCCAATATTTACTGTCGGTAGCGATATGGGCAGTCAGAGTAGCCGGTACTTCGTCTATAGATACGGTCTTACGATAAGCTAACCAGGTGTTGCTTGCACTTTGACATCGTTCTGTGTTGATCCATTGTGCCTTCCAGTCGGTTTTTGTCTCTGCTGAAGCGAAAATACCGATACATGCGAGTAACAGAAGATATTTTTTCATCTCATTGCTATTTTAAGGTATATACTATTTATTATTTTCCAGGATTACCTGTACACCAGTCGGAGCTTTTATATCGCTTTTTATCTTACCGTCCGTCCCTTTTTCATGGCGGATAGTAATGATTCCTTCAGGTGTCGGGAAAGTTCCTTCCACCCATTCCAGATCTCCCAGATGCGGAGTGATACGAACAACACGGCAACCTGGTTCCACCACCTGTACGCCCAACACATACTCACTCAACCAGGCGGTCGGTCCCGAAGCCCAGCCATGACACAAACTATGCCGGAAGCCTTTATAGCAATAGTCACCATAATCGCCATGAATATCTTTCTTCCCTTCCGGAACAAGTTCATCGATACCTGCCGCATCAGGTAACCAGGCCATATTAAAATCTTCCCAGAAAGTAGTAGCTCCCAGATCGATCATCGCTCCCCAATACTGGCGGATCACATCTATTGCGCCCTGATAGTTGCCGGCAGTCGCCATGGCACGCAACATATAATAACCGTAGAAAGTGGAAAAGCCTTGTGCTCCGTTTACCGAAAGATATTTTTTGTCGGCCTCTTCCGGTTTCATCAATCCTGCAAGGCTTAATAAAGCAGCCGCCTGCTTGGAGCCCGGTGCGTCCGGTGCTATTTTCGACTTAAGCAATGTTTTGGTTACCTGAGGGGCAACCTTTATCATTCTTTTGGCTGTTTCCCGGCATTCGGCAGCCAGGGTTTCATCACCCAGTACGGTACATAATTCGTCACCGGCTTTCATAGCTTGCAAAACCAATGCCTGCAAACCGGCATTGATCGCTTCGGGATTCTCACTGGAAGGCCAGTCCAGAAAACGCCATCCATCCAGTTTCTCATGCCCATCGGCATCTACTTTCGAGAGTAACTGGCGTAACAGACCACTCAGATAAGGCTGTTGCTCTTTCAGATATGCCTTGTCGCCCTGATAATAATACCAGTCGCGCTGAATCAGTAACCACCAGATCGAATAAGCGCTGATACCGTTCATCCAGTCAGGAATCGGAGTTGCTTCACGGATCAGGTCAAGGCTTTTAGGGACGACCTCATTATAACCGAAAACGGAATTGATTGTCATTACTTCCGGATGCATATCTCCCAACCAGACCAGGCGGTCGCGTTTGATGCCATCCCACAGGTATTCCTGCATATTCAGATGGACAGTGTAAGCTCCGGTCTGCCAGATCTTATTCAGACGGTCGTCGCTACTCCTGAATGATCCTTTGTAGGAGATATCGCGATAAGTGGAAATAGCACGTACCTCTTTCAAATGCAGTTCGGTAGAGTCGTCGAGAAGATCGATCCGGGCAAAGCGGAAACCAGAGTTACCTATTTCCATTACTCCCATCCAGGGAAGTGAAATGATACAGTCGCGCATGGCATGATCGTTGCTTGCTCCGTTCTTTCCATCGATCTCACACATAGCCTCGCTAACGGATTCTCCCAGGCGGATACGAACGGATATGGGTTTATGATCCGGAAAACCGCCTGTTACGAGTTGGATGCCACCTTGCAGTTCCTTTCCGAAATCAAACAGGATAGCGGGATGTTTATCCTTTGTACCGGTCATTTTGCATATAGTATGATCCACCAGTCCGGCTTGCCCGTTACCCGGTAAAAGCAGATTACCGGCATCCTGAATAAGTTCGCTATGTTGTTGCCATACGATACGTGTGGGAGAAAGATATTCGCGTATACGGCTATCCCGCTGCCCGGCGATGGCCGACAGGGTAGAGAGAATGGATAATAGTAACAAAAGTATATGCTTCATGGTGTTATAATGGCTTAATATTTGACAGTTATGAATGTTACTTTTCTCTTGAAAGAAAAGTAACCAAAAGTTCAAGGCTACACCGGCTTCGCTGCTACAGTGAAAGACTACGCTGTCGTCTGCGAACTCGCTGCGCTCAAACAGCGCAGCCTCCCTAACGCTTCATCTTTCACCTTCGCGGACGCTCACCCGCCGAAGGCCTTTTAGAGAACGCAAAGCGTTCTTTT
>NZ_CAJJWO010000088.1 GCF_905196875.1 uncultured Parabacteroides sp. | reverse complement strand
AGAGAAAATAAGTGTAGTCCCTTTAGGTACACTGATATTGAATTTACCATCCAGATCAGTGATCGTACCGGATGTCGCACCCTTAACAGCCACGGAAACGCCGGGCATAGTTAGTCCTTCATTATCTATTACAACACCTGAAATATTCACTTCCTGAGCCGAAACTGAGGCAAAAGGGAATAATAAAAGGATCAATAGTAGACATAAATAATTAATTTTATTCATCTTTGTACTGGTTTTAAAATAGTGTTATTTTAAGATCGACATCGGGGAATAGGCAACCGACCAAAGTTTTTATTCCCCGTGTCTTTTTTATTTTGGTAAAAAGCCGATTTTATATAAATCGTTTTTCAACATTTCGTATTCTTCATCGCTTACAGGCGAAATGGGTAATCTGCATTGTCCGCATTCTATTCCGATCAGATTCATAATTGCTTTTCCTCCTCTTACACCTCCTCCGTATTTAATGATTATTTTTACAATTTCAATTGATTTCATCTGAAGTTCCCTGGCCTTTTGCATGTCACCTTCTTCCATTGCTTTCAGGATGCTGTGATACACCTCGGGAAGATAATTATAAGTGCTGCCAACACCTGCCACTGCACCAAATGCAAGTCCGGATATCAAAATTTCGTCGTATCCGTGAAGCACTTCAAACTCACCGTTATTTAGTGCCAGGCATTCTCCCATTTCCATTAAATTATTATGGGTGAATTTTGTTCCGGCAAGATTGGGTATTACCTTTTTACCTTCTTCCAGAAATGTAGCCACAGATAGAGACACCCCGGTCATAGACGGCATGTTGTAATAATAGAAAGGTAATTCTTTCGCGGACTCTGCTATCGGAGCAAAAAATGCGATCAGATCTTTTACAGTCTCCGGTTTAAAGAAGCACGGAGCCATCGATGCGATAGCATCTGCGCCAGTTTGAGCTGCATGGCGGGCCAGTTCCATGGCTTCAACCTGCGAGTTGTTTCCCACATGGGCGATTACTTTAAAACGGTTGTTGGCTGATTTGATCCACTGTTCGAGAATATTCTTGCGTTCTTCTGTTGTAAGTGACAGGGATTCTCCTGTCGTTCCGCATACAAATACTCCTGTCATACCTGAATCAGCCATCAGGTCGGCATACTTGCCGATTGCGGAAAGGTTTACTTTTCCATGAGCATCCATAGGAGTAAAGGATGCTGCAATCAATCCTTTCAGACGTTGATAATTTTTCATGTCATTATTTTTTAGAAAACATTTTGTAAATAGTCAGATGATCGATATTCTTTTTGTGCCCCGGCATAACTAGGCTTGCAAGATATCCGATAACGAAACAAGAGATAAATCCTGTTGTTGTATATAAGAGTAGATGAACGTATTGAAAATGAATCATAATGAGTTGAACAAATATGCTACCGATTATTCCGCATAAAGCTCCTATTGCATTAGCTCTTCTGGTTATCATTCCCAGTAAGAAAAGTCCCCCCAAGCTTCCCAGGATTATTCCTAATATTTTATTGAACTCATCCCATAATGATTTTATTTCCCAGGTAGCCATTGTATAAGCGAAAGCAATACCGGCAATACCTAACAATAATGTGGAAATTTTAGCTGCATGCAGACTGTTTTTTGGATCTTCAGTAACTATTTTACTATGGATATCGACAATATAAGCTGTGGCGGCTGAATTCATGCTACTACTGAGTGTCGACATGGCAGCAGCGAAAATACCGGAAATGAGCAAGCCTGTTACTCCTTGTGGCAATTCAGAATAAATTTACCAGGGTAAGATGGCATCACCATCTGTAATAGTCAGACTCAACTCTGCCGGGCTATGCTTATAATAAACGTAAAGAACTGTTCCGACGATGAAAAACAGCAAGGTTGCAGGAATAGTCAGAAGTGCATTTGTCATAACACTTTTTTGGGCTTGCTTTTCTGTTTCAGTTGTCATATATCGTTGTACCATAGTCTGATCAGTTCCGTAAGTCGTTAGATTGGTAAAGAAGGTGGCGATCAGTACAGTCCATAATGTAGATTGTTTTAAGTCGAAATTTAAACTACCCAGATCAAATTTATTATCGGAAACAGCTTCCTGGATAACGCCGGAAAAGCCGTCAGGGATATTAGCTACTGCAATTAAAACAACCAAAATAGCACCTCCCAGTAAAACGACAACTTGTAAAGCATCTGTCCATACTACTGCTTCAATGCCTCCCATCATCGTATATATCAGGCTTAATGCTCCCATCAAACCAATACAAAGGAATATATCGAAACCAGTTACGACGTTCAATGCAATTGCCGGTAAGAATAAAACAATCCCCATTCTTCCAATTTGGAACAAAATAAAAGCCAGACTGCAAATGACGCGGATCAACGGATTAAATCGTTGTTCAAGATATTCGTAAGCTGTTGTTACATTCAGTTTCCGATAAAATGGAATGAATAAATACAGGATAATAGGAACAACCATCAATATACCTGCATTAACTAACATATAGCTCCAATCAGACGAGTAGGACTTTGCCGGAATAGACATAAAAGTGATCGCACTAAGGCTTGTGCCGAAAATACTTAATCCTACAGCCCACCAAGGTAAACGGCCGCCGCCTTTGAAATAATCGTCTGTGTTCTTTTGTTTTTTCGAGAAATAGTAACCTATCCAGGCCAATGATACAAAGTATAGAATAATGACGATAGTATTCACAACTCCCAATCCTTTTTCAAAGGGTATAATTTCTCCTTGTAGTATTTGAGGGGTGCGAATACCCGGCTTTATCTCTCCACTGGTGAGATAAAACGAATTGTCTTTGCGTGCAATGTTTGTCGTAACGGGAATAGAGTAGGGCACCGTCTCTTTTTCAATCAACGTATTCGTAATAGTATGGTATAGACGGACGGTGTTATCAAATCCGGGATGCATATCGGAAGCGGGTATTAATTGTGGAACACCACCTAAGAAAAGAATGTGATTAGCTCCTGTAGCTAACGCCGTTCCGGCCATTACCGGAAATTGCTGATCTAATTTTTTCCAGGTATTTAATCGTGGGTTATAAGCAAATCCATCTGTTAACACTTCAACTGATCCATCGGCTTTAAAGTTACGTCCGCTAAAAAGATAGAAGCATTTATCGAATCCATCGCTTTGAGCTGCACTAACGGCATATCCGCGGGGTGCTCCCGGCCAGGAAGGAAGTGTTTTCCATCCTTTTTTACTGTTTGTCAGGTCAAGCATAAAAAAATGTCCGGTTGCTTCCTGCACATCCATTCTTTGCTGGCCACCGGCGATGTATATTTTGTTATCCAACAGAGCACCGGTTGAGTTTGCCAGTGGAACAGGTAAAGAAGGCCAGTCCGTATCTATTTTTATTTCTCCATCTTTTAATTGAAGTAAGAAAACATCGCTGTAACATTGTGTGGAATCGCATCCTCCGATACATAAAATGCCGGAAGGTAATTCTATGGAGTTCCCATATGCTAATACTTTAGGTAAACCTTTCTTTATAATGTTCCATTTTGCGTCCGGATCCTGTACATTAATATAATATAATGTATTCCACCAGGTTTTATGACCACCGTCCCAGGGAGCAGCATCCGGAAAATTAGCGCCACCGCCCACAAAAAGGTTGTTGCCGATAAATCCGGAGAATGCTCCGGCAATACCGATGTTTGCCTTTCCGTTAATTCCTGGTAAAGTCAGTGTGTTGCTCCATTCAATTTTTTCCATATCCGGATATTCGGATAAAGCGCTATCGGTGTTTGCTTTTGCCTGGAAAACAGTAAAAAGACAAATCCAGAAAAATATTTTTGTTTTAAATGTATTAGACATGGTTGGATAATTAGTTGATCGGCTTTTATGTTTTGCTATTCATAAATCTCTTGTAAACTTCAAAATGCAGTTCGATAGCCTTGCGGTAGCCGGATTCATCTTTTTTCTTCAGATATTCAAGCAGGTCTGCATGGGTAACTATCTGTCCTTTTTCTTTCATCTCGATATTGATGGGTTCTAGTAAATCCTTGAACTTATTTTTGACAAAGACCATGACAGGATGAATGATTTCCTGAAATTCGGAAATTGTTTTATTTCCGGTTATCTCATACAATTTCGCATGAAACCTGAATTCACTTACCGGAGCATATTCGTTATTCTCAAAAACGATTCCCATTTTTACTATCTCCTCTAATTCAGCAATATCTTCAGGTGTAATATTTCGAAACAGGTCGCTACACATCCCGATTTCAAGAGCGATTCTAAAACCCAGAATATCGAACAGTGCTTCTTCACTTAATATACGTGGGTCGACTACCCGTTTCATACCACCTAAAATGGAAGGTTTCCGCAAAACCATCCCTCTGCGGGTGCGACTTTCTATCATGCCCATCATTTTCAGACGGCTTAATGCTTCCCGTAAAACACTGCGGGCAACACCAAGGGCGGCTGCCAGTTCCAGTTCATTGGGAATCGGATCGCCTGTGCGCAAATCTTTTTCCTTGAGATAGTTGAGAAGTTTATCTTCGACCTGGTCTACTAAAGTGAAGGTGTGACTATGTAATTTCAGTGAATCCATAAGTATATATTAGATTTATAATTCTTATTAATCTTATTTGTCTGACAAATAAAAGGAAAAGATTTTATATCACAATAATAAAAAGAGAAAAATTTATATATTTTAACCTGCAAAACACAAATCAGCAATTAGAGATAATGCCTTTATTCCTTCTATATATAAATTTTATCAATCTTCTCATCAATAAATTCAATCGGTTTTTATAACTATTACGTTCCAGTGAATGTTTATATTGTAGGAACATTAAAAGATGAAGTGTTCTTTACTGTGTAATTTATCATACAGTTTATTATATGTGTTAATTTTATTTTTGCGAGATACATGATTTAGCAAGTAATTTAATGTTCATCAATCAATAAAAACCGACAATCGCCATGAAAGAGAAAATTGATCAATTGGCGGCTCTGAACCATCAGGCGGAGCTGGGAGGCGGCGAAGACCGTATCACAAAACAACACGCAGCGGGTAAGCTGACTGCCCGTGAACGAATCGAATTACTTCTTGAAAAGGGAAGTTTTGTTGAAGTCGACAAATTTGTAACTCATCGTTGTACAGAGTTCGGACTGGAGAAACAGCGTCCGTTGGGCGATGGGGTAGTGACTGGCTACGGCTTGATAGGTAAACGTACGGTATTTGTATTTGCCCAGGATTTTACGGTATTTGGCGGCGCTCTTTCCGAGACGTATGCAAAGAAGATCTGTAAGATCATGGATATGGCGATGCAATTGGGTGCACCTGTGATCGGTCTGAACGATTCAGGCGGAGCACGTATCCAGGAAGGTGTACGTTCGCTGGCCGGCTATGCGGAGATATTCCTGCGCAACTCGATGGCCTCGGGAGTGATTCCTCAGATCAGTGCGATCATGGGGCCGTGTGCCGGAGGGGCTGTCTATTCTCCGGCTCTAACCGATTTCATTTTTATGGTGAAAGATTCCAGCTATATGTTTATTACGGGGCCGGAAGTGGTAAAGAGTGTGACACAGGAGGAAGTGACGATGCAGGAACTGGGTGGATCGGAAGTACATAGCAGCCGTTCGGGAGTAGCCCATTTCACGGGCGATAACGATATGGATTGTATCCTAAAGATACGCGAACTGATGTCGTTCCTTCCAAGTAATAATATGGAGGAACCTCCGTTCATCCCGACGACCGACAGTGCCAATCGTATCGATGAACAGTTGAATAATCTGATTCCGACCAATCCGAATCAGCCCTATGATATGAAAGAACTGATCGAATCGGTTGCAGACGATCATAATTTCTTTGAAGTACAGGAAGAATATGCCAAAAATATCGTGATCGGTTATATCCGTCTGAATGGTAAAACGATCGGAGTGGTAGCCAACCAGCCCGCAGCACTGGCCGGCACGCTCGATATCAATGCTTCTGTAAAGGCAGCCCGTTTCGTCCGCTTCTGCGACGCTTTCAATATACCGTTGCTTACGCTGGTAGATGTTCCGGGATTCCTTCCGGGTGTTAATCAGGAATATGAAGGTATTATCCGTCATGGCGCGAAATTACTGTATGCTTATTGTGAAGCGACTGTTCCGAAGGTAACGGTTATTACCCGTAAGGCTTACGGTGGAGCGTATGATGTAATGAGTTCCAAACATATCCGCGGCGATATCAATTTTGCTTATCCGACTGCCGAGATTGCGGTGATGGGGCCCGATGGCGCTGTAAATATCCTTTTCCGTAAGGAACTGAAGAAAGCGGAAGATGTAGAAAAGAAACGCAAAGAATTGCAGGACGATTACCGTGAGAAATTCGCTAATCCTTACCGGGCAGCCGAACTGGGCTATGTGGACGAGATCATCGAACCTTCCGGCACCCGTGCCCGCCTGATCCGCAGTTTCGAACTGCTGGCCAACAAACGGCAATCCAATCCGCCGAAAAAACATTCCAATTTACCACTTTAATACGCGAACGATTATGATTAAGAAAGTATTAGTAGCCAACCGCGGCGAAATTGCGATGCGAATCTTTCGTACCTGCCGCGTAATGAATATACCTACCGTTGCGATCTACACACATGTAGACCGGGGAGCCTTGCACGTACGATATGCGGAAGAAGCCTATTGTATCTCGGAAGATGAAACAGACACTTCTTATCTGAAACCCGACCTGATCCTGGCAATCGCCAAGAAAACCGGTGCTGCTATCCATCCGGGATACGGTTTCCTGTCGGAAAATGCCGATTTTGCCCGCAGATGCGAAGAAGAAGGTGTCATATTTATCGGCCCGAGTGCCGATGTGATTGCCAAGATGGGAATCAAGACCGAGGCCCGTAAGATTATGAAGGCAGCCGGTGTGCCTGTCGTTCCCGGAACAGAAGAGCCGGTTAACAATATAGCCGAAGTACGCAAAGTGGCAAAAGAGGTTGGTTATCCGATCATGCTGAAAGCATTGGCCGGCGGAGGCGGTAAAGGCATGCGTCTGGTTCGTGATGAAGAAGGATTGGAAGAAGCTTTCCGTCTGTCGCGCTCCGAAGCAGGCAACTCGTTCGGCAACGATGCGATTTACATCGAAAAATATATCGAGAACCCGCACCATATCGAAGTGCAGGTATTGGGAGATAAATATGGGAATGTGATCCACCTCTACGAACGCGAATGTTCTATCCAGCGTCGTAACCAGAAAGTGATCGAGGAATCGCCGTCTCCTTTTGTAAAGGAAGAGACACGTCGGAAAATGCTTGCCGTTGCTGTGGAAGCCTGTAAGAAGATCGGTTATTATAGTGCCGGGACGTTGGAGTTTATGATGGATAAAGACCAGAACTTCTATTTTCTGGAGATGAATACCCGTTTGCAGGTGGAACATCCGGTGACGGAAGAAGTTACGGGTGTCGACCTCGTTCGCGATATGATCCTGGTAGCTGCCGGCAATCCGTTGCCATATAAACAGGAAGATGTCGAGTTCAGAGGTGCCGCTATCGAATGCCGTATCTATGCGGAAGACCCGGAGAATAATTTCATGCCTTCACCGGGTATCATCAAGGTGCGTGAAGCCCCCGAAGGACGAAATGTCCGTCTGGATAGTGCCGCTTATGCCGGATTTGAAGTCTCTTTGCATTACGACCCGATGATCGCCAAGCTGTGTACCTGGGGACGCAATCGCGAGTCGGCTATCTCCAATATGTCACGTGCGTTGCGCGAATATAAGATTCTGGGAATCAAAACGACAATTCCGTTCCATCAACGTGTTTTGCACAATGAGACATTCCTGAAAGGAAATTACGACACGACCTTTATCGACACCAAGTTCGACAAGGAAGATCTGAAACGTCGTCAGAACAACGATCCGCTGGTTGCCGTGATTGCTGCGGCCATCAAGCATTTCGAACAGGAGAAAGAGGCTTCCGCCCGCATGACGACTGTTCCGCTGGTAGGCGAATCTTTATGGAAATATTACGGTAAACTGCAGATGACTGCCAATAACTATTAAAAGGAGGATCTGATTATGTCAAAAGCATTAGCAACCTATTTTGCAACAGTAAACGATATGCCGGACACCGAATTCAAGGTGGAAATACTCGAAGACGGCCCGGTAAAGAAAGTCTCCGTGAACGGTAAGATATATAATGTCGATTACAATGTGGGAGGGGATAGCATCTATTCCATCATCCTCAATCATAAATCGCATGGCGTTCAGATATCCAATATCTCTGACGACATGTACGAGGTGAAGAACAAAGGCGATTATTTCCAGGTGCAGGTAATCGACGAACTGAAAAAGATGCGCCTGTCGCGTATCCAGTCGGTGGCTGTCGGCCGCCAGGTGATCACTGCACAGATGCCGGGAGTGATCTTGAAAGTGAACGTAAAGCCCGGTGACGAAGTGATAGCCGGTACACCACTCTGTGTACTGGTAGCCATGAAGATGGAAAACGAGATCCGCAGCCCGATAGACGGGGTGGTGAAGGAAGTCTATATTGCCGGTAGCGATAAAGTGGCGGTCAACGACAAGATGTTGGTAGTCGAATAAGTGCTATTTATCGTTTTTACTAAACAAATGTAAATTTGTTGTTGTTCTTATATAAAGCTTACATAATATAAACCAATAGAATTAGAGTTATGGAAAACAAAGAACAACCTTTAGTAGAATTGAAAGCAATGGATAAAGGTCCGTTGTTAGTGAAGGGCCCGGTAAAATTGATCACACCCGATGGAAAAGAAATGGTCATGGAAAGAACGGCGATTTGCCGTTGTGGTCATTCAAAGAACCAACCGTTTTGTGACGGATCGCATATGAAATTGTAACGAAACCGATTCAGAGGTAGGTGTAAATCCGTTTACATCTACCTCTAGTTATGTTTGGACTTAAGTTTTCCGACAAATCTTATTAGTCATTATTTTATAGAGAATTGGTTCATCTATTGTTAAGCCATTGATTTTTTGTTGGAGTAAATGAAATAATAACTATATTCGCGACATTAATTTGTAAAGTATTAATCTTAATTATTGAGATTTTTTTTATTAAAAAAGAGTTATGAAGAAAAATTTATTGTATTTGTTTACCGTGTTATGTACGTTAAGCTTTTTCACGGCTTGTAGTGATGACGACGATCCGAAGGATCCGAATGTTTTGGATGTGAATACTGCTTATAGTGGCGATAAGTTAGATTTAAAGTATAGCGACAGCCCACTTTTAGGCAAAGAAATTACTTTCGATACAAAAGATGGCAAGACTGCTACCATTACGATGAAAGGTCTTTCCAGTTTGGGGGATCTTTTAGGTCAATTGGTGCCGAAGTCAACTGCAGCAATGCCCGCTATGGCTCCAGGTGTTATTCCGGGTGAAATTACAACAACAATATCTAACGTTCCTTTGATTCTTTCCGGTGAAAAATATACTTTCGAAGGAGAATATACTGGTGCTGCTGGCGTAAAAGCTACTTATTCTGGAGAAGTTCAGAAAGACAAGCTGACAATGTCGGTAAAGGCTACTATGCCGGCTAATGACCTGGTAGGTAACTGGGGACTGGCAGCCCAGCCGTTGAACCTTGCCTGGACGGCAGGTGACGCTATGATCGATCTGACTTCCTTAAACATCCCCCAAATTACAACTCCGCTTCCCGTATCGGTTGTTGCTCCCATGCTCGGAAGCATGATGTTGGCTCCGAAGTTGCAAGGTGTGCTTGAAAGTATTAGCTACGGCGCCGATGGAAACATCGTAGCCTCCTATAAAAAAGCAGGTGCTTCCGATTGGACTACTTCTCCTCTCAACCTGGCACAGTATTATATCAAAGACAATAAATTATATGTACAGTTGAACATCGATCAGATCATGGCGACCGTACAGGCAAACAAGAATAAGTCGAAAGCCGACATGGATATTGCAGCGATTATTGCACTTATTCAACCGCTTATGTCTTATCTCTCGGAAGGTGTTCCTTTGAGCTATACTGTTGCTAACGGAACGGCACAGGTCACTCTGGGATACGATGTGTTGGGTAAAATTTTACCTCTGTTGGCCGATGAATCTATTGGAGGCATGATTGCAGGTCTGTTACCTGCAGAGTATCTGCCGATTCTGTCACAGTTGCCAGCTATTCTGGAAAAGACAGAGAATGTAAGTGCGACATTGGTTCTGACAAAGAAATAATCATATAACCGAATAAAGTAAAAGGCTTTATATGCACGGAGCATATAAAGCTTTTTTTTATCCGTTTACTCGATCACCGACCAGTTATCCTCACCGCTACCTTCCTCGGGTGGGATAACTGGTCTGTCGGACACCCTAAATGTAGGCAATTAAAAAACCAAAACAGCCAGAAGCAAATAAAAATGCTTTCTCAAAAATTATTCTTATCTTCGCATGTGTTTTAAAGAAATTTTTTTTATTAATTAATGTGGTATTAGCTTACTAACAAATTTATGAGAACAAAATTACTGTATGTATTTAGCATGCTATGCATGTTGAATTTATTCATCGGATGTAGCGATGACGATAAGACGGAACCTATCGGAACCGGATTTGACGGAGTATATAAAGGTACTCTGGATGTAGATCTGGACGGAACCAAAGTCGGTGAAAATCTCCCTCAGAAAGTGTATGTAACCAAAGTCGGTGAAAATGCGATCAAGATGGAACTGAAGAACTTTAGCTTCGGTGCTATGGCTTTGGGCGACATTTCTGTCGATAAATGCAATGCTGAAATGCAAGGCGAAAACGCTTGTAAATTCGATGGCGCACAGAAACTGACTTTGCCTGTCGTTGGCGAATGCGATGTCGTAATGAACGGTACGATCGTTAGCGACAAGCTTGAAATGGTAATCGACGTAAAAGCCACCCAGTCGGGCGCAGCTATCACTGTAAAGGTGGATTTCAGCGGTACGAAACTGGCGACTGACCAGAGTTCGGAGGCGAAGATCACGGAGTTTACTTTCGATACGGATCTGGTGACTTCTCAACCGGTTATCGATGGAACAAATATTACTTTAGCTGTTGCAGATACGATAACAAGTGAAGAACAAGCAGCTTTGATTCCAACTATTGTCGTTTCAGCAAATGCAAAGATCACACCAGCCAGCGGTGTAGCTCAGGATTTCTCTAAACCGGTTATTTATACTGTTACTTCTGAGGATGGTATTGTTACTGCTACTTATACAGTTACAGTAACTGCAAAGAAAGCATTTTATGATTTTGAAACATGGGTGAAAGGTGTTGAAGGGCAGGAACCCGATATGACGTTCTACGAAGTAGCTGGTGGCTGGTCTTCCAGTAATACCGGTGCGCATTTTTTGAAAGCAATGGGCAAGGCAGACCGTTATGTGGTGGCTGAAACAACTGATGCACATTCCGGAAAGTTGGCAGCAAGCATTCAAACAATCGATACGGAAGGAGCGAATTTTGGATTTGTCAAAGTTCCGAAGGTTACAACTGGTACTCTTTTCCAGGGTAAATTCATTACTGATATATCAAACACTTTGAACAGCACAAAGTTCGGTAATCCGTATGGTCAGAAACCTGTTACATTTAAAGGTTTTTATAAATACACTCCGGGTGAGGTATTCTATCGTTGCGAATCGCCAGCAACTTGCGATATTGCTACAGAAGATCCAAACACAACTGACCAGTGCGCAATCAATGCAGTTTTATATGAAGTAAATAGTTTTGAAGATGAAACTGAATATCTGACAGGTATGAATGTAAAGACTTCTGATAAGATTGTTGCTATTGCAAGTCTTGCAGATGGCACGGCAAAAGCAGACTGGACTTCATTTGAAATTCCGTTTACATATATAAAGAATTACGATCCTGCTAAGAAATATCGTTTTGCAGTTATGTGTTCATCCAGTAGTGATGGCGATAACTTCAACGGTGCTCCGGGTAGTACTTTGATTGTAGACGATATTGAAGTTATTGTTGAATAATAAGGATATATTATTTATTAAATAAGAAGGGTTTCGTATCTGATACGAAACCCTTTCTTTCTTTTTTATTACTTCAGCTATTTTTACCTCGGTGCCTTCTGATACAAATAAATCGCGATAAACGTATAAAGAATATTCGGAATCCAGGCAGCCACCATCGGGCTTACATAGCCGTTAATGGCGAAGGTCGATGTGACGGTCGTAAACAGGATATACGAGAAACTCAATGCCAGGCCGATACCGATGTTTAATCCCATACCTCCTTTGATCTTACGTGACGAAAGGGAGGCTCCGATGGAAGTCAGGATAAACGCCGCCATGATGGAGGCGAAACGCTTGTGATATTCGATTTGGAAAGTCTGTATATTACCGATACCACGCGTTTTCTGGCGTTCGATATAGGTGGAAAGTTCCGGCGACGTCATCGTCTCGCAGTCGGTTGCCGAGATCAGGAAGTCGGACGGAATGATCGTCAGCGTCGTGTCTTTACGCGAGCCCTGGGAGATATGTTCGCGCATTCCTTCGAAGTCGCGGATCATATAATCGATGACAGTCCATTTGTACAAAGAGTCGTATTTGATGGAATTCGCCGTCAGTTTAGAAACCAGTTTCTTTCCTTCGAAATGTTCGAGCGAGAAACGGTAACCCATATTCGGACGCGAATCGTAACGGTCGAAATAAGCAATCACACCCGGTTCTACTTCGATCTGGATGTTACGGGCAGACTCCACTTTCTTGTTACGGATATACTTATTCTGGAAATCGATACGTGTAATATTGGCCGGAGGAATGATGAATGCGCTTAATACAAAACTCGCAATCGCAATGATCCCTGCCGAAATGGCATACGGCAACATAAGCCGCCGGAAACTCATCCCGCTGGCAAGCATCGCAATGATCTCCGAGTTGTCCGCCAGCCTGGAGGTGAAAAAGATTACCGCAATAAACGTGAAGAGCGGACTGAACAGGTTGGCAAAATACGGGATGAAGTTCATGTAATAATCCAGAATGATTGCCTGTAAAGGCACCTCCGGTTTCAGGAACTTGTCGATCTTCTCGTTTATATCGAAAACCACCGAGATAGAGATAATCAGCATAAGCGCGAAAAAATAGGTTCCGAGAAACTGCTTGATGATATACCTGTCTATCCGTTTTAATTTAAAATTCATGCGAATGTCTTTTTTAGTTGACTGTTCACTTTCTAAAGTCTGTTATTCAGTTGGCGTACCATACCGCTTTTCCATGTGGCGAAATCGCCGGCAATGATATGTCTGCGCGCTTCTTTCACCAGCCACAGGTAGAAGGCGAGGTTGTGGACAGAAGCGATCTGCAGGCCCAACATCTCGTTTGCTTTGATCAGGTGATGCAGGTATGCTTTGCTGTAAAGCGTATCCACATACGAGTGTGCATCCGGATCGACAGGGGAGAAGTCGTCCTCCCATTTCTTGTTGCGCAGGTTGATCGTGCCGTATTGGGTAAAGATCTGTCCGTTGCGTCCGTTGCGGGTCGGCATGATGCAGTCGAACATGTCCACGCCGCGCTCGATGGCTTCCAGCAGGTTGATCGGCGTGCCGACTCCCATCAGGTAACGGGGTTTGTCTTTCGGCAATATTTCGTTTACCACCTCGATCATTTCATACATTTTCTCGGTCGGTTCGCCGACTGCCAGTCCGCCGATGGCATTCCCGTCGGCTTCTTTCCGCGCTACATTTTCTGCGGCCTGCCGCCTAAGGTCGTGATACACGCAACCCTGTACGATCGGGAAAAGGCACTGCTGGTAGCCATATTTCGGGTCGGTGGAGTTGAAACGTTCGAAACAACGGTCCAGCCAACGTTCGGTCAGTCCCAGCGATTTCTTCGCATAGTCGTAATCGGCATCTCCCGGACAGCATTCGTCGAAGGCCATGATAATATCGGCACCGATGATGCGCTGAATATCCATTACTTTTTCGGGGGTAAAAAGATGTTTCGAGCCGTCGATATGCGAGCGGAACTCAGCGCCTTGCTCATGCAGCTTGCGGTTGTCGGAAAGCGAGAACACCTGAAAGCCGCCGCTGTCGGTCAGGATAGGACGATCCCAGGTATTGAACTTATGCAGTCCGCCTGCCTTTTCCAGTATTTCAAGTCCCGGACGGAGATAAAGATGATAGGTGTTTCCCAGAATAATCTGGGCTTTGATATCCTCTTTCAACTCGGTCATGTGGACGCCTTTCACTGTGCCTTGTGTTCCGACAGGCATAAAAATGGGCGTCTTGATTACCCCGTGATCGGTAGTAATTAAGCCCGCCCTTGCATTTGTCTTAGTATCGTTGTGTTGTAATTCGAATTTCATTCTGCAAAATTTGCTTGCAAAGGTAGTATTTTTCCGTTAGAATCCGAAGTCATCCACTTCTACGTTTTCGACTTCTTCCTCTTCCGGTAAAACAATGTGCCCATGAACGGTGTTCGACTTAACGATAATGGCACGCATCGGACGCACCGGACAGATCGATTCGCAACCGCCGCAACCAACGCACAAGTCGGGATTAACCTGCGGAATCGTCAGCGTTCCTTCATAAGGCACCATGTGTACGGCCTGTGTCGGACAGTGTTCGGAGCAGGCGCCGCAATCGGTCCCTTCCGTCTTCACGATACACCGGTTGATAAAGAAGGTAGCGATACCCAGCTGCAAAGATTTCTTTTCCTCGACAGTAATCGGCTTGAGAGCTTCCGCCGGACACACTTCCGAGCATATCGTACATTCGTAATTGCAATAACTGCTGATATAAGCCATACGCGGCTTCAACAGATAGTCGAAACCATATTCCAACCCAGCAGGACGCAATACCTGGCTCGGACATTTCACGACGCAGATGTGACATCCCGTACATTTATCCTTGAAGCGTTCCAAGCTCAGTGAACCGGGAGGGGTGATGGGCGGCCATTTTTTACGACCTTTCCTCTTCCCATGACCATCGCCATTTCCGTGTCCTTCGCATTGTTCGATACCTTCCGCAATAGCCGATACGATTGGCAGGGTGGCCGCAACAGTTGCTCCGGTAGCCAGGAAAGTACGGCGGCTGTTCACGGCCGGTTGCTGTTCCACTTCCATATTCATGGCAGCTTCTTCGGCAATCTTTTTTTCTTCTTTCCTGAAAGGAGGGTTGAAACGGTATTGCAATCCGCCTTTGGCGCAGGAAGAGACACAGTTGAAACAATCCACGCAGCGTGAAGTATCGACTGTGAGATTCTTCGCGTCGATCGCTTCGGCCTTGCAGGTATGTTCGCAATTCCCGCAATGCGTGCAAGCTTCTTTATCGAATGAAATGCGGAAGAACGAATAACGCGATACCAGACTAAGCAACGCGCCTACCGGGCATAACGAGTTACAAAACAAACGTCCGCGGAAAATAACCAGAACCGCAAATACAACCAGCGCCACGATACCGGCTACCAAACCGGCGATACTTACTGTGCTGATCGTGACATGAAACAGTGAATAGTTATCCATCGTCATCAGCCAATCCGCCAACACATTATTTCCCCACATAACAGCAGGGCGGAACAGGTTTGCCGCAATGCGTCCGAAATTACTGTACGGATCGAGTAGCAGGCATAAACCGGAGAATCCCAGTAAGGCAGTTATCCCCGTTGCCGCCAGCAACACATATCGAACCCAGTTCAACGGCTTGTGATATTTAAAACGTCGTATCCCTTTTTTCTTCTTCTTTCCAATACAGAAAAGACGATTAATGATGTCCTGGAAAACTCCGGCAGGACATAATACCGAGCAGTAAATACGTCCGAACAGCAATGTCAGAAGAAGTAATACGGCTACAATCCCGAACATGCCTGCAAGGATAGCCGGCAATAACTGTACATGCAGTAACTTGTGCACATCGACCGGCATCTTGTTCGTGAAGTCCAGAAAGAAAAGAATTATAGGTATAAAAAACAGGGCTGCGAGGAACACCCGCAGTCCTTTTAAATAATTAGGTCGTTTCATTTATATTTTAATACGTTTGATATTGATCTTCTTCAAATCCGTTGATCCCAGTTTAAGCTCTTCGCCTTTACCGATATGGCTTACAGCTTCCATGTCCAGTTTCTTTACCTGGTTGAATAAAGCGAGGGCAGCCGTGTCGATTGCAACGATGTTAGGAGATACGATCATCGATTTCAATGTCGCTACATCGGCTGCACTTTTTCCCTGCGGACCGTTCTGATGCATCATACGGTAGGCATCGACAATGTTCAGAACCGGTTTCTTTTGCCAGGTACAGATGTCGGCGATGCATTGCTGCAAGTCGTTCTGATGGAAGAAACGGCGATCCCATACGATACCCATGTAGTTTTTCATGGCACATGATAATTTAGCTCCGCCATGATTCTTTAGGATAGGCACATTGATCCAGGCATCTGCTTCGATCAGCGCTTCGTGTATCTTGGCAGACTTTACTTTTACTCCGCCGGGAATAGCCACTTCTTTGAAATATTTCTCATCGTTGGCAGGCATGATGATACCTCCGGCTTCTTTCACGGCAGCTGCTATACCACTGCTCTCATAACATTTCTGCCAGTTATCGCAGGTATGGTCGAAAACAGTTACTTTCTCTGCGCCGGCTGCCAGGCATTTCTTTACCAATGCTTTGATAAGCTGCGGATTGGTATTTCCTGCCAGTTCCGGTGTACGGTCCCATCCGATGTTCGGTTTGATAACGACTTTTTGCCCTTTCTTGATGTAATTACCGATTCCCCCCAGGGTCTCCAATGCTTTGTCAAGCATAGCCTCAGGTTCGCCCCCCATCACAGCTACCATTTCAGGAGCCTGCTCTACTGCCATAGTGTTGCTTGATAATGCTGCTTGCAGCCCTTTAAAGTCTATGGATAATGCGGCACCAGCTACTACACTGGTCTTTAAGAAATCACGACGTTTCATTTTGTTGTAATTGGTTATTAGAATTGTTTATAGATGTAACAAAGGTAGTAATTCTCTGAATTATAGTGTATCTTTGCCCGTAAAAAATATTAATTTAATGGAATTATATGCTTATATATCATTGCATTCCTTCGTCGAAGGATGCATGGGTGCGACCGGGGAACCGGCACTTGTTTTACAGGCTGATAATTTATTATATACCGTTCCTCAGGAAGAATATCAATATGGATTGTCGCTGCTCCGGAAAGCGATAAGGGAGTATGAAGTACAAAAAGGGATTCCTGCGGAAGAGAGTAAACAGGCAATTCCTTTTTTTCGTGAGAAGCGTTGTTTGCTGATCGGACCGGAAATGGATATTTATAAATTGTCTTTCTATGAAAATGAAACGGAGTTCCCGGAAAAGGTAAAATCCGCTAAACAACCCTACCTGCGTTTGTCTTTCGATTATGAGCAACTGGCGGAACATTGCCTTTTCGAAAACATGTTCCTGGTTCGTTGTAAACACGATGAAAGACAAGTACTCGATAACTTTATTACGCAGATGGAACGTGAATACGATAAGTTCTTTTTCGATGACGAGCACAGTGGCTTTACTTCCGATTCCCGTTTCTTCTCGCTTTTATGTAATGCTTGTCTGGAGGTAAAGAAACCGGCGTGTGCACCGGAAAAAGAATGGCGTTTGGCAGTCCTTCGTAGTCCGGTCGATGCCGGCTACCGGTATGAGGACGGACAACTGAAACCTTTCGTTCCTATTTCTTTGCCATTGAATGTTATCCGTAAAATAACTTTACTCGACAGTGAAAATGAAGAATTGAACTTTAGTGCCCTTGCCGGTTTTATGCAACGTATCGGCTTATCACCGGAACGTTACCTGGAAGGATTGCTGGAAGAATAAACAGATGGATGGTGGGGATAGTCGCAGATTGAGTATTACAATTCTTTAATAACTTTATATAGGTTTCCGACTGCAATACTATTGGCCGGAATCGATTTGGTGACCTTTTCCGGATAACTTGAGAGAGCACCATCTGTAATTTGGGTTATATTACCCGTAATTCGTCTACAAATAATCTCTTTGTGACCAGCTACTTTTGTAACATGAAAAATAATTAATTGAATTATGGAAATTATTAAGAACAAAGAGTATGAAGGCGAACGTCCTTTATTTGCAGCACACGATTTACAACTGGAAAATGTAACGATTCATACTGGCGAATCTGCTTTAAAAGAATGCAGTAATATTATTGCGGTAAACTGCCGTTTCGAGGGCAAATATCCCTTTTGGCATAACAATGGTTTTATTGTGAAGAATTGCCTTTTTACCGATGGTGCACGCGCTGCCCTGTGGTATTCACGGAACCTGCAAATGACCGACACTATTGTGGAAGCTCCGAAGATGTTCCGTGATATGGATGGAATCAAATTAGAGAATGTACGACTATCCAATGCGCTGGAAACGCTCTGGCATTGCCGTAACGTTGAACTGAAGAATGTACAGATCGACAAAGCAGATTATCTGTTTATGCATGGAGAGAATATTCGTATTGAGAATTACAGCCAGAATGGGAACTATTCTTTCCAGTATTGCAAAAATGTAGAAATCCGTAATGCCGTTATCAATTCGAAAGATGCTTTCTGGAACACAGAAAATGTGACTGTGTATGATTCCGAACTGACCGGTGAATACCTGGGATGGCACTCACACAACCTGCGTCTGGTAAATTGCAAGATATCCGGGACACAAGCCCTTTGCTATGCACATGATCTGGTGATGGAGAACTGTACAATGGCGGATGATACCGATCTTTGTTTTGAATATAGCAGTGTGCAGGCAACTATAAACAGTCCGGTACATAGTGTGAAGAATCCGCGTACCGGATGTATCACGGCTGAATATTACAATGAAATCATCATCGATGAAAACATCCTGAAGCCGGCAAACTGTGAATTGAAACTGTGGGATAACGTAACTTGCTTCAATCAATGAAATATAATTTTGACGAACTGATTCCCCGTCGCAGAAGTAACTCCTATAAATGGGATACGGCGAAAGAAGAGGATGTCCTGCCCATGTGGGTAGCCGATATGGATTTCCGTACGGCGCCCTGTGTGGTTGATGCATTGCGCAGGCGGGTGGAACATGGTATTTTCGGTTATACCAAAGTGCCGGCCGCTTATTATGAAGCTGTAACGAGCTGGTTTATGAGACGGCATGGTTGGCTAATAGAGGAAGACTGGATTATTTATACTTCAGGTGTAGTTCCGGCCTTGTCTGCCGTAATCAAAGCACTCACTCTGCCGGGTGATCGTGTATTGGTGCAGACACCGGTTTATAATTGTTTTTTCTCTTCTATTCGAAATAATGGTTGCGAAGTGGTCGTCAATCCTCTTCTTTATACCGATGGAACTTACCGGATTGATTTCGAAGGTTTGGAAAGGGAAGCCTCTGACCCAAAAGTCAAATTATTACTTTTATGTAACCCGCATAATCCGGCAGGTAGGGTTTGGACCCGGGAGGAATTGACGCGTATCGGCGAGATTTGTTTTCGGAATGACATATTGGTTGTCGCCGATGAGATTCATTGTGAATTGGTTTTCCCGGGACATACTTATACGCCTTTTGCCTCCATTTCGAAAGACTTCCTGATGAATTCCGTTACCTGCATTTCACCGAGTAAGGCCTTTAACCTGGCGGGATTACAGATAGCAAACATTATTTCAGCTAATGAATATGTACGTATGAAGATAAATAAGGCTATCAATACCAACGAGGTCTGCGATGTGAATCCTTTTGGTGTTGAAGCCTTGGTAGCCGCTTACAATGAGGGTGAAGAATGGCTGGAAGTACTTAAACAATACCTGCTGGATAACTATAATTATCTGAAGAGATATTTTGAAAAGTATCTTCCCCATTTGAAAGTCTTACCATTGGAAGGTACTTATCTGGTTTGGCTAGACTGTTCTGCTCTGAAACAATCTTCAGAAGAAATTGCAAAAGCTTTGCTGGATAAGGAAAAGCTGTTGGTAAACGACGGGAATATGTATGGTGAAGCTGGTAAAGATTTTATCCGCATCAATATCGCTTGTCCGAGAGCACTTCTGATCGATGGTTTAGGCAGGCTTAGATGTATTCTGAATTAGTTATTAGACTCCGTGAAATATTTATAAATGGCTTCGGATATATCGGCTATGATCTTTGCATTTGTTTCCATGCTCTCATTCGAATCTTTGATGAATACGGCAACAGTGTATCTGCTTCCATTCGGGAGCAGAACAAAACCGA
>NZ_CAJJWO010000087.1 GCF_905196875.1 uncultured Parabacteroides sp. | reverse complement strand
GTATACACTTGCCGGTAATCAGATGACGGCTATCAACGTGACGCCGGAACTGAAAGATATTCCGGTCGGTATCTATGGTAAAGATGCTTCTCCGGTAGAGTTGAGTTTCAAGCTGTCGGGAGATATGCAGAATGTTACATTAGTGGACAAGCAGAGTGGCAAGGTCTATCCGGTGACTGACGGTTTGACCCTGACTGTCTCCGGCAATACTTCCGGACGCTACTTCCTGAATGGCTCGATCGCTACGTCGAACGAGGTGATCGCTCGCAACGAGATTGTATGTTATACCAATGGAACCGGTCAGATTGTGGTTTCATCGGTTGATCTGCTTACCCGGATCTCCGTCTATAGCATCTCCGGACAACGTTTGCGTTATTTGGATAATCTGAATATGCAGACGGTCTATGTCAAAGACTTGGCTCCCGGTATTTATATCGTCAAAGCCGAAAGTGTAACACAGGTATGTTCGGAAAAAATGGAGGTTAAGTAATTGTGGATACAATATAAATCTTCATAGATATTTGTAACTGAAGGGGTGTGTCAAAATGGGCACATTCCCTTTTTTCATAGTTTACAATCCAAACGTATTTTCTTTTGTTCCTTATCGTTTGTTTCGGGCTAATATTCCGGGACTTCTTTAAGTTCACCCACTATCTCAGAGAGCATGGCGAGAGTAAATTCAACTGAGGTATCTTTTACGGAGTTCTCTTGTGCAATGGTTTCATCCACCTGCTGGAGAAGGATGCGGATTTTATCCAGCAACTTCGCACGGTTTTTCTCTACTGTCTTGCGCCAGACAAAAGTATATTGACACAACCTCTTTTTTGTATATAGATGTGTCATCAGGTATTCTTCGGTTTCGCCTGAATAAGTTATCAGTCAGGGGCTTGCAGTTTCCTGAAATTTTTTAATAAGGAAACTGTAGTTTCCTGCGCGGGGAACTGCAATTCCCTCGGCGGGGAACTAGCGTTTCCCAGGCAAGAAACTCCAGTTTCCTAACGAGGAAATTATCAGGACACCGGATACCCGGTTAGAATAAGTTTGCTTTGTTGTTCAGTCCGGTAAGTGCTTTTCGATAATCGGCAACAAGTTCTTCCATCACTTCGCAGACTGTCTGTTCTTTTCTGAATAAGGCCGCAACCTGTCCGATTTCCAGTTCTCCTTCTTCCAGATTACCTTCGAATATACCTTTCTTGGCTCTGCCTTTACCTAGTAAAACGCGCATATCTTCTACGGATGCACCTTGTGCTTCGGCTTCTTCCACTGCCGTTTTGAAATCGCCTTTAGCCAACCGGGTAGGAGCAAGCTTTTTCAATAATAACTTCGTATCTCCCTCATTGAGACTGAGGCAAAGCTGTTTGAAGTTCTCATGAGCGGAACTTTCTTCCGTCAGGGCGAAACGGGTACCGATCTGTACACCTTCCGCACCGAGGACAAAGGTGGCCAGCATCGCATCACCGGTACCTATTCCTCCGGCGGCTATCAGTGGGAGAGAGGTAGCCCGGCGCACGGCAGGGATCAGGCAGAGCGTCGTCGTCTCTTCGCGCCCGTTATGTCCCCCGGCTTCAAACCCTTCGGCAACAATGGCATCGACACCTGCCTCTTCACATTTGACGGCAAACAAGGAACTGCTTACCACATGAACCACTGTCATACCATGTTCTTTCAGGAAAGGAGTCCATTTCTTAGGACTTCCGGCAGAGGTGAAGACTATTTTTACTTCTTCTTCCACCAGAATATTCATCAGGCTCTCTATTTCCGGGTACATTAGCGGGACGTTCACACCGAAAGGCTTGTCGGTAGCCGCTTTACATTTGCGGATATGTTCGCGCAGCCTGTCGGGATGCATAGAACCGGCGCCGAGCAATCCCAGTCCCCCGGCATTGCTGACGGCCGAAGCCAGTCTCCAACCGCTGCACCAAACCATCCCACCTTGTATAATGGGATATTTTATACTGAATAAGTCACATATTCTATTCATGGTTACTCTATTTATAGTGTTAGGAGAACAAAGTAAAATAAAACTTCCCTATCTTTGCACCACCTATTATATAATTAATGTAGACATAAATTAATTCTTACAATATCATAGTTATGAATAAAACGCTTATGGCTGCCAGCCTGGCAGTAGTCTTAGGAGCCTGCAACTCCTCAAAGAAAAGCGATGTAGCCGAGTCTACACCCAATCCTTTTTTTACAGAGTATACGACACCGTTCGGTGTTCCTCCTTTCGATAAGATAGAAGTAGCACATTATAAACCGGCCTTCGAGAAGGGAATGGCGGAGCATAAGAAAGAGATCGATGCCATAGTGAATAACCCGGAAGAACCGACCTTCGAGAATACGATCGTTGCCCTCGACCAGGCAGGCGAGTTACTGAATAAGGTTATGTATGCCTTCGGAGGACAGTCGAGTGTGAACACAACCGACGAGATACAGGAACTCGAGCAGGAATTATATCCTGTTCTCTCTGCCCATTCCGATGATATCAGCTTGAACCCGGCTCTTTTTGCCCGTGTGAAAGCTGTTTACGACAATCAGGCCTCGCTTAACCTGGATAAGGAACAAAAGAAGTTACTGGAAGAAACTTATAAAGGTTTTGTTCGTAGCGGTGCCAACCTCGATGCCGATAAGCAGACTAAACTGCGTGAACTGAACGAACAGATCTCAGTGCTTGAGCTTACCTTCGGACAAAATACCCTGAAAGAAACAAATGCATTCAAGTTGGTTATCGATAATAAAGAAGATCTCTCAGGCCTGCCTGAAACCCTGATCGCCGCTGCCGCTGAGACAGCTGCTGCCGACTCGATGGAAGGCAAGTGGATTTTTACGCTTCACAACCCGAGTGTAATGCCTTTCCTGCAATATGCAGATAACCGGGCATTGCGCGAAAAGATATTTAATGCCTATGTTTGCCGGGGAAATAACAATAATGCCAACGACAACAAAGAAGTAATAAAGAAACTGGTTACCGCCCGTCTCGAAAAGGCCAAACTGCTGGGTTACGAAGACTTTGCCGCTTACGTCCTGGAAGAGAATATGGCAAAGAACGAAAAGAATGTATACCAACTGCTGGATCAGCTTTGGAAGCCGGCGTTGGCAAAGGCAAATGAAGAATTGGCCGACATCAATGCTGAAATAAAGAAAGAAGGCGGCAACTTCAAGGCTGAAGCATGGGACTGGCGTTATTATGCCGATAAAGCCCGTCAGGCAAAGTTCGACCTGGACGAAAACGAAGTGCGTCCGTATCTGGAGCTGAACCATGTACGTGAAGGTGCTTTTTATGTGGCAAACAAACTGTACGGTATCACCTTTACAGAAATAACAGACATACCGAAACCTGATCCTGATGCCTATGCATTTGAATGTAAGGATAAAGACGGTTCTCCGCTGGGCGTTCTGTATATGGACTTTTATACCCGTCCCGGCAAGAGTGGCGGAGCATGGTGTGGCGGTTATCGTTCGCAGACTTATAAAGACGGTAAGAAGGTCACTCCGGTGGTCACTACTGTCTTTAACTTCAGCAAACCGGCAGCCGGACAATCCGCCCTGCTGAGTGCCGATGAAGCAGAAACCGTTTTCCATGAATTCGGTCATGCACTGCACGGATTGTTTGGCGATGTTCATTATTACGGTGTTGCCGATGTCCCTCGCGATTTCGTGGAATTACCTTCACAGGTCAACGAACATTGGGCATTTGAACCTGAAGTACTGAAAGTATATGCTAAACATTATAAGACAGGCGAAGTTATTCCACAGGAACTGGTAGATAAAATCGTGAAGAGTGGTAAGTACGGACAAGGTTTTGCCACAGTTGAATATCTGGCTTCTTCCCTGTTGGATATGGATTATCATGTAATGAAAGAAATTCCGGCTGACCTGGATATTGAGAAATATGAAGGGGAAGCGATGTATGGCCGTGGTTTGCCGACTCAGATCGCACCTCGTTACTGGGGAACCTATTTCGGTCATACGATGGAAGGCGGATATACTGCCGGTTATTACAGTTATATCTGGGCGGAAGTACTGGATGCCGATGCTTTCGAGGCATATAAGGAAACAGGTGATATCTTTAACCAGGAGGTCGCTGCTAAGTTCCGTACCTATGTCCTTACTCCGGGCGGTATCGACGATGCCATGGTGATGTATAAGAATTTCCGTGGAAAAGAACCGAGTATCGAACCGTTACTTAAAAACAGAGGTTTAAAATAAGATTATCTTACATACAGCTGATAGAGAAGCTTTCCATATTTTGGAAGGCTTTTCTTTTTTTATATCTTTGCGTAAATAAGAAACTTAAACAGAACAGCATGAAGAAAATGATTATGGCAGCCGGCATAGCCGTTGCACTCAGTGCCTGCAATTCGCCGGGCAAGAAGTCTGAAACCACAGCTCCGGGGGATATTTTCCTGACAGAGTTCACTACTCCCTTTGGAGTGCCCCCGTTCGACAAGATCACACTCGAAGACTATATGCCTGCCTTTAAAGCAGGAATAGCCGAACAGCAAGCCGAAGTTGCAGCTATCACAAACCAGCCCGAAGCACCTGACTTTGAGAATACGATTGTTGCCCTCGACCAGAGTGGTGAGACGTTGCGCCGGGTCAGTGCCGTCTTTTATGGCCAGAACAGTGCCAATACGAATGACGAAATGCAGGCTGTGAGCCGCGAATTGTCACCGCTATTGTCGAAGAACAGCGACGATATCCGCATGAACGCAGACCTGTTCAAGCGTATTAAGACGGTTTATGATAACCAGGAAGCGATGAACCTCGACAAGGAACAGAAAAAACTGTTGGAGGAAACGTATAAGAGTTTCGTTCGTGGCGGTGCAAACCTCGATGCAGAGAAGCAGGCCCGCTTGCGTGAGCTGAACAGCGAGATCTCCATGCTTCAGCTTACTTTCGGACAGAATATGCTGAAAGAGACCAATGCATTCCAATTGGTAATAGATAATAAAGCCGATCTTGCCGGATTACCCGAAAGCCTGGTACTGAATGCCGAAGCCGCTGCCCGTGGTGCCGGAATGGAAGGTAAATGGCTTTTCACCCTGCATAATCCAAGCGTAATGCCTTTCCTGCAATATGCAGACAACCGCGCTTTGCGTGAAAAGATATTCAACGGTTACATCAACCGTGGCAATAACGGTAACGATGCCGATAATAAAGAAGTCGTACGTAAACTGATCTCCCTTCGTCTGGAAAAAGCCAAACTGATGGGATATGACGATTATGCTTCTTTTGTTCTGGAGGACCGGATGGCAAAGACTTCCGATAAGGTGTATGCCCTTTTGGATGAGATCTGGACACCGGCTATAAATAAAGCAAAATCGGAATTGGCCGATATCAATGCCGAGATAAAGAAAGAAGGTGGTAACTTCCAGGCAGAAGGCTGGGACTGGCGTTATTATTTCGAGAAAGCGAAGAAGGCAAAGTTTGACCTGGATGAGAATCAGGTACGCCCGTATCTGAAACTCGATAACGTACGCGACGGAGCTTTCTACGTAGCCAACAAGCTGTATGGAATTACATTTACTCCGATAAAGAATGTCCCTTTGCCACATCCCGATGCAGAAGCATTCGAATGTAAAGATAAAGATGGCACACATCTGGGCGTATTGTATATGGATTATTTCCCGCGTGCCAGCAAGAAAGGTGGTGCATGGTGCGGTACGTATCGTTCGCAGACTTACCAGGACGGCAAGCGTCAGGGACCTGTTGTTACGATCGTTTGTAACTTCTCGCAACCTTCTCCCGGACAGCCTGCCTTGCTGAGTGCCGATGAAGCGGAAACGCTGTTCCATGAGTTCGGACATGGTTTGCATAACCTTTTCAAAGATGTACATTACTATGGTGTATCGGGTGTTCCCCGCGACTTCGTGGAGTTGCCTTCACAGATCATGGAACATTGGGTGTTCGAACCGGAAGTGTTGAAAGTTTATGCCAAGCATTACCAGACAGGTGAAGTGATCCCGGCAGAACTGATCGAAAAGTTGGATAAGAGCGGCAAATACGGACAAGGTTTTGCCACTGCCGAATATCTGGCTGCTTCTTTACTGGATATGGATTACCATGTGTTGAAGGAAGTTCATGACGGTGCAGACGTAATGAAGTTTGAAGAGACTGTCCTCGGTGAACGTGGCTTATTGAAGCAGATTCCGCCTCGCTACCGTACGACTTATTTCAATCACACGATGGGCGGTGGTTACACAGCCGGTTATTATAGCTACATCTGGGCGGAAGTGCTCGACTCGGATGCTTACCAGGCCTTTAAGGAAAGTGGCGATATCTTTAATCCTGAAATTGCCGCTAAATTCCGTACGTATGTCCTGACACCGGGCGGCATCGACGACGCAATGGATATGTATAAAAACTTCCGTGGCAATGAACCTAATACTGATCCGCTTCTGAAAAACAGAGGACTGAAATAATAGACAGGACATAAACAACGCCAACAAGCGTAAAGATATATAGTGCCGTTGAAGCTTTAGAGGTTTCAGCGGCACTGTTATTTATGGCACGTATTTATGTGAATATGTAGCTTTCGAGAGGACTTAGTTCGGTTGGAACTATGTTAATAATGTTTGCAAAGATAGTAAAAGCATTGAAATAGAGACACAGTAAGCGTAAAAATCAAATGATTTCGCATTATCTTAGGATCAGATCGGCCTTCATTGGTCTTTTTACAGTGACCGATATGGTACTTTACTTTATAGTGACAAAAGTAACCTTTCCTCTCTAGAGAGGGGGCAGAAGGTGTGCTATCTTCTGGTAAACACGCAAATTTTACATACTCCCTACCCCTTCTCAAGAGAGGAAAAGTTATTTCCAGCTATTATAATCCAAGACTATAAGTCTATTTATACCTCATTTTACAGTCAACGAAATGACTGGTTCAGATTGCAGGGTGCATAGTTCCAACCGAACTAATTAAATTAAATAGGCTTATGGTATCAAATGAACCTAAAAAACGCAGCATCACCGGCAATCTAGTTGCAAATATGCTGACAGAACGTGAAGATGACTTCACTTTCAATGTAACTTATGTAGCTAACCGTACGATCGACGATCTTTGCAAGATTGCGGCAAACGGCAAAAGCAAATTCTCCGCATCCGAATTACGAAGCGCTTACAACGATCTGGTGGAAGTTGCGAAGGAAGAATTATACTCTGCTTCTACCGTAGAGTTCGGCTTCGCAAACAACTCCCTGGGAGTGGATGGCCCCTTCATCGGTCCCAAGGCTAAATTCGATCCGGAAAAGAACAATGTGACCCTTCGCTGTTCTCCCCGCATCGAATTCAAGAAAGAACTAAAAGCCATCAGCGTGATCGTCGGTGAAGTGACAGAAGGTCTCCCCACTATCACCAAAGTAACTGATGTATTCACAGGTGAGGTAAATATAAAACTCACCCCGGGCAACACTCTTAACGGCGAAGGTAAACGTGTAAAGATCGTTGGAGCCGAAGGCAGCACAGTAGGTTTCTTCTTTATCAAAGCATCAGACGATACCGAAACGGCTGTCCCGATGACTTCCGTTTCACGCAACGACCCTTCTTTCTTCTCTTTTATCATTCCGGCATTGGCCGATGGAACCTATTATCTGGAAGTCGCCACCCAATACGGAGGTAACACCAAACAATTAGTAAAAGAAGTTCGTCGTAACCGTTTCCCCTACCTATTGACAGTAGGTACAGGTGACGATGACCGACCTGTAATCGAATAAGACATTTAATATGATCATCGTATGCGCTCGTATACGACAACCGTATGCGTCCATATACGCTGACCGTATGTTATCACATACGACGATCGTATGCGAGATAAAGTAATTCTGTAAAAAAATAATTAGTTATGAATAAAAATGAATTAATAGAAAGGATAGCCACGGATACCGGGCTGAATAGGACTTCAATAAAAATGACCATTGAGTCGTTACTCAGGGTCGCTACCGATACGTTGGACAATGGCGAGGAAGTTCGCTTTCATAATTTCGGAGCATTATTACCCTGGAAGCAGGCAGGACGGCCTGCCCGTAACCCTAAAATGGGTACACCGGTCATGCTTTCCCCGCGCACCTCGGTAAAATTCCGTCCGGGAAAGCTTTTAATAAAGGTTTTGAATAATAATAAATAACAATACACTATTTAGAATGAAAGCAACTATTATACAAATGGAAGTGATTTTATAAAAACGGGTAGTACTAACGAAAGATGTCCCCTTTGTCTTTGCAGACTATTGGGGGCACTTTTCTTTTTTCTTTGCAAACTTTCCCGGATAGCCGAAAGCGATAGCCAATAAAGCGCCGGCTCCTAACAGATAAGGGTAATATAAATATTGCATGATCTCGATAGGGGAGACGCCTCCCAGCCCGGCTGCCATCAATAGTTGAGCCCCATAAGGGATAATGCCCTGCACGAAGCAGGAGAAGATATCGAGCAGGCTGGCACTACGGCGTGGATCTACATGGAAACGGTCGGCTATGTCTTTGGCAATCGGACCGGCCATTATCAGAGCGATCGTATTGTTTGCCGTACAAAGATTGGCGAAGCTGACCAGGGCGGCAATACTCAGTTCGGCTCCTTTGACGGAGCGGATATGTGAAGTCAGTTTCAGGATAATCCAGTCGATACCTCCGTTATAGCGTATCATTTCCAGCATACCGCCGGCCAGCAGGGTAACGATGATCAGTTCGCCCATGTTGGTGATACCGAGTCCCATCGAAGCTGTCCATCCCCATACATCGAAACCGCCTGTAAGCAATCCTACAACACCCGATAGCAGGATACCGATAAACAATACCAACATCACATTTACTCCGAAGATAGCCGTAACAAGTACCACCACATAAGGGATTACTTTTGCCCACTCGATGGTGCCGGCTACATAGTGGCTGTCCATTCCGCTTCCTATCAAAATATATATTATGCCTGTTATGATCGCTATCGGAAGGGCAATACGAATATTTACTTTAAACTTATCGTTCATGTTGCATCCTTGTGTACGGGTTGCAACAATGGTTGTGTCTGAAATAAACGACAGGTTATCGCCGAACATAGCACCGCTGACAACTACACCGAGCATCAGGGCATCGGGCATCCCTGTCTTGGTGGCAATACCTACCGCCACAGGAGCCAGCGCAACAATCGTACCAACCGAAGTACCTACGGAGATAGATATAAAACAAGCTGCCAGAAAGATCCCTGCGGCCAGTAGGTTACCAGGAAGGATCGACATCGCCAGATTGACAGTCGCATCTACGGCTCCCATCGACTTGGCTGTTTGAGCGAAAGCGCCTGCCAGGATGAAGATAAGCACCATCAGCATGATATTGGTGTTGGCTGCTCCACGGCAGAACTGTTCGATGCGGTTGGATAGTTTGCCGCCTTTCGATATCGCGATGGCAACCACCGACGAGATAACGAAAGCAACCGTAATAGGCATCTTGTAGAAATCGCCTGCCAATATCGAAACAACCAAGTAGGTGAGCAGGAATACCAGTAATGGTATCAACGCCCACGCATTCGGTGCATGGTTCAAAGGGGAGTTTGTATCTTTTATCATATTAAAATCTCAATAGCTTAGAATTAGAAGGAGAAGCGTAAAGCAATACGTACGCCGCCTTTCTTTATATTCGGTTCGTTCAGATACGTCAGACGACGGTAATAGTCGATACGCAGTATCTTGAAGATATTTTCAAGACCGACACTTGCTTCCATGTAAGGTGTATTACCCAGAGGACGTGTGCCGTCGGGCAATACGAATAGGCCGGGAGTCATTGTCGGGTTATTCTTGTCGGTCAGGCCACCATAGATTCCATTGAAAGAGATTACTTCGCGCAGGCGTAACCATTTGACGCCCGGGATGCGGTTCAGTATCCATCCTTTCATATAGTAAGTGGCATTGAATGACACATACTGGTCGGTCACGAATTCCAAAGCGTTCATCATGTGGAATGCTTCCGGCTGAATGGTGATCGACTGGTTGGTATTCGGCAGTATCAATAGAGGGAAAGGTACTTTGTTCCATACTTTTCCGGCTTTCAGTTGTGTGTCGATATGACCGAAGGAAGATAACCAGATACGCTTTTCGGCACTGACTTCCGTATGGTTGTAGTTGTATTCGCCACCTAACACTTTCAGACCCAGTTGATGCGACAGCTTGAAGATAGGAGCGTCTTTCGACAGGTTGAATACCGACTCTTTACCGGAACGGCCGTCATAAGAACGTTCGCCCGGAGCAAAACGAAGTTGTGTACCGATCTCGGAGGTCGTGATGCTTTTCTTATGAACCAAAGTTCCGTTTGCGTCTTTCTCTATGTATTTCAGTGTTCCTGCCGCCTGGTTATTCTGGTTATATACCCACGATCGCCAGGTTAGGCCGTTCAGCCATTCCTTTTCATACTGGAACATTGATTTGCGGATGTATTGCATCTTGGTCACGGGTTCCCCCACTTTCCAGGCAACGAAGATGTTATCTTTACTGGTAAAGAGGAAGTCCTGTCCCGGGGTATACACATCGTATTCCTGTATGAAAGAGAGATTGTTTACCGGGCTTTCTCCTTCATGGTAGAGTTTCTTATTGAAGCTGTGGGTCAGTTTGACGTTGTATTTTAGTTTACGGTCGTTCGTTCCGTAGGCCAGATAGCCACTGGCGAACCAGTAAGGGTTCAGGTTGGCAGTCGTCATACCGCCGACACGCAGGCGAACACCTTCCAAGCTGTTGCCGCTGATGGTCGTATTCATCGGCCCGAAATCGAACTTGGTCGATTTTTTATCGCCTGCCGTAGGAATATAGCCGGATATAAGTATCTCCGCCGTTTTAATGATTACGTTGAAGGCCGGGACTTTCCGGAGTTGTGCCAACAGGTCGTCCAATGCATTCTCCTTTTCTTTGAGCGGGACATGGCGGTTGTTTACCCAGAACGTATCCGTTTGCTCGATGGCAACAGGCAGGGTATGAAGCGAGCCTAACAGGTTGAATACAGAATCGGCCTGCGCTTGCTCTATATTGAAATTGTATTTATCGTAGTTCCTTAACTGGTGTGCATAGAGCTGTTGCGCCCCTTTCACCAGATAGAAATTGACATAGGTATTTTCGTTCTTGACAACCCAGGTACTGTCGGGCATGCGTTCGAATTCTTGTTCGATACGGAGTTTATCCACCCAGTTAAGGTTGATGTTGACCGGCGTGTTGAGTAAGAATTTCTTTAGAGCATAGTTGCCGTCCAGCGTAATATACAATCTCCCGGTAAAACCGTAACTCTGGCTGTTGACCGGAACAAAGGCCAGGTCGACACATTTATCGCCTCCTATATCCAGCGTATCCATAATATAATACTTATAATAGCTGGTGGCTAGGGTAGAGGATAGCGGGCTGACAAATCGGTTCAGCAGGATATTAATGTTATTGTCGAAGATGTTGATACCCTGGAATATTTCTTCCAGGTTGGAGGTGATACCGCCGCCATCGTCGAGCGTCTGGTCGACACCCTGCATACGTTTCCCTTTGACAATTGTCTTTTCGGTTTTCGGTTGTTTCCGGTAGTATTTATCCGCAATCGTTTCACGTACGGAAAGGGTCAGGATCGGTTTTCCGTTGAATTCGGATGTGTCGAGATAGTTTCGGATGAACTTGAATTTCTTCATGAATTTGTTCTTCTCGAAGTCCGGGTTGAAGTCGTCCAGCGAGAGGGATAGTTTCTCGTAAACTTCCGTTTGGTATTCGTCTTTTGCTTCGATACGGTTATCGTTTTTATGCTCGATTACTTTCTTGATAAGTTCGACAGCCGGATTATCTTTGCGGGTATATTTTTCTCTCTTGGGCTTTACCACGACTTCCGAAATCTCGAAAGCGGTAGGACGTATCTTTATATCGAGGCCATCGTTCTTCTGCCCTGTTTTCAGGTCGATCACTTTGGTGTCGTATCCCAGTGATGCAAAGGCCAGTTTATTATACCCTTTATCATTTTGCAGGGTAAACTTTCCGTTATCGTCGGTCATAGCACCGATCGTGGAGCCGTCGAAATAGACGGATACGAAGGCCAAAGGCTCTCCGGTAATTGAATCTTTCACAATACCGGATGCAGATGTAATGCTTTGAGCATATAAAACAGAGATACCAGTCACTGTCTGCAATAGAACCAACAGCAATATAAAGCGAATTCTTTTTACCATGAAACTAACGTTATTCCTTCTCGGATAATGCAGTTGGCAAAGGTACTCTTTTTCTCCGGAGGAGCCGTCTGAGCGCTATTAATAATCTTTAATCAAGAAGCGTGAGAATGAAGAGGTATTAGAGAAAGAGGCTGTTACATGTATTTTTGTAACAGCCTCTTCTTGTATCAACTAGTAAGCATCTACAATACTTTGACTTTTCAGTTGTTTGTCGAATGAAGCTTTGTCCAGCTTTGTGGTTACATGAATTGTAACAGGTTCGTTCGGTAACAGGTCGAAATAATTGTCGGAAAAGAAATTGTCGATGCCGTCGATATTGAGGAATACGGCACGGGCAAAGACGTTGCTCTCGACAGTTACATCGTAGCCATCGCCGGCGGGAACGGAAGTCATCTGTATATCCGCTTTCGGGAAGTCGATGTCTTTGAAGCGGGTGAAGAAATAGTTATTGGAGATAACTTCTGCCTCTTTACCGCTCTCGATGAAACGAGCATTGACTACGACTTCGTTCGGTTGCTTTCTGCCAAGCACGCTTTCAACCGGAGCAGAGAACTGTATTTTACTGGTGTTGGCAGGCAATGTTACGTTACTTTTCTTTTCAAATAAAACATTGCCTTTCAGATCCATCACACGGATATCCAGTTTACCTTTGACGGCTTTCAGACGATCGGAAATCATCCAGATATTTAGTTGGCCGTCTTCTGCTATCGGAGAAACCAGGATATCCCGGAATGCCTTCTTGGTAAAGTAATGCTGGGCTTTCCAACGGCCGTAATAATCGCGGCTGGACCAGGAAGCAACAGGCCAGCAGTCGTTGTGCTGCCAGTAGAGCGATCCCATATTGTACGGCATCATGCGACGATGTGCTTCCATAGCAGTCTTCATGGCATCACCCTGCAACAGGATACTCATATAGAGTGTGGAGGGGAAATCCTTCGGCTTGCGGTATTCCTCCAGAGTAATGTTTTCAATACGTGAGTTGGCAATCTGGCCTCCCCGTTGGTGTGCCATCATCACATCCGAATAAATATCGTGGTCGCGTTCTTCCGGTGCATATTTTAATACGGATTGGTATTCGGGGAACGACTGGAAACCATATTCGGAGAAGAAGCGGGCTTTTACTTTGTTGAAGTGAGACACAGAGTCGACGCCTTGCCATACACCCCAGTAATGCGCATCACCGTTCGGGTTCCAGTTTGGTTTTCCACTTTCGCACTTGGCATCCGGATCACCTCCGTAGGGAGAGGAAGGCCAGTAGAAGATTTCGGGATCATACTCTTTTACAACATCTGCCAGGATATTATTAAAGAGCTTTTTCGTATCGTTGCGTAACTGTTCCGTCACGCCATATTGATCGAACTTCTTCATCCATCCCCAGTTGAACCAGGCCGTGTGTATTTCGTTATTACCGCACCAGATAGCCAAGCTCGGATGATTACGCAGGCGGATCACATTGTCGATTGCTTCCTGGCGGATATTCTCTTCCAGTTCAGGAGTCAACGGATAAACGCTGCAGGCGAACATAAAGTCCTGCCATACGAGGATACCGTATTTATCACACAGATCATAGAAAAGATCCTCCTCGTAGATTCCGCCTCCCCATACACGAAGCATGTTCATATTTACATCGACAGCATCCTTGATTGTCTTTTCATACTGTTCAGCAGTTACGCGCGGCAGGAAGTTGTCCTGTGGAATATAGTTGGCCCCTTTCATAAAGACAGGTACGCCGTTCAGTTCGAAATAGAAGGTATGGCCGTCCTTATCCGGCTGGTTGATTACACGGATGCTACGGAGTCCGAGGTTGGTCTTGTGGGTATCGACTACCTTGTTGTCCATACGGATCGTTGCCGTGAACGGATACAGATGCGCTTCCCCCAGTCCGTGCGACCACCAGAGTTTCGGGTTGTTTACTGTCAGGTCGGTTTCGATCAGGTTGATTCCTTTCTTTACCTGAGCTTTCTTTGTCCAGGTTGTCTTGATACCATCCGCCTTGATATCCAGGGTTACTTCCCCGTCTTTGTCGGCAATCACCTGTACGCGGGTTTTGATGTCGGCACGTTTGGCCGTCACGTTTGTCTGGTCGTAGAAGATATTGTCGATACGGGCATCATTCCAACCGATCAGGTAAGCTGGACGCCAGATACCGCTGGTCACGATACGTGGACCCCAGTCCCAACCGTAATGGTAACCTGCTTTACGGGCAAATATGCTGACCTTCTTATCGAAGATACCGCCGTTTTCGGACTGGTCGTTGCCGGCTTCTACCGGAAACTTCAGTGCTTCGAATTTCGGCAGGTCTACTTTGATAGGAGAGTGGAAGTAAACGCGCAACTCATTACCGTCTTTTTTCAACAAACCTTTAACGGGGACACTCCATTCACGGAACATATTGTCGGCTTTCAGGATGCAGGAGTCATTCAGATAGACATCTGCGTATGTATCCAGTCCCTTGAAGTCAAGCTCGATATTATCTTTCTCGAATACATCCGCAGACACGTTCAGTGTCGTTTTGTATTCCCAGTCTTCTTTGTCTACCCATTGTATACTCCGTTCGTTGAGGCGGAAGAATGGATCTTCGATAATCTTGTTATCCATCAGGTCGGTTTGCACCGTACCCGGTATGGTAGCCGGATACCAGTTATTACCGCGTACCTGTTTAAAGGTCCACCCTTTATCGATGTTTTGTTTAGCTATACCGTCTGCCAGGGCCGGAGAGGTCGTAGCCAAAGCGGCCAGGGCGACAGCGGATACTACAGTTTTGTAACGCATAGTTGTTGTGTTTAGTAATTCTTTATAGCGACTTCAAATTCTCTGCATTTACCGGGTTCTTGCCTTCCGGTGTGTATAAATGGTCGATGCGGTCGGCATACGTTTTTTCCACTTTGCCGCGTACGATCTTCATGGTGCTGTTTACCAAACCGTTCTGTTCGGTAAAAGGTTCGGGAAGAACGGCGAATGTTGTCGGTAGCCAGCGGTCGGGGAACATGGCTGACAAATCGCCACCTTTACGGAAACGGTCTATCTGGCTTTGAAGGATACGGATGGCTTCTTCTTTGCCTTTTTCCGAGTTGAGATCCAGTTGGTGATGTGCCAGATGCTTCTTCAGGCGATCCTTGTTGGGAACAAGCAAGGCAACGGTATAAGGGTTCTGGTTATTATAAAGCAGAAGCTGGTCGATACAGGACGAATGTTCGACCAATGCCTCCTCGATACCTTCCGGGCTGTATTTCTCACCGTCGCTACCGATCAATAGGCTTTTGAAACGACCTAATACATACAATAGTCCGTCTTTGCCCATATATCCCATATCGCCGGTATAAAGCCAGCCGTTTTTGACGGTATCGGCTGTCGAGGTTGGATTCTTCCAGTATCCGGCCATTACGTTTTCTCCGCGGATAACGATTTCACCTTTTTCACCTAGAGGAAGTTCTTTGCCGTCCAGGTCACATATTTTGAGATCGAGTGGCTGGACCAGTACACCGCTGCTTCCGAACCTGTGATGGCGCGGCCCGTTGGTTGAAATGACCGGAGTCGCTTCACTCAGTCCGTAACCCTGATACATCGGCAGACCGATGGCATAGTAGAATTTCTGCAGGTCTTTATCCAGCAGTGCACCGCCGCCGATAAAGAACTTCAACTCTCCGCCGAAGTTCTCGCGAACCTTCGAGAAGATAATGCTGTCGAACAGGCTGAGAACCGGTTTCAACAGGAATCGCCAGCCGCGGCCTTTATCATCTCCACCATCTCCGTTGTAAGTATAGGCCACATCCAGTCCCATGTGAAACAAACGGTTGACCATATTGCCCTGCGCACGGATGCCTTGCTCGATGTTTTTCTTGAAGTTTTTGGCCAAAGCCGGAACGCTCAGGATCAGGTAGGGTTTGAACTCCTTGATATTTATCGGTATATTCTTCAATGTTTCCATACCGGTCTTTCCAACCTGTACCGTGGCAACGGATGCTCCTTTATACATGAATATATAGAAGCCGACCACATGCGCGAAACAATGGTCGAGCGGTAGAATAACCAGTGTACGCCAGGTATCGTCGATATCCACGCAGGTAAGCGATTGTTCGACATTGGCTGTATAATTACGGTGTGTCAGGATCACCCCTTTCGGATCGGCAGTCGTACCGGAAGTGTAGGTGATCGTTGCATAGTCGTCGTTCGTAAGCGATCGGCCGATAGCCAGAAATTCTTCCAGCGGATGTGCCTGAAGATATTCCGTCCCTATTTCCATCACTTTCGAAAGCGGTATCTCTTTTTCTTTGTATTCCGGTTGGTCGTCAAAAACAATTACCTGGCGGATCAGAGGCAACTTGTCCATAATGGTCCGTATCTTCTTCAACTGGTTGCCTGAAACCAGGATGTATTTCACATCGGCATGCGTCAGGCGAAACAACAGGTCGTTGGCCTCTTCCAGTTTAATGGAGAGGGGCACGTTGGTGGCTCCGGCGTAGAACATGGCCAGTTCGCCGATAATCCAGGCATTGCGGCCTTCGCTGAGCAAAGCCATATTGTCACCTTTATTTACTCCCAGGGCAACCAGTCCGGCTCCTAGGGTATATACCTGATCTCTGACCTGGGTGTAGGTGGTAGGCTCAAATTTGTCCTTTGCCTTTTCCCATAGGAACGGGTTGTCGGGATATTGTTTCACCGAACTCTCAAAAAGGTCTACCAATGTTTTTTTCATGACATCTTTGTTTTAGGATTTCTCAATTTCTTCAAGCAGTGCGCAGGCGGTTTCTACTGTACTGACATTCTTTACTACGATACTGCGCTTACCGTTCACATCCCGGATCATACATTCGCGGGGATGTTTCTGTATGAATGCCAGTAATTTATCGAATGCTTCGCTCTGGTAATACGGGCTGTCCTGGTTAGCTACCAGGAAGATACTCATCTGTCCTTTTTTCATGACCAGCTTTTCCATACCCAGTTTCCTGGCTATGCGGCGAAGGCGTACGATACGGATCAATTCTTTTCCTTCCTTCGGTATTTTACCGAAACGGTCTTTCAGGCGTTCGGTAAAGGCAAGGATATCGCGTTCCTCTTCCATCTTATCCAGTTCGCGATAGAGCGAGATACGCTCCGAGTCGTTGGGGATATACGTGGGAGGGAACATCAGTTCCAGATCACTTTCGATATATGTCTCGCGGATATATTCGCTGCCTGAATCCCGTTTGCCATCGTCTGCGTCGGCATAGAGATCGGCGAACTCGTCGCTCTTCAGTTCGTCTACTGCTTCTTCCAGTATCTTCTGGTATGTCTCGTAACCGAGGTCGGCTATGAAACCACTTTGTTCGGCCCCCAACATATTTCCGGCACCGCGTATATCGAGGTCTTGCATGGCGATATGGATACCGCTTCCCAGTTCGGAGAAGTTCTCGATAGCTTGCAGGCGGCGACGTGCTTCCTGAGTCAGCGAAGAGAGAGGAGGGGAGAGCAGGTAACAGAAAGCTTTGCGGTTGCTTCGTCCCACACGTCCGCGCAACTGGTGCAGATCGGACAAACCGAACTGCTGTGCATTATTGATAATGATGGTGTTGGCATTCGGTACGTCGATGCCGCTTTCCACGATACTGGTGGCGATCAGTACATCGTATTCGTAATTCACGAAGTCGAGGATGATCTTTTCCAGTTTATCCGGCTCCATCTGTCCGTGGCCGACAGCTATGCGGGCATCGGGAACTTCCCGGCGTACAAGCTGTTCTATTTCGTAAATGTTCTGAATGCGGTTGTTGATAAAGAACACCTGTCCGTTACGGCTCATTTCGAAATTGATCGCCTCGCGGATAATGTCCGGGTTAAAACGTTCCACTTCCGTTTGTACCGGATAACGGTTGGGAGGCGGAGTCGTAATGCTGCTCAGGTCGCGTGCACCCATCAGTGAGAACTGCAACGTTCGCGGAATAGGCGTAGCCGTCATGGTCAATGTGTCCACATTCACCTTCATCTGGCGAAGCTTTTCTTTTACGGAGACACCGAACTTCTGCTCTTCGTCGATAACCAGCAGCCCCAGATCTTTGAACTTCACATCTTTGCTGACGATACGGTGTGTGCCGATGAGTATATTCACTTTTCCATCCGCCACATCTTTCAATGTCGCTTTGATCTGAGCCGATGTCCGGGCCCGGCTGATATAATCGATCCGGCAGGGGAAATCTTTCAGGCGTTCGGAGAAGGTCTGGAAATGCTGGAAAGCCAGTACCGTAGTCGGCACTAACACAGCTACCTGTTTATTGTCGGAAACCGCTTTGAAAGCAGCACGGATAGCTACCTCGGTCTTTCCGAAGCCCACATCGCCGCAGATCAAACGGTCCATCGGGCGGGAGTTTTCCATATCTTCCTTAACATCGGCCGTCGCTTTCATCTGGTCGGGTGTATCTTCGTAGATGAAGCTTGCTTCCAGTTCGTGCTGCATGAAGCTGTCGGGCGAGTAGGAGAAGCCTTTCTCCTGTTTGCGCTGGGAGTAGAGGATGATCAGGTCGCGGGCAATATCTTTGACCTTTTTCTTTGTTTTCTCCTTCATCTTTTCCCAGGCTCCCGTTCCCAGTTTGTTCAGTTTGGGAGCTTCACCGCTGTCTTTCCCTTTGTATTTGGAGAGCTTGTGAAGCGAATGGATGCTGACGAAGATGATATCGTTGTTCTGGTAGATCAGTTTGATTGCTTCCTGTATCTTGCCGTTCACTTCGGTGCGCACCAGTCCGCCGAACTGTCCGACGCCGTGGTCGATGTGTACGATGTAATCGCCTGTGCTGAACTGGTTCAGTTCCTTGAGCGACAGTGTGAGCTTTCCGCTTCGTGCCTTTTCACTTTTCAGGTTGAATTTATGGAAACGGTCGAAGAGTTGGTGATCGGTGAAAAGGCAGATGCGCAGGGTTTCGTCGGCAAAACCTTCGTGTATGGTCTTGTTGACCGGCGTGAAGGGAATCTTTTCTCCCCGATCTTCGAAGATGGCCCGGATGCGGGTAGCCTGCTTTTCTACGTCACTTAATATATATAATGTATAGCCGTTCTCCAGATAACTCTGGAAAGAACTGCTTACCATATCGAAATTCTTATGATAGATGGGTTGCGCCTGTGTCTTGAAAGACAGTGTCGCATCAGCAACGCCTGTGGGACGTACCCCGAAATGCATCCGGCGGAAGTTCAATGCAGCCCGCAGGAAATCCTTCCCAGTCACCAGCTTGGCACGCATCTTGTCGATGTCGACAAACGACTCTTCGTCTCCTACGACCGGCTCTTCATTCCAAAGACTGTCGATCCGTTCCTTTGTCCAGGCCAGGTCTTTAGTAGCCAGGATCGTTTGGGCTGGCAGCGAGTCGAGTAGCAGGGTGTTGGTACGGTTGCTCTTGTTCATTTCCGGAACGATATAGATACTTTCCAGTTTCTCTTTGGATAGCTGCGTTTCTACATCGAACGTACGGATCGTTTCCACTTCTTTTCCGAAGAAGTCGATACGGTAGGGAAACTCGTACGAGAATGAGAACACGTCGAGGATACTCCCGCGGAGGGCGTATTGTCCGGGCTCGTATACATAATCTACCTGTTCGAAACCATACTCGTCGAGTACATCGGAAACAAACATGTTGTCCAGCTTCTCGCCGACGCTGATCTTGAGTGTGTTCTTTTTCAGTTCGTCGCGCGATATAACCTTTTCTGCCAGTGCGTCGGGATAGGAGACGATAACGAACGGAGCCTCCGGGTCTTGCAGGACACTGAGCACTTCGGTGCGCAGGATCTCATTTGCCGGATCGACATGTCCGTATTTGATTGCCCGCCGGTAAGCGGAAGGAAAGAAATAGATATCGTTGCTTCCGGTTAGCTGCATCAGGTCGTGATAAAAGTAGCCGGCTTCTTCCTGGTCGTTAAGTACGCACACATAGCTTCCCCTTCTTTTTAAAAAAAGAGAAGCGATTGTCATTGCAGCGCCCGATCCGTTCAACCCTTTGAGGAATATGTTGTTTGACGTATTATCGTTCAAAAGGGTATCTAAAGCGGTTATCTGTGGATGGGCGGCAAATATCTTAAGTAATTCTTGTACCTCCAATAGACTAATTGATAATTGAAAATTATGTAAGCGCAAAAATACAGAAAATGTTGCAATCATATTCGTTAAATCAATGAAAATATCAACCTTCGCCTCTTAGTAGGGGATTCCTTCCTCGATCACCCCATCAAAAAATCGCTTCAAACAAATCTCCATCGCCTTTAGCTTCACCATCACCTGGCGCATATCCTCATCGATGATCATGGAGTCGCGGATGATGCCTGGACACCCTCCTGTCGCCCCTCTTTTCTACCTTCTTTCCTTCCTTTTTCCAAACCTATCTCTTCGGCATAATCAATCGTATTCTTATAGTCGCGATAACGTTTCAGGGCTTC
>NZ_CAJJWO010000086.1 GCF_905196875.1 uncultured Parabacteroides sp. | reverse complement strand
CAGAAGACCGTACAGATCGATACCCACCGGCCGCATGCCCGATCACACCTCCGGCAACCGTTCCAGCCAGCATCCCAATCTGTGACCCGACGATAGTTCGTGATGTTGGATCCATCGTTGCACATCCCGTACCTAATACAGGGATTATCAAAAACAGGAGCCATTTCTTCATTCTCATATCAATAATCCATTTTCTTATGCGCTAAAATACAACTATTTAATGAATAAGATCTGATCAAAAACGTTATAATATTCGTCTAAACCGAAAACGCAGCTTCTTTACCACCTGTTAAAATGAATATTTTCTGGTTTATACTTATCTTTCGGAGTATCCTTATGCAAAGGGTAGCCAATCGGGATAAAGTTTAGCGGAATAATATGCCCCGGCAAAGCCAATTCCTTACGAACAATAGCCACCCGATCTTCTTCCGGATAAACAGCTGTCCAGACTCCACCCAGTCCCAGAGATTCAGCTGCCAGAAGTAGATTTTCAGTCGCAGCAGAACAATCCTGTATCCAATATTCATCATCCAATTGATTATAAGCTTTACTCAAGTCACCACAAACGACGATAGCAACCGAGGCTTTGGCTGCCATTTTCGCATAAGGTAATTTCTCACTCAATGCTTTAAGCACCGTCTGGTTATCAATAACGATAAAAGCCCAGGGTTGTTTATTTACAGCCGTCGGAGCCGACATTGCAGCCTTTATCAACACTTCGATTTGTTCGCGGCTGACCGGTTGGCTGGTATAAAGCCGAACGCTTTTGCGATTAAGGATCGACTCGATTACCACATTTGAACTATTCACGCTTATATCCATTTATCACTCTTTTATATCTTCAAAATTAAAAAACATACGATATCCGTATATTAATAAAACTACGAAACTTTCTGTTTTGTTGTTACCACAAGGCAATAACTTCCACCTCTATTTATTTAGAAGATAGCTTTACCTATTTAAAAGAAATGATATTGAATGAAGAAAGGAGTTTTATAGATTAGGAATCAAATCTGACAACTGGTATCAATCCAGCGTCAGATTAAATTCATCTTTCAGTTTTCCCAAAACCGGATTGACACTCAACAGATGTTCAAACTTTTCCGAGGATGTGTAGGCCAGATGTTTCTCATTTGTTTCAATGATACGAATACGCATCTGGATTCGTGTATTTTTAAGTTGCACACGCAAATAATTGAGCAGATCGACACATCCGTTACTCAACTCATCCTGCTGTCCCGGATTATGCACTCCTACTTCAAAGAAGTAGTTTTCTTGTAAAACAGGCTTACAGTTTATCATCGTATTCTTCAGATACACCTTCTTATCAATCACTCCGCTCGCGGCATAAGCATCCCAACACCGAACCAAATCCTCTTCTGAGAAAGAGTTTACCATTTCCTGCACAGCCCGGGAATCCTGTTGGGTCATTTGATTCTTCGGTTTTTCCACTCCAATCTCTTTCAGGGAAGTTCCCAAATGGGGAGGACGAAATGTTTTTTTAGGAGAAGAATCCGGAGGTCCTTGTGGAATATTTGTTGCTGATGAAGGCATATTGGTCGTTATCACCTGCCCGTTATTCCCGTTATTACTGTTCGTACCAGCAGATTGTTGAGGTAAATGGCTACTAGCTTGTCCTGGTTGCCCCGACTGACGGATCGGCTGTCCCTGCACCATTGGTTGAGCGCCTTGAGAAACAGGTTGTCCGGGAACTCCGGACACGAGAGGTTCAATTACTCCTTTTTTTTTATCTTCAACTGCTTGCCCGGCATTACTAAGCTGGCATAGTTGAATAAGCGTTAGTTCCAGCAACAAACGTTTATTCCGACTGGCACGATAGTTCAAATCACAGGTATTAGCCAGTTCGATTGCCTTAAACAACAACTGATCCGGACAACGTTTCGCCATCTCCTTATAACGCTCACGAATGGAAGCTCCCACCTCAAATAAGATCAGCGTAGCCTCATCTTTACACACTAACAGGTCACGGAAATGAGCTGCCAGACCGGTAATTATATTTTGTCCGTCGAACCCTTTACTCAATATTTCATTCAGTATCAGTATAGACGAGCGTACATTTCCAGACAAAATAGCATCCGTCAGACGGAAATAATACTCATAATCAAGCACATTCAGATTATCGATAACAGCCTGGTAGGTAATATTACCATTAGTAAAGCTGACAACCTGGTCGAAAATAGACAAGGCGTCACGCATACCGCCATCGGCTTTCTGGGCGATTACGTTCAGCGCTTCCGGTTCAGCAGTCACATTCTCACGGGAGGCAACATATTCCAGATGCTCCACCATATCGGCTATCGAGATACGGGAGAAATCGTATATCTGGCAACGCGACAGGATCGTAGGAAGTACTTTATGCTTTTCGGTAGTCGCCAGGATAAACAGGGCATGGTGCGGCGGTTCTTCCAACGTTTTCAGAAAAGCATTGAAAGCGGCCGAACTCAGCATGTGTACCTCGTCGATGATAAACACTTTATATTTTCCAATAGCCGGCGGGATACGCACCTGGTCGATCAACGAACGGATATCGTCGACCGAGTTGTTGGATGCGGCATCCAGTTCGTGGATATTATAAGAACGTTGCTCGTTGAAAGCCTGGCAGGATTCGCACTCGTTGCAGGCTTCTCCATCGGCTGTCGGAGTCAGGCAGTTGATCGTCTTAGCAAAGATACGTGCACACGAAGTTTTCCCGACACCACGAGGTCCGCAAAACAGATAGGCATGAGCGAGTTTGTTACTTTGTATTGCATTTTTCAGTGTAGTGGTAAGAGACTTCTGCCCAACGACACTACGGAAAGTAGAGGGGCGGTATTTTCTTGCCGATACAATATAATTGTCCATTCTTTGCTTTTTTTTTGACAACACAAAGATATACAAAATAATTCATTTATCTTTGCGAAAACGAAGTTCCATGTCACGCATAAAAGACTTTTATAATAAGTATCTTTCCCGGATAAACGCCTACTGGCTGGTTGTCATCGGATTCTTGATCCTTACTTTCACAGTGGGCGACAGCAACTTGTACAAACGTTATACGTACGACGAAAAAATCCGTAGCCTGGAAAGAGAAATCAAACATTACCAGAAAGAGATTGAGATAAACAGTAAGAAACTGAATGACCTTCATACCGACAAAGAAGGTTTGGAACGCTTCGCACGTGAAGAGTATTTCATGAAGAAGCCGAACGAAGACGTCTATATCATCAAAAAGAAATAATGAATCAAAAAGCAAGAACTATCATTTTCTGTATAGCCGGATTACTGATACTGGCAGGTGCAATCCTATTCCTGACCAAATGGTTTCTGGCTCCTTATCTGTTTGCCGTTGGAGCGGCCGGTATGGCGGTCTGTCACCTGACTCTCTCCACGAAAGATATGGAGTTTCGCGAACGCAGGTTACACCGTTTTAATATAATAGCCTCTGTCCTGATGATCTGTGCATCCGGTCTGATGTTCAAAGATATGAAAGAATGGATTATCTGCCTGACGATTGCAGCCGTACTGCAACTCTATTCATCATTCGTTTCCGGAAAGCAAGAAAAATAATTTCTTTTATTCCCCACATAATTTTATTTCGTGGGGACTTTCGCCCACATATATGGGTAAACATCCCCACCCCTATGGGTAACTTCCCCCACTTATGTGGGGATTATTTTCTACATAACAATAAATAAACCGAAATAAGCAAAAAAAAGCTGTTACATTTATTGCAACAGCTTTTTTGTATATCGTTTTTAGATACTGCTTATTTTCCGGTTGAATAGCTTTTATTCAATAAGTCGATCAGCTCGTTAGTAATATCGTATGAGTCGCCGGCTAATAAAATATTATCTTCAGCTGTATTACTGAAAATTACCTGATATCCTTTTTCTTTATTATACACTTTCAATTTAGAAACTACAGTGTCGCGAAGTTGTTCATTCAGCTTCTGGCGTTCCATCAGCAAATCCTGTGATAATTTTGCATCCAGATCTTTTAATTCCTGTTCTTTCTTCATCAAACGCTCTTGTTCCTGCTGAGCTCTTTCACGGGTAAGAAATGCGTTATTTTCCATTTTACGATAGAATTCCTGTACCTCGGTTTGCAGGTTACGTGCTTGTTGAGTAACGTTTGCACGTGAATTTTCTTCTTTTTTCAGGAGCTGTTCGTTCAGATCCTTGAAGTAATTATAATTAAGTAAAAGTGAATCGACATTGACATAAGCGATAGGAAGTAAGTTTATGGAATCACCTTCTCCAGATGCAAATGTTTTTGTAACTGTTGATTCTTTCTTGTCGGAGAATTGCATAACGAACAATATCACGACAGCCACCGCGAGCACACCATTAATTACGTAGTTAATGTTCTTCATAAAGTGTAAATTAAATCCTTATTTTATTCTTCTATTTCTTTCATTCTGTCATACAGATTCTTTTGCTTCGCCTGTTCACGGTCTTGCGTTTTAGCGCAATGTATACCTTTTTTACCCAGTGCTCTGTTACCTCCGACATGTGTATTCGGGAATCTTCCTCCCTTCTTGAATATCACTTTTACAGCTAGTAACACAACACAAATAACAAGAATTATGACCGTAAGCAATATCGTTGTAAGCATTTTCTCTATATTTGTGGACGCAAATATAAGAGTTTAAGTGATTACAAAGTATCTTTTTGCTATTTAATTCTACTTTTTTTCATACACAACTCGGAAAACGATCATATTATTAACTATATAGTAATAACTATAATATATTGTAACATTATGAAGATTACTGACTTAAAGCCTGAAATCGTTTGGAAGTTCTTCCACCAGGTAACACAAGTGCCCCGCCCTTCAAAGAAGGAAGGCAAAATGATCCAATATCTGGAATCGTTCGCAAAAGAGTATAAAATCGCTATAAAAAAAGATGCAGCCGGAAATATTCTGATGTCGAAGCCTGCAACGCCCGGAAAAGAAAAGCTCCCGGTTGTCGTCCTTCAATCGCACATGGATATGGTTTGCGAGAAAAACAATGGAACAGTCCATGATTTTGACAACGATCCGATCGAAACGATTGTAGATGGTGACTGGCTACGTGCAAACGGAACCACTTTGGGTGCCGACAATGGTATCGGTGTAGCAGCCGAACTCGCTATTCTGGCTTCCGATGATATCGAACACGGTCCAATCGAATGCCTGTTCACGGTAGATGAAGAAACCGGTCTGACAGGTGCTAAAGCCCTTGAAAAAGGATTTATGACAGGCGAAATCCTGCTGAATCTGGATAGCGAAGACGAAGGTGAAATTTTTATGGGCTGCGCCGGTGGAAAAGATACACAAGCTGAATTCTACTATGATCCGCTTAACACTTCACCCAATCTGCAATACTTCATTATTGATGTAAGAGGTCTGAATGGTGGGCATTCCGGTGGAGAGATTCACAAAGGGCTAGGAAATGCCAATAAGATATTAGCTCGCTTCCTTTATATAATGCAACAGAATTTCGATTTCACACTTTGTTCTATCGACGGAGGTAATCTGCGTAATGCCATTGCACGCGAAGCTTATGCAATAGTTGGTCTCTATCCGGAAGACAAAGAAAAAGTACGTGTTATGTTGAATCACTTTGCTGCCGATATTGAAAACGAACTGAAGCATGTAGATCCCAATGTTCTATTAACAATGAAGTCAGTAGAAAGACCGGCGACACGTATTGATAACGAAAGAACCCAACAACTGATCTACGCATTACAGGCCTGCCCACATGGCGTGATCGGCATGAGCCACGATATAGAAGGTCTGGTAGAAACTTCTACCAATCTGGCATCAGTGAAAATGAAGGAAGGCAACACCATCCTTGTTGGAACCAGCCAACGCAGTTCTATTGAATCATGCAAGATAGCTGTTGCAAATCAGGTAGCTGCAACATTCCTGCTGGCAGGAGCTAAAGTAACTCATGGTGACGGTTATCCGGGATGGGCTCCAAATCCGGATTCCAAAATTCTGAAAGTAGCGCAGGAAACTTACAAGCGCCTGTTTAATAAAGACGCTAAGATCATGGCAATCCATGCCGGATTGGAGTGCGGACTGTTCCTCGAAAAATATCCTAACCTGGATATGATTTCTTTTGGACCGACATTAAGAGATGTTCACTCTCCGAACGAACGGATCGAAATTAAGACCGTTGGTTTATGGTGGGCTCACCTTTTGGAATTATTAAAAAGCATCCCGGCAAAATAAACTTTAATATTTCACGTTATAGAAAGAGGATTAACACTTTGACCGTGTTTTTCCTCTTTTTTTATGTTAATGCCTGAAAACTTTCTTTATAAATATTTTGTTTATTGAGAAACAAGAACACAAAGGCATATATTTTAACATTCAGAGAAAATGAAAAAAATTACCGCGCCGTTGCTCATAGTATGTACCATATTACTCAACCTGTTGGCAGGATGCGACGGGCTGGACGAAAATTATTCGACCAATCCGAACCATCGGTTGAGTTTCTCAACAGATACTTTATCATTCGATACCGTATTCACGACTATTGGTTCAGCAACGAAACAATTCATGGTTTACAACAGGAACGACCAACCACTAAACATCGAGAAAGTATTACAAGCATCACCAGCCACCAGTGGATTCCGAATTAATGTAGATGGCCGTAAAGGAGACAACTTCGATAATGTCAGAGTAGCTGCAAAAGACAGTATGTACATTTTTGTAGAAGTGACAGTCAACCCCAACGGAAAAGACCAACCGTTATTAGTCCAGGATTCGATCGTTTTCTTCTTCAACGGAATAAAACAATCTGTTCTGCTGGAAGCATGCGGACAAGACGTCCACCTAATAAAAGGAGGAAAAATACTGACCGAAGATACCAAACTGACGGCCGAACGTCCTTACCTTATATATGACAGCCTGACGATCGATGATGGTGTAACTGTCGATATTGAAGAAGGAGCGACTTTCTACATGCACGACAAAGCAAAAATAATCTCCAAAGGAACAATTATAGCCAACGGAACAATCGAAAAACCGATCACATTCCGTGGTGACCGCCTTGATTTCATTTTGAACGATCTATTACCTTACGACCGCACACCGGGACAATGGGAAGGCATTACCTTCAAACCGGAAAGTTTTGGTAATGTATTTAATAATGTAATAGTACGCAACGGCAACAATGGTATTTTGTGTGAAGCATCTGATCCGAAAAATTCTAAACTGAAGATCAACAATTCACAGATCACCAATATGGATGGCTTTGCATTCAAAGCAATCAACTGTAATATAGAAGCTACAAACAGTGAATTTACGAATGCAACAGCAGATGTAGTGTTATTGGCAGGAGGAAAATACAGTTTCACACATTGTACGATAGCCAACTACATGACTTTAAAACAGCGAACCGGCGGTACATTAGCCATAAAGGACGAAGATCCGGATACAGAAGCTATCTCCTACAGTCTGGAACAAGCCTATTTTGACAACTGTATAATCGACGGCAACCATTCCGCAGCTAAAGACCTGACGAACGGAGAACTGGTTATCAGTCTCAAAGCCACTCCGCTAAATGGTAAATTAAACTATCAGTTTAATCACTGTGTGATCAAACTGCAGGAGATAAAAGACGATAAGTTTCCAGATGTCATCTTTGTCACAGGAAAAGATACAAACAAGATGGAATACAGAATGACCGGCGGAGAAAAAAATAAATATATGTATGATTTCCGTCCCGACAAGGAGACAACGCCGGGTGTTGGTAAGGCAGACCTCTTTGTCACACAGAAGTATCCTATCGACCGCAACGGTGTTAACCGCTTGACAAACGATGGACCGGATATCGGAGCTTATGAATATGTCCCCAAGGAAGAAGAAGACAAATAAAAACAATTAGATATGATCAAAACCTTAACTATCATCATTTACGTTTTATCATTCATTACGCTGCCAATCGAAGCCCAGCTCGATTTCAGAGTAATGAGTTATAACGTCGAGAATCTGTTCGATACCGAAGACAATCCGAATAAGAACGACAATGATTTTCTCCCAACCGGCAACCGCCATTGGACACGTGGACGTTATTACCATAAACTCCAACAGATAGCTAAAGTAATCAGTGCTGCCGGAGAATGGAGCACGCCCGCTTTAGTCGGACTCTGCGAAGTAGAAAACGACTCTGTATTGATCCACCTGCTCAAGCGAACACCCCTCAAACTGCAACAGTATCACTATTGTATGACACATGGTTCCGACATCAGGGGCATTAATACGGCACTCCTTTACCAGCAAGACAAGTTCAGATACATAGGACATAAAGAACAACCGGTCGTCTTCACCCGCAAACGACATAAATATACCCGCAATATCCTCCACGTCTGGGGAAAGGTCCTGACCTCAGACACTCTGGATGTATTCGTCTGCCACCTACCCTCCCGCTACGGAGGAGAAAAGGAAAGCGAAGCTGATCGTTTCGATGCCGCCCGCACCTTACGACACCTTTGCGACTCTCTGATACAGACACGCACAACACCTCAGTTACTTATTATGGGAGATTTCAACGACACACCGGAAAACGCTAGTATCACCGAGGTGTTGGGAGCCATGTCTGTCTGCACAAAAGCGGAGACATCCACCCTTTATAATCTTTTTGCAAATCCACACACTTTAAACTTCCCTGGAACACACAAATATCAGGGAGAATGGAGTCAACTGGACCAGATCATTGTATCGGGCAACCTTATTAATAAAGACTCACGAATGCATATCATCCCCGAAAGTATACGAATATTTGCACCAAATTTCCTGTTCACCAAAGATAAAACCTGGCATGGCAAACGTCCCGCACGTACATATTACGGTTTCAAATATGAAGGCGGCTACAGCGATCATTTACCCCTTATTAGTGACTTTTTACTATCTTTGCCTACCGAAGATTGAATTAAAGAGGATATGCAAATACATCATATACTGGCAGGATTCTGCCTTTTAGCCGGAATTACATCCGCTACTGCGAACGCGCAAGAATTTCGAAAACCGCTGGACATCCCTGTTCTTTTAAGTGGAAACTTTGGAGAACTGAGAAGCAACCATTTTCATTCCGGAATAGATTTTAAAACACAAGGTGTGGAAGGGAAGCCGATCCACTCAGTACAAGACGGATATGTGTCACGTATTTCAGTCAGTCCATGGGGATATGGAAATGGGTTATACATCACTCACCCGAATGGAACAACAACTGTCTACGGACATTTACAGAAATTTTCCTCCAAAATAGCAGCTTACCTCAAAGAAAAACAATACGAACAGGAAAGCTTTAATGTAAACCTGACGCTGACACCGGACGAATTGCCGGTAAAAGAAGGAGAAATCGTAGCCATGAGTGGAAACACAGGAGGTTCCGGAGGCCCGCATCTTCATTTTGAAGTGCGTGACACAGAAACAGAAGAACCGATGGACCCTATTGAATACTACAAAGACCTGATAGAAGACACCCGTCCTCCCCAAATACAAGGGATTATGATTTATCCAGTGCTTGGCAAAGGTGTAGTAAACGGTAGCGGTCGAAAACTGGAACTCAAACCTGTGACACCCAAAAACGGCAAACCAACACTGACAGGAAAAATCGAAGCCTGGGGAGAAATAGGTCTTGCAATAAAAGGATACGATTACATGGATAACACCAGCAACATATACGGAATTAAAGATATCACACTGACAGTCGACAGTCAGGTTATCTATCGAAGCGACTTAAATCGTTTCGCTTTCGATGAAACCCGTTACCTGAACAGCTTTACCGATTTCGAAGAATGGAAAGAACACCGTTCATTTTATATAAAGAGTTTTGTCGATCCGGGCAACCGCCTTCGTTTTATCGAAAGCATCAAACGAGGAATACTAACCATCGATGAACCACGCACTTATCACCTCACCTATCGGGTGGCAGACGCTTTCGGTAATTCGACACAACTGTCCATACGGATAGAAGGGAAAGAGCAACCCATTCCGGAAATCGATACCGACAATACAGAATTGTTCCATTGGTGGAACGATAACCGTTTCGGGGCCAAAGGTATTCGCCTGACCATCCCCAAGGGGAACCTCTACGACGACTTGTATTTCCGTTATTCGGTAAAAGAAGACAGCACCACTCTCGGAGCTACACATACACTGCACAACAAACCGGTCGCCTTGCATAAATCGGCTAAACTTTCCTTACGCTTACAGAGCGATACGCTTGAAAACAAACAACAATACGGTATCATACGTATACAAAACGGACGACGGTCATGGACAGGAGGCGTTTACCGTAACGGATGGATAGATGCCGATATCAAAGAAATGGGCACCTATACACTCGGGCAAGACCTTATCCCTCCAACCGTTACGCCACTCAACCCAGCTACATGGGTTAGTAAACAAACGATCTCATTCCGACTCTCGGATAACCTGAGCGGTGTACAGACTTATCGAGGTGAAATAGACGGACAATTCGTTCTTTTTGAAATGAATAACAAATCTGTCATCACTTATCAGTTCGATAAGGAACGACTGACAAGAGGAAAACATACATTAAAACTGGTCGTAACAGATGCCTGTGGAAATCAAACATCTTATACATATCCGTTTACATGGTAAAAAAGATCTTTTCTTTTTTCTTGAAAATAAGGACGCGAGCCATTGTTTAAATCAATTAATTTGTATCTTTGTTTTCTCGATAAATTAAGAAATAACATATATAATAAATGCAAGATATTTGGGTATGGAAAACAACGAACTGCTAGAAATGGTAAGAAGCAAAGCGCAAAGCTGGCTTACTAAAAGTTATGATGCCGAAACAAAAGCGCAGGTTCAGGCTTTATTGGACAACGAAGACCCGACCGATCTGATCGAATCGTTTTACAAAGACCTTGAATTCGGAACCGGAGGTTTAAGAGGTATTATGGGTGTAGGAACCAACCGTATGAATATTTATACAGTAGGTGCTGCTACACAAGGGTTGTCAAACTACCTGAAAAAAGAATTTTCAGGACTTGACCAGATCAAAGTCGTTATCGGCCATGACTGCCGTAACAACAGCCGTAAGTTCGCCGAAATCTCGGCAGATATCTTCTCCGCTAACGGTATCAAGGTATACATGTTTGAAGATCTTCGTCCGACTCCGGAAATGTCTTTTGCCATCCGTAAACTGGGATGCCAGAGTGGTATTATCCTGACAGCCTCCCACAATCCGAAAGAATACAACGGTTACAAGGCCTACTGGGACGATGGCGCACAGATGATCGCACCGCACGACCGTAACACGATTGCCGAAGTAAACAAGATCCGTAATGCCAGCGACATCAAGTTCAAAGGCAATAAGGAACTGATAGAAATCATCGGTAAAGAAATTGACAATCTGTATATCGACGCTTTGACAACAATCTCCCTTTCATCGGAAGCTATCAAACGTCACCACGATATGAAGATCGTTTACACTCCGATCCACGGAACAGGTGTACGTATCATTCCTGATACACTGAAAGCATTCGGATTTACAAATGTTATCCATGTTCCCGAACAAGATGTTGTAAGCGGCGATTTCCCAACTGTTATCTCTCCCAACCCGGAAGAACCGGCAGCTTTGGCAATGGCTGTTGAAAAAGCAAAAGAAACAGATGCCGACCTGGTACTGGCTTCCGACCCGGATGCTGACCGCGTAGGTGCTGCCGTTAAGAACAACAACGGCGAATGGGTACTGCTGAACGGCAACCAGACTGCTCTGATGTTCGTTTATTATCTGATTACCCGCTGGAAAGAACTTGGTAAGATCAACGGCAAAGAATATATTGTAAAAACAATCGTTACAACAGAACTGATCCGTACGATCGCTGAACGCAACGGTGTTGAATTATACGATGTTTATACCGGTTTCAAATGGATTGCCGATGTAATGAAGAAAAACGAAGGCAAGAAAAACTATATCGGTGGTGGTGAAGAAAGCTACGGTTTCCTTTGCGAAGATTTTGTTCGCGATAAAGACGCAGTTTCTGCATGTGCTATCCTGGCAGAAATTGCTGCATGGGCAAAAGACCAGGGCATCACAATGTTCCAGTTGCTGCAGAATATCTACGTACAATACGGTTTCTCAAAAGAAAAAGGTATTTCTGTTGTAAAGAAAGGAAAGAGCGGTGCTGAAGAAATCGAAGCAATGATGAAGAACTTCCGCGAAAACCCATTACAGGAAATTGCTGGTTCAAAAGTGTCTTTGTTCTACGATTATGCTTCCCTGAAAGGCTACAGCTACATCGACAAAGAAACAATCACTTTGGATATGCCGACAACTTCCAACGTTCTGCAATATTTCACTGAAGACAATACAAAAGTATCTATCCGTCCTTCAGGAACAGAACCGAAAATTAAATTCTACTGTGAAGTTCATTCAAAAGTAAAGAGCCTGGAAGATCTGCCGGAAGCAGAAAAAGCAGCCGAAGAAAAGATCAATCAGATCAAAGCTTCTCTGGGTATCTGACCTGAGAATTGATTTAGAAAACAACGGGGCAAGAGGTATTACTTCTTGTCCCGTTTCTTTTTTCTAAAGACTGTCCTTTCCGAAACAAAGAGGCAAAAGAGATGCAGCACTCGGAGCAATCATTACCTCTTTCGTTCCGCAAAGCAATACTTTCACCGGTTTACCATATCGTTGTTCCGTTTCCAGCAAAACCTGCCGACAAGCACCACAAGGAGAAATACTTTCCACCTGCTTCCCTCCCGTTGCCGCAGCAATCGCAAGGGCCACTACGGGAATATCCGGATACTTATGTCCGGCGTGGAACAAAGTGACCCTTTCAGCACACAAGCCGGATGGATAAGCAGCGTTTTCCTGGTTACTTCCCGTCACAATCGTTCCGTCGGCCAACAATGCAGCCGCACCCACATGAAATTTAGAATAAGGCGCATACGACTGTTCTGTCGCTTTCAACGCGGCATGAACCAAAGGCAATTCTTCATCCGGAACTTCGTTCAACGGATAAACTGTTATTTTCGTTTCCAGTCTGATTTCCTTCATACAATCAAAATATTAGATAAACAAAGATAGTAAATTTGTATCTTTGCCGGATAAATTACAAATAAATCCATCTCAGGATATGCAAATACCCCTACTCACACCCGATAAAGACCCGATGGGCGCGGCAATCGCCGATTATTTCGCGAACGGAAAAGCGACAAAACTTCGTGTATTCTCTTCTATGTTCGATGAAGATGAAATCCCGGTAAAACAATTGTTCCGTAGTTTTGAGGAAATGCCGGAAACTGAACAGGAGGCCCTTCGCATGAGTACGGGAAAGATACTGGATGTCGGTGCCGGTAGCGGATGCCACTCGCTCGCCTTGCAGGAAATGGGTAAAGAGGTGAAAGCAATCGATATATCTCCGCTCTCCGTAGAGACTATGCAAAAAAGAGGCGTGAAAGAGGTCGCGTTGCAAAACTTCTTCAATGAACAGTTCACCGGTTCATTCGACACGATCCTGTTACTGATGAACGGTTCGGGGATCATAGGTAAAATAGCCAACCTGCCGGAATTCTTCCGGACAATAAAAAGACTGCTTGCTCCGGGAGGAAGCGTGTTGATGGACTCGTCCGACCTACGCTATTTATTCGAAGATGAAGACGGCAACCTCGATATTGACCCTGAAAACGATTATTATGGCGAAGTAGATTTCCGCATGCAATACAAAAACACCAAAGGCGACAGCTTCGACTGGCTATACATAGATTTTCAAACGCTCAGCCTGCACGCAGCCAATAATGGATTCAAAGCGGAGATGATAAAAGAGGGAGAGCATTATGACTATCTTGCCAAAATCAGCAAAATATAGACGAGTATTTTATAGATTATTTAGAAGAGAAATATCTCCAGCTTCATTATCTTTGCGAAAATAAATACTTTAGAGGACTCTTTTTATGAAATTAATGATACGAATTTTTTGTCTATTGTTTTTTGTTACAGTATTCGCAGATGCTGCTACCCAGCGTAAAATTCCTTCCTACGAAAAGTATATAAAAACATACAGCGACCTGGCTATACAACATCAGAAGAAATACAAGATCCCGGCCAGTATCACACTGGCACAGGGAGTGCTTGAGTCCGGAGCCGGACAAAGCGACCTGGCACGGCGCTCAAACAATCATTTCGGTATCAAATGTCATTCCGACTGGCGTGGCGGACGTGTCTATCATGACGACGACCTGCGCGGAGAGTGCTTCCGCAAATATAAACAGGTAGAAGATTCGTACGACGACCATTCCCGTTTCCTGGCCGAACGGCCTCGTTACGCATCCCTGTTCCAATTAAATATCAAAGACTACAAAGGTTGGGCCAAGGGGTTGCAGAAATGCGGTTATGCGACCGACCGTGCTTATGCCAACAAACTGATCAAAGTAATCGAAGATTACGAACTTTACCGTTACGACTCGGCTAAAGGCGGCAAAACGACCTCCAAAAAGACAAGCCAACCGTCAAAACAATTAGCCCGTTATACGATCTATAAAACAAATGGCCTGCTTTATGTGTATGCCAAAAGCAACGACAGTTTTGAACAAATTGCCGGAAGCCTGGGTTTTAGGGTCAAAGATATTAAGAAGTACAACGAAGTCCCGGAAGATTTCCCATTGCAAAAGAATGATATCGTCTACCTGGAAAAGAAGAAAAAGAAGGCAGACAAGCCTAATTACGACCATGTTGTACAAATCGGAGAGTCCATGCACAGCATCTCCCAGAAATACGGAATACAAATCAAGAGCCTGTATAAGATAAATAAAAAAGACAAAGATTACGTTCCTGAAGAAGGAGATGTGCTAAAACTTAGATAAGTAAGATAAAAAAATAGTATCTTTGCGGCCAAATACGTAAAAACAATGAGTGACCAACGTTACAACCTGCGCGGTGTATCCGCTTCAAAAGAAGATGTTCATAATGCAATAAAGAACATCGATAAGGGAATATTCCCTAAAGCATTTTGTAAGATCATCCCCGATATATTAGGCGGTGATCCTGAATACTGCAACATTATGCACGCTGACGGAGCCGGAACAAAATCATCCCTGGCTTACATGTACTGGAAAGAAACCGGTGACCTGTCTGTGTGGAAAGGTATTGCACAGGATGCACTGATCATGAACATCGACGACCTATTGTGCGTAGGAGCTGTCGATAATATTCTTGTTTCATCCACCATCGGACGAAATAAACTGTTGATCCCGGGAGAGGTAATCTCCGCCATCATCAACGGAACAGACGAACTGTTGGCCGAACTGCGTGAAATGGGCGTCGGTTGCTATGCAACAGGAGGTGAAACGGCCGATGTCGGCGATCTGGTTCGCACAATCATTGTAGACAGCACTGTAACCTGCCGTATGAAACGTGCAGACGTTGTAGACAACAGTAAAATACAAGGTGGCGACGTAATTGTCGGTATGGCATCCTACGGACAGGCTACCTACGAAAAAGAATATAACGGCGGAACAGGCAGCAACGGTTTAACCTCTGCCCGTCACGACGTATTTACCAAATACCTGGCTGAAAAATATCCGGAAAGCTACGATGCAGCAGTTCCTGACGAGTTGGTTTATTCCGGCGGTCTGAAGCTGACTGACAAAATAGAAGAACTGGGTATAGATGCCGGTAAACTGGTATTATCTCCTACCCGCACGTATGCTCCGGTAATCAAAGTGTTACTGGATAAACTACGCCCACAGATACACGGAATGGTACATTGCTCCGGCGGAGCACAAACAAAGGTAATGCACTTCGTAGAAAACAAACGTGTTACGAAGAATAATCTGTTCCCGGTTCCTCCTCTTTTCCGTATCATACAGGAACAGAGCGGCACCGATTGGAGTGAAATGTACAAAGTGTTCAACATGGGACACCGCATGGAAGTCTATCTGTCGCCCGAACATGCAGAAGAAGTGATCAGCATAGCCAAGAGCTTCAACATCGATGCACAGGTGGTTGGCTTTGTGGAAGAGGCGGATAAGAACGAATTGATTATTGAGAGCGAAAAAGGTCGCTTCATATATTAATCTGATAAATGGCTGAAAATAACTTATTAGGAAGATTAGACGGACTGGTAAGCCGTTTTGAAGAAGTCGGAACACTGATTACCGACCCGGCAGTGATTGCCGATATGAAACGGTTTGTAAAACTCAATAAAGAGTATCGCGATCTGGAGAAGATCGTGACTACCCGCAATGAATACGTAAACACGTTAAACGGGATAAAAGAAGCCCGGCAGATGCTGGACACGGAGCAAGATCCTGAAATGAAAGAAATTGCCCGCGAAGAGTTGGATGCCTGTAACGCACGTGTTCCGGAACTGGAAGAAGAAATCAAGCTGTTGCTTGTACCCAGCGATCCGGAAGACGACAAAAACGCGATCGTTGAAATACGTGGCGGAACGGGAGGCGATGAAGCCGCCCTTTTTGCCGGCGACCTGTATCGTATGTATGTAAAATACTGCGAAACAAAAGGCTGGAAAATAGCTCTCTCCAGTTGCAGCGAAGGCTCGTCGGGCGGATACAAAGAAATCATTTTCACCGTCAGCGGCGAGAAGGTGTACGGCACACTCAAATATGAGTCGGGAGTACATCGCGTTCAACGCGTACCTGCAACCGAAACCCAGGGACGTGTACATACATCTGCTGCAACCGTAGCCGTACTCCCCGAAGCAGACGAGTTTGATGTTGAAATTAACGAAGGTGAAATCAAGTGGGACACTTTCCGCTCAGGAGGTGCCGGCGGCCAGAATGTAAACAAGGTTGAATCAGGCGTACGTTTAAGATACGTCTGGAAGAATCCGAACACCGGCGTAAACGAGGAAATCCTGATCGAATGTACGGAGACGCGCGACCAACCGAAAAATAAAGAACGGGCCCTTACACGCCTGCGTTCTTTCATATATGATAAAGAACATCAGAAATACCTGGACGACATTGCCAACAAACGTAAGACAATGGTTTCGTCGGGCGACCGATCCGCGAAGATCCGTACATACAACTATCCGCAAGGACGTATCACTGATCATCGTATCAACTACACAATTTACAATCTGTCCGCTTTCATGGATGGCGATATACAAGCTTGCATCGACCAACTGACCGTTGCCGAAAATGCAGAACGCCTGAAAGAAGCAGAATTATAACAATTTCATTATTTGACACGAAACAAGATGAACAAGCAACAATTATTCGAGAACATCAAAAAGAAACAATCCTTCCTCTGTGTCGGATTGGATACAGATATAAAAAAGATTCCGCAACATTTACTTTCTGAAGAAGACCCGATCTTCGCTTTCAACAAGGCGATCATCGATGCTACTGCCGATTACTGCGTAGCTTACAAACCGAACCTGGCATTCTACGAGAGTCTGGGTGTGAAAGGTATGCTTTCTTTCGAAAAGACAGTAACTTACCTGCGCGAAAACTATCCGGACCAGTTCATCATTGCTGATGCAAAGCGTGGTGATATCGGTAATACATCCGAAATGTACGCCCGCTCTTTCTTCGATCATATCAAGGTAGATGCCGTAACAGTGGCTCCTTATATGGGTGAAGACAGCGTAAAACCGTTCCTGATCTATCCGGAAGCCTGGGTGATCCTGTTGGCTCTTACGTCGAACAAAGGTTCACAGGATTTTCAGATGACAGAAGATGCCAACGGCGAACGTCTGTTCGAGAAAGTTCTGAAAAAGTCACAGGACTGGGCAACAAACGAACAAATGATGTACGTAGTCGGTGCTACTCAGGGAAAAATGTTCCTGGATATCCGTAAATATGCACCGGATCATTTCTTACTTGTTCCGGGTGTCGGAGCACAGGGAGGCAGCCTGCATGAAGTTGCACAGTATGGTATGAACGACGAATGTGGCCTGCTAGTCAACTCTTCCCGTGCGATCATTTATGCTGATAAATCGGAAGATTTTGCCTCGTTCTCCCGCAAAGCAGCAGAAGAAGTACAGCGTGAAATGGCAGGATATCTGCATGATAAGGGAATTATTCCCTGCAAAGCATAGGCAATCCCAATTATTTTCACCATTTTTGCAAACTGCTTTATTCTTAGTGGAGCAGTCTCAATTCAAATACAATTAACAAAATAAGTAATGGAGTTATCAGCCCAACAAATAGCGGACTTTCTTGGCGGAACCGTTGAAGGCGACCCAGAAGTGAGAGTCAGCAACTTCTCAAAAATAGAAGAAGGACAACCCGGAACATTATCATTCCTGGCCAATCCTAAGTACGAACATTATATCTATAATACAGAAGCTAGCATTGTTCTGGTGAATAACGACTTTTCTCCGGCTGAACAAATTACTGCCACCTTAATTAAGGTTGAAAATGCTTATGCTGCGCTTGCTATGTTACTCAATTTGGTAGAACAGTCTAAACCGAAAAAAGCCGGGGTATCTTCGGCAGCTTTTATTGCAGCCTCTGCTACATTGGGAGAAGATTGCTATGTCGGCAATTTCGCTTATATCGGCGAGAACGTAAAGCTGGGTAAAAACTGCCAGATATTTCCTAACGTATATATAGGCGACGGCGTTACCGTTGGAGATAACTGCCTTCTCTATCCTCATACAACCATATATAACGGATGTAAAATCGGAGATAACTGTATCCTGCATGCCGGTTCTGTGATCGGTTCGGACGGTTTCGGTTTTGCTCCCGAAGGAGATAATTACAAAAAAATCCCGCAGTTAGGAAACGTTGTGTTGGAAGACAATGTAGAAGTCGGAGCCAACACTACGATCGACCGTGCAGTAATGGGTTCAACCATTATCCGCCAGGGTGTAAAACTGGATAACCTGGTTCAGATCGCCCATAATGTGGAAGTTGGCGAAAATACGGTAATGGCAGCTCAGGTAGGTATTGCCGGTTCTGTAAAGATCGGTAGCCATTGTATGTTTGGCGGACAGGTGGGTCTGGCAGGACACATCCATATTGCCGATCATGTAGTATTCGGTGCACAGGCAGGTGTTATCAGCGATATTAAGGAAGCAAAAACCGTATTGGGCGCCCCTGCCATCGATGCGAAAAACTTCATGCGCTCGAGTGCGATATTCAACCGTCTGCCGGATATGTACCGCACCATGGGGCAGCTACAGCGCGAGATCGAACAATTAAAGAAAGAAATCAATAAATAATATACGTATGCAGAAACAAAAGACGCTAGCCAAGAGTTTCTCGATGCAAGGTAAAGGCTTGCATACCGGACTGGATATCCAGATAACATTCAATCCGGCACCGGAAAACCATGGTTACAAAATTAAACGTGTTGACCTGGAAGGACAACCTGTTATTGATGCATTGGCAGAAAACGTAGCCAGTACACAAAGAGGCACTGTTCTCTCTAAAAACGGCATTCAGATCAGCACCGTTGAACATGCAATGGCAGCTTTATATGCCTACGAAATCGATAACTGCCTGATCGAAGTGAATGCTCCCGAATTCCCTATCCTCGACGGAAGTTCACGTTTCTTCGCTGAAGAAATTCAAAAAGCCGGGATTGTTGAACAGAATGCACCGAAAGACTATTACATCGTAAAACATAAGATCGAAGTAAAAGACGAGGAAACCGGTTCCTCACTGATCATTCTTCCGGACGATAAATTCAGTGTAAATGTGCTGATCTCTTTCGACTCTCCCGTATTGTCGAATCAGTTCGCAACACTGAACGACCTGAGCGAATTCCCGACAGAACTGGCCGCATCACGTACATTCGTCTTCGTTCGCGAAGTGGAAATGCTCCGCCAGAACAACCTTATCAAAGGGGGCGACCTCGACAATGCAATCGTTATCTACGACCAGAAGATGCCGCAGGAAACGTTGGACAAACTGGCTGACGAACTGGGTATTCCTCACAAAGACGTACACGAACTAGGCTATATCAACAATAAGCCGCTGGTATTCGATAACGAACCGGCACGCCATAAACTGATCGACGTATTGGGTGACCTTGCACTGATCGGCAAACCTATCCGTGGACGCATCATCGCTACCCGTCCGGGACATAAGATCAACAACCAGTTGGCACGTATGATCCGCAAAGATATTAAACTGAACGAAGTACAGGCTCCGATCTACGATCCGAATGCAGAACCGATCATGGATATCAACCGTATCCGCGAACTGCTTCCTCACCGTTACCCGTTCCTGTTGGTCGACAAGATCATCGAAATCGGCGGAGATTATATCGTCGGAATTAAAAATATTACGACAAACGAACCGTTCTTTACCGGACACTTCCCTCAGGAACCTGTAACACCGGGTGTATTGCTGGTAGAAGCAATGGCTCAGACAGGTGGTTTGCTCGTTCTGAATTCAGTAGACGAACCGGAACGTTATTCAACTTATTTCATGAAGATAGACGGAGTGAAGTTCCGCCAGAAAGTGGTGCCGGGAGATACTTTGATCCTGCGTCTGGAATTGCTGGCTCCTATCCGCCGCGGTATATCTACGATGAAAGGTTATATCTTCGTGGGCGACAAGCTGGTATGCGAAGCTGAATTTATGGCTCAGATTATAAAAAATAAATAATAGAAGAAGGCAATGAATCAATCCCCTTTAGCAGTCGTACATCCCGAAGCAAAGATCGGTCAGAATGTAACGATAGATCCTTTTGCAGTGATTGAAAAGGATGTAGTAATAGGCGACAATTGTCATATATATTCACATGCAGTCATTCTCGACGGGGCACGGATAGGAAATAACTGTTCCATTTTCCCGGGAGCTGTAATTGCCGGTATTCCACAAGACCTCAAGTTCAAAGGTGAGCAGACAACCGCAGAAGTCGGAAACAATACGACGATCCGCGAATGTGTCACGATCAACCGCGGAACTGCTTCGAAGGGAAAAACCGTTGTCGGAAACGATTGCCTGATCATGGCATATTCCCATATTGCACACGACTGTGTACTGAAAGATCATATCATCCTCGGAAATGCTTCCCAGATAGCCGGAGAAGTGGAGATTGACGATTTTGCTATTGTCAGCGGCGGTAGCCTGGTTCACCAGTTTACCCGCATTTCGAAACATGTGATGGTTCAGGGCGGCTCACGTATCGGTAAAGATATTCCTCCTTACATCATCGCAGGACGCGAACCGATTGCTTTTAGTG
>NZ_CAJJWO010000085.1 GCF_905196875.1 uncultured Parabacteroides sp. | reverse complement strand
GTACTGAGCGACTTGCGCAATTCCGGTGCGATCGAGCAGGTGGCGGATGTGGTGATCTTCGTTTACCGTGCCGAGAAATACAATATTTTTTATGATCCGAAGACAAAGGAAGACCTCCACGGTGTCGGTATGTTACTGCTGGCCAAGAACCGTAACGGGGCTATCGGTATTGCCAAATTCCGGTATAATCCGGCAATGACTTGCCTGACGGATTATGATCCGAGAGTGATTTGAAACAAAATAAAAATTAATACCATGAGAAATGTTAACGAATGCAAACGCGGGGGGGGGGGTAACCCCTTATACCAGAGAAAATTATCAATAAAAAAAGCAGGTGTATATTTGACGCATATATGCTATGTCTATGGATGTATCAGGAAATGGGGCAGATATCCCAGAACGTTTGTGTTTGATAAAAAGAAAGAAGTTATTTATCTGAATAATCCCAAAGTAGCCTGTTCGTCGATAAAGAGGTCGATTGTTGGGGAACAGCCGGATATACACCGGTTGCCGGAACATTCAACGGAAGAACTTAATTCGGAAATGAAACAGTACTATAAATTCACATTCGTACGAAATCCTTATAAGCGTTTGGTTTCCTGTTTCGAGGATAAATGTATTCAGCATCCGGATGATGTCTGTTGGAAGTATTATTTCTTAAGCTGTGTATTTCGGGTATATAACTTTACTCAGTTCGTATGGAGAGTTTGTCTGCTTCCTGATTGTTTGGCCGAACCTCATTTTGCCGGACAATATAGGTTAATATATGATAAGGAAGATAAGTGTTTGGTCGATTTTGTCGGGAAGATAGAAAATATAACAGCTGAATATGGAGCGATATGTGAACGATTTAATTTTCTCCCATTGGAACATACCAACCGGAGTGCTTCAATGACCGGAAAAAACTGGATGGATTATTATACCCCGTTTACGGCATGGCTTGTATATCGTAAATATAAGAAAGATTTTATCACTTTCGGATATGAAGATGAATATAGAAAGTTGAAAACTTATTTGAAAAATAAAAAGTGAGTTTAAAAGATCAAATAATATCTGTAACCTGTCTGGAAGATGTTGTGCAACGCTATCTGCCATTAAGCAGGAACGGTAGTTCGGCAAAAACGATGTTGGGGCTTTGCCCGTTCCACAACGACCGGCATCCATCGTTGTATGTTAATGTGAAAGAGCAATATTACAAATGTTTTGCCTGTGGCGAAAGTGGTGATCTTTTTAAATTCGTTCAGAAAATGGAAGGATGCAGTTTTCGTGAAGCATTGGAAATACTGGCGGAATGGTATGGGGTGTCGGAAACGGACGATTACCGGCTGGCAAAATTTTCTCCGGCAAAGAAGGTGGTGCAGCCGGTATCGGAGGAATTGGTTAGTCAGTTTCATATTGACGGGATACTTCGCAGTTGCCGTATGATATTCGATTTGTTGGAAGAATATCAGCCTGAAGATGAAATGCTGTGTGAAACTTATAAGGCATTTGAGGTAGGTCTGGCTCCTTCTTCGTTGCCTTCCGATTATAAAAATTATTGTAACCGTATCGTCTTTCCTATCCGGAATGAACGGGGAGCATTAGTCGCTTTTGCCGGTCGTTACCGGGGAGAAACCCAAGGAACGGACATTCGTAAATATATCAATTCGCCGACTAGTGCAGTATATAAAAAAAGTAATATCCTGTATGGCTTGTATCAGGCTCGGGAAGCGGTCCGACAACATGGTTTTGTGTATATCACCGAAGGATACAAAGATGTGCTGGCCATGCATGCAGCTGGGTTCCGTAATACGGTAGCTTTGTGCGGAACTGCCCTGACCGAACAGCATGCTGTTTTACTCGGTCGGTATACCGGGTATGTTATTGTGATGCTCGATGGCGACGAGGCCGGGCAAACGAATGCTATAAGATCGGCGCGCCTGTTATCTGGAAAAGGTTTTTCTGTCGGACGGATTGTTCTTGAACCGAAACATGATCCGGATTCCCTGTTTTGTCAGATGGGACGTGAGGCGTTTATTGACTATATGAAGGTTGTAACCCGTTTTAGCCGACTGGAAGTTTATGAAGCTACTTTACTTAGAGGAATAGAGCAGATATTATCCCAATTACGCCTGGCATTGACAGTAGAGGTGCGGAGGGATTTGTTTGCCCGCATGATTCCTTTGCATAAACGGCTGGCTAAAGTCACAGAACTTTTGGCACATTCTCCGATACTGAAAGCGAATTGGTTGTTGAATTAATAAATATATTATTATGATTGTCGATAATGAGCGTAAGGTAATATACCTGCATAATCCGAAATGCGGAGGAACTTTTCTGAGGAACCTTTATATTGAAAAATATGGAAATACTGGAGCTACAAAATGGTGGCAGTATTACACTCATAAATATGGAACGGATCTGGGGCATGTTACTTATAATGATTTGCCGCGTTTTGTTTCGGAATGGGAGGAATACCGGATTACTGTGATGGTACGTAATCCTTATAATCGTTTTTATTCTGCTGTTAAAGAATTTTCACTGCAATTAAAAAATGTGGGAGGGTTTATAAAATATCCGAAACTTATGATGGGTGAGTATGCGGAATCAAATCTTCTTACAAAAATTTATCTGCTTTCGATATGTCCCGGGACATATCGTTTACGGAAGCTTAATACGGCTTCCGTAAACGATATCTGTAATCAGATTCTTTTTAGCTGTTCTGATCTGGATTTTTATTTACGCAATAAGCGAATTCCCTGGCTAAATCCTCAAAGTTATTTTTTAGGAAAGAATGTTGAGGTTTTTCAGTATGAATCGGAAAGTGATTGGATAAAATTACTGGAAATATTTGAATTATCCGAATATCAAAACCGATTGTCGATCGCAAAAGATTATATGATACCTGAAAATATCCGGAGTATGATTAATAAAGTATATCCGGAAGATCAAAGTGTGTTTTTTATGTATTGAATTCTAATATGTAAATGTAGTATAAATGAAAATTATTCATGTAATAAACTCTATGAGTAAGGCAGGTGGAGGGCCTTCGTATACGACTTTATTGACTTTGCGAGGTACAAGAGCTTTAGGTATGGATGTGGAGGTTTTGACAACCCAGCCGGGACCAGGTGAGGATCTCGTGTCGGATGATCCTTTTATTTGTTATTTACCTCGGCCTCGTTTCCTGTATAAACGTTGGGGATATACGAGGGCTATCTCTCGGGAACTGGCTAAAAAGGAAAGAGCAGACATTTATCATATTCAGGGAATATGGTTGTATTCGAGTTATATTGTGGCGCAGTATGCCCGACAACAGGGACGTCCTTATCTGATTACTTTACATGGTACTTTGCATCCGAAGGCTTTAGAACATTCTTCCATAGTAAAGAAAATCTCTTTGTTTTTGTATCAAAGTCGGCAATTACAACAAGCAGCTTGTATCCATACAACATGTATGGAGGAGATGAAATATTATCGGTCGTTGGGATTTACCAATCCGGTTGCAGTTGTTCCTTGTCCGATGGAAATATGTAAAATAGAAAATTCTTTTTCGGAGAAGAAAAAAAAGATAGTTGGATATCTGGGACGTTTACATCCGGTTAAAAGAATCGATCGTTTGCTGGAAGTGTGGAAGCATCTGTGTGAATGCGGAGAGTTATTGATTATGGGGGAAGGAGAACCTGATTATGTCGCTTTTTTGAAGAAAGAGGCGGAGCGTTTACAGTTATCTAATATCCGGTTTGTCGGTTGGGTTTCCGGAACGGAAAAGAATCGTTTGTTAGCCTCATTGACTTGTCTGGTCGTTCCCAGCGATTTCGAAAATTTCGGCATGATTGTTCCGGAGGCCTTGCTTCAGGAAATACCTGTTATTGCATCGACTGCCTCCCCTTGGCAGGATTTGGAAACTTATCGGTGTGGTTGGTGGGTAAATAATGATGTCGATAGCTTAACCATAGCAGTAAGGAAAGCTTTATCTCTGGATGAAGAAGAGTTACTGGCGATGGGAAAACGGGGGCGTCAGTTGGTATTGGATAAATATTCGGTTGATGTCGTATCCCGACAGATGAAACAGTTGTATGACTGGATTGTCGGGCAGGCTGACAAACCTGAATTTGTGTATGAATAAAAAACAAATATCTATCATTATGAATAAAATTGAATTAGCAAAAGAGATTGCATTCCGTATGGCGTTGCCGGTTACGGAAACCTTACGTTTTATAGATACCATGAACGAAGTTATCAGTGACTCGATAACGCGGGAAGAATCTGTTTTAATACAAAATTTCGGTCATTATATGCCTTGGGAACAGGCTGAACGTATGGGGCGTAATCCAAGGACCGGTCAGGAATGTATGATACGGAAACGCGTTAGCGTGAAATTCAAACCGGGAAAAGGATTAATAGGAAAAATAAATGAGAAATAGTTGAATATGAAAGATGTTGAAAGGCTGTTTGGAAGTGTGATTTTGATCTGTATATTGTTTTCTTGTGGCTCAGTGAAGGATATTGCTTACTTGCAGGGGGAGGAGTTACTGAAAAAAACGGCAATAATTGATACGTCCAGTCTGAAAATACAGAAAGACGATTTGCTGGATATTACGATTAGCAGCGTGGATCCTGAGTTACTACGTCCTTTTCTACAATATGGAAGTGGAATCGATGGTGGTGGAAATAATTATGGATATTCCGGCGGGAATAATAATAAGGGGTATTTGGTGGAAGCAGACGGTACGATCAACTTTCCATTGCTGGGGCAGGTAAAAGTGGCCGGTTTGACTCGTCGGCAAGTGACGGATTTGATCCAGGATAGGTTGGAAAAGGATGGATATATAAAAGAACCTATCGTAATGGTCCGTTTTCTTAATTTCCGTGTGTCGATACTAGGCGAAGTGAATCGACCGGGTACTTATAATATTTCTTCCGAGCGTATAACATTGTTTGAGGCTCTCAGTATGGCCGGCGATTTAACTATTCATGGACGTCGTGACCGGGTGGCAGTTGTTCGGGAAATGGAAGGTGTGCGTACCATCTTGTATCATGATCTGCGTTCAAGGGATATTTTCCAGTCGCCTGACTATTACCTGCAGCAGAATGATATGGTTTATGTGGAACCTAACCATGCCAAAGCGGAGGCAAGCACACAAAATCAGTTTACAAGTGCCGGAACCTGGATATCGATTGCTTCTCTCTTGAGTACTATAAGCATTATACTTTTTAAATAAAAAGAGATGGAAGAACAAACTCCTTATACCGAAAAATTCAGTCCGATCAATGAATTTAATCTCCGTACTGTTTTAGACGTATTTATAACAAAATGGTATTGGTTTGCTTTGTCTGTTTTTCTCTGTATGACGGGGGGCTACATCTATAAGATAGCTGTCCCGGTCGTTTACGAACGGGAAGCCGTAGTCCAGCTGAAAAACAAAGTGAGATCAGAGGAAGCCTTTAGTGAAAAACAGATGTTTGAAGACAGCGAGAATAATAATATCAATGGAGAAATATTGATATTCAAATCTCGTGTATTGATGGGGAAAGTTATCCGGGAATTAGGATTGGAAATTGGTTATTCTGTGGATGAAGGTCTGAAAAGTAAAGATTTGTATACGGATATGCCTTTGAAAATCAGCTTTCCCGATTCGATTTTTACTCAACCGGCTTCCTTCTTTATTATTCCTGTAGCAACTGATCGTTTCAGGATAAAAGGTTTGGAGGACGATCCGGATGGTGCGATGGAATACTCTTTCGGCACACAGCTGGACACTCCGCTGGGACGGATGATAGTAAACCGTACTTCTTTTTTCAGTGATGAATGGCTGGATGTTTCTGTACAGGTATTTTGCCGGGATTATGAATCGCTTATATCTTCCCAATTAGGACAGTTGGAGGTGATACGTTCTGTCAATGATGCCAATTTATTGACATTGACCTATCTGGATACGGATCCGAAACGGGGAGACGATATCCTGAATACGTTGATACGCATGTATGTCGACGAATCGATGAAAGATAAAAAACAGATCATACGGAATACGGCTGTTTTTATTGATGAGCGTTTGAATCTGATCAATGAAGAATTGGGAAATGTTGAGAGTAGTATTGAAGAATACAGAAAACAGAACCAATCGGCGGATTTTAATATTGAAGCAAAAATTTCGTTGGAAAACCGAAATCGATATGATTGGGAAGTAACAGACTTGAGCAATCAAAGGGAACTGATCGAATTGGTCCAACAGTATTTACACGATCCGTTAAAAAAAGAATCTCTACTGCCTGCCAACACCGGCCTTTTGAGCCCCTGGATAGCGGCATTGATTGACAAATATAATGCCATACTACTGGAACGGGATAGACTGATGGAAAACGGAGGCGATAATAGTCCGGTTGTCAGAGCCCGGAATAACGAGGTAGCATCCTTACGCCAGGCTGTCATCCAGAGCTTAAGAAACACAAAAAATGAGATCAGTTCGAAACTGGAATATGCCAGACGGATGCAAATGTTGGAAGCCGGTAAGATCAGCGGTATTCCGACGCAGCAGAAATATGTACTCTCGGTAGAACGGCAGCAGAAAATAAAAGAAGAGTTGTTTCTCTATTTATTGAATAAGCGGGAAGAGAATGCGTTGACATCTGCCACCTCCGAGAGTAATCTTCGTATAGTGGATCCCGCTTACGGAGTAGGGGTAGCTGGTACTAACTTTCTGGTGATCTTATTGGTGGCATTATTAGCCGGTTTGGCTGTACCGGGCTTGTTTTTCTATCTGGGTCCAATGCTGAATGTCACTGTGCGGGGCCGGAAAGATATTGAAGATAGTTTGACTATTCCGTTTCTGGGAGAAATACCGCATAACCGGAAAAAAGAAGAAATGGTGGTCGGAAAACAACAGAGAGATGGGGTTTCCGAGGCATTTCGGATTGTAAGGAGTAATATGGATTTCATGTTGGATAAACAGAACAAATCACAGGTCTTGATGTTGACTTCATTTAATCCGGCTTCCGGTAAATCGTTTATATCCTATAATCTGGCAGCCTCTTTAGTATTGGCCGGGAAACGGACTATTTTGCTGGAAATGGATATCCGAAAAGGTTCGAAGAAAGATAAGAATGGCAATATATTACAAGGACTGACTAATTATTTATCAGGAAAGGTAACAGATCTGACACAATTAATACATCCCCATACAGAATTTGAAGGACTGGATGTGATTACTTCCGGACCTATTCCTCCTAATCCTGCCGAATTGTTGTTAGGGGAGTCTTTGGATAAATTGATCGAGCAGTTGAGAAACCGATATGACTATATCATTATCGATACGGTTCCTTATGGTATGGTGGCTGATGCGCAGATTATCAGCCGGATTGCTGATCTGTGTATTTATGTAATACGTGAAGGTTTGATGGATCGTCGACGGTTGTCGGATGTGGAAAGCCTGTATACCGGTGGTAAATTACCGCATATGTCTGTTTTGCTGAATGATGCTCGTTATAAACATGCCGGTTATGGTTATGGATATGGATATTATGGTTATGGATATGGAGGTAATTATTACGGATATCAATAAATCGAGTATGAAGATAAAAACATATGTGATCAACCTGAAAGACTCGGTTGATCGTAGAGAGGCTGTATTGGCAGAAACAGCCAACCATTCCATATTGGATATCGAGTTGGTGAAGGCTGTAGATGGGAGGGATATGTCATCGAAGGAAATAAAAGAATGTTTTGATGTGGATAAATTCATAAACCGATATTACCGTACTCCGAGGGGAGGAGAAATCGGTTGTACGTTAAGTCATAGGCTGTGTTACCGGAAATTACTGGAATCAGAGGAAGAGTTTGCTTTGATTCTTGAAGATGATGTGACTTTTATTTATCCCGCAGATGTTGAAAATCTCTTGGCAAAGATATTGTATAATTATCAGGATAATAAACCTTACTTTATTACTCTGGCTATGCATTTTCTTTATTATCCTAAAAAATACCGCCAATTAGGAGAATATACATTTTATAAAATTTATAATGCGTATGGTACTTGTGCTTACCTCATTAATCGTGAGGGGGCAAAACGATTACTGTCGACACCTCTTCCTTTTACTTTGGCAGATGATTATCCCTTTATGCGGAGCAAAAAAGTACAGTTGGAAGGGGTATATCCAACATTTGCAGTTGGAGCATCGACAAAAAACGTTATAACAACTGAAATCCAACAGATGTCTGTTATCTGTCACAAAAAGTCATTCTCTCAATATTTATATAAATATTACAGAGCCTTATGTCTTAGATTATTATTAATACCGGGTAAACTGTCTATTCGATATAACCGGTATGGTGTTAACGAATAATTTTCTTCAATAATATGAGAAAAAGAGTAGTGCTGATCAATAAATACGGTGCTCTCCATCCTTCCGCCACGGGGCGCCCTGTCCGTAAGTTAGCCGATTTTTTGTGGGAAAACGATATCGATGTGATTGTATTGTCTATACGTGCTCCCTATAAAGGACAGATTTCTTCCACACATGAAATATTGCCTTATCGGACGATTGAATTGGCTGATTTATATAGTGGTACGAACAAATATCTTCGTCTTTTGGGAAATTTGGCGGATGGTTTTCGCTTGATAATCTGTTCCATGTTTTTACCACGCCATCAGATGAAAATCGTATTGACCGATCCTTCTCTGATAAATGTCTGGGCTATTTTGTTTCGGCCTTTTTTCAGGAGTCAATTGGCTTTTTGGACAATGGATTTGTATCCGGAAGCATTTGTCTCGGCAGGTTTGGTGTCGTGTAAAAATCCGATTTACCGGATGATAACGTCTTTAGTTTATCATCATGTCCCTGATTTTTTAATCACATTGGGCGAGCAGCAATATCGTTATCTATGCCGGCAATATAATAAATCTTCTATTCCCCATATAGTGTTACCCTGTGGGATATGTTCAATAGAGAGAGCAGATATCCCTTTTTGGCGAAAAAATAATCAGGATAAGATCGTTTTTTGTTACGCTGGGAATATAGGAGAAGCACATAATGATGTATTTCTTTTGGAATTAATCAGGCAGTTAAATCCTGAAAAACATTTGTTTTTACTTCGTTTATATGGGGCAAAAGCACAACAAATCCTGAAAGAGGCTAGCATGTCTAAATCGGTAATTGTACTTGATTATATTACTCCGGCAGAATTACAGTTTGTAGATATATGTGTGGCATCTTTACTCCCTTCCTGGAATCATGTTTGTGTACCTTCGAAAGTGGTTAGTGCGATCTGTTCCGGTATACCTGTTTTATATAATGCAAATGAGGAATCGGAAGGTGCTTATATGTTTAGTGATGCGATTTGGTTGGTTTCAGATTCTGCAAATATAAAAGAAAATATAGCCGTTTTTCTGGGAAATCTTTCTGATGAAGATATTGTGCTTAAAAAGAAAGCAGCCGGAAAATATACTCAAAGTCTCTTGATAATGGAGAATGATAATCTATCCGTTTTGTTGGAAATAACTAAGATAAACAAAAACAAATGAATATGAAAATAACAATAATAACCTCTCCTTTCGGATATGTACCTCCTATAGGTATTGGTGCAGTAGAGAAAATCTGGTACGACCTGTCGATAGAATTTGTAAAAAGGAGGAATCTGGTAAATATTATATCAAAACGACCAGTATGTAAAGAATGTACTAGTAATCTGTTGGATGAAAATGGAATAAATAATATTTATATTAAAGGTTATAAAAGAAAAAGTTCCGTGTATTTTGATCTGATATTTGATTTTCTATATTCAGTTAATTCTCTTATGAAAATTGATAAAACAGATATATTAGTAATGAATACTTTCTGGACTCCTTTCTTATGTAGATTCTTTAAAAATAAGTATAAGGTTTCAATCTATAATGTGGCTCGTTTTCCCAAGAATCAATTTAAATATTTGTCTAATATCGATAAATTAGTGGCATGTGGTTCGATGATTGGCGAAACAGTGATGAAACAAGCTCCACGACTACAAAATGTATGCGTAATAAATAATCCCGTAAATCAGGATATTTATAATTATACATCTATTGGAGATATAGAAGATACTGTACATGTGGTTTATACAGGACGATTACATCCAGAAAAAGGGTTGTTGAACCTGGTAAAAGCCCTTTCTTTATTATCGGTTGAGAGAAAGATAAAATTATCTTTAATTGGAACAAATGATATACGGAGAGGTGGCGGAGGAAAAGAATATTGTAATGAATTAAAAAAGCATGTAAAGAACTTTGAGTTGGATTTTGTAGGAGAGATATCTGATCCGATTTTATTAGCTCAATATATGCGGACTGCACATATATATTGTTATCCTCCGCTTCCGACGACAGGTGATGCGATGCCTTGTGCTCCTTTGGAAGCTATGGCGTTGGGATTACCAGTTATTGTATCGGATATCCCCTGTTTCGATGATTATGTGTTTCATGAAAAGAATGGCATAAGATTTAATGTAAAAGAAAATGCCGTTGAGAATTTAAAAGCTGCGTTGGCTGATCTGATAGAAAATGGTTCCAAGCGTCGTAAATTAGGTTTATATGCAGCGGAAACAGCCAAGCAATTTTCTTGTCCTTGTATAGCAGATCGTTTCTTGAACTTGTTTATGACATTGTGTGATGGGAAAGGTTTGGCTTAAAATTGGGTTTCAAAAGGATTCAGCTACTACTTCTTGGTCTGTAAAAGAGGCATTGGGAATACGCCTATGGTATTTTACCTGGTTGTTATTGTGTCGTTGGACTCCGAAAAAACTAAATTTCTGGAGGCTTTTTTGGCTTCGGATATTTGGGGCAAAAGTAAAAAAGGTTTTTATTTTTCCTTCAGCTCGTATATATGTCCCTTGGCTTTTGGAAATGAAAGAAGGGGCTTGTCTTGGTCCTCACTCTGAAGTCTATAATTTAGGTCCTGTCTGCTTCGGTGAAAATTCCGTTTTATCCCAGTATTCTTATATCTGTAATGGTACGCATGACTTGTCAACGTTAAGACTTCCTTTGATGGTAGGTCGAATAGATATTGAGCCTTATGTTTTTATTGGAGCCAAAGCATTGATATTGCCTGGTCTTAGTATTAGAGAAGGTGCTGTTGTCGGTGCAGGAAGTGTGGTTACCAAAGATGTGGAGGCATGGACTATTGTCGGAGGAAATCCGGCTAAGTATATAAGGAAACGAATAATGAATGAGATATGCTAGATTTGTCAGTGATTATTTTGACCTATAATGAAGAAATTCATATTCGTCGTTGTTTGGAAAATCTAAAGGATTTGGCGCTGGATATCTATGTAATAGATTCTTTTTCAACGGATCGTACGTTGGATATAGCGAAGGAGTATGGTGCGATGATCTTGCAAAATAAGTGGGAGAATAATTATGCAAAACAATTTAACTGGGCATTGAGACATGCTCCGGTTAGAACGAAATGGGTACTTCGATTGGATGCGGATGAGTATTTACTACCCGCATTGATAAAGGAGTTATTAGAGAAAGTTTCATTTTTACCGGATAATATTTCTGGCATTGTTTTTAAACGACGTCATTACTTTTTGGGAAAATGGATGAAACGAGGGATTTATCCCGTTTATTTGCTTCGTATGTTTCGCTATGGTAAAGCTATTTGTGAACAGCGACTGATGGACGAACATATTCAATTACTGGATGGAATAACTGTTAATTTTGAAGGGGATTTTGTTGATCATAATTTGAATAATCTTTCATGGTTCTGTAATAAACATGTAAGTTATGCCGTTCGTGAGGCAGCCGACCTATTGGATATCGAGTTGGATTTATATGGTGCATCGCAATTTGATGATCAGAAAATTTTAACGGTTCAGGCAATGGAAAAGAGACGAATAAAACATCGTTATGTGCATATGCCTCTTTTCTGGCGATCTTTTTTTTATTTCTTTTATCGTTATTTCCTTAAAGGTGGGTTTCTGGATGGAAAAGAAGGGTTTTTATGGCACTTTCTGCAAGGATGGTGGTATAGAACCTTAGTTGATGCTAAGGTCTTTGAAATCAAAAAGGCTTGCGGAATGGATAAAGATAAAATCAGGAGGTATTTGAGTGAGGTTTATAATTGTAGACCAAAGTGATTTTATAATAGAAATTTGTAAAAACATGGATATAAAAGTATCAATTATTATTCCGGTGTATAATGTTGCTGCCTATCTGGATACCTGTTTGATGTCTTGTATCAATCAGACCTTCAGGGATATAGAGATTATTGTTGTTAATGACGGATCGCGAGATGAATCATCTCAGCTTATTGCAGCATATGCTGCAATGGATAATCGTATTAAAATAATTACAAAAGAGAATCAGGGACTGATTTATGCACGTAAATCGGGATTGGATGTGGCCAGAGGTGAATATGTATTTCATTTGGATGGAGATGACTATCTGGAGATAAATGCAATAGAAGAACTTTACAATGGAGTTCTAAAAAGTGGAGCAGATTATGTGATAGGCAATTATTATGTTAATTGTGGAAATGATAAATATGAAGTAAGGAATGACAATAGTATGAATGGTTTGTCAGGCCAGGATTTATTATTGAATATGCTTTGTAAAGGTTGGAAAAGAATATGGGGAGTATTGATTCGTAAATCGATGTTTGACAATTTAATTTACTATCCTGTATTTATGGGTGAAGACTTATTTTTTAATATGCAAATAGTATTAAAGGTGAAAAATGCTATTGTAGTTGATATGTGTCTTTATAATTATGTAAATCGTTCATCTTCGGTAACCAATCAGAAGCAACAAGAAATGTCATGGATACATAATATGACAATGGTAAAAGCAATATTTTATCTTTTAGACTTTTATCCTTATAATCAACAAATTCGTAATAGAGTATATTTGATGTTTTTCCCTTTCTATTTACATTGTATAAGTCGAAAAAGGGCGGATGTTACAAATATTTTGTATGATTGTTATTGGAGTAAAAAAGAAGTAATGAATTTTTTATGGCGTAAAAGAAAAGATTTCTATTTAATTGTAAGTACATTTTTTCGATATCCTTTTCTCTGTTATCTGATGGCGAATATCTACTTTCAAACACAGTCTTTAAAGCGTAATTGTGGAAAGATTATTTTTCAATGTAAGAATAGGTGTAAGTTTTAGAAATATATGATTGGGGAAAATATAAATAGTATAGAGGATCGAATACCTGTTTTTTCAGTAATTATTCCGGTGTATAATACAGAGAAATTCCTGTATAAGTGCATTGATAGTTTATTGGATCAGTCTTATACTGATTTTGAATTAATATTAGTTGATGATGGGGCGACAGATCGTAGTGGTAAAATATGCGATGAATATGCAGAAAAAGATTTACGTATAAAAGTGTTTCATACCTGTAATCAGGGTGTCTCTATGGCAAGAAATCTTGGATTGTCTGTTGCCCGAGGAAAATATGTTCATTTTGTTGATTCTGATGATTGGGTAACATCTGATTATTTGGAAAAATATCTAGATGCTCGTAAAGACTCTGATTATGATGTAGTCTATATGGAAATGCTTCGGATATCAGAGAATGGATATTCTGAGGTTATATCTCTGAAAAATTTTTCCGGAGAAAGTAATGAGGCGGTATCAGAGGCATTAACTTATTTATTAGATTGTGGAGAATTTGGTTTTACATGCAATAAATCATTTAAAAGAGATATTATTATATCAAATCTACTTTCTTTTTGTAAGGATTTAAGAAAATATGAAGATGCTATTTTTACTTCGATGTATTGTCTGCATATTCACTCCATTAGATTAATTCCTTCTGCTGTGTATTATTATCGTTCAGTAGCAACATCCTTGATACGATCGGAATTGGATTATGAAACTTATCATTTAACGACTCGTAAAGGATGTCGGGCTTTGGAAATGTTGGCAAAGAAATGGCAATCTGACTCTTTGTATCAAGCGGTTGGTGTTTTTTGTCAAAAATGGGAACAATGGGCAATATTATTAATGTATTTATCCCGGGAAAAAATATCAAAAAAAGATCGATTAAACTATTTAAAGGAATTTCAATATCGATTTATATTACCGCTGCCTAATGTAACTCAGGTAGAAGGTATCTATAAATTTGCAATATTAGGTATGTATTTTAAAAATGATAAGATTGTCGATCTTTACTTTTGCTTGATAGGATTTCTGAATCGGTTAAGACGAAATTTGTTTAAATAAATGTAGATGCGAAAGCTTGTGAAATTGACCAGGTTTCTGAAGTAGATAAAGCGTTTTTAAGTAAATTCTATAAGTGTAAGCTTATGAATAAGAAAGGATATTCCTCTTTTTTTCTTATATTTGTTTTAATTATGTGCATATTGGAAAATTGAGTATGGGGATTATTTAAAGAACTAGAAATGGAAAAACGTCTTATTGAATTAGATTATTTGAAGGGTATATTGATCTTATTAATGGTGTTATTTCATCTACAATACATAAATGATGTATATCCTTATTTGAGTAAATTTGTTTATACTTTTCATATGTCAGGTTTTCTGATAATATCTGGTTTTCTCACGAATATAAATAAACCATTAAATAAGTTTTCCAAAAGTATATTTAAAATACTTGTTCCATATATAATTTTTGAATCAATTTATGTGATAATGATATTCTTATTTTCGTTTATTATCCCTTCATCAAATAAATTATATTCATTGAATATTTTTGATTATTTGAATATAATTTGTTGTCATCCTATCGGGACATATTGGTATTTGCATACACTTGTTTTTTGTATGATAATGTATTATTTTGTATGTAGAATAATTAAACTGAAAAATTTCTCTGCATTGGTCGTTTTGGTTGCAATTTTTTATTTAATAACTTATTTCACGAGTATTTCTTTTTCAAATACTATTTATTTTTTAATTGGTATTTCTATTCTTTTAAGTAATAACAGGTTTACTGATATAATTCAACCTTCTTTGTGGAGTGTCTTGCCGTTAATTATATTATCCTCTTCGATAACTAATTTAGACAGGGGCTCTTTGTCGGGGATTATAATAACTATATTAGTATTGAGTTTTTTACTGTTTGTTTTTGGTTACTTGTCGAACTATGCAAAAAGAATATTTGTTTATTTAGGCCGTAATTCCTTATGTATTGTTGTGTTCTCACCTATTTTTACATTGCCTACGAAATTTGTTATTCCATATTTTGCATTTGATAATACCGCTATTCTATTTGGTATATTGTCTCTTGTATTCGTCGTCGGATCTTGTTTGCTAGGGATGAAACTTATGGATGCTTTACGTTTAAGTAGATTTGTTTTTTGTAAAGAAAAATGTTATGTTAAGTTTAGTGATGTCGTAGTGTGAGATAAAAAGAACCGGGTGTCAGACTATTTTTGACACCCGGTTCTTTTTACCACTTCAAATAATCCTCGAAAGTCGTCTTTTCAAAGTTCGGTATCACTTTATATACTTTATCTCTGAGCGTTTCTTCCGGATTGGTAGTGCTTAATCCGATTACCCGCATGCCTGCTGCTGTTCCGGCTTGTATGCCGGCAAAGGAGTCTTCGAATACGATGCAGTCGGCTGGAGAGACGTTCAGGTCGTTTGCTGCCAGCAGATAACACATCGGATCGGGTTTGCCTTTTGTGATACGGTCGGCTGTTACGACCGTGTCGAATAAGTTGTCCAGATTATGTAATTTGAATGCACGTGCAACCTTTGAATCATCGGAGCTGGTGACTAGGCCTATCTGCACACTGTTCTTTTTCAGCAAGTGCAGGAATTCAAGGGAGCCGGGCATAGCCGGTAGCGGCATTGTACTTTCGTATTCGGTCGATTCTTTTATTACCATCTGACGGAATTCTTCCGGACGATCGGAAAAATACTTGTCCATTATATAGGGGAGGGTAGTGCCTTTAATCACAGCGGCGAAGTTGTCGATACCTGTTCCGTAGCGGACGCCTGCTTCATTCCAGAAAATATCATAAATTGGTTCAGTGTCGACTATCACACCGTCAAAGTCAAAGAGAGCCGTTTTTAGTTTCATAGAAATACCTTTATTGATTACATTTTGCATACAAAGATACACCTATTTCTTTGATAAGGATTCCTTTTTATTAAAATAGCTATGCATTTGCTGGTACATTATAAATTAATTTCTATATTTGTGCTCGTACACACTAGTGTCCGTATACCGGAAAAACATTTACTTACTTATAATACTAAAAGGAAAACAGAATGAAAGCAACTTTGAAATTGGCAGCCTTATCTCTTGTGCTGCTTTGTTCCTGTCAGTCGAATGACGGTTGGCAACAGTTATTCAATGGTAAAGATCTTACCGGTTTCAAACAGTTAAATGGAGAAGTTCCTTATCGGGTGGAGGATGGTTGTCTGGTAGGAACTTCGGTAACGGGGCAGCCGAATAGTTTTATGGCTACCGAACAGGAATATGGTGATTTTATCCTGGAGTTTGAAGCCTTATGCGATCCTTCTTTGAATTCGGGAGTACAGTTCCGCAGCGAGAGCCGCCCGGACTATCAGAACGGACGTGTGCATGGTTACCAGTGTGAAATGGACCCGTCAGACAGAGCCTGGAGCGGTGGTGTGTATGATGAGGCGCGTCGTGGCTGGCTTGTGACATTGGTCGATAACAAACCGGGGCAGGCTGCTTACAAAAAGACAGACTGGAACAAATATCGTATCGAAGCGATCGGCAATAATATCCGTATCTGGCTGAATGGTGTCAATACGGCTAACTTGTATGATGACGAAACGGCTAAAGGCTTTATTGCTTTTCAGGTACATGGTATCGGTAAGAATACGGAACTGGAAGGAAAAGAGATCAAATGGCGTAATATACGTATCAAAACGGAAAACCTGGAAGCGGAGCGTATGCAGGGTACTTTAGTTCCGGAAGTGAACCGTATTCCCAATTACCTGACAGATGCAGAAAAAGCGGATGGCTGGAATTTGATGTTCGATGGAAAAACAACCGAAGGATGGCGTGGAGCTCATAAAGAGGCTTTCCCGGATCATGGTTGGAAAGTGGAAGACGGACAACTGATCGTATTGAAGTCGGGTGGCGCAGAGTCTACCAACGGCGGTGATATTGTTTCCGATAAAGAATATGCAGCTTTTGAGTTGAGTGTGGAATTTAAAATTACACCGGGGGCTAACAGTGGTATCAAGTATTTCGTAACGGAGGCTGAAAAACAGAGTGGGTCGGCTTACGGTCTGGAATACCAGATATTGGACGATCAGCTTCATCCGGATGCCAAGTTATATACAACTATCCCCGGTAGCCGTACACTGGCGAGCCTTTATGATATGATGCCGGCACAGAATAAACGTTTCAACGGTGTTGGAAACTGGAATCAGGCAGTTTTGAAAGTATTCCCCAATAATCATGTAGAACATTGGTTGAACGGATTTAAAACACTGGAATACGAACGTGGCTCGGATGCTTTCCGTGAGTTAGTGAAAGGTAGTAAATATGCTGCCCCGTCATATAACGAGGCAGGGCGTTTCGGGGAAGCTCCCGAGGGACATATCCTGTTGCAGGATCATGGCGATGAGGTTGCTTTCCGCAGTATAAAGATTAAAGAGCTTAAATAAGCTTTATTTCTCGCGTGCGAAACTACATAAAAGAATCGGACGTCGCATTTCTTGAATGATATAATCAGAGGAGGTCAATATACTGAATGTGTATTGGCCTTCGTAATTTTTAATCACTGTCTCCAGATCACTGGGGGTAGCAAAGAAAAATCCTCCTTCCGGCATTTCCTGTTCGAAGTTATGGAAACGGTTTCCAAGATAGAAATTCAGTCCGTACAGGTTCCTGTAAATCCTGAGATTGTTCATTACGAACATGTTATTTTCGTTCAACGGATATTCTTTCATTACCCTTTCTGCGAATGGACGTGCAGAACCATTCTGACGGATACCGCGCATAATAACGCCGTCGATCAATAGATTGATCGTGAAGCTCAATGCTATGGTGGCATACAAGATTTTGATGTTTATCTTTTTGAACATCTGGTAAAGTACTGTCATCAGGGCCAACAGGACGATAATAACAATGCAGATCGTCAGGCCGTTGCAATAAGAAAACATATTCGATACGGCTTCAACCTGCGACAAGGTAGCAGCACGGTCTGTATATTGCGATACGATAGTTACTGGATCGATGACTCCTATCATTGTCAATCCGATAGCAATCAGAACAACAGTTGTAATAGAGGCCAGGAATGCAGCAAATATACGGGTAACCTTTGTCCTGTATTCGGTAATGTAAATTGCATATTGTGCCAGAAATATCGCGATAAACGGATAAGCGGGCATCAGGTATACACTTCTCTTGCTGGAAGGGATGCTATAGAAAAAGATGATACAAACCAAAGCTACCAGGCTGAATAGCTTTTCTTTCTCCATAGAAAGAATGCGGTTCCAGTTATCTTTCAGGATCTCTTTGAAAGACTGGTTGGATTTTTGCCATTTCAGCCCGAAGAGAGAGAAGAAAAAGAAGATCGTCCAGGGAATAAATCCGGCAGCCAGAGTCATAAAATTGTACCACGCACCATTTTCATGTCCCAGGTCATAACTGATCTCCGGAGTGTCGAGGTGGAAAAAGCGTCCGAAGTTCTCTGCCAGTACGACATCCAGGAAATGATCTCCTCCCTGTTTCCAGGCTGCGATATACCACAGTAAAGGTAAAAATAAGGAAGAGACACCGATATAGAGGAGCGATTTAAAAATAGTCAGTAAACTATATTTGCGAAGCATCAATAGATAAGCACCGAACACAAACAGAGGAAGGATAACGCCGACAGGCCCTTTGGTCAATACGGCACATCCCAGTAATATAGGAATTATGATCGGTAAGCCTTTCAATTCCAACCGATCCTCCCAACGGAACAACTGATAGAGACCGATCACGATGAAAGTGGTCAGAAGCATATCGACCCGGGTGGTCATGGCCGCCCGATGTATCTCTATACAGGTAAGTAATAGGAGAGTGGCTATGAAAGCCTGTTGAAATTTAATCCTTCGTCCGAAAAAGACCAGTGTACATCCCATCAGACAGATAAAAGCCAGTGCAGACGGCAGGCGGGCGGTAAACTCCGATACATATCCTTGCGGGTAGGAAAAAGCAGCCATCAGCCAGTGTGCCATAGGAGGTTTGTAAGCAAACTCGTTGGCATAGACCTGGGGCAACACCCAATTTCCTGATTCCAACATGGATATAGCAACTGATGCTTCACGTGGTTCTCCTTTAGTGGAGAAATCCCCCAGACCGATCCAGGGAAGTACGGAGATTATACAGATGATGATAACCATTGTTACCGGCTTTTGCAGGTAGAGGTATTGTAGTGTCGGTGTACGCATATTCTTTTTGTAAAAGGACTATCCCAGTTAATGTCGATAATTTTAATGTGCAAAAGAACGATTTTTTACGGACTTTTCCTGCATTTTTGATAACTTTTTATGTCCCTAAAGATTCTTTGATGGATGAACGGATGATTTCCGCATCCTCTTTATTTTCTTTCAATATAGAGAGTATCAGGTTCAGATAACTTTCTTTGTTGCTGATACCGCAAATGTTACACAGGCGACTTTGCGGAAGCATGCCTTTCTGATTATATACCCGGAGGATATTTTTGTAGTCGCTTGTCTCGACGTATTGAATAAATTTATCTTTTATTCCGCTGTAAATCTCATCTACGTGAACGTTGAAACGAATACTTTCCACGTGTTCGGTCAGTTGTTCGACCGTGGTGATTTTCCGGTCTACTGTCGTTTCGAGCTTTTTGCGTACACGGTGTTTGGCATGGAGAATCACCTGGCTTTCCAGATCTTTCTCGAACAGTTTGACTACATTCTCTTTTACCTGCTCGAATACTTGTTCGGGATCTCTCATCAGGCGACTGGCAACGGTTTTAATGACTGGCTCGAGCATTAGCAGATTTTCTACTTCGGCTACATCGGGAACGAAAATATGTTGCTCGCGCAGATAATCGATCTCTCCCCCGGTACGACGGTCGCGGTCGACGATCCCCATCGATTCCAGCGTATGGAAATCCTGTAGCTGACGGAAGGCCTTCGTCGTTTCGATCACTTTCTGGCAACCGCCCATCGGCTTGACCATATAATCGGGGAAGATAAGCGGGTAGAGGCGGTTGTCGATACTGTTTGAATCGGTGCCTTCGATGAACAGGATCGGTTTACGGCTTCCCAGGATATCTATGTAGACTTCTTCGGGAAGGCTGTCGTTGCTTTCTATCAGCTGGTAATCCCAGACGTGGGTATCGGCATTGTAATCTCTGATCCAGATCCGTTTACCTTGCGGACGTGAGGTGGCAAAGTCGATATCGTGTGTGAGATATACGTAGGTGCAATCGGGGCGCATGGCTTCGATCTCGTCCCAGAGAAGGTTTTTGATGGAGTTGTGAAGGAGTATTTCCGGTTCTTCGATCACCAGCAGTTCGTTCGGGGTGGCACAAAGTACGGCTCCGATCAGGTAGAAGACGATCTTTTCGCCGTCGCTCATTCTTTCGGCTGTATATGAATTGCCGTCACGGCTGGTGGAAGCCAGTTCGATAAATCCAGACTTGCGCACCAGGCGGTTGTGGGGAAACATTTTTTCCCAGATGGCCTGGATGCGGTCTATTTTGGTGACAGGTGGTTGCAGGTCCGGATTGAGCTTACAGGCCTCCTTGTAGTTTACGGCCGCTTCGAATTCTTCGCTTTGCAGGCGCAGGATCAGTTTTTCGTATTCCGAAAGACGAGGCATAAAAATGCGTTCTGCGATCATCGACTGAAGACGGCTAAGTTCGTTGCCTTCGACAGGAACAGGTTCTTCGCTGCTGATAAATAACGAATGCATACCGGATATCTTTTTACTGTTATCGGCATAACGTTCCAGCAAGTCCCTACCAAACGAACTTTTGCCGGCGCCATTCGCTCCGATCACAACGAGTACCTTCGTGTCGAGTACGGTCGGTTCGGTAGCATTCAACTGGGTTGGGAGAGTGAGTTCCATACAAGTCTGATTTGTTTCACTCCCAAAGGTAAGGAATTCACTTTAAATCGGCTAGTGTTCCTTTGCTTTCTTTTGTTAAGAGGAGGATTACAGCAAATAGAAAGGGTTGCATGTTATTAATTGCAACCCTTTCTATTTGTTTAATTAGCGAAGTGAT
>NZ_CAJJWO010000084.1 GCF_905196875.1 uncultured Parabacteroides sp. | reverse complement strand
AACAAGCCTCAAGGTAAGGGGCAACATTATATACCGGTACAATAATTGAAACTTTTATATCCATTTGTTATCTAATTTATTATTACTTAATCACATTTACCTGCAATTATAAGCATCACACAATATTTTTTGATTTTTTCCCGATCTGTACGATAATACAACGCAGCAGACTCAACTTCTTTTAAACCTTTTATTCCAATGACCCAAAAACTTACGCCATAAAAAAATTACAGGCAAATATATCTTTAGTATCAAGCGACCTACAAAAGGACATAGAAAAGATACACCTGTAATTAAATAAAAATCTTTTCTTCTCCTCCATAAAAGGGCCCTTTGTTCTTCCTTACTCCAATAATAATCATACAAAATTGTTTTAACCTCTATCTCCTTACGATAAATGCCATTCAGAAAATAATAATAAAACATCAAATAGACTTCCTCTCTAACTGACTGACTATAAGCATATCTATCTAAAAGAAAAAATATAGACTTTATCATATCAAGCCTACGTTTCCTGTATACTTCCTTCTGATTTGTTATCGATCCTGGTCGCGAAACATAATTATACAAAAAAATATCAACAACTATCGATTTCCTTACTTTTAAGCAGATTTGCATAAGTAAAAATAAATCTTCTCCCAAAGAAACCGGAAAGTAAACAATCCCATCAAACAAAGATTTCTGCATCAATTTACCCCAAATAGACCATCTGTTATGATGAAGCGCATAAAATAATAAATCCTCTCCAGATAATCCATTCAACAGACTATTCCCCTTAATCTTTTGTTTACAGATACGACTATCATCCTCACTAACAAAATAATATCCACACTCAGCATAATCAGATCCACTTTTTATAATTTCACGATAAAGCACTTCTATCGCATTCACTTCCAGATAATCATCTCCATCCAGATGAAAGACATATTCACCACAAGCCGCCTCCAACCCTGATTTACGAGCATAAATCAATCCTTGATTTTCTTTTGTAATGACTTTAATACGATCATCTTTTTCTGCATACCTTTTGATGATACCGGGAGACTCATCTGTAGATCCGTCATCAACAACAACGATTTCTATATCACGAAATGTCTGATTAATACAAGATAATAAACAAGCCTCAAGGTAAGGGGCAACATTATATACCGGTACAATAATTGAAACTTTCATATCCATTTGTTATCTAATTTATTATTACTTAAATCACATTTACCTGCAATTATAAACATCACTCAAATAATTTTTGATTTTCTCCCTGTCTGTAAAGAAACAATGCTTTATTTCAAAAACTTTAGCATCGACCAAGGTCCTGTACCACCACCCTTGCAGGAAATGCCATAAAAAGCCTTCTTTACCTTCCAGGAAACCCGCTTTAAGAAAGTAACGATAACAGAAATAAACAAACGCACGCCAGAAAAGAGGCATACGCGCATAACGATGTTTTTTTCGTCTCTTATCCATAGCCTGAGCGGTTAAAATTTTCTGATCATCTGATAGCGATGTTCCATATATATCCAGTTCGATATCCAACAAATCAGCCGCCTCACGAACAGCATACCCCACATGTTTATTACAGAACCAGGATAGATTATTTAGATTATGATCGACAAAATCCTCTTCAAAATTGATTGCAGTACCCTCCAGCAACTGAATATGTTCATCCATCAGCCGTTGTTCACAAATCGCTTTACCATAACGAAACATACGAAGTAAATAAACAGGATAGATTCCCCGTTTCATCCATTTGCCCAGGAAATAATGTCGCCTTTTAAAAACAATACCGGATATATTCTCTGGTAAGAATGACACTCGCTCTGATAATTCCCTGATCAATGCAGGCAGCAAATATTCATCCGCATCCAGACGAAGCACCCATTTTGTTCGGATAGGAGCATGTTCCAAGGCCCAATTAAATTGTTTAGCATAGTTATTTTCCCATTTATTTTGCAGAATCGTCACTTTTTCATATTTGCTTGCAATTAAAAGTGTTCGGTCCGTAGAATAACTATCTATTATAAAAATATTCCTTACTAAAGGATATATATTTTCTATACAACGACAAATATGTATTTCCTCATTATAAGTAAGGATGATAACAGAGATATCCAGCTCTTTCATTATTTAGTAATCAAGGATGACAAATTGGTATTTCTTATAACTCTTTTTTTTATTATTTTGGCAGGATTACCTCCTACTACGGTCCACGGATCGACATCTTTAAAGACACAAGCCCGGGCTCCAACTATGGCCCCCTGTTTAATTCTTGTTCCCATTCCGACAAAAGCCTCTGTTGCTATCCAAACCTGATCTTCAATGACAATAGGTGCCGTTATCAATGAATGAAACCGATCCGTTATATCATGGGACGAAGCACATAAATAACTTTTTTGAGATATGGTAGAATGTTCTCCGATTTTAACTAAAGCGGTATTATAACAGTCTACATAAGGTGCCAGGCAGGAGTAAGCCCCCATCTCTAAATTCCAGGGAGCCCATATTCTTACCGAAGAATAGATATGTGCTTTTGGATCTAGTTTTGCTCCCCAAAGACGGAGCAAGAACAATCTCCAGGGATTAAACAATGTCAGACTAAAAGGGCGGAAGGCTATTCTATATACTATATTCCAGCTAAAACGGCCAATCTTATTTTTTAAATCCAACTTATTTTTATACAGCGATAAATCGACTAATAATTCTTCTCTTTTATTTGACATAACTATAATACGGATAAGATTATTTTTTTCAGAACCAGAAGAAGGGAATAAACCATCTTATAAAATTACCTGTTAAACGTTTTACTTTTCCGATAAAAGAATCTTGATTCTTTGTAAATGTTACCGCCTTCACATTCGATCCTTCAATTCCACCAAAGTGAGGTTCTCTTCTAAAACGACAAACAATATGATATTTATTTCGCAAAGACTTCACCAGATTATACATTATCCCCTCTAGCATAATGCCTCCATAATCGTTCAACTGTACATATTTATCAGAAATATTTTCCTGATAAAAAGGAACTGTAGTTGCAAATAATCTTACGTCAGCCGCATGTCCACACATATGTAACCGTAAAAAATCATATAACTTATGATCTTTAATATCAATATATAAATCGACATTATTTCTCCTTATCAAATCACTGGAAACATCTATAAAATATCGAATATTATAAATAGGATATCGACCTGTCACTTTTACAAAAGCTTTAGCTTTCCGTATAAACTCAGACTTCTTTATGGCTTCATTTATCAATAACAATTCATTATATCCTTTCCCTTTGCTTATATCAAAAAAAGCAGGATCTAAAGAAATAAATTCAATAGACAAACCGACAAATTCCTGAACCTGTATACTAAACCGTTGCAAATCCCATCCGGAATTTTCAACAAATACGATTTTATAGTTATCTTTCTTCTTTTCTAACAATTTCTGTTTGTAAAAAAGAATTGTTTCCAAATACATTTTTTCTCGTTCTGCATCTGAGAAACAAGCTCCCTTCATATTCCTGGTACTGACAGAAGCGGTCATTAGCAGAGGTATTTTATTGACCATAATAAAATATGTGTTTTATAAAATATTTTTTATTTGATTATATGCAATAAATTAGACAGATTAGTCTTTTCCAATATTGCTAATTCATGAGCATAGCATTTGGCATTCTCTTTCTTCTGCAGAATGGTATCCTTTGTCAGTTCCTTTAAAAAGCGCGATATATAATCTATCATAGCGTCTGAATCCGATATCAACCAAATTGCTCCGGAAAACATACAAGCTCCTTCCGATTTATCATTCGCATTATATAAAACAGGCAGTCCGCAACATATTGCACTGACAACTTTCGACGGTACACAAACATGATTCCATGCAGGCAATAGAGAAGCCACACAGATGTCTATATATTGCATATCTGTCAGAGCGATATATTCAAGTTGGATTACCGACTCAAAAACACTTGCTTCCTTCAGCACTTGTTGTGCTTTTGCTCCATATAAACGAAGTAATATCAAATGTTTTTCAGGATCCAGTTGTCTGATCAGTTCCAAAAGAAACACATCATTATGGGCTTCTCCGATATTTCCTGCATAACAGAAAATAATTTTATCCCGGTTAGCTTTCCGCCAAAGTGGCTCATCCGCTTCCTCTTTCGGACATATTCCGCAAGGCAATACGATATGAGGAATAAAAGACTGCTTATATTGCCGGCATAGATAACGGTATTGTTGTTCACCCAAAGTGATCAGGAAATCAGGAATATGATCATAAACAAAAGAAGAAAGTATCCGGTATGCGGGATTATTACAAGAAACTAATCCCGCTGAAACGAATGCCTCCGGATATAAATCCATCGTCCAAAAGACCAGTTTACTTTGAGTAAATGGACGGAATAAGATCGCCCAGATATTAATCAAAGAAGGATCAGTCAATACAATCTTTAGCTGATGATGCGGTAGCAACATAGAGTAAGCCATCAATCGAAAACCATCTACAAGATTGCCTAACAAACGAAGCCATTTATTTGTACCGCTATAAAAATCGGGTAATTCGATCGTCCGGTAAGGTAATTTCTCACATTGTTGCGAAATCTGTCCCTTGTAAGGGGCATGAATGGAAAGAACGATCACATCGACCTCATTTTCCCATAAATAATCAGCCAGTTTACGAACCGGACGTCCGGTAGCCGAAGGATGAAGTGCGCCGTATTTATTGATTATGACGACTCTTTTTTGCATGTAGATTAAGAGTTAGGGGATCCATAATAACTTCCTCCATAACCATAGCCATAATATCCGTAACCATAGCCATAGCCGGCATGTTTATTCCGTGCATCATTCAGCAACACAGAGAGATGTGGCAACTTACCTTCGGTATACAAGCTCTCAACATCCGGTAACCGCCGTCTATCCATCAAACCTTCGCGTATTACATAAATACACAGATCGACAACACGACTGATAATCGGAGCATCCGCCACCATACCGTAAGGAACCGCATCGATAACGACATATTCATAACGCTCCTTTAATTGCTCGACCAACTCATCCAACCGCTGTCCCAACAACAATTCGGAAGGATTGGGCGGAATAGGCCCGGAAGTAATGACATCCAGTTCTTCAAATCCCTTATAAGGATATATCAATTGACTAAGATCAGTTATCTTGCCAGACAAATAGTGAGTTAGCCCTGGTAATATATGGCCATCATCATCCTTCTTCGACCCCTTGCGGAGATCCATTTCCAGCAAAATAGTCCGTTTACCCGCCAACACCAGAGAGGCCGCTAGATTATTCGATATAAACGACTTTCCTGCAGCCGGATTGGAAGATGTCAACATCAAGACTTGTGATTTTTTTTGTTTATCCACCATAAAATCAATATTAGTCCGCACAATACTAAATGCTTCCGATACTTCATCCCTATGCTGCTTACCGACCACCATTTCTTTTTTCTTCCGGTTATGCGGTATCTCTCCCAGGAAAGGAATGCTCAGGTTATCTTCAATATCTTTTCGTCCCCGCACCGTTACATCCAGCATCGGGCCCAGATAGAAACACAATCCAGGAATAAACAATCCGGCAAGTAACGCTCCGAATAAAATAACCAAAGAGCTAGCTCCTGCCGTACCGACTCCGTAAGCCGGGTCAACTATATGAAGATTACTCTCGGCTGTAGCAGACGACAACGCATTCTCCTCACGTTTATTTAGCAAATAGAGGAATAGATCTTCTTTAATTTTCTGCTGACGCTCTACCGAAAGTACATATCGCTGTTGTGTCGGTATATTGCTGATCCTGCCGATTTCCAGTAACCTCATCCGTTCGGCATAATCCAGTTTCATATCGATTTCTCCTTTAGCATTTTTCAGACTCAGGCTGATCACCCGGCGCAGGGAAACTATTTCATTTGTCAACGACTTGACTGCTGGGCTCTCATCTCCAGCGTTTTCTCGTAACTTCTCCCGTTCCAGTATAGATGTGTTGTATCTGCTGAATAATACTTCTTGTCCTTCGCTCAGTATACCGGTATTAGCAGGTAGAAGAGATTCATTTTTTAGCGGATCATGTAAATACTGCTGAACAAGTTCGATCAGATCTTTTTGTCCGGTCAGGTTGATCACATCCCTATCATACCGGCTTCGGTTTTCCAAAGCGACTTTTGCTTCTATACCAAAGTTTGCCAATTTGTTTTGCTTCCGATAATCCTCAATGTCACTCTCTACATTTCCCAGTTCCTCATTAATCAACTGCAATCGTTCATCAATAAAGAGTGCCGTGCTTTGTATAATCTGATTTTTATCCTTCATCGACTCATCCACATATGCGCGCACCAACGTATTCAGTATATCGTCTGCCCTTGCCGACTCTGTGTCCTGATAAGTCAATGTCAATAAATTAGCCTCTTTAATGGAACGTTCCACTTCCAGTTTACTTAACAGGGAGGAAACGAGCGATTTATGTTCATGACAGGTAATAAGCACCGGGACATTCAGCCATTCTGTATTAAAAAAAGAAGTTCGGCTCACAACTATCTTTCCGATCGGAGTGATAACTTCCGCACCGAAATTATATTCCATTACGCCATCCGGATCATCATCCAATCCTTTTATTTTGTAACAACTGTCCGACTGCGGTATAATCGAGAAAAGAACCGGTTTGCTAAAGGTTGAATCCGGAAAATCAATCCGTATCGGCATATCCGTATACATCTCTCTCATTTTCAACCCATCGTCTACAGCATATCCGATTTCCAATCCCAACTGTCGGATCACATCTCCCATCAGTAAACGTGACTTGAAAACCAGTGCTTCTCCATCAATACTCATATTCATTTCACTATTGGCAAACATCTGTTTTTCATTGAAAGCCTCTTCTGTTTTCACTTTGTTTTTTAGCTGTACGATCGCTCTCCGTTTATAGACCACCGGAACAGTCTTTATATAAACATAAGCACCTCCCACACATAAAAAAACAGATAAGGCAAACCAATACCATTTCGTTAACAGGACATCCAGAATTGTCCGGAGATTGAATTCATCCACCAGCTTGAAACTGTCCGTATAAGGGTTCTGTTCTTTCATATTCTTTTATTTAAATATCAAAACACTCATCGAGGCCAGGAAAGAAATAAGCGTGATCCAGGTTCCCACATTCGTAAACTGGTTCTGTACACTCGTCTCTGCCCGGACCCGGTTCGGTTCCACATACACCATATCATTTTGTTTTAAATAATAATCGGGAGATTGGAAAATATCCCTCGAACGCAGGTCATGATATAGGATTGTTCGTACCCCATTCGTCTCCCGGATAACAGCCACCCGGTTACGCCGCCCATGAATAGTCAGGTCACCAGCCATACTCAAGGCTTCAAACAAGGTTATGCGTTCTGAAGAGATGCTGTAAGTACCCGGATTACTGACTTCTCCAAGTATCGAGATACGGAAATTCAGAAAACGGACTGTAACGACCGGAGCTTTTATATACCCTTCTTTCTCCAGACGGTTTTGAATCAGACCGATTAACTCTCGCCGGGTCAAACCGGTTACTTTTATTTCCCCGAGCAGTGGGAAATTGATCGTCCCGTCTGCTTCTACCAGATATCCGGAACTATTTCCCCCACCCATGCCCCCATTATTATCGTACTGACTGCCATATCGCAGAAAAGGACGCAGCAATTCAGGATTCGGACAACTCACATTTATATCCAGCAAATCATCTTTTTGTATCTTTAAAGTAACCGTATCGATCACTGTCGCTTTATTCAATAAATCCTCCCCTTGCAAATAGGCAATATCCTTTACGGATCCGCAAGAGCTCAACAGACAGACTAATATCCATCCCCAAAATACCTCCCAGGCTTTTCCCATATTCAATTATTTTTCATTTATTTTCTCAATCAATCCTTTTCCAGGCTTGAATTTCACACTTACACGACTGGGGATCGTACACTCCTTACCGCTTCTGGGATTACGTCCTAAACGTTCGGTCTGTTGCCAAGGCATATAATGTCCGAAATTCTGGATGATAACAGACTTATCGTGCGATATCGACTCACATATCACATCGTTCATCGTGTCTATAAAACACAGAGTTTGTGTAACAGTCGTAGACATGCGACTTGCAATTTCTTTGGCTAATTCAATCTTGTTCATTTTTATTCGTATTTGTTTCAATCATATACAAATTCAGGTTTATCTCCTTGCCCGGCTACCCAGTCATACAACTGTTCCATCTGACGGGAGACGACATCCACCGAGTATTTATCCAATACCAACTGACGTCCGCGCTTACCCATTTCATATAGCGTATTTTCATCCATAGACAAAAGATCCTTAACTTGTCCGGTTAATGTATCGATATCATTGTTTACCCAACGCCCACACCGATATGTTTCCAAATCCTGCCAGGGAGAGCCTGTCGAAGCGATAACCGGTATTTCCTGAAGCAAGGCTTCAGGTGTGATAATACCGCAATTTTCAAAATCACTGGGAACTACAAGGCAAGTCAAAGAAGCCAGCAGACGGTTCTTTTTCTCGCCCGTGACAAAACCTTCAAATTTCACTCTCTGCAGTTTCAATCGCTCTGTTTCCTTTTTTAGGAATTGTATATATTCAGGATCTCCGTCACCCATAATCAACAGTTCGCCCGGTTCTTTCAAACGAAACCATATTTCTAATAACCTCTCCACCCTTTTGCGGGGATGCACACGTCCCAGGTAACCGATGCGTTTGATATCTTTCGGATACATCGGTTCCACCCTATCATCACATTCCATAGGGTAAGGTAGTACAGCCACAGGATTAGTAAACCCCAATGCCCGGTAATGTTCCATCTCTTCCCGACAAGTAGCATGAATACAGGCAGCTTGTTGCAACTGCCGACGCTGATAGAAGAACAAAGAAGTTTTCTTTTTAAAAGATGATTGTACCAAAGCTTGCGGATAAAGGGTTCCATGCAAAGTTATCAGGTAAGGGCACCCTTGCTTTCTGGCATAGCGAGCAGTAATGTATCCCGAATACAACCATATCCCCTGGATATGATAGATATCCACATTTTCTATTCTTACCAGTTCCTGAGCGATCGCCTTCGAATAGCCGAAATGTTTCTCTTTGAAACCAAAACGGGGAACATAACGAATGGAAGGATCATTCGATACAGCTACCTCTCCCGAAGCCGGTTGGTTTGTCACTATCTCTACATCCATTCCCAACGATCTTATTCCTTGCATTGTTAATAATACAGTACGCGTAGGACCTCCATGAGACGTACTCATGGAATTTATTACGTGAATAATTTTCATTTTTATATTTCTATTTTAATTATGAGGTTTTATATTTTCGGAATAATTCCATATCTTCAGGATAGAGTTCCTCGATCATCGCATACATATAATCAGGTATTTCATAAGCTTTTGCTATCGATAGACGAGTCAGGTATTCCGATAAGTCAAAAATATCCAATAATTTCTCCCAGTCGGTTTCCGATTCATAATAGAGAACTTCAACATCTTTACCCCAAAAATAACTTTGTGGGTTCAGCCAGGGGATTTTTTTGCTTCGTATGAATAAGTCTTGTTTCGGGCGTTCAAAAGACAAAATTTGTTTACAACAATACTCTGGTGAAACAGTGAAAAGTTTCACCAGAGTATGATTATATGTCCCTGGACATATACTTCGAAAAAAAGTATTTTTTATTCTTGATTCTATTCCATTTTTATCTATTCTTGCATAAGGAATTTCAATAAAACCAAGTTTTATAAAGCCTATCAAATGCAGCTTAACCTCCTTGACTGCCGAATAAAAACGACTATACGGGTTACGTACCATCATTACGATCCTATAATCTTTCCAATCCGGAATAAAACGGTATAAATCCGAATAGGTAATATGTCCCAGGTCTGTACCATATCGAGAGTCATATATTTTCCACCATTTCGTAGCTTCCGACTCTCCATATTTTTCAATATAAATATCTCTCAGAAATGTTCCTCCGCATTTCGGATTATGCAGGTATATCACCTTGCGGCCGTTGTCTACAATCATATTTTTAAATTCATTTTACTTCATATTCTGATTTATTCCAATAGCCAATCCGCCTTCATCACCGGCGAATGCACCAGGCGAGTCGTAACCTTTCCCAGCCGCCTATATAAAGGGAGCATTTGAGAAAACAGTTCCGAACGTTCTGCAACCGTTAGCGCCAGGCTCAGTTCAGACAATAACTGTTTTACTTGTTTCAGCAAGTCGGTTTCATAGATCTCCAGCCGGCTGTAACGGGTTGCTTTTTTCAGATATTCGACAAATGCCTTCTTTCCAATCGCATGTAAAAAAGAATCCGGATCATGCTCCGGTTCAAGAATGATACGGCCTACGGAAAAACCTTTTCCTACCAGCAGCCGTGCCGATTTATAACCATTCGTCTGGCCGGCATCGTCACTGTCGAGCATGACGATCACAGTACGAGTATAACGGTGAAGCAATTCAGCATGCTCGACAGTCAGAGCAGTCCCACACAAAGCTACCGTATTACAAAACCCGGCAGCATACATGGCCAGTACATCCTTATATCCTTCCGTGATATAGACAAAACCATGCCGGTGGATCGCTTCCTGCGCCTGATAGAGGCCATATAAGAGGGTACTTTTATGATATACTGCACTGTTCGACGAGTTCATATATTTTCGGATATCCGTACCTTTCGTCTCACCCCGGTAACGGCCGGCAAAGGCCACCAACACGCCTTGTTCATTACGGATCGGAAAAACAATACGGTTACATAGGTAAGTATAATCATACGGTAAAAAGGAGGATGCCTGTCCTACTTCGAACAATTTATAGGTATCACGCAACACTTCATCTTCGGGCACATATGCTTCCAACAACTCCAGGACTCTCCGGTGGCTACGCAACAAGGCTTCGATATACACCCGGCTGACCGGTTCCGGCTTATCTCCTGCAACCGGTAGCGGTTTCCTCTTTACCGGAGGGTATTCAATCGGCCGGTAATCGTCCGTATCCGACAGGCCATACCATCCGGCCAACTTCTTCAGGGCCGTACGGAAGTCGCATCCCTCCATTTTCTGAACAAATTTGAACAGGTCTCCCCCTTCACCGCAGGCAAAACACTTGTAATATTGCTCCTTCACGTTGATATGCAGCGACGGATGCCGGTCATCGTGAAAAGGACAAAGACCGATCAACGTCTTTGCTGAACTTCCGCTCCGTTGCAGAGGAAGGTAACGTTCCACTACCTCCTCCAAACAGACCTTTTGTTTTATCTGACCTTTCAGATTCATTCTGTAAGAATTTATTTAGTCAAAGTAGCACTCCAACTACCTATCACACCTTCGGGCATGTGTATCATACCATCCAAAACCTAATATGCGATAATAAATTTTGCCAAATAAATTTTTATGCCATCTAGCATATCTGTCATCCGGTCCCCAGAATTTATATTTCAGAAAAATCCAACGATAAATCAGCAATATTTTCTTTCTTTTCATCCATCCGGATATAGGAAGATCTTTTCCAAAGGCTCCCGAAGAAGCTATAGGAAATACATATCCAACAAAACGTCCTTCTTTCGTATCAAGAGGTTCTTTTGAATTTGGTATTTTTGCCTGATTTACTGCTTGAAAGGAATTATAGCCTAATTCACACAACAAGTTAAATTCCTCTTTCAATTTCCTAAAATCAACCTTATTTGATTCCAATGAAACAAAATCAGGTCTTTCCCGGAATAAAAGCAATGCTTTCAAACAAAGAATATCCATTCCCTCGATATCTATTTTCAAATAATAAGGGATTCCATATCGATTTAAACACGCGGCAAAATCTGTAACGGGAACTTCTATCATACAACTGGGTTTTCCTGATCGTTCATTCCTGTCAACCCAGTTCTGACAAACGGTTCCCCATTCACTATTCCCCTTGTTTTCAAAAAATCGCACCTTCTCTTTTTTTTCTGTTGCCAACGCTGGATCTACAATTGCACCTTCAACGATTATTAATTGTCCGGAATTAATCTCATCTCGGAATCGATCTTTACAGAATAGTATCAATTGCGGATCAGCTTCAAAAGCAATCACCTTAAATCCTTTTTTGAGATAATAATCGGTATCATTGCCTTTATGCATACCAACATCATAAATTAAATTTTTTTGTACCATTTCGAATTACTTTTTTATAAATATCATAATCTCCATCTTTTTTTAGGCATTATATTACCTTCGGATCATAATCCGTCAAACAGGTCAATGCCGGATTATAGCGGAAACGGGCTGTTCCTGTCGCCCCGTTGCGGTTCTTGGCCAGAAACAACAACCCGACGCCTCTCAGGTCTTCCCGCGTCTTCGGATCGTGCGTTATGCCGTATTTTTCGGAACGATAGACGAATATCACCACATCGGCCACCTGCTCGATCGCACCCGAATTACGTAAGTCGCTCAATACCGGGAAATAAGGGGCCGTACGACGTTCGCTCTCCCGGTTCATCTGCGCCAGCAATACCACCGGTATATCCATCTCTTCGGCCATCAACTTAATTTTTCGTACGATATTTCCCAAAGCCAGGTCCGTAGTCTCCTGCAACTGGCTTTTCGACAACACGATATTGATCAGGTTCAGATAGTCGATAAACAACACGTCCAACTTTCCCTGCTTATATAGTATCTGTGCCTTGGCACGTATATCTTCCACCGTATCGCTGCCACAATACTCCAATGTTATGGGCAAACGGCCTAGCTCTTCCTGCGCCTTTTCCAGACGCAGACGGTCGGATACCGAAGTCCCTCTGAAACGCAGGCAATTGGCGTCTATCCCGCTGATCATCGACAGCAAGCGGAGCACGATCTGCTCCTTGTTCATCTCCACACTGAAGAAAGCCACCGCTTTTCCCTGGCGTGCCGCATTCAGCGCCATCCATAAAGCCACCGCCGATTTACCCATCGAAGGACGTCCCGCCAGAACCGTCAGTTCGCCCTTATACAATCCGCCCGACAAACGGTCGAGTTCCGACACACCCGTATAAACCTGGTCATGTACACCGGCTTCTCGATCCGCCTGTCTTTGATAAGACAAGTCCAATGCCCTGCGTGCCACCTGTCCGGCCGCCTCGAGGGTAAAAGCCGGAACCATTTCATCCTGCAACGCACAAACCAGCGCATCCAGTTCATTCAGCAGCTCCGCTATATCGGTGTCGGGCCGTAAAGCCTTTACCTGTTTCTCCTGCAACGAAGTGAGCAGGCTGCGGAGAATATAGCAGCGCACCAGCTGGTCGGCATGTACGCGGATATGATGGTCGGTACGCACATCGAGCAACATGCCCGAAAGAAACGAAAGCCCGTTGAGCCGCATATAAGCCGGATAGTCGAGCCGCTGCATAGCCGTCTCCACCGTCAGCATGTCGACCGGCTGACCGGCGGAAGCCAGCGAAAGAATCGCTTCATACACAAAACGCAGGTCGGGATGGCTGAACATCTCGCTACGCAAACGTCCGTTCACGTCGTATACTGCATCCGGGCTGGTAAGCAACCCGGCAATTACAGCCTGTTCCATCGGGAGATTTACCCGGTTCAGATTCAGTTTGTCCATCCTTGTCCCCCCTTAGAAGATTGATAAAACTGTCCGGCCTGATCCAGGAGACCCGACCCGATATCCGGCAACCGGTCATCGCTCGCTGTTGCCGGTGAAGAGCTATTTGTATTCTGATTCACCACCGGCTCCCAGATAGCCAGGGCAATACGTTTATAGTTTCCCAGATCATGGACATGCAGGAAACCACGTTCTTCCAGATTCAGAAGATGTTTTTTAACCAAACGCCGATCCAGTCCGGTCAAACCGGCTATCTCGGTAAACGAAGTGATCCACTCGCCTGCCCGGCAATAGACCGACTGGTTGTTCAGGCAGACATGCCCATCACTGAAATAAGCATAGGTTAACACACACAATAACACAGCAGCCAATCCGCGTTGTTCACGACTTTCGGAAAACAAAGCCCGCAGTATAGTTCTGCCAACTTTCAGGTAACCGCTCTTGCGAAAGCTTGAAGATAACTCTTCCTTACGTTTTGTCATTTTCCCTATAGTTTTAATTAATAAATGAAACATGACAGGCGTAGACGCGCAAAAGCGGCGCTATTTGACCGATTAGATTCAAGGTGTTGAAACAACTTACAGTACATCGCTCCGACAACAGTTTGTTCCGCTCTCTTTAATATAGAATAAATATTATTTATAACTAATACAAAGAGGGGCAAGCCCAATTTTTTTAGACACTCCTGCCATCTTGCCTGACAAGAATAAAGGTAATATGCCTCCTGCAAAGACAGGAGTAATAAAAACGCCGGAAAACAAAAGCGAAAACTGTTCATTCTCAAGCCTTTTAAAATTATTATTTAAAATCGTCTTTTTTGAACTTCGCTATATAATCGAATAACTTACTGTATTCTGATAGAATCTCAGACAATTGCCTCTGAATGGTCGAAACTTCTAGCTCCAGGCCAAACCCGGCATAAAGCACTTCACTCAACGCTTTCTGGCTATCGTCTATTTTTCCGGTTTTACATAAGGCAGCCATCACGGCAAGAAACAGGTATTTATCATTCACCTGTACGAGCGGACGTCCGGCATCCTGCGGCTGGTAGCCATAATAAACCAGGATCTGTTCTTTGTAGCAGGCAAAGAATCGTTTCGCAAAAATACGCCATGATCTCTTTTCAAGAATTTCCTTTTTTTTCAGGAAACGGGCACATTCAATGATCAGTTGCTCCTTATCGGGAGCTTTATCCATGCTTTCCGCAAAACGGGGAAACGACAAATGAGTTCCTCCGCAGAAGCTGTAAAAAATTTTTTGTTCATAATTGTTCTTCCTATCGGCCGGGAAGAACAGTTTCGCTTTGTACGTTTATCCAGAAAAAAGGTATATACTTTTGATGCTGAAATAAGGTACTTTTGAATGCAAAATATTAGTATTTCACATTCAAAAGTATCCCTGTTTATTTTCGGATCCATTTGATATGCCATCATATAATCCGCGTCTTTTCGCTTCTTTAGCTAAGGCCGGAGAAACATCATATCCACTGATTATTTTCTCAACAGAATTACCCAGATTAAAAATAGCTGTCGAATTAACGCTGACTGCTCTTTTTATATGTAAACCCAAAAGCATCAATAGTTCCATCGGACAGGATGTTCGCAATATCTTTGCCTGGGGAAAATAACACGAATAATCTGTTTTTTCCCGGGGATGAACTTTTATCAATACTTTCGATTCATCATAGCCGGATAATAATTTCCGGTATATATCTATCTTTTCCTGTTCCGGAAAACATTCTCCAAAGTCTTCACTAAAAGGTTGTGTCAGTAATAAAGTTTCACAACCGACCAGTCTGTCTTTATCGAAACCTTCCGGTAGAAATACTTTCAATATATTTTCTTTTTGCTGCAAATCTTTTTGTTGCCATAGTAACTTCAGATCGATCAACTCTACTTTATGTGCAATCGGTTCCGGTATCGGCAGAATCCCGGTTAAATAGACAGTTTGTACATTCTCTGCCTGCCCCAGGATAGGATACAGATCACCCAATAACCATCGGCCTAACCACCCCGATCTAACTTTTCTTTTTTGTATAACCGATCTTTCTTTATTACAAACTATCTCATAAGAAACCACCCCGTCTTCCAGATAAAAACATACATCAAAGCATTTTAGGAAAAGGCTTGTAAACTGAAGCTCTCCTCCCAGATAAACCGGAGTCTTATGATTCAAGAAAGAATAAAAACGGATCATTGGCGAAAAAAAATAGTTACTATATAGAAAAAATGGACCTGCATTTTTTGCTACCGGTAATCGGGTGGCCACCTCTTTAGGGAAACTATCCTGAATAAAGAAAAGTGTATCCTCTGCTTTATAAGGTTCCAGCAGATAATACTGCAACAGGGCGTAAGTATTAGGTAGATATGCAATTGCCTTATATTTTTTTAAACACCACATTTTACTCCTCTGTATAATTTTCAAAATACCGGTATTTCATAGAATAATATTCTACCTCTTCAAAATTCTCTTTTGTATCGATATCCAAAGAACCGAAAGGATGGTCGACAACCAGCGAATACAAAGAGTCTCCCCGGATACGTCCGTTCAATATCAGATCACGGTGACAGATATAAAGCAGACCGTTCTCAAAATAAAGTGTTTCCATATCCTGACTACGCTGGCCAAACACAAAATTCCAGGGAACAAATTTTCCGTTGACCAAACGCCCCAGCTTCCTAACCAAAGGACTTACCGTAAACAAACTGTCGTACTGTCCGCTTTCTATATGCCTCAAGGCTTCCTCCATCATTCCTTCAGGACGAAGGGGATTCGTTGCCTGTATATGAATCATATAATCGAACTCCTTTCTCGCCGAAAGGAGTTCGGATGCAGCATGCTGCAATACGGAATCGCTCGTACACAAATCACCCGACAGTTCTTTCGGACGATCGATAACCTCAGCCCCATATTCACGGGCCACAGCAGCAATCTCTTTACTATCGGTCGATACATAAATCTCCGTATCCGGCAAAACACGCTGCGAATACAAGATAGAATGCGCCAGTAAAGGCTTACCTAACAAAGGTTGAATATTTTTACCCGGAAAACGTTTCGATCCCCCACGAGCGGCGATCAAAATTACATACTTCATACTATTTCTATTTGATTATCTCTTCGGAATAAAGTCTGTCATCTATTCCAAAAAATATTTTCACGAATTATTTTTGCCGGATTTCCTCCGACCAGACATCGAGGTGGAAAGCTTTTCGTAACTACCGAACCTGCTGCAATAACGCATCCTTCTCCAATAGTTACCCCTTTCAATATAGTGACTCCCAACCCAATCCAAACATGATCTTCTATAATAATGGGGATTACCCCCTTTTTTTCATATCCCGGATATTCAAAATGATGACCATCCGAATCCCTCATTCGTACATATGGAGCGATTACAACTCCATTTCCTATCTTAATCATTTCATAACAATACACCATCCCAAAACTATTAAATAGAACATTTTCTCCTATTATGAGCTTTGCATCTTCCAGAATACGAAAAAGACAGCCGGTTTGTATATTAACTATTCCCTCCACTTCAATAGTACTATTTCTATAAGCGACAAAATGAGTGTCAAAATAAACCGGATAAAAATTATTCCCTATCGGCTCCCAGGGACCTCCCAGACGCAAACTATCATTTTGTGCAATTCTTAACCGACAGCTTTTATGCAATTTTATATGCGCCTTTTTATAAAGCCATATTTTACGATTATATCGAATGTAGCTACTTATTTTTATTTGACTGAACAAAACAATCCAACTCTTTATTTTACGAATTGTGTTTATCAAGCAGCTTTGCTTGATAAACAATCTTACGTAAGATTGCGACATGCTATTACATTTTAGTGTATTCAATTTTATCTAAATCTCTGAATTGCTTTTGCCTGGAAGTATCCCAAAATGCAGAAGTACTCAATAAGTCCAGAAACTTTTCAGCACTATTTCCTTTGCCAAAAGTGTATTCCGGTTTTACCGCTATCTGTTCTATTCCTGCTATGCTTTCCAATATTTGTCCAGAATCTTCTGATGAATTATAAATAAAAGGAGAACAAGCCCGATTCTGCTGACGACTGCCGATATTGATGCATGGAATGCCATAAGCCGGTGCTTCACGGATACCGGCACTCGAGTTTCCGACAATAAAAGCGGCCTGTTTCAGCAATGATAAGAAGTATTCAAAACGCATCGAAGGAATCAGGCGAAAACGGGAATGACTATTTAAACGCTGATAGGCTTCCAGTATCAAATGAGAACCTAAATCATTATTCGGATATATCACGACATACTTATGCGTATCTTTCAATAAAGCATCCACCAGTTGATTGGCATGCAAAGCGGTTTGTTTATATTCAGTAGTCACCGGATGATACATCACAATTCCGTAAGTATCGTAAGGTATTTCATAATACTCTTTTACTGTTTCCAAAGCAGGCAATGCATCGGAAAACATGACATCCATATCCGGAGAACCGATTACGAAAACCGACTCTTCCTGCTCTCCCATCTGTATCAAACGGCTTCGGGCTTTTTCATTGGCTACAAAGTGGGTATGACTCAGCTTACTGACTGCATGACGGATCAGTTCGTCGATCGTTCCGGACAATTCGCCACCCTCAATATGAGCTACAAGGATATTATTCAAACTACCTGTAATGGCTCCTGCCAATGCTTCCACACGGTCACCATGAACTACAATCAGATCGACCGGATTTTCTTTCAGATAAGTAGACAAACCATCTATCGTCTTTCCCAAAGTAAGATCCATAGTCGATTCCGAAGTTTGATTCAGATACTTGAATATAGATTTACAGCCGCAACGTTCCACCTCCAGAAATGTAGATCCATACAAACGCTGCATGTGCATGCCTGTCACAAAGATCGACACTTCAAAATCCGGATGATCGTCCAACACTTTTATCAGCGACTTCAACTTTCCGAAATCAGCACGGGTACCGGTTATAAATAGTACACGTTTCATGCTCATTTTTCAATCATATCGTACAAGAGCTGCGTATCTCCCTCAATATCTACAGCCGCTTTACGGCCTAAGATACTTTCATACGATTCTGCCAGGATTCCATCCACACCGGGACGTTTCACCCAAAGATTATCCTTCGTAAAGCATTCTCCTTTTTTCACCGGACGGATCGTTACTACGGTAGCATAAGCAAAATCAATTGTCACCTGCTCTTCCGGCAGCGGCTCTTTATGACCGCCAAGCATTGAATAAATCACCCGACTTTGTCCGATCAGTTCACACGTAGTTTGTTCATCCATTGAGCAGCAGATATCCGGGCCTTTACGATCCATTCTGTCGGTAAAATGGCGTTCTACTATCGAGGCTCCTAATGCCACGGCAGACAAACAGGCCAGATTGTTTGTTGTATGATCGGACAAGCCATACACATAGCCGGGAAAAGCCTCTACCATTTCTTGCATAGCCCCCAAACGTACCAAATTGGAAGGGGTCGGATAAAGGTTGGTGGTATGCAAAAGGGCTACCGGTACACGATATTGTTTGAAAATATCTACTGCTTTGCGAATACTGTCGATGGTGTTCATGCCTGTCGATAAAATAACCGGTTTACCGAATCGGGCGATATGTTCCAGCAACGGATAATTATTGCACTCTCCCGAACCGATCTTAAACGCCGGAACATTCATTCGCTGAAGGCGGTCGGCTGCCGCACGCGAAAAGGGAGTACTGATGAAGATCATTCCTTTCGACTGCACATATTGTTGCAAGGCCATTTCATCCTCTTCCGAAAGTGCGCAACGGCTCATTATTTCGTAGATAGACACGTCGGCATTGCCGGGCACTACCTGTTTCGCCACTCCACACATTTCATCCTCTACAATATGTGTCTGATGTTTTAGCACCTCCACTCCTGCACGAGCTGCCGCATCCACCATTTCAAATGCAGTCTGCAACGAGCCTTCATGGTTGATACCCAGTTCGGCTACAACCAAAGGAGGGTGTGCCGGGCCGACAAGCCGGCCGGCTATAACTAATTCGTTTTTCATAAATATTGTTACCGTTGTATCAGAACTTCCATATTCTCACGTGCCAGTTTCGGATTCTGTGGAAGTGACTTCTTGAAATAAGACATAGCTGTTTCCTTATCGCCATCCATCAATGATAAAACTCCCAGATTATTATAAGCACGCTGATCACCGCCTACCTGATTGAAAAAATAACGGGCAGACTCGGTATCACCCTGCGACAAAGCAGCGGCGGCGGCATTCAACTGAACTACAACACACGAAGGATAAGTGTAAGCGGCCAGCTCATACACTTCCCGATATTGGTCTGTTCCCGGACGATACAGGGATGCAACACGAAAATAATCCGTTAAGGATACTTTGTCAGGTTGACTGTAAATCAGTTCTATCAACTGGAAGTTATCGGCAGAAACGATTTGCGACTGCGTTTCTACTGTCAGTTCCATACGACGCAGACGTCCGAAGAAACTCTTTTCGATATCTTTATATACAGCACCGTTATCTATTGCACGGATCTGTTTACGACGGCTATCAGGATCGTCGGTCAGTTGGAAGATTGCCAATACGCGGCTACTGTATTTCTTATCCGATTTAGAGATCAACTCTTTCAAACCGTCCCAGTCCTCTCCTACCCAGTCGACCGTAACCAGCCCGTTATCAGGCAATTTGAACTGTTTCTGCAGATAGTTTTTAAACTGGATGGAGCGATTACCCGCCAGGCGTTCGTTCTCTTTCGTATTGCCATCAGGAGAGGCATAACCGGTGATGCGGATTTTCGTTACGCCACCGCCATCAGATTGCAAAAGAGGCTTCAGATGTTCTTCCAGCTTTACCAGTTCTGCCCGATTATTACCATATCCGGGATTGACCGATACGCCTCCTGCCGGGAAATCGACATACACGGAAATATGCCGGGAAACCACCTTCGGAGCCAGTTCCTCATCCGGAGCAATGTAATTGATCATTCGGTTGTAGACTGCCTGGGCATCGATCTGCAACAAAGGTATTGCCACATTTCTCGTTGCCTGCCCGGTAGGAGTGTTTACTTCCTGTTGCTCCGGTTCCGATCCGGTTTGTGCCGTACGGGCTGCCGCATACATATCTTCCGTTACTGATTGCTTTTGGGCACTACAGGCCGGTAGAACCGCCAGCAAACCTATGCCGGCAATCCCTGCTAAAATTCTCTTTTGCATGACTTATTTTGATATTTGTTTTATGATTGTCTTTGTTTGGGTCAAGGTTTTAGGAATATGATTCGTTTGAATCGAAGTTTCAGTTTTTGTCAGATTTGAATGTTACTTTTCTCTTGAAAGAAAAGTAACCAAAAGTTCAAGGCTGCACCGGCTTCGCTGCTACGGTGAAAGACTCCGCTGTCGTCTGCGAACTCGCTACGCTCAAACAGCGCAGCCTCCCTAACGCTTCGTCTTTCCCCTTCGCGGACGCTCACCCGCCGAAGGCCTTTTAGAGAACGCAAAGCGTTCTTTTGGGATGGCCGATACCGACACCTTTCTGACAGGCAGTATCGGCAATCCTAAGAGGAAGCTCCGCTTCCTTGGAAAGGCCTCAGCTGGCGAGCGTTAAGCGCAGCAGCCGGAGTGAGCGGCAGGAGCATCCGCTGTTTGAGCGAAGCGAGTTCGGAGGCGACAGCGAATGTAGGATGCGGAGTAGCGAGACAGGTGCAGCCTTGATCTTTTGACTACTTTTGGATCAAGCCAAAAGTAGGTTCAATATTTTCTAGTTTCGAAGCTCACTTCTAGGCATGTCCTGAGTGTAGATGTAAGCCTAACAGGGCGGCACTGTCGTAAACATTGACGCGATTATAAAGTTTTTTATCTTATTAACGCCTTCTGCAATATTTACCGATAGAAAATGAAAGCCATACCCATTGTTATATGTATATATAATGGTATTTTTGCAGACTGAAGTTACGAAAAGAGTGTAATTTATTGGAAATGAGCGTAGGTTAATTGCTCT